>NZ_BAAAUS010000016.1:13737-146556 GCF_039534065.1 Pseudonocardia yunnanensis | reverse complement strand
GCATGATCTGAACCGCAGAGCCTCACCCGGACCGAGCTACACCACTCGACGGGACGCGACCCACCCACGGTAGACAAGTCCCACATTTGCCCTGCAGGGCTCGACGATTCTCGACGCCGGTGGTGGTGTGGCCTGGTGTTACGCGACCGCTGCAGTGAGAGTGAGGTGCTCGATCGGCTGCTCGACGCTGTCCGGTGGGGCGGCAGCGGCGCGCTGGTGGTGCGCGGTGAGCCGGGCGTGGGCAAGACGGCGTTGCTGGACCACATGGTCGTGCGGGCGTCGGGCATGCGGGTGCTGCGCGCAGCCGGTGTCCAGTCGGAGATGGAGCTGGCGTTCGCCGGCTTGCACCAGTTGTGCGCACCGATTCTGGAGTCGGCAGACAGGTTGCCCGGTCATCAGCGCGATGCGCTGCGCACGGCACTCGGGCTGAGTGGCGGAGAAGCACCGAATCGATTTCTCGTCGGACTCGCGGCGCTGGGCCTGTTCGCCGAGGCCGCGCGCGAGCGACCGCTGGTCTGCGTGGTGGATGACGCGCAGTGGCTCGATCGCGCGTCAGCGCTGGCACTGGGTTTCGCCGCACGCCGGCTGGGTTCGGAGTCGGTGGCGATCGTCTTCGGCGTCCGCGAGCCCGACGGGACACCCGAGCTGACGGGCCTGCCGGAGCTGGCGGTCGCGGGTCTGCCCCATGACGAGGCGCGAGCGCTGCTGAGCGCGGCGCTACCCGGGCGGGTGGACGAGGAGGTCCTCGACCGGATCGTCGCAGAGACCCAGGGCAACCCACTGGCGCTGTTGGAGCTGCCCCGAGGGCTGACGGCGGCGGAACTGGCTGGTGGGTTCGGGTTGCCGGACGCGAAGGGCCTCACGAGTCGGATCGAGGAGAGCTACCGGCAGCGGCTGTCGACGCTCCCGACCGAGACGCGAAGGCTGTTGCTGGTTGCGGCGGCAGAGCCCCTGGGCGAGCCGATGCTGGTCTGGCGGGCGGCCGAACGGCTCGGGATCGGGGTCGAGGCGATGACGCCTGCCACTGCGGCCGGGCTGCTGCAGATCGCTGCACAAGTGCGGTTCCGGCATCCGCTGGTCCGCTCCGCGGTCTACCGTGCCGCCTCGCCGAAGGAGCGCCGGGGTGCGCACCGCGTGCTGGCGGCGGTCACCGACCCCGACGTGGACCCCGACCGCCGAGCGTGGCACGCCGCACAGGCGACGACCGGACCCGACGAGGACGTCGCGACGGAGCTCGAGCGCTCGGCCGTCCGGGCGCGCGCCCGCGGGGGACCGGCCGCGGCGGCCGCCTTCCTGGAGCGGTCGGCCGAGCTGACGCAGGACCCGGCGCGCCGCGCCGAACGCGCGCTGGCCGCTGCGCAGGCCAAGCACCAGGCGGGCGCCCCCGACGCGGCGAGGTGCCTGCTGTCACTGGCGATGGCGGGCCCGCTTGACACACTGCAGCGTGCCCTCGCGGATCTGCTGCGTGCCCAGATCGCGTTCGCCGTGCGACGCGGCGGCGACGCTCCCCCGCTGCTGCTGAACGCGGCGAAGCAACTCGAGCCACTCGACGCGAGGCTGGCACGCGAGACCCATCTGGACGCGTTGTCCGCGGCGTGGTTCGCCGGCACGTGTGTCAGGGAGGCTGCGGAGGCGGCACGCGCCGCTCCCCCTGCGCCCGGACCGCCGGATGCGGCGGATCTTCTCCTCGAGGGGTTCGCGACGCGGTTCACCGACGGATACGCCGCGGGCGCGCCCAGGTTGAAGCAGGCGCTACTCGCCTTTCGCAGCCCGGACCTCCCAGGGGCGGTGGGGCTGCGCTGGGGGTGGCTCGCCTGCATCACCGCCCGGGACCTGTGGGACGACGAGGGCTGGGAGGTCCTCGCCACCCGTTACGTCGAGCTGGCCCGCGATGCCGGCGCGCTCACCGTGCTCCCCCTCGCCCTGAGCCTGCGGATCGTCGTGCACTCCTTCCTCGGCGAGCTGAGCGCGGCCGCATCGCTGACCCATGAGGTGGAGACGATCAGCGAAGCGACCGGAAACCCCGTCGTGCCCTACGGAGCCGTGCTGCTCGCCGCCTGGCAGGGCCGGGAGGCCGAGGCCGACGAGGTGATGAGCGCCGCGACGAGGCAGTTGGTGCAGCGAGGCGAGGGAGTCGGGCTGAGCATCGCCGGGTGGGCGAGGGCGCTGCTCGCAAACAGCCTCGGGCGGTCGCAGGACGCGCTGGCCGCGGCCGAGCAGGCCGGCGACCGCCCCGCGGGGGTGGGCCTGGCACCGTGGGGGGTACTGGTCGAGCTCATCGAAGCGGCTGCCCGCAGGGGAATGGTCGAGCGCGCCACCGCGGCGCTCGGGCAGCTCTCGGAGGCGACCCGCGCCAGCGGCACCGAGTGGGCGCTGGGGGTCGAGGCCCGCTCGCGAGCGCTGATGAGCGAGGACGAGACAGCCGAGCGGCTTTACGGTGAGGCGATCGACCGGCTCGGGCGCACCCGCGTTCGGGGTGAGCTCGCCCGCACCCACCTCCTCTACGGCGAGTGGCTGCGCCGTGAGCGTCGCCGCCGGGACGCGCGCGAGCAACTGCGCACCGCGCACGAGATGTTCACGACGATGGGTATGGAGGCGTTCGCGGAGCGGGCCGCCCGCGAGTTGCAGGCCACCGGTCAGCGCCTCAGCAGCCGCACCGCCGAGACCAGCGGCGAGATGACCGCGCAGGAGGCGCAGATCGTACGGCTCGTCCGGGAGGGACTGTCGAACTCGGAGGTGGGAGCCCGGCTGTTCCTCAGCCCTCGCACCGTCGAGTGGCACTTGAGAAGGATCTTCAGCAAGCTTCAGATCACTTCCCGCAAGCAACTCCTCCGTTGAGGCCGCCGCATTTCGTTCAAGCGGCCCGCTGATCATCACCACTCGGCGCCGGGGAGCCTCGTCGAGGGGTGTGATCTCCGCGTCCACCGCGGCCCTGCGACACACGGTCCCGCTGCGAGGGCGGAGCTCGTACCGGTACGCCACCCTGGCGGCTTCACTGGCACTACGGCTGCCCCACCGCGCACCGTGTGACCCGCATCTCGGATCGGACAGGCTCGCCCCCACGTCGACGGCACGCAATGGGCGGCCCACCTGCCCGAATCGCAGCCGGGGCGCCCGTTCTACGACCGATGTCCGGCTCCCGGGTGACGTCCGGACGTCGCCCCGTCACCCGGTCCCCGCGGGTAACAACATCGGCGATGACGAACTCCGACCAGCACGACGAGCAGCAGCGGTACGGCCTCGGCCTGTCCGCCGACGAGGTACTGACCACCACCCGCGCAGTGCGCAAGCGCCTGGATCTGCAACGCCCCGTGCCCCGGGAGGTGATCGAGGACTGCGTCCGGGTCGCCGTCCAAGCCCCCAGTGGCCGCAACCGGCAAGCCTTCGACTTCGTCTTCGTCGAGGACCCGGACACCCGCGCCGCCGTGGCACAGCTGTGGCGCCGCGGGCTGTTCGGCCCCGTCGGTTCAGGCGCGACCGGTCCCGAACCGACCCGGATGAGCTTCGACTCGGCCGAGTGGAACCGCATCGCGAGCAGCCTCGACACGCTCACCCGGCACCTGCACGAGGTGCCGGTACTCCTCATCCCCTGCCTCCGCGTGAGCGACCGCGCGGAGCTGCAGACGATCCGCGGCCAGGCCGGCGGCTGGGGTTCGGTCATGCCGGCGTTCTGGAGCTTCATGCTCGCCGCGCGCGAACGGGGGCTCGGCACGGCGTGGACGACCGCGCATCTGTCCTACGAGCGCGAGATGGCGGAACTGCTCGGCATCCCCTTCGACACGGTGGTGCAGGCCGCGCTCACGCCGGTGGCCTACACGCTCGGCACCGACTTCCGGCCCGGCCCACGCGCGGATCACGGGGCGTTCAGTCATTGGGACCGCTGGTAGTTCGGGTGGATCGGCAACGAGTCCGGAGGATGACGTGGACGAACTGACAGTGCACACCATTGGCGGCCCGACGGCGGTACTCACCTATGCAGGCTCGCGATTGATGCTCGACCCCACCTTCGATGGGCCGGGCGAATACCGGAACGGCCCGGTCACGTCGATCAAATTGGCCGGTCCGGCAGCCGGTCCGCGAGAGATCGGCCAGGTCGACGCCGTCCTGCTGTCACACGACCACCACATCGACAATCTCGACGTCGCAGGCCGCGATTACGTTCTCGGCGCACCGCGCGTGTTCACAACGACGGCGGGAGCGGACCGCCTCGGGGCGGCGGCGACAGGGCTGCGACCGTTCGAGCACTCCGACGTGGGCGCGGTGCGTGTCACCGCGGTGCCGGCGCTGCACGGCTCGCCGGAGGTGGGCCTGCGCAACGGACCGGTGGTCGGCTTCGTGCTCGAGAGCGACGACCAGCCGACGGTCTATGTCAGCGGCGACAACGCGTCGCTGGACGTCGTGGCGATCGTCGCCGAGCGGTTCCCCGATATCGAGATCGCGATCCTGAACGTCGGTGCGGCCAAACTGGCGGCGCGGGGCGACGTGTTCCTCACCTTGACCGCCGACCTGGCGGCTCGGGCAGCTGCCCTGCTCGGTGTCCGCGCGGTCGTCCCGGTTCATCAGGACGGCTGGGGGCACTTCACCCAAGGGGCAGAGGACGTCGTACGAGCATTCGCGGAAGCGGGTTCGGCCGAGGTGCTACATGATCTGCGGCCGGGCGCTTCCGTGACCCTCTGACCGCCGCATGCGGCTCAGCCCAGCGGAGGGATGATCCGGTTCGCGCGCAGCCGCTCGAACAGGTCGAGGAAGGACCGGCGGGTGTCCTGGGCGATGGTGAAGCCGAACGCCCGGCTCTTGCTCATGTCCGCGAAGGTCTCGGTCGGGCGGCCCAGGTCGCCGTCGGTGTGCCACCAGGATGCGAGTTCCTCCAGCTTGGTGGCCGCCAGACCATGCTTCGCGACGATGCGGTCCCACACGGGGGCCGCGTCGGCGAGCCGCTCGGCCAGCGGCTGGGCGTGCCCCGGGTACGGCGCCGCCGGCACGCCCAGGCCCTCGGCCACCACCGGCCACAGCTGCCGCCACCGGAACACGTCACCGTTCACGGTGTTGAACGCCTGGTTCCAGGCCTCGGGTGTGCTCGCGGCCCACACCAGCTGCTTGGCCAGCAGCCGGGCGTCGGTCACGTCGGTGACCCCGTTGAACTGCTCCGGCGAGCCGGGGAAGACGAAGGGCTCGCCGGTCTCCCGGCTCAAGGCCCCGTAGACGGCCAGGGTCACGCCCATGTTCATCGCGTTGCCCAACGCCCAGCCGATCAGCGTGTGGGGCCGGTGCACGGACCAGGTGAAGCCGCCGCGTTCGGCGGCGTCGAACAGGACGTCCTCCTGGGCGTAGTAGAAGTTCTGGTTGGGCAGCCGCGGCAGTTCCTCGCGGAACGGGGTCTCCATCGGCGTCTGCGCGTACGCCTCGAACGGGCCGAGGTAGTGCTTGAGGCCGGTGACCAGTGCGACGTGCGCCAGATCGCCCGTCGGGATGAGCGGGTCGAGCAGGTTGGTCATCATGGCGGCGTTCACCTCGCAGTTCTCCGCTTCGGTCGGCCGCCGCTGCCATGTGCAGTAGAAGACGTGAGTAGGTCGCACCTCGGCCATCGCCCGCTGCGTCGCGGCGGCGTCCAGCAGGTCCGCGGCCACCGGGTGAATCGCCGATTCCGGAACGGTTCCGCTGCGGGAAAGCCCGTGCACCTCCCATCCCTCGGCGAGCAACTGCCGGGCGGTGTTGTTGCCCGAGATCCCCGTGACTCCGACCACGAGCGCACGTTTGTCGTCCATCACGTTGCGTCTCCACCTTCCAGTACGTTGATCCGCGTCGCCCGCAGCACAGCGTCAAGCATTACTGAACAGATTCGGCATTCCGCCGCCGAGTGAGGTTTTTCATGCAGGTCACTGTCACGCACGTCACTGTTCACATATGCTGAACGCAGGATCTACGCCGCCCCGAAATGCCCCGAAAAGCGAGCAGAGGTGCATCCGTGACAGCGACGAGCGGCTCCCCGGCAGGCTCGGGCGCACCGCGCAGGCGACGGTCGACCGGCGCACAGCGAACTTCGAATGCGGGCACACCCACCGGGCGCCGCGACATCACCGGCGTGGGCGAGCGGCTGCGCGCACGACGGCTGGCCGCCGGGCTGACCCTGCGCCGGTTCGCACGGGATCTCGGGGTGTCGGCCTCGCTCGTCTCGCAGATCGAGAACGGAAAGTCCCGTCCGTCGGTCGACACGCTGTACGCGATCTGCAGCGCGCTCGACCTCTCGATCGACGAGCTGTTCAGCAACGTCGGAGCAGGTCAGGCGCCACGGTCCGAGCACCACACCGGCACCACGCAGGCCGACCACCCCACCCACAGCTTCCGTAGCGCCCTCGCCGAGCTGGACGAACCAACGCGGCGCGCGGCCGGCCCGGTCGTGCAACCCGGCGACCGCCGACAGCTGGTGCTCGACTCCGGAGTGACCTGGGACCAGCTGTCCGCCGCACGCGAGTCAGATGTCGACTTCCTGTTCGTCCGCTACGAGGTCGGCGGCAGCTCTGTGCACGGCGAGCACCTCACTCGCCACTCCGGCATCGAGTACGGCTACGTCATCAGCGGCACTCTGGACGTCTCGCTCGGGTTCGAGACCTATCGCATCGGACCCGGCGACGCCATCTCCTTCGACTCCTCGACGCCCCACCGCCTCACCAACAACGGCGACGCCCCCGTCGAGGCGATCTGGTTCGTCCACGGCCGCAACCACACCGGTTACTAAGAGGCGAAGCGGATCACCGCGAGGACGAGGGACAACAGGCCCAGCACCAACGCGGGAGCGAACTGCTCCTTGCGGCGGATGTGGACCACCACGGCACCCGCCATCACGAGCGCGAGCCCGACCGCCGCGAGCGGCGTGAGGGCGGGCGCCACACCCAGGAGCCAGGGAAGGATCAGTCCGACGGCGCCGATCACCTCGATCAGGCCGATTGCCTTGATCGCGCCGTCGGAGAAGTCCGCTGCGTAGCCCATGCCTGCGGACACCAGCACCGGCTTCGGCCGCACCACCTTCATCCCGCCCGAGGCCAGGAAGGCCACGGCGAGCACGATCTGCAGGACCCAGGCGACAACGTTCATCAGGACTCCATCATGAGCAGCCCGGCGGGGCGCCGAACTTGAACATTCAAGAATCTAGACCGGGACGCCCGGACATCGAAGCACTGGGTTGATCCGTGGCCGAGGTGTGATCTACCGGCCTGTCCGAACCGCGCCGGATCACCGCGGAGCGCATTGCGCTCCTCGCGAACGGCCGCGTAATTGGGATGAACCGACCACGCGCGAGCTCTAGGTTGCTCCCGCAAGGCGTGTGCCGGCTCCCCGACCAGGCACACAGCGCGACGGCCCGATCGCGGACAGTTCTATTCTCAGTAGTACCGCCACCAGGGGATGCCGGCGGCCAGGGGGACACCGACGTGAACGGAGAAAGTGTGACTGCCGAAGAGCATGGCGCGACGGGGGGCGAGGCGGCCGCATCCGCGGACGCGACGTCGCTATCGACAGCGGAGTCCGCCGATCCGCCACCGGGCGCCATGGTCGTGGTCGCCCTGCTGGTGGGATCGGCGTTCGCCATGATCCTCAATGAGACGATCATGAGCGTTGCACTGCCGGCGCTCATGGCCGACCTCGAGATCGGCGCGAGCACCGCGCAATGGCTCACCAGCGGCTTCCTTCTCACAATGGCAGTGGTCATCCCGACCACCGGATACCTGCTCCAGCGATTTCCTCCGCGGTCGATCTACCTCGTGGCGATGTCGCTGTTCACCACAGGAATTCTGATCGCAGCACTCGCCCCCGGTTTCGGGGTGCTCCTGATCGGCCGGGTCGTACAGGCCACGGGCACCGCCGTCATGGTGCCGTTGCTGATCACCACCGTGATGCGACTGGTGCCGGCCGATCGACGAGGCCGCACCATGGGCACCATCACGATCGTCATCGCGGTGGCTCCGGCGATCGGCCCCACCGTGTCCGGGTTGATCCTGGGCGCGCTCGGGTGGCGCTGGATGTTCTGGATCGTGCTCCCCATCGCGGCGATCGCCCTTGCCATCGGCGCCGCCTTCTTGCGCATTCCGGCCGACACCCGCCGGGTGCCCCTCGACGTGGCCTCGGCCCTGATCTCGGCCGTGGCCTTCAGCGGTCTGCTCTACGGGTTCAGCAGCATCGGTGAGGCCATGCGCGGCGAAGCAAGGATCACGCCGTGGATCCCGATCGTGATCGGGGCGATCGCACTGGTCGTCTTCGTGGCGCGCCAGCTACGGCTGCAGGCCGACAACCGGGCCCTGCTCGACCTGCGCCCCTTCTCCCACCGTCCGTTCGTCGTCGCGCTCATCCTGGTGATGATCAGCATGATGGCGCTGTTCGGGGCGCTCATCCTGCTGCCGCTCTACCTGCAGGGCGTGCTCGGGGCCACCACCCTCGCCACTGGCCTGGCGCTCCTTCCGGGCGGTCTGGTCATGGGCCTGCTGGGACCGGTGGTCGGGCGGCTCTTCGACCGGTTCGGCGCTCGCCCACTGGTCGTGCCGGGCGCGATGGTGCTGTGCGTCGCCCTGTGGCTGTTCACCACGCTCGGCGCGGAGTCGCAGCTGTGGATGATCATCGCGATCCACGTCGTGCTCACGGTCGGGCTGTCGCTGATGTTCACCCCGCTCATGACCGACGCGTTGGGATCGCTGCCCGGCGAGCTCTACTCCCACGGCAGCGCGATCGTCACCACCCTGCAACAGGTGGCAGGCGCAGCCGGCACGGCTCTGTTCATCACCGTGATGACGCTCGGGTCCGCCGATCCGACCGGAGCGATCGACGCCGCAGGCACCCACACTGCGTTCCTGGTCGCGGCGGTCATCTCGATCGTCGTCGTCGGCCTGTCGTTCCTGGTGGCCCGGCCCTCGTCCGCCACGGAACCGACCCCGACGCCGGCCACCTCGGCCGCCTCCTGATCACGGGCGAGGACCCACGGCGCCGCTGGGCACCGCCGGGCAGGCACCAGGATTCGAACAGGTCGCGCCCGGCGGTCGCAGGGTGATGGCACCGGCGCGGGAGGATCGGCCGGTGCACCCTCAGGATCCGTCCCCGCAGTACGTGGGCGCCCGGCACCGGCACCGAGGCCGAAGCACTCCCGGCGGGATCGAACGGGAGCACGGACACGGGCATGGGCATGGGCACGGGCACGGACCCGCCGCGCCCGCCGACCGACGCGTCCGGTTCGCGATCGCAGCCTTGCTCGTGCCGGCGCTCCTCGCCACCGTGGTCGGCCTGATCGTGCTCTACCCGTTCGAGGACCGACGGCCCTCGGCGCAGGACGCCTCCGTACGGATCGCCGCGCACGTCACCGCGGCGACCGAGGTGGACTGCGCCGACGGGCAGCCCGGGGGCAGCGGCTGCCTCGCCCTCACCACCGAGATGTCCGAGGGACCGCGGGCCGGCCAGAGCATCGACACGCTGGTGTCGGTCGTGCGGGGCAAGGCCCCGTTCGGTGTCGGCGACGACGTGATCATGCTCTGGTCCGGCGAGAACCCGGGCGACCCCGACTCGTACCAGATCGTCGACTTCCAACGCGACCAGCCACTGCTGGTCCTCGCACTCGTCTTCGCCGCTACGGTGCTGGCGCTCGGACGGTGGCGCGGGCTCGCGGCGCTCGTCGGCCTGGGCTTCACCGCTGTGGTGCTGCTCGCCTTCATGCTTCCCGCGATCCTTGCAGGTCGCGATCCTCTTGCCGTCGCCGTCGTCGGGTGCTGCGCGATCATGTTCGGCGTCCTCTACCTCACCCACGGATTCTCCGCGCGCACGTCGACCGCGGCGCTCGGGACGTTGCTCAGCCTGCTGCTCATCGGCCTGCTCGGTGCGGCGTTCGCCGCACTGACATCGCTGACCGGCAGGGACGAGGACACCGCGAACCTCGCCTCCACCCTCGGCAGCGACCTCGACGGGCGTGGGCTCGTACTCGCCGGTCTCATGATCGGAGCCCTCGGCGCCCTCGACGACGTCACCGTCACCCAGACCAGCGCCGTGTGGGAACTACGTCGCGCCGACCCCTACCTTCGCCCCGCCGCGCTCTTCGGCGCCGCCATGCGCATCGGCCGCGACCATGTCGCATCCGCCGTCAACACACTCGTACTCGCCTACGCGGGAGCCGCGCTCCCTCTCCTCCTGCTGTTCAGCGTGGCCGAACGCGGACTCACCGACACGCTGACGACACAGGTGATCGCCACCGAGGTCGTCCGCACCCTGGTGGGCAGCATCGGGCTCGTCGCGTCGGTTCCACTCACCACCGCACTCGCCGTCGCCGTGGTCACCCGCAGCCACCGCGGGCGCAGGTCAGCCGTGGCCGGATGACGGCGTACGGCCCCGACGCGGGCGGCTTCTCAGCGGCTTCCGCGGTCCGCGAGTGCGCCCTTGATCCAGAGCCCGAGCTTGTCGCCGAGCAGGCCTCCGCCGATTCCGGCGATGCAGGCGGGCACGAGCATGAGGATGTCAGCAAGCACGAGGTTGTTCTCCTTCGGCCCGAGCCGGGGTCTCGAGCAGGTCGGGGCTGCAGGTCACGCGCATGCTTCGGGGGCAGGGCGGGACCGGGTCGATCATTGTATGGAACCGCCGGCGCGCCTCGACGCCCGACGGTCCGTCATCCAATGTCGGTGGTCGAAACGCGTCCGTCGAGACCGAATGGGGCACGTCACGTTTACCTTGACAACCTCACCTGCGTTCGATTCAGCGCTCGACGTAGTGGATGTCGAACGGCTTGTTGGTGATGAAGAGGAAGGTGACGTCTCCGTCCGCGGAGGCCCCGTGCTCCATGATCCCGCCCTCGGGAAACCACACGAAGCTGCCCGGCCCGAACTCCCCTCCGTGGGTGGTGAGGATGCCGTCGAGCACGTAGATGCCATGCGCACAGGGATGGTGGTGCCAGGGATTGGTGAATCCCGCGCGGTAGACCATCTTGAAGACCTGCATGCCCGTGTCCGGATCCGCGACCAACGGTAGGGCGTCCAGTTCCACTCCGATCTGCGGGATCGGGAACAGCGTCCACTCGGCGGTGTTGGTGTCGACGACCGTCAGATCGACCGGCCGGAGTTCAGGTGTGGTCATGGCAACTGGCCTTCCTGGACGAAAGAGGGCCTCCGAGTGTCCAGCATCGATCATGAGCAGTACACAGACTCACTCTCCCGGCGGCACCGGCCGACGATCGTCCATGCCGCTCGGCGATCTCCACACAGAACGGACCGAACGGAGATAAGACGCAGCGGCACCGAGCAGACATTCGGTTAATACGCATCACACGACCGGTAGCCGGAAGTTCGCCCAGCCGTCGTCGACCGGTCAACTGAAATCCGTGAGCACTGATGAGGCTGACCCGAGAAGGATTATGCGAACCCGGGGAGCCCTGATCCGATGACCGCCTTGAGCCGGCGCAGATTCGTGCAATTGGCCGGCGGCGCAGCTGTCGCCTCCATGTTCTCCAACAGCATCGCTCGCGCTGCCGCGATCGAGCCACAGCACGGCACCGAAAGCATCCGGGACATCGAGCACATCGTCATCCTGATGCAGGAGAACCGCTCCTTCGATCACTATTACGGGTCGATGCGCGGCGTGCGCGGCTTCGGAGACCCGCACCCCGTCACCCTTCCCGACGGCCGATCGGTGTGGCAGCAGCCCTACAACTCGGATGACGTGCTGCCTTTCCGGCCTGCCGTCAAGGACCTCGGACTGCAGTTCATCGAGGACCTCGACCACAGCTGGAACGGTACCCACGCGGCGTGGCACGAGGGGAAGTACGACGAGTGGGTGCCCGCCAAGGGCGCCACGACGATGGCCTATTTGACCCGGGATGACATTCCCTTCCACTATGCGCTCGCCGATGCGTTCACGATCTGCGACGCTTACTACTGCTCGATGATGGCCCCCACGGACCCGAATCGATACCACCTGTGGACCGGCTATGTCGGTAATGACGGAAAGGGTGGCGGACCGGTCGTCACCAATGACGAGCTCGGCTACGGCTGGACGACGTACCCCGAACGACTGGAAGCGGCCGGAATCTCCTGGAAGGTCTATCAGGACATCGGTGACGGCCTTACTTCCGAGGGCAAGTGGGGCAACATCGACGACGCCTATCGGGGCACCTACGGCGACAACTCACTACTGTTCTTCAACCAGTTTCGCAACGCTGTTCCAGGAGAGCCACTCTACGACAAGGCCTGCACCGGGACGAACGCCAAGAACGGCGACGGGTTCTTCGATGTGCTGACCGCCGACATCACAGCCGGCACGTTTCCGCAGGTGTCCTGGATCGTCGCTCCCGAAGCTTTCAGCGAGCACCCGAACTGGCCGCCCAACTACGGGGCCTGGTACATCGCGCAGCTGCTGGACGCGTTGACGCGCGACTCGGACGTGTGGAGCAAGACGGCGCTGCTCATCCCCTTCGACGAGAACGACGGCTTCTTCGACCACATGGTGCCGCCCTACCCGCCGTCCTCGGCGACGCAGGGGAAGTCGACCGTCGACGTGAGCGACGAGCTCCTCGGCTCGTCCTTGCCCGGCCAGGTCCCGGGACCCTACGGCCTCGGTCCGCGCGTCCCGATGCTCGTCGTCTCGCCGTGGAGCAGAGGTGGCCGGGTCTGCTCGGAGGTGTTCGACCACACCTCGGTCCTGCGGTTCATCGAGCAGCGCTTCGGGGTGCGCGAACCGAACATCACCGCGTGGAGGCGCACCGTGTGCGGTGACCTCACCTCGGCCTTCGATTTCTCCCGGGCCGACCCAGCCGTGCCGGCTCTCCCTGCGACCAACGCCTACTACCCGCCGGACAAGAACAGGCACAAGGACTACGTCCCCACGCTGCCCGACAATCCGGCGCTGCCCAAGCAGGAGACCGGCCGTCGCCCCGCCCTCCCACTGCCCTACGACCTGGCAGCCGACGGGCGCCTGACGAGCGGCCGCCTGAACGTCGCCTTCTCCAACCACGGGGGTGCCGGAGCGAGCTTCTACGTCACCTCGACGACCGACACGAACGGACCGTGGACCTACACCGTCAGTGCCGGCAAGCAGCTGTCGGACGGCTGGAGCATCGCGGCCGCCGACAGGGGGGCCTACGACTTCACGGTCCACGGTCCCAACGGCTTCCTGCGCCGGTTGGCCGGTCACACCAGCAATGCGGGCCCCGAGGTGTCCGCGCGCCACCGCTCGGCAGGCGCAGAGGTGCAGCTCGTGCTCACCAACAGCGGCGCCGGGGCCGTCCGGCTCACGGTGAACGACGTCAACCAGACGGACCAGTCGGCCAGCTATCACATCGCGCGCGGCGGACGCGTGGTCCACACGGCGCGCACAGCGGACAGCGACGGCTGGTACGACCTGTCCGTTGTCTCCGACGGGGACGGCACCTTCCTGCGACGCCTGGCCGGGCACGTCGAGACGGGCAGGACCACGATGACCGATCCGGCGATCGGCGCGCACTGACACCGCCTGCCAGCCGTGTCACGGGCTCGGTCGGCCTGGCCGTTCCAGCAGTCCGCGCCCGCCGGTTCCGGTGCTCCAGGAGCCGCCGAATGGGGCGAGAGGTGCCGATGGCTCGCTGCGAGCCCCCGACGTCGGGATAATCCCCCTATGAGCTATGCGCCGTATCCGCACGCCCACGCCCGCGCAGGACCAGCGCTCGAGCGGCCATGACCCCGCTACGTGTGGTCATCGCCGAGGACGATGTCCTGCTCCGCGAGGGCCTGGCAAGCCTGCTCGAACGCTCGGGCTTCCAGGTCGTCGGCCAGGCGGGTGATGCCACCCGTCTGCTCGAGCTGGTCCGCGAGACGACACCCGATCTGGTGGTCGTCGACATCAGGATGCCGCCGACCCAGACCAACGAGGGGCTGGAGGCGGCCAGGGAGATCCGCCGGGAGCAGCCGGATACCGGAATCCTCGTACTCTCGGCCCACGTCGAGGTCGAGCACGCGATGGAGCTGCTCGCCAGCGGCCAGGGCATCGGGTACCTGCTCAAGAGCCGCGTCACCGAGGTGAACGAGTTCATCGAGACGCTCGAACGGGTCGCCCGCGGTGGCTCCGTCGTCGACCCCGCTCTCGTGCAGGAGCTGGTGGCCGCGCGCAAGCGCAACGACCCGCTCGCCGTGGTCAGCGCCCGCGAACGCGACGTCCTGACCCTTATGGCGGAGGGCCGTTCCAACGCGGGCATCGCACGCCGGCTCTGGATCAGCGAGGGCACGGTCGAGAAGCACGTGCGCAGCATCCTGACGAAACTCAGCCTGCCCGAGACCGATGACAGCCACCGCCGTGTGCTCGCGGTACTGACGTTCCTGGATGCCCGCTGACCGCGACCGTCACCAGGGCAGGAGCGGAAGGGTCACCTGCACCAGGGTGCCCTCGCCGGCCGGGCTGTTGACCTCGAACGTCCCGCCCAGCGCCTCCACCCGGTCGCGGATGCCGACGAGTCCCGACCCGCGCGTCGGATCGGCGCCGCCGACGCCGTCGTCCTGAACCTCGAGCCACAGGCTCCCGTACCGCTCCTCCAGGAGGATCGTCACGCGCGAGGCGTCGGCGTGCTTCGTCATGTTCGTCAGCGCTTCGGAGACGACGTAGTACGCCGCGACCTCGACCGGCTCGCGAAAGCGGGCCTGCGTCCGGACGTCGAGCTCGACGAGCACAGTCGAGCGGCGGCCGAGCGCCCGCAGAGCGGATCCGAGCCCTCCCTCGGAGAGGACCGCCGGGTGGATCCCGCGCGACATCTCGCGCAGCTCGTCGAGCACCTCGGCGAGCTCCGCGGCGATCCGGCCGATCCCGAATCGCAGCTCATCCAGATCCCGCGGCACCGAGCCCTGCAAGAGACTCAGCTCGAGCCCCAGCGTGACGAGTCGCTGCTGCGCACCGTCGTGCAGATTCCGCTCGATCTTCCGTCGTGCCTCGTCCGACGCTGCGACGACCCGGGCTCGGGAGGCAGCGAGCTCGGCCGCGCTCTCCGCGTCCGCAACGGCGATGGCGACGAGCTCGGTGAAGGCCACCATGCGGTGCTCGGTGCCGACGGGGAAGTGCGCGTTTCGCGTCGCGATGGCGAGAGCGCCCCACGACTTGCCCCCGACGACGATCGGGATGCCGATGGCCGACCGGATCCCGGTATCGCGAATCGCCGCCGCGAAGTCGCCGGGTACCTCGCTGATGTCGTCGAGAATGGCCGGCTTGCCCGTGGCCAGCGCGGTCGCGAGGGCGTGCGGAGGCTCGATCTTCCACCGGGTCCCCTCGGCCAGCCGCTCGCCGTGCACACCGGTGCTGCCCACCACCGTCACCAGGCCGTCCGGATCGAGCCGGACGATCATCGTGGCTTCGGCTCCGAGCACTCGGCCGACCTCTTCCCCGACCTCGGCGACCACCTCCGCCGTGGGCGCGCCGCGGGCGACGAGGGTCGCGACCCGCCGCAGTGCGGCCTGGTTGTCCAGGAGCTCGCCGATCTCGGCGCGACCCTGCGCGTTCTCGATCGTGGTGACCACGAGCTCCGTGAAATCCGCCATCTGCGCCTCGGTGTTGACCGGGAACGGGATGTGGCTGCGCGTCGAGGCCGCGATCACGCCCCAGAGGTGCCCGGCGACCACGATCGGTGAGCCGACCGACGAACGGATCCTCAGCCGCCGGGCCTCCTCGGCGATCGGGCCAGTGGCGCCCGTGAAGCCGTCCACGCGCGCGGGACCGCCGCTCTCCCGTATCCGCGCGGCGATGCTCAGTCCGTCGAGAGCGAACCGCGTGCCCACGGCCAGCCGCACCGGCACGCGGCTCCAGGCGGCGACACCGGTCACGGTGCCGTCGTCCTCGTAGCGTTCCAGGCGCGCGAGGTCGGCGCCGCACAGCAAGCCGACCTCGCGGGTGACGGCCTCGAAGACCTCCGACTGCGGACTCGCCTGTGCCACCAAGGTTGCAACCCGGCGCAACGCCGACTGCTCCTCCGTGAGCCTCGCGGACTCCCGCGCCTGCCGCTGTGCCCGCGCCGCGAGCTGCCCGACGACGACCGCGGTGATGAGGAAGATCACCAGCGGCAACAGGGTCTGCGGATCGTCGGCCCGGATGCGGGCCGGCTTCAGAAACAGGAGTACGTAGGCCCCGGCACTGATGACCGCCACCGCCACCGCCGCCGTCGAACCCCAGAGGAGGGCGACCGGAAGGACCGCCAGCAGGTAGAGAACCAGCAGGCTCAGGACGGGAACGTGCTCGTCGAGCACCTCGATCAGAGCGCTGATCGCAGCCACCAGCACAACGCCGACGAGCAGCCCGCTCAGCCGGCGCAGTACGGACGGTCGAATCCGGACATGTGCCATCTCACGACTCCCGCAGCGAGACGCTAATCCGGAATCCGCCTCCCTGACGACCCTCCGGCCGCTCCGCCACGCGCGCCTGCGCCGGATGCAGGCCGAGATGCCGCTGCCCGCGTGGCATTCATGCCTCCGCTCAGCGCCCCCCGGCGTCCACCAGATTGAGCACGGCGGTCGCGGACAGGAGCGACTTGGAGAGGAATCCGGCCGCAGGGCTGGACGCGATCAGGTCGGCGAGGTCCTCCTCGCCGCGCGTGGAGATCAGCACAACTCGGGCGCGGAGCTCAGGAAAATCCTCGACCAGCCGCCGGGTGAGCTCGAACCCGCTCTCCTCCCCCAGGGCGACGTCGACCAGCACGACATCCGGGCGCAACACGGTCGCCTCCAGCAGGGCCCCGGCGATAGTCGTCGCGGTCCCTACCACCTCCAGTCCCTGGCGTTCAAGGCTGAGACGGGCGATCTCGAGGAAGCGCTCGTTGTCGTCAACAATCAGGCAACGTCGCAGCACCTGTTCAGCATCGCAGTAGTCGGCGCGTCGCACATTGCAGCTAGCCGGAACGAGCGATGCCCGACCGGGCCCAGCGCGGCGCCGGCGAGGGCCCGCGGGCCGGGCTGACACCCAGTGCGGGTTCCTGCCAACCGGTAGAGCGGATGCCCGCAGGCCCTGACGACACAAGGGCAGGCGAAGCGCACTCTCATCCCGTGGATACAGCCACGGTGATTGCCAACGCGATGACGGACTACCTCCTCGCCTCAGGCACCAACAAGGCGCCGGCCACGCGCGCTCCGGTGCACATGGCTGCCTGGCTGGACGCTCGTGGCTACCGGCTCGTCCGGCCCTCTGCTCCCCATCCGGCCGAGCAGGAGGACCAGAACGAGTTCACCCGGATCGCCTCCTCGATCGACTGGCACTCGGCCGACATCACGAGCGAGGCCAAGAGCGAGATCGTCCGCCAGATCGTCGACGCCGTCACAACCGCGGCGACAGTGTCCACGGACAAGCGTCAGTCGGCGCCGCTGGGCGCGCGCCACCCGTCCCGGTTCCGGCCGACGATCGTCCGCTCGACCACGGCCGGCAGCGAGCCGGCCGCGGAGGTGGCGGAGCCGCCCGAGTCACCATCCGGCTACACCCAGGTGAACGCGCACAGCACGAACGCACAGCCGTGCTCGATCGAGCTGTACGGGAGCCGGCGTGAGTCGACGCCCCTGCGAAGCGTTCCCGCGACCCCTGCGCAGGCGGAGACGCCGCTACGCGCCAGCGTGGAGCTGCCCGAGCCCATCCGGCCCGCCGGATACGCCGAACGTGACCCCTACAAGGTGACCTGGGCCGGAGGCGTCCACCTCCTCGGTGCGCGGATCCTCGTGATCCCGTGCCGCACCGTGAACAGCCCGGAGGACGCCCGGGCGCACGCGGCGGCCGTCCTCGCTGCCGCCGCACGCATGCGGCGCTAGCTGCGTTCCTTACCGGTGCACGGCCGCTCGGCGGCTCGCGCCCAGCCCGGCCCCGCTGACCGGCCTCCTCGCCGAGGCCGGATTCGGCTAGGCACCGGGCGCATTTCCCCGGGCGACTCGCGGGTGCCCCGCGAGTCGCCCCTCCCATCCCGCGAGCCGCCACTTCCTCTCCCGCGAATCGCCCGTTCCGGCAGCAGTCGGTCGGGTGGGGGGCAACCCCCACTCTCGGTTGGCGGGTTCGCTCCAGTGGTTCGGGGGGCAGCGGGATGGCAGGAGAGAGGGCCCGCGACGGATCCTTCAAGGGTCACAGAAGCGACAGAGCCGGAAGGAGAACGACGATGATGAACACCACCGCCAACCCCCTCAGCTACCGCGATCGCGCCGTTCTCCGCGCCGTCGCCGCGGGCCGCTGCGAGATCGCCGACGACACGGGCGGGACGCTCGTCGTGGACGGCCGGTTCCTCAGCGACCAGTTCACCGGCCCTCGACTCACAGCCGCCGGTCTGATCCACGCCGGTTCACACCACGGACCTGCCCGGCTCACGGCTTCCGGTGAAGCCCTGCTCGAGGCGGCGTGACGACATGACGATCCACGACTTCCCCGTTCTCACCCGTTTCGACCGCTGCGACCGCTGCAGCGCCGCCGCACGGATGCGCGCACTGCTCCCGGCCGGCAACGAGCTCCTCTTCTGCAGGCACCACGCCCGTCAGCACGAGCCCCGGCTGCGCGAGATCGGCGCAGAGCTGAGTATCGATCCCTGAGGATCCCCCATTCGTCGAGCCCGGTCTCCTCCCGCGACCGGGCTCGCGTCATGTTCGGGGGTCGTCTCGGGGCGAACACCACGATCGGTATGCGACAAGTCGACCTCGATCGTCGGCCCGGCCGCGGGCACTTCCTCCGTCAGCGGCGGAGCTGCCTGCGTGAGGTGATGTCGAGCTTGGAGAAGATCCGGCTCAGGTGCCACTCGACGGTGCGCGGGCTGATGAACAGGCGGGCACCGATCTCGGGGTTGGAGAGTCCCTCACGGACCAGACCCGCGATCTGCGCTTCCTGGGGCGTGAGCGCCGTGCTGGTCTCGACCGTGCGTTTACGTGGGGAATCGCCGGTGGCCCGCAGCTCGGAGGCCGCCCGGTGGGCGAATGCTTCGGCGCCCATCGCGGTGAACGCCTCGTGGGCGGTGCGTAGCTGCTCGCGTGCGTTCAGCCGTCGGCCTTCCCGGCGTAGCCATTCGCCGTAGAGGAGATGGGCGCGGGCGAGCTCGCCACGGACGCGGGTGCGCCCGAGCCGGTCGATCGCCTCGCAGTAGGCGCGCTCGGCGTCGCGACCGCAGCTCAGCAGCGCACGGGAGCGGGCTTCGACGCCCAGCGCCCAGTCGGTGCCGCTGGCGCGCGTGACGTCGATGAGCTGACCGAAGGCCTCAGCAGCGCGTTCGGACATCCCGCAGCGCGAGGCCGCTTCGACGAGCTCGGCCAACGCCGCCCACGGGGCGACCCCCAGCACCGGCGGCTGGCTGCTGGCCTGCTCTGCGGAGGTCAGCGCGTCCTCGTAGCGGCTGAGGCTGTTGTACAGCATCGCGGCGGCCCACTGGGCCTTGATCAGACCGTCGCCCTCCCCGCGTTGCAGCACCTCCGTGATGGTCGCCTCGATCAGCGCGCAGGCCTCGGCTTCGCGACCGCGCCACGCCGCGATCATCAAGGCGGCGAGCGGTGGTGGGGGATGTCCGGTCGCGTCCGTGACCGAGTTCAGCTCTTCGTGCAGTGAAGCGGCCTCGGCCAGTTCGCCGAGGAAGACGTGGACACCGATGCGTTGGCCGAGGGCAAGGGGAAGCATCGTCAGGGCCCCGGCCTCCCGTGCGGTGCGCACGAAGCGAGTGGCGAGTAGTTCCCAGGTGTCGTAGTCCCACAGGTGGGCGGCGGTGATGCACGCGTGCCAGAGCCAGCGCAGCCCCTCCTGCGCGGACAGGCCATGGCCACGGAACGCGCTGAGTGCCCGCTTCAGCATCGGCGCCGCTGAGGCGTAGCCGTCGTTGAACCGCAGCGCCAAGCCCTCGAGGAGCAGATCGGGCGCGCGCGAGGTCCGCGTCGTCGGGGACGCGGCACGGGCGGCGTGGGCGGCTTCCTGCACGCTGACGCCGCCGGCGAGCGCGCCGGCGAACATGGCCGCCAGCAAGGCGTCCAGGTAGGTCTCACCCGCCAGTTCCACGTCGAGTTGCTCGAGTTGTTTCGCGGCCTGCAGCAGCAGGGGCGGGGCTTCTCTGCCGCGGTTGAGCGTGAAGGCGATCTGGGCGCGTTGCAGGTCCACCCGGGCGCGTTGGAGCTTGGTCAGCGGGCACGCCTCGGCCAGGGACAGCAGTTTGAGCGCCGCGTCGGGTGCCCCGGCCAGGTGCGTGGCCCGCGCCGCGGCCAGCGCCCGCTGCACCCGACGGTCCGGGTCGGCGGTCAGCTCGGCGGCTCGTTCCAGGTAGGCGGCGGCCGCGGCGAGCCCGCCGCGTGCCTGCGCGCGCCCCGCCGAGTGCTCCAGGTCGGCGGCGACGTTTTCGTCCGGTCCCGCTGTGGCCTGCGCGGCATGCCAGGCGCGACGATCGAAATCGGCCTCCGGATCGGTGGCCTCCGCCAGTGCACGGTGCGCGATCCGCCGTTCCTCCGGGGAAGCCACCCGGTAACTGGCCGAGCGAACGAGGGGGTGATGAAACCGCACCCGCCTGCCGATCCAGAGCAACCCGGCCGATGCCGCCGGAGCGGCAGCAGCGATGCTGATGTCGAGCAAGGAGACGGCGCGCCACAGCAGCACGGGATCGCCCAGCGGTTCGGCCGCGGCGACCAGCACGAGCCGCTGAGTCTCGGCCGGAAGTGCCGCGAGTCGTCGCCGGTAGTTCTCCTCGATCTGACCTGCGAGCGCGTCGGTACCGCTCACGACGACACCGCCTGCCAGCTGCGCCGGCGTCAACCCGTGCGGCAGCTCCAGCAAGGCCAGCGGATTCCCCCTGGTCTCGGCGACGATCCGGTCACGTACGCGCTCGTCGAGCGGCCCGCGCAGCGTCGAGCGCAACAGCTCCCGCGCTTCGGCATCGGGCAGCCCGTCTACCACCAGCTGCGCCAGGCCCGCCAGCTCTGCTGCCTCGCCCGTGCGCGCCGCGAAGACCAACCCCACGGACTCCGCCATCAAGCGGCGGGCGGCGAACGCCAGCGCCTGTGCCGAGGCATGGTCGAGCCACTGGGCGTCATCCACCACACAGATCAGCGGTTGTCCATCGGCGGCCTCGGCCAGCAGACCCAGCACGGCCAGCCCGACCAGGAAGCAGTCCGGCGGATTCCCGGCACTGAGGCCCAAGGCCGTACGTAGCGCATCGCTCTGGGGAGAGGGAAGGCGGTCCAGCCGGTCGAGCATCGGGGTGCACAGCTGATGAAGCCCGGCGAAGGCCAGCTCCATCTCGGACTGGATTCCTGCGGCACGCGCCACCCGGCCGGGCGCCCGCTCGACGACGTACTCCAGCAGCGTGCTCTTACCCACGCCCGGCTCGCCACGCACCACCAGCGCCCGGCTCTCCCCTGCCCGCACGGCCTCCAGCAATCGATCGAGCACGACGCACTCGCTGTGCCGGCCCCGCAGCGAGTGCTCGTGGCTGCAGCCGTTCGCGCCATCCATCCCGAGTCTCCGCCTTACCCCGACGAGTTCCTCACATACCGCCCGCACGTCTCGAACGTGCCCTCGTTCGAGCGAGCGGGTGGCGATGCCTGCCAGCAGATTCGATCAGCGTTCCAGCATGACGCCGAGAATGTGGCAGCCGCACTCGGGGAGCGGTGCAACAGCACGAGCGGGGCGGCCGGTCCGGGCCGCCGACCTCGTGCCGATGAGTGAAATCGACGGTATGCCGTTCATCGAGACCGATGCGCGCAATACGTGGAGGCACCTGGGCGGTCACTCTCCTATCACTCCGCCATCCTCAGCTGCAGACAGCACCGTGTCCATTGAGCTAGCTCAAATATTCCGTGAGGAAGGCCAACCCGCACCCCTAGGGCCAACCCCACGGCGATGGACAAACCGGCGCGCTACGCCGGGCGCCGCCTTGGGAGCGTAGCTCCCGTCTCGGCTACGCTCATGTCTGCAGTGGCATTTGCGCATTCAGTACGCTGCCCGAGCCTTGTGGCGAATTGATCACGACTTCGCCGCCGAGGGCCCCGTGACCAGCTCGCGCAGGCCATCGATCGCCGCCTGTCGAGCCGTCGCGTCGGACGAACCGGTCATCGGGAATGGGTCGGCTCGCCGGTTTTCCGTCCCACGACTGGGCGAGCCGCACAGTTCCTCAACCCGGTCGTAGCCGAGCGCTGCCAACACCGCCGGATCGGCGACGATGATCCCAACGTTGTGGTTGTCGCCCACACCGGCTGTGGGGTGTCGAGAAGAACCAGCGCCAGAAATTCCTCCGTAGGATTCACGTCGGTCCTCCGGCCTCGATATCCGCTTTTCGGGCGGACGCCCTCTCCTGAAAGCGGTCAACCCAGCCCTGCCCTCCGGCAGCCGACGGCTGAAGATCGCAACCGTGTGGTCACGCTCTGCACGCCGGGAACCCCCGATGGAGTTCGCGATCTTTCGCCGTGCGAGGCGATAACGGGGATCATCGATCCCGGCAGTTCGGCGTCGGTACGCGCGCTGACGTTTCGAGAACGGAAGCGGCAGGTAACAGGACGATATGCTCCACTACCGCGGCAGCAGTTCGTCGGAGGACACGAGCTCGCCGTTGTGCGAGCGATGAGGCCACTACCAGGTATTTCAGCGAGAGGAACCGCGATAACCGTGAGGTGGGCGTGCGTGAGCAGGGAGGGCACTCCGTGCACGTACAGCCCGTGCGCCTGCCATGCCTCGGCCGGGCCGAAGGGTCCGGCGGTTCACGCCGCCGAGCCTGGCCGATGACCGTACATCTGCGCGTCGTCGTCGGTGAGGACCAGACGCTGGTCCGAGAGGGCATCGTGCGCGTTCTCGAACGCGCCGGCGTCGACGTGGTGGGTGTGGCCGTCGACGCACCGGACCTGCTCGACTCGGCCCGTACGCACCATCCGGATGTCGTGATCGCCGACATCCGCATGCCTCCCGACCTCGAGGACGACGGGCTCCGCGCCGCGCTGGAGATCCGCGCAACGATGCCTGACATCGGCGTCGTCGTGCTCTCGCAGTTCCTCGAGGCCCAATACGCCCGCGAGCTCGTCGGCGAGCGGCCGGAGGGCGTGGGATACCTGCTCAAGGAGAAGGTCGCCTACCCCCAGATCCTGGTGGACGCGGTGTGCCGCGTCGCTGCCGGCGAATCGGCCCTGGACCCGGACGTCATCGAACGGCTGGTCCTTCGCAAGCGCGTCGGCAGCCCGTTCGACGACCTGACTCCGCGCGAGCGCGACGTGGTCACCCTGATGGCCGAAGGACGCTCCAACGCCGGCATCGCCGCCGCGCTCGTCGTCTCGGTGCCGGCGGTCGAACGACATGTGACCAGCATCTTCAGCAAGCTCGGCCTGCGTCAGTCGGACGCCGCGCAGCACCGGCGGGTGCTCGCGGTGCTCAGGTACCTCCAGAGCTGACCGCTCTGCGGGTCGAACCAGCCGAACCCGGGTGCCCCGCCACCCCTCCTCACAGCCTCGCACCACTCCCGGGGTGCGCCACCCCGGCATTTCCCGTGGTTGGCCGCGCGAACCCCGGGAGTCACCCGGGGGCGCCGGTCACCTACGGGCACAAGACTGGCCTCCCACGGCGAGGTATGTCTCGGGGCTCCGATGAAGGAGGTTGACGATCGCTGTACGGATCGATCTCGATCTCCTTCGACCCGCGTCGTACGACGCCACCGCTGCACCGCTGATTCCGACCTGACACGCCCAGCCACGAGAGCACCCGGAGAGGCCCATGACCGAAGACCATGTGACCGCCGGCAACGGCCGGCCGGCCGGCCGACTGACCACCGCCGCAGGCGCGCCCGTACCCGACAACCAGAATGTCGAGACAGCCGGCCCCCGTGGGCCGATGCTCCTGCAGGACATCTGGTTCCTGGAAAAGCTCGCGCATTTCGATCGTGAGGTCATCCCCGAGCGACGCATGCACGCCAAGGGCTCCGGGGCATTCGGCACCTTCACCGTCACGAACGACATCACCCGCTACAGCAAGGCGAAGCTCTTCTCACAGGTGGGCAAGACCACCGAGATGTTCGTCCGCTTCTCGGTCGTGGCCGGTGAACGCGGAGCCGCCGATGCCGACCGGGACATCCGCGGATTCGCGGCGAAGTTCTACACCGAGGAGGGGAACTGGGACCTCGTCGGCAACGACGTTCCGGTGTTCTTCTTCCGCGACCCGCTCAAGTTCCCGGACCTCAACCACGCGATCAAGCGCGACCCACGCACCAACATGCGCAGCCCGAAGAACCAATGGGACTTCTGGAGCTCGCTGCCCGAGTCGCTGCACGTCGTGACGATGATCATGAGCGATCGGGGAATCCCGGTTTCGTATCGCTTCATGCACGGCTTCGGATCTCACACGTTCAGCTTCATCAACGCCGACAACGAGCGTTTCTGGGTGAAGTTTCACCACCGTGTGCAGCAGGGGATCAAGAACCTCACCGACGCCGAGGCGGCGGCGGTCATCAGCGGAGACCGTGAGAGCTCGCAGCGCGATCTCTACGAGGCCATCGAGCGGGGTGAGTTCCCACGCTGGAAGCTGTGCGTTCAGATCATGCCCGAGGCCGACGCGGCGACCGTGCCCTACCATCCGTTCGACCTCACGAAGGTCTGGCCGAAGGGCGACTATCCGCTGATCGAGGTCGGCGAATGGGAGCTCAACCGCAACCCGGACAACTACTTCGCCGACGTCGAGCAGGCCGCGTTCAACCCTGCCGCCGTCGTTCCCGGAATCAGCTTCTCGCCGGACAAGATGCTGCAGGGACGGCTCTTCTCCTATGGCGACACCCAGCGCTACCGGCTCGGCGTCAACCACCATCAGATCCCCGTCAACTCTCCGCGAGTGCCCGTGTACAGCTACCACCGCGACGGCCCCATGCGGGTCGACGGGAACTACGGCAGCACGCTGACCTACGAACCCAACAGCTACGGGGTATGGCAGGAGCAGCCGGGCTATCGCAATCCACCGGAGTCGGTCGGCGCAGTGGCCGACCACTGGGACTTCCGGCAGGACGACGATGACTACTACAGCCAGCCCGGCAACCTCTTCCGAAAGATGACCCGTGAGCAGCAGCAAGCGCTGTTCGAGAACACGGCGCGCGCCGTGATCGGTGTCCCCACCGAGATCAAACAACGCTGGATCGACCACTGCACCAAGGCCGACCCCGACTATGGCACCGGCGTTGCCGAGGCGATCGCGGCTCTCCACTGATTCAGGGCCTCACTCAGCCTGAACCGGCGCACACCGTTGTAGACGACGAAAGGCGAACCGATGAACGAAACGATCGCGGACGTCACCATCCCGGATACGGCCCTGGCTCGTGCGGCCACCGACATGGTTCGCGAGGCCAGCTCACCGCTGCTGTTCAACCACTGCCGGCGGGTGTACCTGTTCGGCAGCCTGAAGGGCCGGCATCGCAAGCTCGATGTGGACCCCGAGCTGCTCTACGTCGGCGCGATGTTCCACGACCTCGGGCTGACCGAGCGCTACCGGAGCACCGACCAGCGCTTCGAGGTGGACGGTGCCGACCTGGCCCGGGATTTCCTGCTCGAACACGGCCACAGCCCGGCCGATGCCCGCGCCGTCTGGCTGGGTATCGCCCTCCACACCACCCCCGGCGTCCCGGACCATCTCGAACCGGAAACCGCGCTCGTCAGCGCAGGGGTGGAGACCGATGTCCTGGGGTGGGACCTCGACGAGATCAGCCCTGAAAACATCGCCGAGGTCGTCAAGGCGCATCCTCGCCCGAACTTCAAACGCGAAATCCTGCGTGCCTTCACCGACGGCATGAAGAACCGCCCCTCCAGCACGTTCGGCACCATGAATGACGATGTGCTCGCACACTTCGTGCCCGGCTTCGTCCGTGAGGACTTTGTCGACATCATCATGAGTTCCGATTGGCCCGAGTAGCGGACGAGCGGCACGTCCGCTCGCACCTATCGAGTCAACGGGCCGTTCGTCCAGCACGGCGGACGAGGTTGACGGCGATCAGGGTGAGGCCGGCGTAGGGCAGGACGAGCAGCACGAGCTGGGTCGCGCCGAGGGCGGCGGCGGTGACATCCGCGGCCCGGACCGCGGTGGCAGTCGCCTCGAGACGCCCGAGCAGTGCTGCCCACACGACGGGCAGGATCTGCGGGGCCAGCACGACGAACATGACGCTCCACCAGCCCAGGAACGCCATGGTCAGCGCTGCCCAGCAGGCGACGATGCGGCGGGTCACCGGCGTCAGCTCGGCGACCCGTGGATGATCGCCGCCTCCGGGCAGCAGGCTGCGGAGGATCGGGCCGAGGCGGGCGAACAGATCCGGCACGCCGACCAGGTCGGCGAGGATGTAGTAGCCGTCGAGTCGCACCGAGGGCAGGAACTGCCACATCGTCTCGATGTGCAGGGCCACCAGCACGACCAGCAGCCACGGTGAGCCGGTGGTCAGGTACGCCATGCCGATCACGGTCATGGCGACGGCGTTGGCATACACCCCGCCCAGGTCGACGCGCAGCCGCGCCGCCCGGCCGAGGCGGTAGGCGTCGGTGACCGTGCTGAAGAACACCGGCCAGACCAGGTACAGCCCGATGCCCATCGCTCCGGGTCGGGCACCGCCGTAGCGGCACGCGGCGGCGTGGCCGCACTCGTGGAACGCGGCCACGGCGAGGATCACTGCCAGTACCGGGACGGTCAGCGCAGGCTGGTCGCTGAACGCACGGACGGCCGGCAGGATCTGCCCGGAGCCACCACCGGCGAGGATGAGGACGTCGACGGCGGCGAACCCGGCGAGCATCAGGGCCACCACCGGGGAGGCGAAGAGGGGCCCGAGCAACCCGGCGATCGCCCATACGACGCGTTCGGGCACGAGCCGCGCCCGATACGTGAGCATCAGCGGATCCGGACGGGCCGGGAGCGACGGCCCGGCGTCGGAGGCGATGAGACCGGCCGGGCGGAGCCTGTTGTCGAGCAGGAACGCCACTTGCGCGGCGGTGACCGTCCGGTCGATCTCGGCGCCGAGCGCCGCGGCCAGCTCGTCGAGATCGCGGCGTCCGTCAACCAGCCTCGCCAGCAGGAACACCCGCTCCGAGAGCTGCACGACCTGCCCGTCGCCGCGGCAGGCCAGGTAACGGGGTTCGGTGAAGCCCGAGCCGGAGTAGGGCCCGATCAACTCGGTGCCATCGGCCGGTCGAGGGGCGGTCGACGTGCGAGGGGCGTGTGCGCTGTCGGTGGGGCTCATCGGGGGTCTCCTCGGACGTCCGGGCGTCGTCCGAGCCGTCATCACTTACAGCCCGGCGGCTTCGGAGACCACCACGGAACGTCGTTGCACGGCGTCTGGGTAGCGCCGTCGACTCCGCCGCTGAGGGCGGTGACGACGCCGGTGCCGGTCGCCGGGGCCGGGATGAGCAAGGTCGTGACCAGGGTGCGGGCAGGCAGCAGCTCGACATGCTCGGAGTCGAGCTCGGCGGAGCTCAGGTTCTTCGCCATGGCGTCTCCTGTTGTCATCCCGTGATGAGGGTGCCTGCCCTGCGTCGACGCCGCGATGGAGTACACCCCCGAACGACTCGGGAGAACCCCATGCCAGAGGGGGCAAACCCTACTTTCGGCAGCATCCTTGGCCACGGCCACCAGGGCGTTTAGCGTGTAGCAGCCGGACGGGATCCGGCTGAGACCGGTGGTGCGGGATGAACCGGACGATTGTGGCGCAGCTGGCACGGCCGCTGCTGGTGAGCATTTTTGTGGCCGTGGTCCTGACGGTCGTGGTGCGGGGTGGCGGCACGGTGCTCGGATCCGCGGCGTCGTTCGCCGTGCTGCTGCCGTTCGTGGCAGCCGCGTTGTGCGTGGTCGGTCTCGGGCTGGTGCGGCCGCGGGTCGACCGCCTGGTCGGCCGGTTGACCCACCACCGCGAGGTGACTCCGTACTCCGCGCTGGCGGCGGCTGCGGCACGTATCCGTGCGGGCTCCCTCGAGCAGGCCCTTCCCGGACTCACGGAGGTGGTGGCGAGCGGCACCGGGGCGAGCCGGACCGTCGTATGGCTCGCCGTCGACGACCGCCTCGTCAGCGCGGCCGCCCAGCCACCCCACGACACCGCACCGCCGACCGTCGAGAGCCTCGCGGTCCTGCTCAGCCGACCTGACACCGACTACGTCGTCCCGGTGCTCGACGGATCGGTGTTGCGCGCGGTGCTGGCCATCGGGAAACCGGACGCCGCGATCACCCCCGAGGACAAGCGGCTGATGCACGACGTGGCGAACGGGGCGGGTCTGCTGCTGCGCAGCGTCGCGCTCAACGCCGAGCTGGCGGAACGGATCCGCCGGGCCGACGATCTGGCCACCGAGCTCGAGTCGTCCCGGCAACGTCTCGCCCACGCCCGCGAGATCGAACGACGCCGGTTGGTCGTGGAGCTCGGGTACGCAACCGTCGATCGGCTCGCGACGCTGCGGGACGAGGTGGTCGTGGCGCGGTCCGTCCTCACCCCGGGGCGGGAACGGGCAGCAACGGCGATGGATGCGCTGAAGCGGGCCCGCGTCGGGCTCGAGGATCTGATCGACCGGTTCCGGGTGATCGCCCGTGGCGTCTACCCGGCGGTTCTGCGCGACCAGGGGCCGATGGCGGCTCTCGAGGAGCTGGCCGCCGACCTGCCACGGCCGGTGCGACTGACCGGCGACCTCGGCCGGCGGCTGAGCTGGGAGGTCGAGTCCGGGATCTACTACCTCACCGCCTCCGCGATCCAGCAGCTCGCGGGCCGGCCCGCCGAGCGCGAGCTGCTGGTACACCTCGAACATGCCGACGGCCGGTTGAGCGTGCGTGTCGAGGACACGGCGCCGGTCGTCGCCGCCCAGCAGGTGCGTGACGCGCTCGCAGGCGACGCCGAGCGACTCGCGACTCTGGGAGGGGAGCTCGCACTGATCGATCCCGCCGTCCGACCCGATGGGACCACGTCGCGGGGGACGGCGCGCGTGATCATCCTCGATGCCTGGTTGCCCGACCGGCTCGAGCCGCAGATCGGGCAGGCGCCAGAGGAGGCGTGGATGCGGTGAGAGAGTTCGGCCCGTCCCGGCTCGCCACCGCGGGATACGCGGTGGCGTTCGTGATGTGCGTCGTTCTCTCGATCAGCCTTCTGGTGGGCGGTGCTCTGGTTCTGCTCACGGACACCGCGCCGGGTGTGCTCGAGGCGAAGCCGTTCAACGAGCCTCTCGATCAGGCCGCCTTGGACTACGCGTTCAGCCTGCTCAACCTCGTCGTCGCCGCAGTTCTGCTGGCCTCGCGTCTGCACGGCCGGCCCATTCGGCTGCTGTCCGTCGCCATGATCGCGTCTGCCGGCGCGTTCAACCTGCAGGCGTACGCGGGGGCGGTCGCGCTGCAGGCGACGACGGGTCTGCCCGTCGAGGGCGTGTACCGGGTGCTCCTGCCTGCCGTCGCGTGCGCCGCCTACGTCCTGGCGTTGCTGCTCTTCCCCTCGGGGCAGCTCCCGCTGGCCGGTTCCGGAGTGCGCAGGAGCCTGATCGCCACGGGTCTGGGTGTGCTCCTGCTCGTCGGCGTCGGTACCGCCCTGCTGCCGCGCACGCTCGGGTGCGTGGTCTTCTTCGGATTCCTCGTCCCGCTGCTCGCGCTCGCGGTGACACCGCGACACCGTGTCGGCACCGGCCTGACGATGGAACAGCGCACCCAGGCCCGGCTGCTGTTCACCGTGGTGGCAGCCGTGCTCCCGGTGGCCGCCGTGCTGGGGTTGATCACTCAGCTGTGGTGGCAGCTCGGGTGGACCGGCCCCATCGTCCACGATCAGACGGCGCTGGCGGCAGGCGGGATCGAGCAGCCGACAGCGCTGCTGTTCTGGTTCGCACGGTTCGCATCGTCCGCGGTCGCCGCGGCGGTTCTGGTGGTCACCCGACGGACCGGGCTGTGGACCGCGGAGCGCGTGCTGAGCCTGTGGCTGGCCGCGACGCTGGTGGTGGCGCTGGTCGGCGGCGAATTCGCGGTCGTCGAGGCGATCGCCGGCGTGATCGCCGGGGTCATGGTCAGCGCAGGCATCCTCGGGGGCGTCGTCGTGGTCGCGGTGCTCGCAACGACACTGGAAGCGCTGTCGTTCCTCCCCGTGCACGTTCGCGCCGAGAGATTGGTCGACCGGCTGCTCTACGGAACCCGACCGACGCCGTACAACGTGCTCGCCGGGATCACGGAGCTGTCGCGCTCCACCCCGCGGAACGGACCGGATCTGGCCCGGGTCGCGGAGGCCGTCGCCCGGGGCCTGGGGGCGACCATGTGCCGGCTGACCGTGATCCGGCCAGGGATGCGCGACCGCACCTACTGGTGGGCCGAAGCCGGCACCGGCCCGGGTATCGACGACCTCATCGAAGAACCCGTACATCACGGCGAGGAGCGCATCGGATCGATCGCCGTGGACCGCGGCGCTGTCGTCGGCCTGTACGCGCAACGCCGGCGCCTGCTGACGGACATCGCCGACAGCCTCGGCGTGGTGATGCAGGCGAACCGGGCCGGAATCGAGCTCGACCGCCAGCTCCGAGCGGTGCTCGCGCGCGCCGAGGACATCGCGGTGTCGCGGCGCCGGACGATCGCGGAGATGGACAGTGAACGACGCCGGATCGAGCGTGACCTGCACGACGGCGCGCAGCATCGTCTGGTGTCCCTGCGCCTGACCCTCGGGCTGGCCGAACACCAGGTCGAGACGGCGCAGTTCGAGCAGGCCCGGGACCAGCTCGACCGGATCGCCGAGCAGATCGGGAGTACGGAGGCGGTGCTCGCCGCCACGGCAACCGGCGTGTCGTCCCCGGTGCTGGCGGAACGCGGTCTGGTGGCGGCGTTGGAGCTGGAGCTCCTGAACGTGCCGCCGGTCGTGCTGGACGTCGCCGGCCTCGACGCGGACCGTCGGTTCCCCGCCCCCGTCGAGGCCGCCGTGTACTTCTGCTGCCTGGAGTCGGTCAACAACGCCTGCAAACACGCGCCGGGCGCGGACGTCGTGGTGCGCCTGGCGACGGTCGACGATCGGCTGTGCTTCACCGTGCGCGACGAGGGCCCGGGATACGACCAGGGTGCGAGGTCCGGCTCGCCGGGCCGCGGGCTGGGCAACGTGCAGGCCCGGATGCGCGCTGTCGGCGGCCGGGTCGAGGTGCGTTCGCGGCCGGGCGCCGGTACGGCGGTCGAGGGCTGCGTGCCCCTGCCGCCCGACCGGTCGGGGCTGCCCGAACCGGAGATGCGACGGCCTTCCCGACACTGATCACATTTACGTGTCGGTAGGTGTACATCGGACAGTCATCCCTATAGTGGCACTCGATGCCACAAAGGTGCGGCGGCGCGTGCGATACCGCGCTCCCGCAGGCCTCGGTCGCCGATAAAGGGAGTGGAAGTCGATGTCAGGACGCGTCGAAGGCAAGGTCGCGCTGATCACGGGCGCCGCACGAGGGCAGGGCAGGGCGCACGCCGTGCGGCTGGCCCAGGAGGGCGCCGACATCATTGCGATCGACGTGTGCGCGCCGCTGCCCGGCGTCGCCTACGACTCGGCGACGCCCGCGGATCTCGAGGAGACCGTCCGCCAGGTCGAGAAGCACGACCGCCGGGTGATCACCGGCCAACTGGACGTCCGCGACCTTGGCGCCCTGCGCACGGCCGTGGACGACGCCGTCGCCGAGCTGGGAAGGCTCGACATCGTGGTGGCCAACGCCGGGATCTGCATTCCGGCGCCATGGAACGAGGTCACCCCGACGATCTTCGACGACACGATCAGCACCAACGTCACCGGCGTGTGGAACACCGTCATGGCGGGCGCCCCGCACCTCGTCACCGCAGGCGGGGGCTCCATCATCCTCATCAGCTCGGCCGCGGGCCTGAAGGTGCAGCCGTTCATGGTCCCGTACACCGCCAGCAAGTTCGCCGTGCGCGGCATGGCCAAGGCGTTCGCCGCCGAACTGGCCCAGCACCACATCCGGGTCAACAGCGTGCACCCGACCGGCGTGAACACCCCGATGGGCTCCGGAGACATGCAGGCCGTGCTCGGCAAGGCGATGGCGGGCGACCCCCGGTTGGGCGGGATGTTCACGAACCTCCTGCCCGTCGAGGGCACGGAACCCGAGGACATCGCCGACACCGTGCTGTTCCTCGCCTCCGACGAGTCGAAGTTCGTCACGGCGCACGAGATCGCCCCCGACGCCGGCGTGACGGAGTTCTGAGATGGCCAGCACGAGGGACTGGTTCGAGACGGTCGCGGAAGCGCAGCGGCGCGCGAAGCGGCGACTGCCCAAGGGCGTCTACCTGGCACTCGTGGCGGGCGCCGAAGCCGGCGTCACGATGGACGACAACGTCGCCGCCTTCGGCGAGCTGGGCTTCCGCCCGCACGTCGCCGACCTGCCCGCCGCGCGCGAGCTCGCCACCACCGTGATGGGCCAAGAAGTCAGCTTCCCCGTGCTGATCTCCCCCACCGGCGTGCAGGCGGTCGACCCCGACGGCGAGGTCGCCGTCGCCCGTGCGGCGGCCGCCGCGGGCACCGCGATGGGCCTGTCCTCTTTCGCGTCCAAGCCCGTGGAGGACGTCGCAGCCGCGAACGACAAGCTCTTCTTCCAGACCTACTGGGTCGGCGACCGCGACGCCATCCTCGCCCGCGCCGAACGCGGCCGCACCGCAGGTGCCAAGGGCTTGATCGTCACCCTCGACTGGGTCTTCGACTCACGCCGCGACTGGGGCAGCCCCTTCATCCCCGACAAGCTCGACCTCAAGGCGATGGCCCGCTACGCACCCCAGGTCGCGCTCAAACCCGCCTACCTGATGCAGTGGCTCAAGCACCGCAAGCTGCCCGACCTCGGCGTGCCCAACCTCGTCGCACCCGGCGAGCAGGTGCCCACATTCTTCGGCGCCTACGGGCAATGGATGTCCACTCCCCTGCCGACGTGGCAGGACCTCGCCTGGCTGCGCGAGCAGTGGGGCGGGCCGTTCATGCTCAAGGGCATCACCCACCCCGACGACGCCCGTCGCGCGCTCGACATCGGCGCCACGGCGATCTCGGTGTCCAACCACGGCGGCAACAACCTCGACTCCACCCCGGCCACGATCCGGCTGCTGCCCGCCGTCGCCGACGCCGTCGGCAACCAGATCGAGATCCTCCTCGACGGCGGCATCCGCCGCGGCAGCGACGTGGTCAAAGCCCTCGCCCTCGGCGCCCGCGCCGTCATGATCGGACGCGCCTACCTCTGGGGCATGGCCGCAGGCGGCGAGAAGGGCGTCAGCAACGTCCTCGCCATCCTCCGCAGCGGAATCGACGAAACCCTGCTCGGCCTGGGCAGAACCTCGATCCACGACCTCGGGCCCGACGACCTCGTGGTCCCCGAGGGCTTCACCCGGGCCCCGCAGAAGTAGGGCTCGGCATCACCACACTTTTGAAGGTTGCTACATACAACTAACTTGAGTTAGTTTGCATGTATCAACCATGGAGGGGGACAGTGATCGCGTCGACGACCGCCGCGGATCTCATCGAGGCGCTGCGGACGATCGTCCGTACAGGACGGGGCGCCAGGCAAGCTGCGCTGTTCGGTGATCTACCCGGCGCGTCCGTCACCACGCTCGTCGCTCTCGACCGGCACGGGGAGCAGCGCATGGGCGAGTTGGCCGAACGCCTCTGCGTCGACCCGTCGGTGGTGAGCCGGCAGGTCGCGACGCTGGCGCGCTCGGGCTTCGTGGCCCGCCGTCCCGACCCGGTCGACGGGCGGGCGCAGCTTCTGGGCATCACGGACGCAGGACGCGACGCCATCGCCCGATACAGGGGCGAGTGGATCGGATGGGTCGCGCAGGCGCTCGAGGACTGGGACGACGACGACGCCCACCATCTCGTGGTGTCGCTCCATCGGCTCGCCGACGACCTTCGGCAGACGGCGCCGGCCCCGTCCCGTCCGACACTCCCCCACCCGACGACGCCCGCCGCGCGCTGACGCGACCGGCGGCCGCTCGCCGAACACCCGAAGTACGAGGAGAACGACCTTGGCCACGTCTACCGACGGGGTGTCCGACACCCAGCCCACTGCCCTACCGCGCGACCCTGCGGAACCGTCATCCGCCGAGGACGACGGCCGGATGACGCACCGGCAGACCCTGGAAGCACTCTCCGGGATGCTGCTGGCGATGTTCACCGCGTTCCTGTCCTCGACGATCGTGTCGAACGCGCTCCCGACGATCATCACCGATCTGCACGGGACGCAGCACCAGTACACCTGGGTCATCACCGCGACCCTGCTGTCGTCCACCGCCAGCACCCCGATCTGGGGCAAGCTCGCCGACCTCTTCAGCAAGAAGCTGCTGGTCCAGCTCGCCATCCTGATCTTCACGGCCGGTTCGGTGCTCGCCGGTCTGTCGCAGTCGGTCGACACCCTGATCGCGTGGCGGACCGTGCAGGGCCTGGGGCTCGGCGGGCTGCAGGCACTGGTGGTCATCGCCATCGCGGCGATGATCAGCCCGAGAGAGCGCGGCCGATACACCGGGCCGATCGCAGGCGTGATGTCCGTCGCCACGGTGGCGGGACCGCTGATCGGCGGCGTCATCGTCGACACGAGCTGGCTCGGCTGGCGCTGGTGCTTCTTCGTCGGCGCCCCGCTCGCGCTGGTCTCGCTCATCGTGGTCCAGCGCACCCTCAACATCCCGGTGATCAAGCGCCCCGTCCACATCGACTACCTCGGCGCGGCCCTCATCGCCGGCGGTGTCTGCGACCTGCTGATCTGGGTGACGCTCGCGGGCACCGAGTTCGCGTGGGGGTCGAGAACGTCGCTGCTGCTCGCCGCGATCGGCGTCGCCCTACTGGCCACAGCCGTCTTCGTCGAGACGAAGGTGAAGGAGCCGATCATCCCGCTGCGGCTGTTCCGCGACCGCACCACCACGCTGGCGACCGTCGGCAGCATCGCCGTCGGGGTGGCGCTCTTCGGCAGCGCCGTCTTCCTCGGCCAGTACTTCCAGATCGCCCGCGGCTACTCACCCACGGCCGCCGGCCTGCTCACGCTCCCGATGATCATCGGCTCGACGGCATCGTCCACGCTGTCCGGCCGGCTCATCACCCGGCTCGGACGGTGGAAGGGCTTCCTCGTCGGCGGCTCGGTCCTCATGGTCGCGGGCTTCGGACTGCTCGCCACCACCGACCACGCGACGAACATGGTCGTGCTCGGCGTCTACCTCTTCCTGCTCGGCACCGGAATGGGCATGACGATGCAGAACCTCGTGCTCGCCGTGCAGAACACGGTGGCCGGCACCGATCTCGGTGCGGCCACCTCGACGGTGTCCTTCTTCCGTTCGCTGGGCGGGACGGTGGGTGTGTCGGTGCTCGGAGCCGTGCTCGCCGCGCGAGTGACCGACCTGACCGTGCTCGGCATCACCACGGCCGGCGTCCCGGTCCCCGCCGGTAGCGACGCCGGCAGCGTCGGGATCGGAAGCCTCAACGAGCTGCCCGACGCCCTCGCCGACATCGTCAGGGCCGCCTACGGCGACGCCACCTCGCAGATCTTCCTCATCGCAGCCGTCCTGTCGGTGGTCACGCTGATTGCGGTGCTCACCATCAAGGAGGTCCCGCTGCGCACGAAGACCGGCATCGAGCTGCAGCGCGAGGCCGTCCGCGAGGCGGGGGCCGCGTAGCCCGGGCACCTGCCTCCACCAGCACGGCCGCGAGCCTTGAGCGAAGTGGGCGGACCGGCCGCGTAACGGTCTCGGCGCCCGCGGCGCTGAGGGGACGGACGGTCAGCGGTTGCGCTCCCCCATTGCTCCGCACCTTCCGTCCCCGACCGACGTGGAGGACGCGTGCGCGCTGCCGCGGGCGAAATAGCCCCGCCCGGGCCCCAACCCGGCCCTGCCGATCCCGACCTGGACGAGGCGCTGCGTGCGGCCCGTCGCGGCGACGAGGCGGGGTTCGTGCTCCTGTACAGGGATCTCCAGCCTCGGCTGCTGCGCTACGCCACCGTGCTGGTGGGCGGCGAGGCCGAGGACGTGACGGCCGAGACATGGCTGCAGGTCACACGCGACCTGCGAGGCTTCGCCGGTGATCTCGACGGGTTCCGCGGTTGGGTGAGCACGATCTGCCGCAACCGGGCGATGGATGTGGCGCGCACGCGAACCAGGCGTTCCGCGACTCCGGCCGACATCGCCGTTCTCGCCGACGTGCCCGAACCGCGGCAGCCGTACGACGCGGGGATGGAGGCTCTGTCCACCCGGTGGGCGATGGAGCACATTCTGGCTCTGCCACGGGCCGAGGCCGAGGCCGTCCTGCTGCGCGCGGTCGTCGGGCTCGACGCGCCGGCGGCGGCCCGAGTGCTCGGCAAGCGCCCCGGCACTGTGCGGGTCGCTGCGCACCGCGGCCTACGGCGCCTCGCGCGCCGGCTGGAGGAGGACCGATGGACAGCGGGTGGCGGGCATGCGTAACGGTTCAGGAGGCCACGGCGCTGGACGGAACGAGATGCGCACCTCCGATCCGGTCCGGCTGACCCGCCCCGCCGCCGAACGACTGCTCGACGGCGGCGACGGGCCTGCCGACCTCCGTCACCTGCTCGACGTCGCCGCCGGCCCCGGAACGTCGAGTGAGCTTGCAGGCGAAGGCGCCGCCCTGGCGGCCTTCGTCGACGCACCACGAACCGCGGCGCTTCCCAGCCACCAGCCTCGGAGAACATCGACGCTCAGCACAGTCCTGTCCAAGATCCTGGCAGCGAAGGCCATCGCCGCGATCGCCCTGGTGGCCGGCGCGACCGGGGGTATAGCGCTCGCCGCGCAGTCCACGGGAGTTCGCGAGGACCAACCCGCCGGCGCGCACACCAGCACCGAGGGACGCCCGACCGCGTCCGCCGAGCCGGCCCGGCAGGACGGCCCCGACCGGCCGGCGGGCGCAGCCGGACAGGCGGGCGAACAGAGCAATCCCGCAACCGAGCCGTCCATGGCCGGCCTCTGCCACGCCTGGACCACCGCCGCAGCGGACGATCCCGGCAAGGCCGCGGAGAGCCAGGCGTTCACCGCGCTGGTGGCTGCCGCGGGAGACCCCGACGCAGTGGCGGCCTACTGCGCCGGTCTGCACGGCACGTCAGCCCCCGAGCAGTCCGGCAACGCTCCGGGCAGATCCGAATCGGCGCCAGGCCATGCCGACGCCGCATTCGACGGCTCCGGTGCGGCACCGGGCTACTCCGGTAGCGCTCCCGGGCAGGCACACAATCCCTTTCGGCCCGACCACTCCGCCGGGGCTCCCGGGAGGGCGGACGACAAGGGCGACAAGATCGACAAAGCGGAACGGCCGGCCGGTGCGCACGGGCCCGACGAGCAGAAGCCGGACCCGCCGGGGCGCGACGCCTCGAACGGGGCGAAGACATCCCAGCAGTGACATCCTGCTGGCCGACTCGGCCGTTCGGCGCGGAGCGAGATAAGTCGACCCACCACCGTGATGTGCGAGGAGTCGTAGAACGAACCGGCGCCCCGCCCCGACGAGGCGCAGTGTCACCGAGCCGGCGTCACCCACCGAGCGGCGACGTCTCCACCACTCGGCATCGGGTGACCCCGATCACCGACTCGGCCACGCGAACTGCCGCGTTCCGGTCGGAGGGGTCCCTGCGCTCGTCGAAGATCGTCACTTCGCCGTCCTGCACCGTCGCCCGCCAGCGGCCCACTCCTCCGCACAGGTTGAGCCTGCGCCGCACGTCGGCCTCGATCAGGCCGTCGTCACGGGCGAGCGCGCGCACGAGGTCCCGGTAGGTGATCACGCCGATCACCACGCCGTCCTCGACGACGGGGAGGGACCTGACGTTCGCCGAACGGAGCACGGTCAGCAGGTCCGCGACGCCCTCCTGCGGATGCGCGGTGAGCACGTCGCGCACCATCACATCCGCAACCACGGCGCCGGGATCCCGGTCCTCGCGCTCGTCCAGCGGAATCCGCCGGTCGGGCGGGAAACGATCCGCCAGGAGTTCCGCTTCGCCCACGACCCCGACCAGGCGACCATCCCCGGCCACCACGGGCAGGGTTGTGAAGCCGTGGGAAGCGAGCAGCGCCGCGGCGTCCTTCACCGGCAGTTCCGGTGGGACGACGACGGCGGGGCTGGACATGATCTCGCGAATGCGCACTCTGTCCTCCTGGGAATCGCCTGAATCCGGACGCTAAGCGCGACTCGCCCTGCCCGCACGGAGGCGTGGGGCTCCCGGTACACGGACCAAGGACCCTGCTCCGCCAGGTCGTTCGCCGACCGCACACACCGAGCGGCCTCCGCACACGCCTTCGGCCGCATGTGCGGAAGCCCCACAGTGTGTGCCGTCGATCAAGCTCTCGCGGCCAGTGCGGGCTCGGTTTCGTGGGTGCCGTAGCGGCGGTCCAGTACCAGCACCGCCAGGCCGGCCGCCAGCACCGGCACGGCCATCGCGTAGAAGACCGCACCCGCCGACCATTCGGCCGAGAGTGCCGCGCCGATGATGATCGGACCGAGGATTCCCCCGATGCGGCCGATCCCGAGCGCCCAGCCGACCCCGGTGGAGCGCATCGAGGCCGGATAGAACACCGCGGCGAGTGCGATCAGGCTCTTCTGCCCACCACTGATCGCGCAGCCTGCGAGGAAGTTCGCGATCATCAGCACCCACAGCGGGGCGCCGAACGCGATACCGGTCGCCGCGACGAACACGGCTCCCGCGAGGTAGAACACGCCCAGCGTGCGGTAGGCGCCGATCCTGTCCATCGCGGGCCCGGTGATGAACGCCGCGGCGATGCCGCCGACAGTGGTGAGCGTCGTGGTGGTGACCACCACGCTCATGTCGTAGTCGAGCCCCTGAAGGATCGTCGGCAACCAGCTCTGCAAGGCGTAGAACTCGGCGAGGTTGATCGCGAAGACGAACCAGAGCACGGCGGTGCCGAGCACACGGTCCCGGGTGAACAGGCTGCTCAGAGCGGCGCGCTTCCCGGAGTCCTCACCGGCGACGTCGAACCGCGGCGCCTCCGTCGGTACGAGCGTGGGATCGATGCGTCGGAAGATCGCGTAGACGCGCTGCGGGTCCTGGCCGCGGCGGAGCATGAAGACCGGCGACTCGGGCAGGAAGCGCAGCAGCAGCGGCAGGAGGACGAGCGGGGCGAGCGCCCCGACCCAGAACACCGAGCGCCAACCGTGGATGGGGATCAGCCAGCCCGCCACCAGACCCGCAACCACGAAGCCGAGTGAGAACCCGCAGTAGATGGCCAGGACGAAGGTGGCGCGCAGGCGCTTCGGGCTGAACTCGCCGGTCATCGCGACACAGCTCGGCGCGGCGGCACCGAGACCGAGCCCGGTGAGGAACCGCAGGACGATCAGCTCGGTGACGCCCGCGGACCAGACCGCCACGAGCGTGCACACCGCGAACCCGGCCACGGCCACGACGATGACGCGCTTGTGGCCGAACCGGTCGGACAGCGGCGACAGCAGGAGGTAGCCGATCATCAGCCCGACCAGGGCGGAGGAGAAGATCGGGCCGAGCACCGCGGTGGGTAGGCCCCACTCCTTGGCGATGTGCGGAGCCATGTAGCTGATGGCCTGGGTGTCGAACCCGTCGAGGAACATGACCAGCCCGCACAGGGTGATCACTGCGTACTGGAACCGGCTCACGCGGCGCTCGTCGACGAATCCGGGCAGCCGCAGGGTGGATGGGTCGAGGGACATCGTTGACCTCGCTCCGGGGTCATGGCCGACCCCTGGATGTGGTGGGGAACGGGATCAGCCGGCGATGGGCTGGGCGTCGCCAGAAGCGACGAACGCGTCGCAGAAGAAGCGATCGGGATCGAGCCCTGCCGCGGCGAAATCCGCACGTGCAGCGGCCGTCATGTCGGGGTTGCCGCACGCGTAGACGTCGTGGGATCCGAGGTCGGCGTGGTCGGCGAGCACCGCGCGGTGCACGTACCCGCAGCGCCCGGGCCACGCCGGATCGGGCCGGGAGAGAACCGGGGTGAAGGAGAACCAGTCGTACTTCTGCGCCCACCGGTCGGGCAGCTCGGCGAGGTAGAGATCCTCGCGGGATCGGGCGCCCCAGTAGAGGTGCAGGCTCCGGTCGCCACTCCGCTTGATCTGGTCCTCGACCATCGACTTCACCGGAGCGAATCCGGTGCCCGTCGCGACGAGCACCACCGGCCGGTCGGAGTCGTGGTCGAGGGCGAACTCGCCGAAGGGCAACTCGACGGTGAGGGTGTCGCCCTTCGTGAGCCCGTCGAGCAGGCCGCCCGAGAACCGGCCGCCAGGCACGCGCCGCACGTGCAGCAGTGCCCCGTCGTTCTGGTGGGGCGGGTTCGCCATCGAGTAGTTGCGCGTGTCGCCGCCGGGCAGGCGCACGGTCAGGTACTGCCCCGCCCGGAACCTGACACGGACTCCCGCCGGGAAACGCAGGGCGACCGTGGCGACGTCGGGCGCAGCCGTCGTGATCTTGTGGACCTTCGCCTCGATGGTTCGCCGGGCCGGGGGCTCGCTACTGACGATGCGCTGCGGGGCGATCTCGACGCTCGAGACCGGCCGGGTCTGGCACAGGAGCACGCCCGTCGCGGGGCCTTCGACCGTGCCACGGCCCCTCACCTCGCATGTACCTGCGGTGAGACCGCCCTCGCATGTCGAGCACACACCCTTGCGGCAGGAGTAGGGCATCGCGTAGCCCGCGCGCTCGGCCGCGTCGAGCACGGTCTCACCGGGCTCACACCCGAAGACGATCTCGCTTCCGGCGACCCGGACGTCGTGGCTCACGCCGGGACCTCCGTCTGGCGGCCTCCGACCAGCCGCACGGCGCGCAGCACCGCATCGGGGTCGGCGACGCCCCTGCCCGCGATGTCGAACGCGGCGCCGTGCCCGACGCTCGAGAAGGTGATGCCGGCGCCGACGGTCAGCGCCGACGCGGTGCGGCCCGCCAGGAGCTTGACGGGGACGTGGCCCTGGTCGTGGTACATCGCGACGAAGGCGTCGAACTCGCAGCGCCGGTCGGGGCCGAGCATCAGGTCGGCCCCGATCGGCCCCACCGCATCGGTCCCCCGCTCGCGCAGCGCGGCCACCGCCGGGACGGTGACGCGGTCGTCGTCGCGGCCGAACAGGCCACCCTCTCCGGCGTGTGGGTTGATCCCGAAGACGCCGATCCGCGGGCCGACGACGCCGGCCCCCTCCAGGTAGCCGACAGCGGCTTTCGCGGCCGCCGCGACCAGCGGAGGTGTGAGTCGGTCGAGCGCGTCGCCCAGCCGCTCGTGCAGGGTCGCGTGCACGATCCGCAGACCACCCCCGACCAGCATCAGGAAGACGTGGTCCCTCGGCACGCACGCCAGGTCGGCGAGCAGACCCGGGTAGCCCCCGAAGGGGATGCCCGCCGCGTTGACGGCGGTCTCCGAATGCGGGCAGGCCACGATCGCCCGCCCGATCCCCGCCTGCACCGCGCCGACGGCCGCGCGGAGATACGCGACGGTAGCCGCGCCCGCCTCCGCGCTGACCGTGCCGGGGAGCAGCTCACCGTCGGGCAGCGCCTCGACCGGCAGGACGTCCACCGCGTCGGCGTCGGGGACGGCCGGAGCATCGATCTCACGCAGCCGCAGCCCGGAGTGCTGCACCCATGGTGCGACGACGTACGGGTCCGCGACGAGCACGGGGGCGAGGTACGGCTCACCCGCAAGGGCGACGGCGGCCTTCACCGCGATCTCGGGACCGATCCCGTTCGGGTCGCCGACGCTGAGCAGTACGCGGCTCACAGCGGGAGCGCCAGGAGAGTGTCGATGCGCGAGCTGTCGCAGACCACCACGCGCTCGGACAGCACAGGCCGATCACCCTCGAACGCGTACCGGTCGAGGTAGCGCCCGGAGGCAAAGAGGTCGCTGGCGCCGTCACGCATGATCCGTACGACGAGGAACGGTGTCTCGCTGCGTACCTCGCCACCGTCGTCGGGGCCGTCGTCGAGGAGGAAGGGCTGGCCGAGGATGTGGCGGTAGGAGTGCCGCTCGTAGATGTTCGCCTCGCGCAGCGCCGTGACGCGGTCGACGAGCATTCCGCGGCTGTCGGCCCAGATCAGCCCCGCCGGAAGCCCCTCGCGGTGATTGTCCGCGGTGGTGACGGTGTAGAAGCACTTCTCCGTGAAGAAGTCCGGCCATTCCTCGAGACGGTCGGAGTCGATGCATCGGGCGTAGGCGGCCTGCGCCTGCGCGATGGCCCGGAAGGCGTCGGTCATGCCGGCACCCCTGCGCGGCGGATCCCGGTGCTGATTCTCATCGCCGCCAGGTAGGCCTTCCAGAACCCCCGGATCGACGCCTCGGTCACCCGGCTCTCGCTCGACGCCGCCGACGCCCCGCCCATCTCGACGACGGCAGCCTGATCGCTCGCACCGGCCACCCCGCGCTGCACGAAGCCGCCCACGCAGCCGTCCTCCATCGACACGTAGCCTGCGGATCCGACGAGGTTCGACTGCTTGAGCCGGGCGGTGTGCTGCTCGGGCGTGTCCTCGGCGAAACCGAGCAGGGTCCAGTTCAGCTCGGTCCGGTCGACCGCGCGCGGCAGGATCTGGCGCACCGCCACCGAGTTCTGGATCTGCTGCAGAACGAACGCGGGGAACGTCGACAGGATCTGGAGAGTGGTGTCGTCGCCGACCTCGCTGAAGCCGTCGAGCAACGACGGATCGGCCAGCCGGAAGCCACTCTCGGAGCGGATGTTCTGCTCGGCGTAGGAAGCGTCGCGCTCGGCGTCGCGGTCGATCGCCGAATAGCTGACGTGGTGGCCGCCGTTCTCGCTGACGATGATCCCGCCGCGCTGCGAGAGCCGGTTGAGCTCGAACGTCGTGAAGAACAGATGCAGGATGCTCGCGTGGTAGGAGTCCTTGACGTTCTCCACATAGAGCTTCCAGTTGTTGGGCAGCATCTGGGTGTAGCGCCCGATCACCACGGGGGTGCGCCCGCCCAGCACCCGCTCGATCCGATCCATGATCTCGTCACCGAGGTAGTCCTCGATGTCGTCCACGTCGTCGGAGAGGCTGCCGAAGACGAGTCCGTGCACCACGGCCAGGCGCAGCTTGCGCGGTGCGTGGTCGGACTTGCAGAACGAGTCCGGCATCCCGCCCGTGCCCTTGATGCCCCCCTCGAACGCGACGCCGGTGAGATCGCCCTGCAGGTTGTAGCTCCAGGCGTGGTAGACGCAGGTGAAGTCCTTGGCGGTGCCCCGGTTGTCGAGGGCGAGCAGAGCCCCGCGGTGCGCACAGCGGTTCTCGAAGGCATAGAGCTCGCCGTCCTGGTCGCGAGCGACGATCACCGGCAGGTCGCCGAGATAGCTCGTGCGGTACTGCCCGGGTGAGGCAACCTCCGCCTCCAGGCAGAGGTAGTTCCAGCACGGCCCACGGAAGAGCTTCTCCTGCTCCGCCGCGTAGACGTCCTCGCGCTGGAAGACCCAGTACGGAACCCGAGTAAGGGTCTCGGGCCAGTCCGGCAGCGCTGCGGTGGTGGACACAGCGCACCTCCTCTTCGTGGCACGGCGCCTTGACCGGCACCGAATATGTTCGTATAACGAACAGCGTGGTGGTTTCTCGAACAGTAGAGGCAAGCGGCTCCGGCGATGTCAAGGACGCAGGACCCGGGCGAGGCCCCGAAGGAATGGCAGGTCTCGCCAAGGGGCTCGCTGTGATCGAAGCGTTCGGGAGGACGTCCTCGCAGCTCACGGTGGCCGACGCGGCGCGGCTCACCGACGTGACGCGCGCCGCGGCACGGCGCTGCCTGCTCACGCTGACCGAACTCGGTTATCTGGATCACGACGGCAAGTACTTCCGTCCGACGCCGCGAATGCTGCGGCTCGGCAGCGCCTACCTCGACACCGCGTCCCTTCCGGCGCTGGCCAACCCCCACCTCGTCGCCGCGCGTGACGCGTTGAACGAGTCGGTGTCCCTCGCGGTGTGGGAGGACGGCTGGTCCGTGTTCGTCGCACGTGCCGAGGTGGAGCGGATCGTCTCGACCGGCGTCCGCATCGGTGCCCGGCTGCCCGCCCACTGCTCGGCCACGGGCCGGGTGCTGCTCGCGGGCCTCGGCGACGAGGAGGTGGCGAGCTACCTCGCCCGCGGCGGCCGGGAGCGGCGCACGATCCGCACCGTCATCGACGCGGACGAGCTCACCCGCCTGGTGCAGTCAGCCCGGGTCGACGGCTACGGCACCAGCGACGAAGAACTCGAACTGGGGATGCGTGCGGTCGCCGTCCCGGTGCACGACGCACGCGGGCGGACTGTCGCGGCGATGAGCGTCAGCGCGTCCAGCGCCCGGGTGACCGCCGAGGAGATGCACCGCGACTTCGTGCCGGAACTAGCTGCGCACTCGGCACGGCTAGGCCGAATGCTGTGACTCCCCCGCCCCCACCCCTTCCCCGTCTCGGCGCACATCTTGTGGCCGCCGCACACACGGTCTGCGCTGTGTGCGGTGGCCACGAGGTGTGTGCCGTCGCATTGCGAGTCGGTTGGCCAGCAGCGCTCGGGCTAGCAGCCCGGGGGTGGACAGGGCCGCCGGGTGTTCGAGCATGACCGTGACCGCACGGAAGCGACGCGCGATCACCACGTCGGTCGCCGACGCGGCCTGCACCTGCGCCCGGATCCAGCGTCCGAGCCGCTCCCGCCATGACGCCTCGAGGTGGTGGCGGGCTTTGTCCGCGGCGGTCGAGATCTCCCACGCCGCATCGACGACCACCCTCTGCATCGCGAAGAACGACCGCGCCGGCGCGGTCAGGCGCGGACCGGACTGGAGATATGCCGCCAGACAGGCCGCGTGCAGCGCCGCCGACGACAGCCCCTGCCCGTAGACCGGGTTGAACGAGGCCACCGCGTCTCCGACGCCGATCAGCCGGGCAGGCAAGGAGTCGGGACAGAAGTCGCGGCGACGGCTGTCCGCCTGGTGATAAGTCTCGATCGGCCCGACCGGATCGCCGTCCACGGCCTCGCCGAAGAACGACGGCAGTTCCGACCTGCAGAGCGCCACGAACTCGTCATCGTCGCGGCCAGGCCGGTCCTCGCCGTAGCAGGCGAGCGTGATCTGCCACCGGTCGTCCTCGATCGCCTTGAGCGAGGCGACACCGACCCGCGACACGGGGCTGCCGGGGCGGTGGCGGGCGATCACGTTGGCGACGTCCGGGAGGCCGGGCTCCCTGCGGAAGAATCCGGTGGCGTAGTTGACGTCGGCCGGCACCCGCCGCAGCGGTGGCCGTTTCCATCCGGCGTGCTCCAGCCAGTCGCTGAGCCTGCTGGCCCGGCCCATCGCGTCCACCACCAGGCCTGCCGGCTGGACGTGCTCGACCCCGTCCACGCGGTACCGCACACCCGTCACGGCGGTGGCGTCGATGTCCAGCCCGCAGGCCTGGCCGGTGACAAGTCGGACGTTGGGCAGCGCCAGTGTGCGATTGCGGAGTTGCTCCTCCAGGAACGGCCGGCTGCAGCTCAGGACCACGTCCTCCTGGGCGTTGACCCGACGCAGACCGTCCGAGTAGGCGGCGGAGTGCGCCGGATCGACGAGCACCGCGCCCAGCGCGGCCGCCTGCTCACCGAAACCCGGGAACCACCGCTCGATCTGGACCCGGCCACCCGCGAGGAGGAGGTGTATCTGCAATCCGTGCGGCACACCCCGGCGGCCGCCACCGGTCGGTGCGTCACGCTCGATGATCAGCACCGACCCGGCGTGATCGGCCAGCACACGCGCAGCCAGCAGCCCGGCCACGCTCCCCCCGAGGACCACCGCGGTGTCGACCAACTGCACGGGATGCGCAGGTGGACGCGTGGAGCTGAGCTGGGCGAACACCTGCCGCGGTCCTGTGCGCATTCCGACCTCCGGACGAGGACGACGAACAATTCGCCCGGGATCACTGCGCAGTCAGAACAATTTCCCACCGCAGCCGCGATACGCGCGCCCGAGATATCTCAGGGTAGGTGAGGATCAGGGCGTGCAACGCGACGGTGGCCGGGCACCGCTGTGACTGTTCACACGCAAGGCCCTCCATTTCGTCCGGCTCTATCCGGAATGGAACCTGCCGGGCCGATCACCAGGTCACCGGCAGTTCGTAGACGCCGTAGACGAAGCCATCCGTCTTGAACCGGAGCTGCTCGCGTTCCACGGCCAGGCGCAAGGTCGGAATGCGCCGGTAGAGAGTGCTGTAGACGACCTGCAGCTCCATCCGGGCGAGCGGCTGGCCGAGGCACTGGTGCACCCCGAACCCGAACGCCACGTGATGGCGCGCCTCGCGGCGGATGTCCAGCCGGTCAGGGTCGGCGAATGCCTCAGGGTCCCGGTTGCCGACGTCGTTCGGCATGATCAGGCCCGTGCCGGCCGGGATGTGCTGCCCGGCCACCTCGATGTCCTCCAGAGCGACGCGACGGCGGCCGCCGTGGGTGATGTTGAGGTAGCGCAGCAGCTCCTCGACCGCGCCCGCCACGACCTTCGGGTCATCCGTCTCGCGGAGGATGTCGAGCTGGTCGGGGTGTTCCAGCAGGGCGATCGTGCTGAGGGCGATCATGTTCGCGGTGGTCTCGTGGCCGGCGATCAGCAGGAGCACCGCCATCGCGGTCGCGTCCTGCCTGGTCAGCTCCCCCGCTTCGATCCGCGCCGCGAGCCCGGACAGCAGGTCGTCTCCACGGTTGGCGAGCTTCGCGCCCACCAGCGCGTCCAGGTAGCCGGCGAGCTGCCCGTGCGCGGCCCCCCGCTGCTCGGGCGTGGAGCCCCGGTTCACCAGGGTGCGGGTGATGCTCTGGAAGAAGTCATGGTCGTCGTAGGGCACGTCGAGGAGATCGCAGATCACCAGCGAGGGCACGGGGAGGGCGAACGCCTCGACCAGGTCGACGGGTGTCGGGCCGGCGAGCATCGTGTCGATCGCCTCGTCCACGATCTTCTGCACCGCAGGCCGCATCGCCGCCACCCGCTTGACGGAGAACGCCGCACTCACCATCCGTCGCAGCCGTGCGTGCTCGGGGTCGTCCATCCCGATGAAGCTGAGGGTGCCGTTGCCGGGAGCCTGGCGCGGGTAGCCCGGCCGATCCATCTCGGCACTGACCTTCCGGTTGGCCAGCACCGCCCGCTGGTCGGCGTACCTGGTGACCAGCCAGGGCGTGCTGCCGTCCCAGAGCCGCACCCTCGCCATCGGACACTCCTGCTGCAGCGCCTTCAGCGTGGGCGGTGGGTCGAACGGGCACTCGGCGGCCCTGGTCATGGGGTAGTCGGGAATCTCGGCAGGGTTGTCCTCGACCGCGTTGACTGCGCCGCTCATCGCTGCTCCTCCAGGCCTCTCCATGCACCATCAGCTCGACACCGATCGATATGTGCACCGTACACACGTTATGCATCGTGCATAAAGAGTGCGTGATGCATATGGTTTTGCTATGCATCACGGACCCGTCGCGACGGGAGAGCTGACGGCGGGAGGACCGGACGTGACACCTGAGATCGACAGACCGGCGCACCTGGTCGAGTACGAGACCATGCTGCTCGGGAGGCACCTGCACCTGGCGGCCCCGCCCACCAGACAGGGCGGCAGGACCATGGAGCGCAGCGCGTACATCCTGCTCAGCCGCATCCGGGTGGAAGGCCCGATGTCCATCGGGCAGCTCAGCGACGCGTTCGGGCTGGATCCCTCGACACTCAACCGCCAGACCTCCGCCGTGCTGCGTGCCGGGCTGGTGGAACGCATCCCCGACCCGGACGGCGGGATGGCTCGCAAGTTCCGCATCACCGCCGAGGGCGAGCGCCGGCTCGAGCAGGAGCGCAGCGCGATCGTGCAAAGGATGGAAGAGGTGATGACCGACTGGGACCCCGACGACATCGCCACCTTCGCCGCTTGCCTGAAGCGGTTCAACACCGGCATCGAGCGCGTGAACGGGCGACCGTGGCCACGCCCCGCACTGAGCGAACCAGGCCCCGGCACGCGGTGAACGTCAGACGACTGCGGCCGGCCCGATGCGCAGGTGGATGCCATTCCCGGCCAGGGCCCGGCGGAACCACCAGACCGACAACGCGATGCCCATCGCCACCACGGAGTACGAACCGGCGGTCGACACGAGCAGGAAGTTCCCGACGGTCTGTGTGGCCAGAACGACGATCGTGGTCACGCCGTTGATCAAGAACACCAGCGCCCACAGCAACGAGACGCGCTTGAAGAACCGCTTGATCCCCGGATGCCCGCTGATGCCCTTCGGCAGGGCACAGAAGTCGTCGGCCAGCTTCGCCAGCAACGGCCGGTCGAGCCCGATCGTCACCAGCAGCATCAGCGAGAAGACGAAGTTCTGCACCGTGGGCTGCAGGAAGTAGAGGAACGCGCTACCCGTCTCCAGCCCGACCACCGTACGCACCACCAGCAGCGCCGTGGTGATCAACAGGATCGTCGGCAGCTTCTGCCCGGCGACCAGCCGCCTGCCGATCGCCAGCCCCGCCCAGCCCAAGCCCGCGATCAACCCAGCGTTGAACCCGACCTCGCTGAGCAGCACCCAGAACAGAGCCAGCGGCACCAGCGTGAACTCCACCAGCGGCCGCCCAGCCTGCCTGAGCATCTCCCTGATCGGAGGAAGGTGAATCGTCGTGCGGTGCTCCACCATCCGGCTGCACTCCTCCTGATCGCAACGGGCCCCTCGTAGTACACGGACGCCGGCGAGTTTCGGTTGCACATCGGACGGCACATTTTCGCCGCTGTACCTGCCACCAGTGGCGACCCCGGAGACACGGCTCGCTTCGCACCCCGAACCGGGTGTCGCGTTCGGCGCGATCGATGATGAACGGGACAAATCTCCGGGACGGAAACGGGGACGAAATGGGCCACCCTCACCCCAGGCAAGTCAACGCCGGCCGGAGGGACTCGTCGCATGAACACGTCCCACGGTGATGCCGGCTACGGGAAAGCCGGGGAAGCAGCGCCTGTCACGCCCCGTTCTGCCTCGCCAGCGCTTCGGTGGCCCGGCACAGGAGAGCGGGTACATCGAAACGATCGAGTACGACCTCGACGAAGGTGAGATCGCCTGCGGCGCCGTCGCAGGCGGCCAAGGCCTTGTCGAGCTCCGACGTGGTCTCGACCCGATGCACAGATGTCCCGTCCGGGGCGCCGAACGCCGCGGGCAGGGCCGTCCAGTTCCAGTGGGCCACGTCGTTGTACACGGCGTTCGGTCCGCGGATCTTCCGCTCGACCGTGTAGCCGTCGTTGTTGAGCACGATCACGACCGGATCCAGGCCTCGCCGGAAGAACGTGCCGAGTTCCTGGATGGTCATCTGCGCCGCACCGTCACCGGTCACGAGCAGGACGCGCCGTTTCCCGCCGGCAGCGAGCTGAGCGCCCAACGCGGCGGGCAGGGCATACCCGATCGAGGCCCACAGCGACTGCGCGATCACGTCGACACCGGACGGGAGGCGCAACGGCGCCAGCCCGTAGGACGAGGTTCCCTGGTCGACCACGACGATGTCGCCCGGACGCAGGAACCGCTGGATTCGTTCCCAGAACACCGACTGCGTGAGAGCACCGCACAACGGCGGCTCCTCCACGAACGGCGCCGGGAGCACCTCCCGGACGGGCAGCGGAGCACGGTCGGCCAGGATCTCCCCGAGCGTGGCGAGCGCGTTCGCCATCGGGAGCCCGTCGACGATCTCACCGGCGACGTCGACCCGGGCAGGCTGCACGTCGATCAGCCGTGCCGGATCCAGCTTCACGGTGAACCCGCCCGAGCTCAGATCGGCCCACCACAGCCCCGCGCCGATGACGACGTCGGCGTCCTCCACGGCGGAGCGCACGGCCTCGTCACTGAGCCCTCCGACGTAGACCCCGAGGAAGCCCGGCACGCTCTCGTCGATCAGGCCCTTGGCCGCCACGGTGACCGCCGAGGCCACGTTCTCGACGCCCACCAGCGCATCGAGTTCGGCGGTGACACCGTGGCGGGCGAGGTGGTCCACCAGCACGACCACGCTCCTCGCCGATTCGAGCATCGCGGTGGCGGACTCCGCGAGAGCGGACACGGGCGCCGCCAGGTGCGCATCCGCGGACGGAGCGCTCGCGGTGACCTGGATCGGGGTGTCGACGAGATCGGCAGGCACGCTGATGCTGCCCGGGCGCTTCCTCTCGAGCACCACAGAGAGCACCCGGTCGATCTCCCTCGCGGCGGTCTCCTCGGTCAGCACTGCCGAAGCACACGTCACCTCGTCGAGGGCCCGGACGAAGTGGTCCATGTCCCCGTCGAGGAGGCTGTGGTGCACCGGGGCGCCGGCCTGCCGCACCGCCGTGGCCGGTGATCCGACGATGTGCAGGACCGGCACCGCTTCGGCGAAGCTCCCGGCCAGGCCGTTGAGAGCGGACAACTCGCCGACCCCGTAGGTCGTGAGCACGACGCCGAGACCGCCGACGCGGGCATACCCGTCGGCCGCATAGGCCCCGTTGAGCTCGTTGGCGGTGCCCACCCAGTCCAGATCCGGGTGATCCACAACGGCGTCGAGCAGACGGAGATTGAAGTCGCCGGGGACGCCGAAGACGTGTCTGGCACCCGCAGCCACGAGCCGGGACAGCAGGTACTCGGCCACGGTCGGCGCATTCGTCGCCCGGGCAGAAGGTTCCGTGGTCACACTCGCTCCTCGAGGCCCCCTCGTGGGCGGCCGATCAGCAGGCGCCTGCGGGCATCGTTCTCATTATTTGATGAAATTACTCCAAATCCTGATGGTAGGCGCGCATGCGACGGCCAGCAAGAGACCACCGACAATGGCGGTTCGGAATCAGATGGAAACGGCGAAACGCGGCGGATTCCCGATTGCTGCGCCTCTGCGCATTACGCGGGCACGGCCGCAATCCTGGTCACCTGCCGTGGCGCAGGGCGTCCTCGAGGTGTGCCGCTGCTGCCACTACGGCATCCCCGAACCGGACGCCGGGCCCCTCGACGGCTCGGGCTATCGGCGCAGACACACAGACGGCGGCGAGCACCTCGCCGTTCTGCCGAACCGGGGCGCTCACCGAACACACGCCCGCTATCCGTCCGGCCACCGACTCGAACCACCCGGGGTGCTCCGGCTCAGGAGCAGGCGCTTCGAGGGCGAAGGCCGCCGATCCCCCCACGGAAATGGGCAGGAGGGCTGAAACAGGCAACGATGCCCGCAGTTCCTTGTCGGCCTCGATCGACACCACGCACAGCCGTCGAACCCCGCGTCGCACCCACAGCTGGCACGACTCACCCGTCTGTCGAGCCAGCGCGACCAGAACGGGTTCGGCCGTGCGCACCAGCGGTGACGACGGGAACCGCTGGCCCAGCCAATGCCGCCCCTCGTCGTCGCGCCGCAGGAGTCCGTGCACGACCATGGCGCGCACCAGCCGATGCGCCGTCGGGACCGACAGCCCCACATGCCGCGCCAGCTCACTCGACCTCATGGGCGTGGTCTCGACCGCGTCCAGGATCGCCACCACACGATCCAGCACCCCGACACCGGTTCCCCGCGCTTCGGCCGGCGAGCCAGGCGATGCGCTCATCCCGTCGAGCAGAGAATCGTTGGTCATATTGTGATAATAGTGCGGCTGCTCCCCTACCCCTGCGCACGCGCGGCATTGCGCCATCCGCCACCTGCTGCATCGCACCTCGGTTGATCTCGTTCGCCCGGATGCTCCGGTAATTCGGTTCGACGTCCTCGCCGGCTCCGCTACAGTCCCGGCCGTGATCCAGAAGCAGCTGTACGGCTGAGCGGGCTTTCCGCCGCACCCGCCCGCACGCCGGGCGGGTCCGCGTCCTGCCCTCGTCCGAATAGCAGACCTGGAGAATCCTCGTGTCCCACATCCTGATGGTGAGCGTCGGCGCACACGGCCACGTGAACCCGAACCTGCCGGTGATCGCCGAGCTCGTCGACCGCGGCCACCGCGTCACCTACGCGATCCCCGAGTCCTTTGCCGCCACCGTCCGTTCGACGGGCGCCACCCCACTCGTCTACACCTCGGGCCTGCCCGACGAGACGCGCGGCGAGCAGTGGCCCAGCGACCCCATCGAGGGAATGTCGATCTTCTTCGAGGACGCGGTTCGCGTGTTGCCGCAGCTGGAGGCGGCGCTCGCCGACGACCGGCCCGACGCCGTCCTCTACGACATCGCGGGCTACCCGGGCCGGGCCCTGGCTCACCGCTGGAGCCTCCCGCTCGTGCAGCTCTCCCCCGCGCTCGTGGCCTGGCGGGGCTACGAGGAGGACATGGCCGACGTGCTGACGTTCTGGGCGAGCCGGAGTACGAGCGCTATCAGGAGCGGTTCGCGCACTGGCTCGCCGACCTGGGGATCGACCTCGACGTCGACACGTTCAGCGGGCGCCCGCCGCGCTGCATCGTATTGATCCCGCGGGCGATGCAGCCCAACGCCGACCGCGTCGACGACGACATCTACACCTTCGTCGGGCCGTCGCTGGACCGGCGCCCGCACCAGGAGGAGTGGCCGGAGTCGGACAAGCCCGTCCTGCTGGTCTCGCTCGGCTCCGCCTACACGGATCGAGCGGCGTTCTACCGCGACTGCGTCGCGGCGTTCGGTCCGCTGCCCTGGCAGGTCGTGATCGCGATCGGCTCCCATGTCGACCCGGCCACGATCGGCACGCTGCCTCCGAACGTCGAGTTGCATCGCTGGGTCCCGCAACTCGCCGTACTCGCCCGCGCGCAGGCCTTCGTGACGCACGCGGGGATGGGCGGGTGTTCCGAAGGGCTGTACCACGGAGTTCCGATGATCGCCGTACCGCAGGCCGTCGACCAGTTCGGGAACGCGGCGATGCTGGAACAGCTCGGGATCGGCGTGTCCATCCCGGCGGAGTCCGCCACTCCCGAGGCGATGCGGGAGGCGTTGCTCTCACTCGTGGGTTCGATCGACGTCCGGGATCGCCTCGCGGTGCTCCGCGACGAGTTGCGTGCGGCGGGCGGTGCCGGCGCCGCGGCCGACATCGTGGAGGCCGAGTTGGCGAAGGCCCGGATCTGATCTCACGCCGCGGCCTCCAGCGGGGCGCGACAACGCTCGTGCCCTGACCATGCTCGATGGTCAGGGCACGTGCCGTTGAGGGTGCACACGGCCGTCAGCTCGCCTTCGGCACCAGGTCCATGAACAGCCAGTCATGCGCAGGGGCGAGGCCGCCCAGATAGCGCCCGCACGCCTCGATCACGCCCGGGGCCGAGGTGACGTGCTGCGTGCCCGCGTGCATGTCCCGGAAGTAGCGCTGCATCACCCCCGACCGCAGCGCGGTGGTGCCCCCCGCCCGATAGACGACGACGCTGATCGCCTCCGCCGCCCACGTCGCGTTGTACAGAGCAAGCCGCAGCAGCGTCTTCTGCTCGACGCTGAGGGTGGCGCCGGAGTTGATCGTCTCGCTCGCACCGCGCCACGTCTCGTAGACGAAGGAGCGAGCCGCGTGCCAGCGGGCCTCGGCCTCACCGTAGATCGCCTGGAAGCCCTGATGTGCCGCCATCGTGCCCGGCCGACCGGACTTCGATCGGACGAGCGCGCACAGCTCGTCGAGCATCCGTCGCGACACCCCCAGCGCCCACGCCGAATGGCCGATCAACGCGATATGCGCGATCCCGAGGGTGAACAGCGGGCCACCCCGGACCGGTGTCTCGGTGGGGCCGGAGTGGGTGAAGGCAGCCGGAACGTAGACGTCCTCGATCGTGTAGTCGATGCTGCCGGTGGCCTTGAGACCCAGCACGTCCCAGTTGTCGATCAACTCGGCCTTCTCGACCGGGAGCACGAAGATCAGCGGCTCGCCGCTCTCTTCCACGATCCCGAGCGTGTGGATCCACTGCGCGTGCTTGATGCCCGACGCGAAGCTCCACGCCCCCGAGAGCCGGTAGCCCTCACCGTCCCGCACCGCCTTTCCCGGCCGGGTGCCCTGACCTGCCACCACGGGGAAGCGCGGCCCCCGGAACATCTCGGCCACCGCCACGTCGCCCAGGTAGGCACCGCCGGTACCCGTGGCCAACGACGCTGTCGTGACCACCCAGCCGGTGGACGGGTCGGCCTCGCTGAGGGCCTGCACGACCTCCAGCGAGGAGACGGGATCGAGCTCGACGCCGCCGAGCGAGGCAGGGACCCACATGCCGAAGAGGTCCTTGTCGTGCAGGGCGTCGACCACCGCATCGGTGAGCTGCCCCGCGGCTTCGTTGGCGGCGCTGTTCTGACGCAGCAGTGGCTGGAGCTCATGAGCGGCGACCACCAGATCGGCGTCGTCGGCGCAGCCGTGCACCCAGGGGGCTGTCGTCATCGATCGTTCCTCTCCATGTGCGGGGACCGGGGGCGAGGGCGAGCTGATCCGGCGACGACCGTGCTCGCCGGCCGGCAGCCCTGCCGTCGCGTCGGCTGCCGCGACTCACCGTGAGCGGCGTGTGAGCCCGGCCCCTCCGCGCCTCGCGGTCCGAGGACGGCACGCCGCACCCTGCGCGAGGCCACGCCGACCAGCCATTCCAGCGGGCCCTGCTGCTGCCTCGCCAACGCTCGCCACACCACCTCGAACAGGAGCCCTCCGGCGACCAGCGACAGGAACAGCACGACGGGTTCGTGCTCCAGCACACCCGGGACCAGCACCAGCACGTGTGCGGAGTAGAGCGTCAGCGGCATGGCCCCCGCTGTCCTGATCGGCCACAGCAGGCGTGCCATCACCGGGACGTGCACCACGAGCAGCGACGCCCCGACGACCGCGATCGCCGCACCGAGGGCGTGTACGTCATGGATGAGAACCATCCAGCTCTGCTGATGCGGTAGCGGCAGCATCAACCACAACATCCCCATGGCCACTGTTGCGAGCCCTCCGAGGAGCAGCCGGTACGCGACCTGGACGGAGGTCAGATCCAAGCGGCCGATGGCGAGCCCGGCACAGATGTAGGCGAGGTAGGCGAGCACCGGGTAGAAGCCGGTCAGGAACACCCCGATGACCAGCCCGGACGGATCCGTGACCAGGGTGGCGAACGTGGGGTTCTCGACCGGCCTCGGAACGGCGGCGTCGGCGAGCGTCGCTGTGATCATCGGCGGAGCGACGAGCAACAACACGGCCGCGATGCGCGTCAGCATCCATGGCCGCAACCCGAGTAGCGGAATCGCGAGCAGGAAGAGCACCGCGAAGCAGGGAAGCACGATGTCCGCACGACCGGTGGACCCGAGCGCCAGACCGATCACGGCGACCAGCACGGCGTGGACCGCGATGCCGGCACGAACCGCTGCGCGCTCTCGGCGCGCACGCTTGCCACCGAGCATGAGAGCGAGGCTCACCCCCGCCACCAGCGCGAACGTCGTGACCGACCAATCGGCGGCCGCGGTGGTGACGCTCGACGGCTCGTCGGCGTCGAACACGTGCGCGGCCATCATGCCGAGCAACGCGAGCCCTCTGGCCAGGTCCACGCCGGCGATCCGGGTGCATTGTGCGAGTCCGTGGACCGTCGTTCCGGACGACCGGTCGGTCACCCGCGCGCCCTCGCACTCGCGACGGTGGCCGCGTCGCCCCGCCACCGCGCGTGCAGAGGTAATTCCTCGCCCTTCATGAGGAAGGAGTGCGGGTCGAGCACCACTCCGTCGCGGCTCGGTACGCCGCAGCGGGGTCCGATCGTGAAATGGTCGGAATTGACGGGTACTTCCTCCCGTGACGCCGCCGCCCAGGGTTCTGATCGTCGGATCCTGATAGACGCACGTGATCGACAACCATTTTTGGGCACGCGTGATGCTGACACACTCCCAATAATTCGCTTCAGGTCATCCGGGCGTGAAGACACTCCCTGCACTATCAGCGAAACCAAGCAGCGGAACTATTGTCCACATTGCGGCGCTGACAGATCCACGATAGCCCAACATACAGCTTCGATGATCGATTCAGGGAACAGCGACGCCGAAGGCGTACCACGGGCGGAGGATTCCCCCGGACGCCGCGACCACCGTGAGGGGAGGCCGACCGGAAGAACCGAAGACGCCGGTGCAGTCCCGACATCCTCGGCAGCCGACCCTCCCGCCCCTCCAGGCAGCGGAGCCCGTCCGGCTCGTCACCGCGTCCCGATAGAGCGCCAGGGACCGTCAGCGTCGCCTGCGGATCCGCCCTCAGCCCGCGGTCGTCGTCTCGACGTTCGCGTTCACAGGCCGGTAGGCGAGCACGACGCTGCCGGTACGGAACTGGGTCGTCCCTGCCAGCTCGAGGGTGGCGGCGACGCCGTCGCGGAACAAGCGCTCCCCCTCGCCACGAATGACCGGGGAGACCCAGAGCCGGTACTCGTCGAGCAGGCCATGCTCCATGAGCGCATCGGTGAGCCGCCCGCAGCCCCAGATCAGGATGTCCTTGCCGGGCTGCTCCTTCAGCTTCGTCACCTCGGCGACGAGGTTGTCGCCCGGGATGAGGGTCGAGTTGTCCCACGCGGTCAGGGCCGAGGGGTCCAGGGTCGAGGAGACCGCGTACTTGGCCATGCTGTTGACGTGGTCGGCGTAGGGGTTGCCGCCCATCGCCGGCCAGGCCTGCGCCATGCCCTCGTACGTGACGCGCCCGAGCAGCAGGGCGTCGGCGCCGAGGGTGAGCTCCAGCGCGTAGGCCTGGGCCTCGTCGTTCATGTACTGCATCGACCACAGGTGCGGGTTGTCGATGTAGCCGTCGAGGGTGGTGTGCGTCGAAGCGATGATCTTCCGCATGGTCGTGCTCCTCCTGGTTGGGGTGTGCGCCCACTCTGCCGACGATCTCTTACGGAAACCTTCTCGCCGGTTTACGGGCTGCGTGAGCATGTCGTTACGGTGGCGGCCGTGCGATTCGGGGTACTCGGGTCCGTGGCGGCGTGGACGGCCGATGACCTTCCCGTCGCGATCCCGGGACTGAAAGTTCGCGCCCTACTGGCCGACCTGCTCGTCCACGAGGGGCGCCCCGTGCCCGCCGACCGGTTGATCGACGATCTGTGGGGCGAGCGACCGCCCTCCAACCCCACGGCTGCCCTGTCGGTGAAGGTCTCCCAGCTGAGAAGGGCGCTGGAGGATGCCGAGCCCGGCTGCCGGGACCTGGTCGTCCACACTCCGGCCGGATACCTGATCCGGGGCACGACCGACGCCGTCAGGTTCCGGTCGTTGCTCGCGGAAGCCGCAGGCACATCCGACCAGCGGACGAGGGCAACTGTGCTGGCGGACGCGCTGGCGATCTGGCGCGGGCCCGCGTTCGCCGATTTCGCCGACGAGCCGTTCGTCGCGGCGACGGCCGCAGGCCTGGCTGAGCAGCGACTCACGGCACAGGAGGAGTGGGCGCAGGCCCGGCTCGATCTGGGCGAGCACGCAGCGATGGTCGCTGAGCTCAGTGAGCTGCTGGCCGAGCACCCCATGCGGGAGCGGCTGCGCTCGGCACACATGCGCGCCCTCTACCGCGCGGGACGGCCGGGCGAAGCCCTCGCGAGCTACGACGAGCTACGTGTGCTGCTCGCCGACGAGCTGGGGCTCGACCCGGGCACCGAGCTGACCGCCCTGCAGCGCGCGATCCTGACCCAGGACCCGGCGCTCGCTGCGCCCGCCACCCAGGCGCCACCATCCCCGCACCCGGGAGCGAGCCTGCCCGAACCGCTCACCGATCTGATCGGGCGGGAGGCCGCCGTCGCCGATGTGTGCAGTCGGCTCGAGTCCGACCGGCTGGTGACCCTCACCGGCCCGGGCGGAGTCGGCAAGACCCGGCTCGCGATCCAGGCTGCGCGACGGCTGAACGACGCGTTCCCGGACGGAGCGTGGCTCGTCGAACTGGCCGCGCTCGACCCGGTCGCCGACCAGGACGCGGTGCCGCTGCTCGCCGAGACGATCATGACCGTGCTGGACGTCCGGGCCGGAACCGAGTCGGCCGCGCCGGTGTCCGCCGTCGAGCGGCTCACGGAGGCACTGCGTCCCCGCCGGCTGCTGATGGTGCTGGACAACTGCGAGCACCTCATCGAACCGGTCGCCGCGCTGGCCGAGCAGCTGCTGCGCACCGTTCCGGGGCTACGGCTGCTGGCGACGAGCCAGGAGCCGCTCGCGCTCGCCGGGGAAGTCGTGTGGAACGTTCCCCCGCTCGACGTGCCCGACCGCGCTGCGAAGCTCCCGGAACTGGGGCGAACCGGCGCGGTCCAGCTGTTCGTCGCCCGTGCATCCGCCGCGGCCAGGGGGTTCACGCTCGACGCGGAGACCGCTCCCGCCGTTGGAGTGCTCTGCCGCAGACTCGACGGCATCCCCCTCGCCCTCGAGCTGGCGGCGACGCGCGTGCGGGCGCTCGGCGTCCAGGGGCTCGTGGACCGCCTCGACGACCGGTTCCGGCTGCTGGCCACGGGCCACCGCGGCGCACCGCCGCGCCAGCAGACCCTGCTGGCGATGATCGACTGGAGTTGGGACCTCCTGACCGCTCCCGAGCAGACCGTGCTGCGTCGCCTGGCGGTGCATGCCGACGGCTGCACGCTGGAGGCCGCCGAGTACGTCTGCGCAGACGTCGACCTGAGCGTGCTCGACCAGCTCGTCCGCCTCGTCGACCGGTCGCTGGTGGTCGTCGCCGCGGGCCCGGACGGGCCGCGGTACAGGCTGCTGGAGTCGGTGGCTGCCTACTGCCTCGACCGGCTGCGGGATTCGGAGGAGACCCAGCATGTCCGGCTGCGGCACCGGCACTTCTACGTCGATCTCGTCGAGCGGGCAGAGCCCGAGCTGTACGGCTCCGACCAGCGGCGGTGGCTCCGGCGCCTGGATGCCGAGACGGCCAACCTGCGGTCCGCTCTCACCACAGCCGTCCGGGACGGCGACGCCGAGGGCGCTCTGCGGCTCGTCAACGCGTTGACCTGGTACTGGTTCCTCCGTGGCAGGGTCCCGGAGGCCCGGCGGTGGCTGGCCGCGGCGCTGGGCGTCCCCGGTGCGGATTCCACGGCGCCCGCACTGCGAGCCCGGGCCCTGGCCTGGCACACCGGTATCGGATTTCTCCACGGCGACCTCGCCGACCGGGACGAGCGCCGCCGCGCCGCGCTGGACCTGTACGAGGACGCCGGGGATCCGGCCGGCCGGGCCCGCGCCCAGTGGTTCCTGGCCTACGCCGGGATCGACCTCGGCGACCTGGCCGTGGCCGAGGAGCTGGTGAACCGGGCACTGCCCGTCTTCGAGGAGCTCGGCGACCGGTGGGGAACGGCGGCGGTGCTCGCCTGCAGGGCGAAGCTCGCACACGTCCGCGCCGACGTGGTGGCCCTCGAACGTGAGGCCGAGCGGAGTGCCGAGCTGTTCGGGGAGGTCGGCGACCGCTGGGGGAGGCTCGAGGCCACCAGCTGGCTCGGTGCGCTGGCCGACATGACCGGCAACCATGATCGGGCAGAGCGGGAGCACCGCGAGGGACTGCGACTGGCCGAGGAGCTGGGTCTGCAGGCGGAGGTCGCCGGCCGGTTGGGCTGGCTCGGCTGGATCGCGCTGCAACGGGGTGACCACGCGACGGCAGTGGTGCACTGCGAGCAGGCGCTGCGGCTGGCCGTCGCACAGGGGCACAGGACCGGACGGATCTTCGCCATGCTCGGACTCGCCTTCGCCGCTCGCCGGGACGGCCGCCTCGATCTCGCGGAAACCCACCTGCACGGCCTGCTGAGCCTGACCCCGCGAGAGGACGCCGAGCAGACCCCACCCCCGCACCTGCCCATGGTCATGGCCGAACTCGGCTTCGTGGCCGAGCAGCGTGGCGATGCGGCAGGCGCGGTCGCATCGCACCTCGAGGTCCTCGACCTGGCGGCGCGATTCACGACGGGACGCGACTTCACGATCGCGGTGGACGGGCTGGCGGGCGCGATGGCCGTCGCCGGGCACCACGACCGGGCCGCTCGGCTCCTGGGCACGGCCGACGCGATGCGTGGCGCGAAAGGACAGTCCGCAGCGCCCGCCGAACGCGCCGACATCGATCGGATCACCACACTCGTGCGGGCGGCGCTGGGTGAGCAGCGTTTCACCGCCGAACACGCCCGCGGAGCCCGGCTCACACGTGACGACGTGCGGGCCCTGGTCACCGTGTCACCACTGCCCACTGGGAAGGCGTGAGGCGCGACGCGCGGCGGGAGCCGTTACTCCGAATCGATGCGCGGACGGTGGACCGCCGCCATGTCGGCGCCGCGGTTCCGAGGATCGCGACATCGTGCGAATACGGCCGCAGACTCGACGAACCACCCTCGACACGCCCACCGTGGACGGCTGATTTTGTCGATATCTTGCCTTCGGAATGGCCGCACCGAAGCGCCGGGTCAGTAACGTCGTCTTCGTGCAGATCCTCCTCGCGGTCGCCCTCGCCCTGGCCTCCGCCGTCTGCTATTCCGCATCCGCGGTGCTCCAGCACCGGGAGGTCGCCGACCATCAGTCGGGAGGTCTCCACCTGGTGGCCCGGCTGGTGCGGCGGCGCGGGTGGTGGACCGCGATCGCGGCAAGCTGCGTCGGGGCCCTTCTGCACCTCGCCGCGCTGGGTTCCGGCGCTCTACTCCTGGTGCAGCCACTCGGGGTCACGGCACTGGTGTTCGCCCTGGTGATCCACGCTCGAATGACCAGAACGACCCCCGACCGCCCGACGTTGCTCGGCGCCGCATGCATCGTGTTCGGCCTGCCTGCGGCGCTGTCGGCGATCCCCCGCCACTCGGCATCGGTCTCGCCGGTGCTGGGGTACTGGGTCGTCGCGGCGGCCGTGGCAGCGCTGGCCGTCGTATTGGCGACGGGTGCCATCACGATCAGGCACAGGCTGCCTCGTGCGGCACCGGTCCTCTACGCGGTGGCCGCCGCGCTGTGCTTCGGATTCACCTCGGGCACGGCGAAGGCCGTGTGGCTCGGCCATACCGCGCCGACCGTCATCGGCGCGGGCCTGTTGGCGGCCGCCGCCGGAGTTGTCCTCACCCAGCACGCATACCGCGACGGCGGTCTCGGCGCTCCGCTCGCCACGCTGACGCTCGTCGATCCGCTGGCCGCAGGCATGGTGGCCGTTCTGGCCCTCGGCGAGCCGATCTCCACCACGCCGCTCCATCTCGTGATCGGCCTCGCGGGAGTCCTCGCCACGGCCGTCGGCGTCGTCCTGCTGTCCCCGCGGAGCGTGATCGCGCCGCACGCGACCGCAGCACGCGCGGCCCTCGCGGGCCCGGAAGCCGCCCGTTCGGCGGCATGACCGCCACGCCGAACAGGTGCACGGGTCACCGAGGCACGGACGGCGAGATCACGGTCGGCGACTCCGGCTCCTTCGGCGCGCGCACTCGGATCGCCTGCTGCTCACGACTGTGGCCGGCGAGCCGGGCCACCGTCCGCAGGGACCGGCGCGGTAGCTCGAGCAGGTTCACAGCGGTGCGATACGTCGTGCCCGGGACACTGAGCGACCGTTGCTTTCGCAAGTCGCTCAGGCAGCGGTCGACGACGTCAGCCGGCTCCAACCACAGCGGCGACTTCGCGGATCCGACCGGCCGTCCCGCCCGGATGTGCCGGCCGGTGCGCATCCGACCTGCGCAGATCGCAATCGCCTGCACGCCGGTACCGACCAGCGATGCGGCAACGGAATCCGTGAAGCTCATGACCCACGCCTTGCTGGCGCTGTAGGCCGAACCGGGGTTGCCCAGGTAGCCCGCGAAACTGCCGACGTTGATGACAATGCCCTGGCCACGGCCGAGCATGCCGGGTAGCGCGGCGCGGGTCAGCTGCAGTACCGCGGTGATGTTGACGTCGATCTCGGATTGGAGCCCAGCGGGAGAGGCGCGGTCGAACAATTCGTGGGTGCTCACACCGGCATTGTTGACCAGAATATCCACCGGGCCACCCACTGATCCGTTCAACCTCCTCTCCACGATCGCGCGCTCGGCCGGCACCGCCAGATCCATCGACAGCACTTCGACCTCGACCCGGTGTTCGGCGCGGATTCGGCCCGCCACGCCGTCCAGCCGCTCTCGGTTCCGCGCGACCAGGACGAGATTGTGGCCCTGGGCCGCCAGGCGCTGAGCGAACGCTGCGCCGAGCCCGGTATTGCCACCTGTGATGAGTGCAGTGGACATGGCCGGGGACGGTATTGAAGAACTCCTGAATGGAAGCTGAGAACTGAAAGGACCCTGAGAATCGACAGATCTTCGATGTATTCACCCGTTGGCGCCGACATCCACCGCCACCCGGCACCGATGGCACCGACCGAGACCGAATTCCGCGTTCGGTCGACCCGCCCCGCACTCGAATGGCGCGGACCGGCTCACCGCGGTGACGTTGTGTATCCCGCAGGCCATTTCTTCCCGGCGGAGCGACGCATCCGGCTCATGCACCGACGGGGCCGAAGCGACCCCCGGTCGGCCCGCGAGCGTCATCAACAGCGTGCCCCACGTCTGTCACTGTCAACGCCCTTGAAGATTGTTGACCTTCATTGAACCCGTCCTTAAGGTCCGTGGGGTGGCCGGGCCGCATACCCGGTGGCGAGGAGAAGCCGGATGACCGCGACCGCGCACCACGGATCACCGGACGACGAGGCCGGCACACACCGACCGCCTCCCGGTCGACCGCGGCTTCGCGTCCACGACGGCCCGGCCGTGGAAACAGGACGCAATGGCTGAGCCCGACGGCGTCACGACGGGCGCTACCGAGCACCAGTTGCATCGTCGGCTGACCGGGCGGCAACTGACGATGATCGGGCTCGGAGGAGCGATCGGCACGGGCCTCTTCCTCGGGTCCGCACTGGCGATCTCGCAGGCGGGACCAGCGACGATCATTGCCTTCATCGTCGTGGCGCTGGTTGCGCTGGTGATCGCCTGGGCGTTGGCCGAGATGGTCACGGTGCACCCCACGGCCGGGGCTTTCGGCACCATCGCGCATTCCTACCTGGGGCGATGGGCCGGCTTCGTCACCCGCTGGACGTACTGGACGATTCAGGTGATCGCCGTGGGCGGTGAGGTGATCGCCGCCGGGATCTACGTGCAGTACTGGTGGCCGACGGTGCCCCTGTGGCTCGCCGTCGTCGTGTTCTCCGTAGCGCTGATCGTCGTCAACGCCGCCACCGTGCGCTTCTTCGGTGAGTTCGAGTACTGGCTGTCGATGATCAAGGTCTCGGCGATCGTCGTGTTCATCCTGCTCGGCATCCTGCTCATCACCGTCGGGCTGCCGGGTGCGCCCGCGACCGGGGTGGACAACCTCACGTCCGACGGCGGGTTCTTCCCGATGGGCCTCAGCGGGGTCTTCCTCGCGATGGTGTTCGTCGTCTTCAGCTTCATCGGCACCGAGGTCGTGTCCGTCACCGCGGCCGAGGCGGAGAACCCGACCCGGGACGTCCCGCGAGCCGCCCGTCAGATGGTGGTCCGGCTCGCCATCTTCTACGTACTCGCCATCGCCGTCGTGCTGACCATCGCGCCGTGGTCACAGACAGCGCAGGGCGGCAGTCTCGACGCCAGCCCGTTCGTCCGGGTACTCGACGCCGCCCAGGTGCCCGGCGGCGCCTCGCTGATGAACTTCGTGATCCTGACCGCCGCATTGTCGAGCGCCAACACCAACCTCTATCTCACGACACGCATGCTGCACAGCCTGGCCGGGCACGGCTACGCACCCGCCGCGCTCGGAAAGGTCAGCCGATCGGGAGCGCCTCGAAACGCCCTGGTGCTGTCCACGGCCGGCCTCGCGATCGCCGCCGCGATCTCGGTCAACGAGGGAGACGACGCCTACATCGCCCTCTTCGGCATATCGGTGTTCGGTGCGTTGGTCGTATGGATGATGATCCTGGCGTCCCACGCGCGGTTCCGGCTGCTGCGCCGACAGCACGGACTACCTGACTCCCCCGCTCGCATGTGGGGAGCGCCCGTCACCACCGGCCTCGCGTTCCTGTTCCTCGGCGCGGTACTCGTCTCCACCGCGTTCATCGACGGCCTGCAGATCGCCTGGAAGGTCGGGATTCCGTTCTTCGTACTGCTCGTCATCGCCTACTTCGTCACGGCCTCCCGCCGCGGTGCCTCCGCGACCAATGATCCGCTGCGGGACGAACTGGCGTTGTCGGCGCGCAGCGCATCCCGCGGCGGCGCTGGAGAGGCCGAGGCAGCGGCCGGACGCCCGGACGACGCATGACGATGCGCAGGTCGATGACCGACCTGGCGTCCCGCTGAGGGCTTCGAGCGTCGCGTCAGCGCCCCTGCAGAGGCCAGGATGCGTGGGTCTCGTGCCGCGCCGTGCCGCCCGGTCCGGCGCCCAGGTGGCTGCACACCAGATGCAACTCCTCGACGGTCCACGCCCGGCCCTCGAACCCACCCAGCGCCGCAACGGCGGGCTGCAGGTCAGCCCCGTCCCGCGCCCGGGCCAGCGTAAGGTGTGGCCGATACGGCCGGTCCTCGACGGACAATCGAGCACGCCGGGCCGACGCCCGCACGGATGCGGCCAGACAGCGCAGCCGATCGGTGTCACCCCGCACCCTGATCCACAGGACCCGATTCCCGAAACGTCCAGCACCGCTCAGTGACAACACGAGCGGAGGGTGTCGAGCGGCGACACGCCCCAACCGCTCCGCCAGGTCCGTCGTCGCCACTTCTCCGACCTCACCGAGGAATGCCAGGGTGAGGTGCCACTGGTCCGGGAGGGCCCATCGCAGCCCCGGCTGCTCAGCGCGCAGGGCCTCGCTCGCGGTCCACAACTCGGTGACCGCGTCGGCCGACGGCGTCAGTGCGACGAACATGCGCACGGTCACATCCTCGCAGCCGCTCGGCAGACGCTGTTGCCGTCCTCACAGGGTTTAGACGACCACCATCGTCTATATTCAAGATCGTGAACGAGCAGACGCCCCCAGCCCCGCCGACGGCCCATGACGCGCTCGCGGTGGCCAGCCGGCGCCAGTTGCTGGCGGTGCTGCGGGAGTCCGAGACCCCGCTGGACGCACGGGAGCTGGCCCGACGCAGCGGTCTGCACGTCAACACGGTCCGGTTCCACCTCAACGTGTTGATCGAGGCCGGATTCGTCCAGCAGCGCACCGGGACCCGCCCGGGCCCGGGACGCCCGCAGGCGCTGTACGCGAGCGTCACCCCGGGCGTGCAGGCCGGTGGCTACCAGTTGCTCGCCGAGATCCTGGCCGGACGACTAGAGCAGGAGGGCGGGCACAACACCCTCCCGGAGCAGGCCGGACGCGCGTGGGCCACAACAGCGGCCGGCCCCGCTGCTCCCGAGGTGCCCGACCCTCCGACCCCTGCTGCAGCCTCTCCGGCGGTGTCGTCGTCGGCGTTGTCGGTGGCGACGGATCGGGCGGTGGCACTGTTCACCGAACTGGGCTTCGAACCCGTCGCCGTCCCTGCCACCACCGGCAGCCGGATCGAACTACACGCCTGCCCGTTCCTCGACGTCGCCCGCCGCCACCCCGGCGTGGTCTGCGGCGTGCACCGCGGCTTGCTCGACGCCACCGTCGAGGGCGCCACCGACGGCGGCCTCACCACCACGCTCACGCCCTTCGCCCGACCCGGGATCTGCATCGCCGACCTGATCCCCCACGACTAACCCCTCTTCTCGTTCCAGAACGGTCCGCCGGACACCCGAGGCGAACCGGTGATCACCCCTGCGCTCTCATGGAGGAAGTCATGTTGTCCCCTGCCAACGAAGAGATCGTCCGGGCCACCCTGCCCGTGGTCCAGCAGCACTTGGAGACCATCACCGGTGTCTTCTACGACACCATGCTCACCGAACGACCCGAACTGCTCGAGGTGTTCTCCCGCAGTGCCCAAGCCACCGGCGCCCAACGCCAAGCCCTCGCCGGCGCCGTCGCCGCATTCGCCGCCACCCAGGTCGGCGCCGGCGCAGGCCTGCCCATCGACGTCATGGTCGAACGGATCGCCCACCGCCACGCCTCCCTGGGCATCCGCCCCGAGCAATACACCATCGTCGGCAAATACCTCCTGAATGCCGTCGCCACCGTCCTCGGCGACGCCGTCACCCCCGACATCGCCGCGGCCTGGGACGAGCTGTACTGGCTGTTCGCCGTCCGCCTCATCGGACGCGAAGCACGCCTCTACGCCGAAGCCGGTGTCACCTCCGACGAGCCCTGGCGCGAGTTCACCGTCGCTCACCGCCGCAACGAAGCCGACGACACCGTCTCCTTCGTCCTCACCCCCGCCGACGACCACCCCGCACCGGCCTTCACTCCCGGCCAGTACGTGACCGTGGCGGTCGAGCTGCCCGGTATCGGGCGCCAGCTGCGCCAGTACTCACTGTCCCAAGCCCCCTCGGGCGGGGCCCTGCGCATCACCGTCCGCCGCGCCCGCGCCACCGCCCCCGACACGCCCGAGGGCCTGGTCTCCACCCACCTGCACGACCACGTTCGCGAAGGCGACCAGCTGCTCCTCAGCGCCCCCTACGGCGACCTCACCCTGCGCCCGGGCACCAACCCCCTCGTCCTCATCAGCGCCGGCGTCGGCATCACCCCCATCGCCGCCATCCTCGACCACATCGCCCGCACCCAGCCCACCCGCGACGTCATCGCCGTCCACGCCGAGAATGACGCCACCCGCCACCCTCTGCGCAACGACATCATCAGCAGCGGCGCCCGCCTGCGGTCCTTCCGCCACCTCGTCTGGTACGCGCACCCCACCAGCAACGACGCCACCCCAGAAGGCATCGAGCTCCACACCGGCCACGTCGAGGCCGATGCCATCCCTCTGCACCCCGACACCGAGGCCTACCTCTGCGGGCCCGTTCCCTTCATGCAGGCCATCCGCACCAACCTGCGCCAACGCGGCCTGCCCACCGAACAGATCCGCTACGAGGTCTTCGGCGCCGACCAATGGACACCCACACAGGCGGCCTGAACGGAGCCCGGCGCAGTCGCCCGGTTCCGAGTCTCATTCGCCGGCTTTGCGCACCCGCGTGTCGCCCGCACGCACCCGGGAGCCGTCGGGTGCGGTGTAGACGAGCCTCGGCACCGGCTCGTCGGTCGATCTGTCGACCAGCCGGGCGTGCTGCTCCCCGGGCTCGTAGGCGTGGTCCTGACCCCACTGACGCAGGCTGATCACGAGATCGAACAGATCCTGCCCCTTCTCGGTCAGCACGTACTCCCGGTAGCTGCTGCCATCGGACGCCGGCTGCACGCTCAGCACACCGGCCTCCACCAGGTTCTGCAGACGCCCGCTGAGGATGTTCCTCGCCACTCCCAGGTTGCGCTGGAACTGGCTGAAGCGCCGGATCCCGTCGAAGGCGTCACGGATGATCAACAGCGACCACTTGTCGCCCACGATGTCGACCGCCCGCGCCACCGGACACCCCGGGCTCGTCCACGTCTTCGCGCTCACCGGGTGGCCCTCCTGCACAGTCTGGTTGCGAATCAAAACCACCTTGGCCTAGCCTGGTTTCAGTTTACTACCACTTGGACGGTCGTGACGATCTGCTCATCCCGGCCAGGTCAGGCACGAGGGAGATCCATGAGTCCACCCAGCGCCCCGGCAACCACGAGCCAGTCACCACCCGGGGTCAGCACCGGGCTCGCGGTCCTGCTTGCCGTGGCATGTGGGGTGGCCGTGGCCAACGTCTACTACGCCCAGCCACTGCTGGATCAGATCGGGCGCGACCTCGAAGTGGGGCCGGCGGGACTGGGGCTGGTCACGACGGTGACCCAGGTCGGCTACCTGCTGGGTCTGATCCTGATCGTGCCGCTCGGTGACCTGATGAACCGGCGCGTGCTCATCGTCGCGCAGTGCGCGTTCGCGGCGGCGGCCCTGGTCGCCGTGGCGGTGTCACCCGGCTCACCCATGCTCTTCGTCGCCAGCGGCATCGTCGGGGTGGCGTCCGTCGTGGTGCAGGTCGTCGTCGCCTACGCAGCCGTGCTGACCAGCCCTGAGACCCGGGGCCGCATCGTCGGGATCGTGACCAGCGGTGTCGTCATCGGCATCCTGCTCGCCCGTACCGTGTCCGGGCTGCTCGCCGATCCCTTCGGCTGGCGCTCGGTCTACGTGGTCTCGGCGCTCCTCATGCTCGCCGTCGCGCTCGTCGTGGCCCGCAAGTTGCCACCGGAGATCACCACCAAGAGCCCGATCTCCTACCACCGGTTGATCACGTCGGTGTTCACGCTGACGGCGCGCGAGCGCGTGTTCCGCGTCCGCAGCCTGATCACGCTGTTCATGTTCGGCGGCTTCGGCGCCCTCTGGGGCTCGATGGCGCTACCGCTGACGGCGGCCCCGTTGAACCTGTCCACCACCGAGGTGGGCCTGTTCGGTCTCGTCGGCGCCGCGGGAGCAGTCGGGGCTGCACGCGCGGGCACCTTGGCCGACCGTGGACTGGCGCAGTGGGTCACCGGTGTCTCCCTCGTCCTGTTCCTCGCTTCCTGGGCACTGATCGCCTGGCTTCCGACCTCCCTGATCCTGCTGATCGTCGGAATCGTCGTCATCGACCTGGCAGGACAGGCCATCCACGTCACCAACCAACACGTGATCGTGGAGATCGACCCCAACTCCAGCAGCCGCCTCATCGGCAGTTACATGGTCTATTACTCCATCGGTACGGGCGGCGGCGCGATCGCGGCAACCATCGCCTACAGCGCATGGGGCTGGACCGCTGTCTGCATTCTGGGCGCAGGCCTCAGCGCAGCGGCGCTGCTGATCTGGGGGGCCGACAGGTTCTCCGCGACCGACAGCAGCATCGTGAACGAACCCACCCTCACGGCCGGAGCCTGCCGACCATGACGAGGCGCCCTGCGTTCACCCCCTGCCTGCGCGACAATGACCGACGCGCTCGATATCACGGAATCTGCTCGTGAATTCCATCGGCTCACAAAAATGTCGAGAGGTGGCGTTATGGACGGAATTGCCGACATGGGGGGCACCCCGGGCTGGGGGCCGACTCATCCGCCCGGCCGTGACGAGCCGGTCTTCGCCGAGCCCTGGCAGGGCAGGGCGTTCGCATTGGCGCTGCTGTCACAGGGGGTGTCCGGATTCAACGTCGACGCGTTCCGGCACGCGGTCGAGCGTCTGAACCGCTCCGCCTACCTTGACCAGGGCTACTTCGGTCGCTGGCTCAACGCCGCAGAGTTGATGCTCACCGACAGTGCGATCCTTGCGCCGGGCGCGATCGACGCCCGCGCTCGCAACCTTCGCGGCGAACACGTCGAGGAACCGCCGATCCCCCGGCCCGCCAAACCCGACTACACACCCACGGCCCCGGGCTCGCTGCGCCCCGTGGACACTCCACCGGCCTTCGCGGTGGGTGAGCGGGTGCGCGCCAAGAACATCTCACCCGCCGGCCACACCCGCCTGGCCGGCTACGTCCGCGGGCACACCGGAACCGTCCAGCTCATCCAGCCCAGCGCACTACTGCCCGACACACACGCGCACTTCAGAGGCGAGAACCCCCAGTACGTCTACACGGTGCGGTTCGACTCCCACGAGTTGTGGGGCGACGACGCCGAACCCTTCGACGTCACCATCGAGCTCTTCGAAAGCTATCTGGAGAAGACCACATGACCACCGGAACCACCGCGCCCGTTCCCGCGGCGCTGCGCACCGAGGCCCTCGAGCAACTGCTCACCGAACGCGGCCTGATCGACCCGGCCGTGATGGACGGTCTCATCACCGAGTACGAGGTCAACATCGGCCCGCTCAACGGGGCCAAGGTCGTCGCGAAGGCCTGGACCGACCCGGTCTACCGCCAGCGGCTGCTCGACGACAGCACCGCCGCCATCGACGAACTCGGCTTCATCGGACGCCAGGGCGAGCACATCGTCGTCGTCGAGAACACTCCGACCATCCACAACGTCGTGGTCTGCACGCTCTGCTCCTGCTACCCCTGGTCGGTGCTCGGCCTGCCCCCGAGCTGGTACAAGGACCCCGCCTACCGCGCACGCGTCGTCAAGGAACCGCGCACCGTGCTCTCGGAGATGGGCCTCGACCTCGCCGACGACGTCCAGATCACCGTCCACGACTCCAGCAGCGAGGTGCGCTGGCTGGTATTGCCCGAACGACCTGCCGGCACCGAGAACCTCTCCGAGGAACAGCTCGCCCGGCTCGTCACGCGGGACGCCATGGTCGGCGTCGCCAAGGTGGAAGCGCCGTGAGCGCCCCGCTGGACGTCGACGGCCCCGCCGCGCCACCGCGCGCCAACGGCGAACTGGTCTTCAGCGAACCGTGGGAGAGTCGCGCCTTCGGCATGGCCGTCAGCCTCCACCAGGCAGGCCTGTTCACCTGGCCGCGGTTCCGGTCGGCGCTGATCGCCCACATCGCCGCCTGGGAGGCCGTGCCTGCCGAGGACAAGCAGTGGAGCTACTACCAGCACTGGCTCGCCGCACTCGAGGACGTACTCGCCGACTCCGGCACCGTGCACGCCGACGCCGTCACCACACGCGCGCACACGCTGGCCCAGCGCCCCAGCGGTCACGACCACCCACACGCGCACTGACCCCGCCAGGCTGATCAGCCGGCTCTGTCGATCGCAGCGTGCAGCTCCTCGTCGTAGAACTGCGCCAGCCCCATCAACGCCCCGGGGGCATCACCGGAGAAGGCCGGGCCGTGCATGAGCGCCAGCGTCGACGGCGCCATGTCGGCGAGTCGTCGGACGGTCGGCGCGGTATTCGGGGTGAGGGCCGTGTAGTGGTACTTCGCCTCGGCAGCCATCGCAGGTTCGACGATGTCCGAATCGGACAACGCCGAATGCCTGCCGGAAGCCGTGAAGAGATCGCCGCACAAGAGGGTTTCGCTGCGTTCCTCGAACAGGATGCCCGCCTCCCAGCCATGGGGCACGTGCGATGTGTCGATCCATCTGACGCTCTTGCCGCCCAGGTCGACCGACTCGCCGTCGGCCACGACACGCGGTGGCCTGTCGGCGAGATCGTTGAGCGACAACATGACGCCGAGAGGCCCGTACATGACCTCGGCGTGGGGCGCCACCGCCAGCCACTCGTTCATCGAACCGCATTCGTCGGACTCGACATGACCGAAGCTGATCCACCGCAGACTCTCGGCCGGGATCACGCGATCGACCGCCGAGCGGACCAGCGGAAAGAGCTGCCGGGCTCCGCAATGGAACAGCAGCGGCTCCTCGGCGACCAGCAGGTACTGGTTGAATACGAGGTTTGCCTGATCGACGTAGGTGGAAAGTCGGTAGATATCGGGGCCGATTTCGTCGACGAGCGTCTCCATCACGACACCGCCGATACAGTGCACGGTCTATTCACTTCCTCAGTATGACCGAAGGACGAGATTTTGCCAGAGGCACTTCGAGTAGTCAGAGACCCTCTGGACACTTTGCTGACGCTTGTGGCAATTTGCATGACGCCACACCATGATCCCGACTTCGAGGAGCACCCGATGCGCTGGAGCAGCTACGCCGGGGCCGACGGCGTCGTCCGAACCGCCGTCTGGCACGCGGACCGCCTACATCCCGTGCCGACGGGCACGAGCCTCGTCGAGCTGCTCGGCGACGACGGCACTCGGCTCCGTGAGGCCGCAGAGGCAGCGCTACGGGAGCCGGGCGTCGATCCCGCGACAGTCACGCTGCTGCCGCCCGTCCCGCGTCCGCCGTCGATCCGCGACTTCATGGCGTTCGAGGAACACGTCGTCACGGCCAGCGCCGCGATCGGCCTGCAGGTCGACCCGCTCTGGTACTCCCAGCCCGTCTTCTACTTCACCAACCCGGCCGCTCTGCGCGGCGCCCACGACCCCGTCGCGATCTCACCCGGCAGCTGTGCTTTCGACTACGAGCTGGAGGTGGCCGCCGTCATCGGCCGGGAGGGTTCGGACCTCACGCCGGACGCCGCCGCCCAGCACATCGCGGGGTACGTGCTCTTCTGCGACTGGAGCGCCCGCGACCTGCAGGGCGAGGAGATGAAGCTGAACCTCGGGCCGGCGAAGGGCAAGGACTCGGCGTCGAGCTGCGGGCCCTGGATGCTCACCCCGGACGAACTTCCCGCAGCCGCCGAGATGACCGCATCGGTCAACGGGAAGCCCTACAGCGCCGGCAGTCTCGACGCCCTGTACTGGACCTTCGGCGAGATGATCGCCTATGCCTCGCGTGGCACGCGCGTGGTGCCCGGCGACCTGATCGGCAGCGGTACGGTCGGCACCGGTTGCATTCTCGAGCTCTCCCGCGTGCACGGCGCCGACGCCTACCCCTACCTCGTGCCGGGCGATCGCGTCCGACTCGAGGTCGGCGGGCTCGGCGCGATCGACGCCGCGGTGGTCGAGGGAGCACCCGTCCACCCGCTCCGGAAGGAGAGCACGTGAGCTCCCAGACGCACGACATCACCGTCCCCGCCCCGCCGCAGTTGCAGGAGGTGTCGGACGGGATCTACGCCTACGTCCAGCCCGACGGCACCTGGTGGATCAACAACACGGGGTTCGCAGTGGGCCCGCAGGGCGTGGTCGCGGTCGACTCCTGCTCCACCGAACGCCGCACGCGCGCGCTCGTCGACACCATCTCCTCGGTGACCTCGGCGCCCGTCCGCACGCTGGTCAACACCCACCACCATGGCGACCACACCTGGGGCAACGCACTGTTCGGCTCCGCCACGATCGTCGCGCACGAGCGCGCCCGCGAGGAGATGATCGCGTTCGGCCCGCCCCGTGAGCTGCCGTTCTGGGAGAACCCCGACTGGGGCTCGTTGCCGCTCGATCCACCGTTCCTCACCTTCACCGAGGGCGTCACGCTGCACGTCGGCGACCTGCGCGCGGAAGTCCGGCATGTCGGCACGCCCGCGCACACCACCAACGACTCGCTGGTCTGGTTCCCCGAGCGCTCCACGCTGTTCTGCGGCGACCTGATCTTCAACGGCGGCACGCCGTTCCTGCTCATGGGCTCGGTGGCCGGCGCGATCGACGTCCTGGAGACCGTCGTCGACCCGCTCGGTGCCACCACGACGATCCCCGGTCACGGTCCCGTCTTCCACGACCGGGCACCGCTCGACGCCACGCTCGACTACCTGCGGTTCGTGCTCGACGTCGCCGAGCGCGGCCGGGCCGCAGGCGCCACCCCCCTCCGAGCGGCACAGGACACCGACCTCGGCCGGTTCGCCGACTGGCCGGACGCGGAGCGGATCGTCGGCAACCTGCATCGCGCCTACGCCGAACTCGCGGGGGTGGAGCGCGGCGCGCCGATCGACGTCGTCGCCGCTCTTGGCGACATGGTCACCTACAACGGTGGGAAGCCCCTGACCTGCAGAGCCTGAGCGGAGCACGGACGGGAACGAACCCCGCTTCTCACGGGTTACTCATTGATAAGCGACTCATCCGAGTTCTCCCCGCTCCCGACGAATCGAAGGCCCGACTGATGCCCGTGACGCTCTCCATCCTCGACCTTGCACCCGTTGCGCCCGGGCATACGGCGCGGGAGAGCTTCGAGGGGAGCGTGAGGCTGGCCCAGGCCGCTGAGCGGCTGGGCTACCGCCGGGTCTGGTACGCCGAGCACCACAACATGCCCACGATCGCGTCGTCGGCCACGAGCGTCCTGATCGGGTACGTGGCCGCGCACACGTCCACGATCCGGCTCGGCGCGGGCGGCGTCATGCTGCCGAACCACGCTCCGCTGACGATCGCCGAACAGTTCGGCACCCTGGCCACGATCTATCCCGACCGCATCGACCTCGGCCTCGGCCGTGCTCCGGGTAGCGATCAGGTGACCATGCGCGCGATGCGGCGCGACGTGACGTCGTCCGACCGATTCCCCCAGGACGTCGTGGAGCTGCAGGGCTACCTGCAGGGCCAGTCACGCGTGCCCGGGGTGCAGGCGGTGCCCGGGGCCGGGACGAACGTCCCGTTGTACATCCTGGGGTCGTCGCTCTTCGGAGCCCAGCTCGCTGCCGCACTGGGCCTGCCGTACGCCTTCGCCTCGCATTTCGCGCCCGACGCCCTCTTCGACGCCATCGCCACCTATCGGCGGGAGTTCCAGCCGTCGGAGCAGCTCGCCGAGCCCTACGTCATGGTCGGTGCGAACGTGATCGCCGCTGACGACGAGGACGACGCCAGGAAGCAGTTCGAGACGGTGCGCCGGGCACGCGTGCGGGGGATGCTCTCGCGCGCACCGGGCACGCCGGACTACAGCGATGCCCAGATCGACGCCTTTCTGACGACGCCCAACGGGCAGCAGATCGCGAACATGATGAGGTACACCGCTGCCGGCACCGCGCCGCAGGTCGGCCGCTTCCTCGAGGAGTTCGCCGAGTCGACACAGGCCGACGAGCTGATCATCGCGCACCATTCGCAGGACATCGACAACCGGCTCCGCTCGGCCGAGCTGACGGCGGGCGTGATGCAGGGCGCGGGCGCCTGAGCCACAGCCGTGTTGCGGGTCGGGCGGTTACCGGGCCGCGGCGTTCTTCTTGCGCTGCCGGTAGGCGCGCATCGAAGCCTGTGAGGCACACCCCGGGCTGCAGAAGCCTGCCGAGGAGTTGCGGGTGCGGTCGAAGAACCCGAAGTGACACGGCGGGTTGCGGCATGCCTTGACGCGAGACCAGGCCCCGGATTGGGCGAGCTCGGTGATCCCGGCCAGCACCGAGGCGAGCACCCCGGGCACGCCGGTCTGTTCGGCCTGCAACGTGACTCCCTCGGCGCCTATCACGCTCGTCAGCGGGTACCGACTCGCCACCCGCTGGAGGTAGCTCTCGGCCTCGGCGAGCGGCTCGCCGAGGCTGCCTTCTTCCCCGGAGTGCGCGAGCAGCAGCGTCACCAGTGCGTCCCGCAGCTCGCGGGCACTCGCCGCGTCCGCACCGGTCACCTCCAGGTCACAGCGGTCGGCCCGCAGCTCGTCGGGGAGCTCGACCCGGTCGAGCCATCCGCGTAGCCCGGCCGCGTCGTCGAACTGTTCGATCCGGCCGCCGGCGTCGGCGTGGGTGTTGACGAACTCCAACACCAGGGCCACCGAGGGCGGCGGCGCCGTCGGGCTGCGATCGTTGTTGGTCTTCACGGTTATCTCCTCACCAGACCGCGATGCTACCGCCTAGCCGTTACAACTGAACAAGTGACGCTCCTAACTATGCCTGGTTCGTTACGAGCAACCCGCTTACGGTCCTAACCATGACTTCGACAGCAGCCGCCACCGGCACTCGATCCACCGTCCGCACCTGGTTCATCACCGGCGCCACCTCCGGCATCGGTCGAGCCCTGACCACCGCCGCGCTCGGGCGCGGGGACAACGTCACGGTGCTGGCCCGCCGCACCGAGCAGTTCAGCGACCTCGCCACCGAGCACGCCGAACGGGTACTGCTCATCGACACCGACGTCCGCGACGCGGAGTCCGTGGGCGCGGCGGTGCAACGCACCCTCGATCGGTTCGGCCGGATCGACGTGGTCGCCAACAACGCCGGCTTCGGCGTGTTCGGGGCCGTCGAGGAAGCCAGCGACGCCCAGGCCCGCGCGATCTTCGACACGAACGTCTTCGGCGTGCTCAACGTGCTGCGCGCAACCCTGCCCGTCCTGCGCAAGCAGCGCTCGGGTCACCTGCTGCAGGGCTCCTCGTACTACGGGCAGACCGCCCACCCCGGCGTGGGGATGCTCGCCGCCACCAAGTACGCCGTCGAGGGCCTCACCGACGCACTCGTCGGCGAGGTCGCCCCGCTGGGGATCAAGGTCACCCTCGTCGAGCCCGGCCCCACCGCGACCGCGTTCCTGTCCAACCTCGACGTCGCCGCCACCGACAGCGACTACGACCAGACCGTCCGGGAGGTACAGCGGGCGATCGGCGCGCTGCCGGCCGAGGCGTTCAACGCGCCCGAGCGGGTCGCCACCGCCATTCTGGCCGCCGTCGACGCCGAGCAGCCTCCGTTGCGCCTGGCCACCGGCAGCGCCGCGGCCCGTGACATGCGCGCCGCGCTGCAGGCCCGACTCGACGAGCTCGACACGTGGGCCGAGGTGACCAACGCGGTGGACACCCCCGCCGCGTGACCGCCACCGCACACATCTGGTGGCCACCGCGCTCACGTTCTGCCATGGGCGCGGTGGCCATGAGGTGGGTGCGGTCGACGTCAGTAGGCGCGGCCGATGAGCACCGTGTGCTTTGCGGGCATGCCCGTCATCAGGCAGGTGGGTGCGGGCGGGTCGGCGTCGACGATGCAGCGGATCGTGGCGCTGGTGGCCTCACCGAGTGCCTGCTCCGACTCCTCTGTGCCGGACCAGGCGGCGAGGAACAGCCCTCCGTCGCCGACGCGCTGCGTGAACTCGTCGAAGTCGGTGACCGGGTAGGTGTGCTCTTCGCGGAACGCACGCGAACCCGCGAACAGCGCCTGCTGGATCTCGTCGAGGAGGCTCGCGGCGGCGCGCGCGGCGCCGTCCAGCGGAACGGAGCTCTTGCTGCGGGTGTCGCGGCGGACCAGTGTGGCCTGGCCGGAGGCAAGCTCCCGCGCACCCAGCTCGATCCGGACGGGGACACCCTTCAGCTCCCAGTCGACGGAGCGACGTCCGAACGAGGTGTGGGTGCGGGCGTCGAGATGCGCGCGGACACCGGCGGCCCGCAACTCTGCCTCGACACGCGTGGCCGCCTCGGCGACCTCGCTCCCCTCATCCAGCTGCATGACCACCACCTGGTGCGGCGCGATCGCCGGGGGCAGGCACAAGCCGTGATCGTCGCCGTGGACCATGATCATTCCACCGATCATCCGGGTGGACGTTCCCCACGAGGTGGTGGCGGCGTAGCGACGCTCGCCGCCCGCGTCCAGGTACTGGATGTCGAAGGCGCGCGCGAAGTTGTGGCCGAGGTTGTGGCTGGTCCCCATCTGCAGGGCCTTGCCGTCGCGCATCAACGCCTCGCAGGTGAAGGTGTGCTCGGCACCGGCGAAGCGCTCACCGGGCGATTTCTCTCCCACCACGAGCGAGATCGCCAAGGACTCCTCCATGAACCGCCGGTAGACCTCAAGCATGCGCTCGGTTTCCTCGACCGCGTCCTCATAGGTGGCATGAGCGGTGTGCCCCTCCTGCCACAGGAACTCGGTGGTGCGCAGGAACAGGCGTGGCCGCAGCTCCCACCGGACCACGTTGTTCCAGAGGTTGAGCATCAGCGGAAGGTCCCGGTGGGACTGGATCCACTTGGCGAAGTAGTGGTTGATGACCGTCTCGGAGGTGGGACGCACCACCAGCGGCTCGGCGAGCTGATCCCCGCCACCATGGGTGACCACGGCGAGCTCCGGGGAGAAGCCCTCGACGTGCTGCTTCTCCTTCTCCAGGAAGCTCATAGGGATGAACAGCGGAAACGAGGCGTTCTGGGCGCCGGTCGCCTTGATCCGCCGGTCCATGTCGGCCTGCATGAGCTCCCAGATCGCGTAGCCCCACGGTCGAATCACCATGGTCCCCCGCGCCGGACCGTTCTCGGCCAACTCGGCGCGAGCAACGACGTCCTGATACCAGGCGGGGAAGTTCTCCGCCTGCGGGGTGAGTACGGCCTTGGCCACGGTGCTGCCTCTTCTTGCGTGCCGGTGGCACGTCGTCGAAAACGGGCTGACTGACAGCAGCGACGCTAGCCGAGCGAGGCAAACCCTTATCCGGCGAAGACTCGCCGAGACCGGGGACGTTCGCCCGACCGGCGGCGCAGCGCAGCCGGTCGAGCTCCGCCGAGTAGAGGGCTGTCACTGAACCTTTTCGACCTGGGCCGCTGGTGTCATGGAAATTCGCCAATAATCGGCGTAACGGCCGCCACGGCCCAACAGTTCGTCGTGAGTGCCTTCCTCCACGATCCGACCGCCATCCAGAAAGACGACGCGATCAGCGCGCCGGACGGTCCGCATCCGATGCGCCACCATCACCACCGTCCGGCCCGCCATCAGCCGCTCGATACCGTCGTGGACGGCCGACTCGTTCACCGGATCCAGCGCGGAGGTCACCTCGTCCAACAGCACGACGGGCGCATTCTTCAACAGCGCTCGCGCGATCGAGACACGCTGGCGCTCACCCCCCGACAACAGCGCGCCGCCCTCGCCGACATTCGTCGCCCATCCGCCGGGCAGTCGCTCGATCACCTCGTCCAACCGCGCCGCGGCCGCCGCCGCCCGCACCTCGACTTCCTCGGCATCGGGACGGCCGAGACGCACGTTCTCCTCGATCGTGCCCTCGAAGAGATAGACGTCCTGGAAGACGATCGCGACCTGCGCCATCAACACCTCGGTGTCGATCGCGCGCACGTCCACACCGCCCACACGCACCACACCCGCGTCCACGTCGTAGAACCGGGCGAGCAACTGAAGCAATGTGCTCTTACCCGCACCCGACGGCCCGACAACGGCAAGCCGCTGTCCCTCCGGCACGGACAACGACACGTCGTCCATCACCGTGCGGTCGCCGTGCCGGAAGGCGACGGACTCGAACTCCAGGTCATGGCTTACCGGCTGGATCGGTTCGCGAGCCTCCGGCAGCGGCTCGGTGCGCAACACCATGTCGAGCCTCGCCAACTCCGAACGTGCGCCGCGGAGTCGGCCGCCGATATCCGACAGCGACAGCAGTGGATCCGCGCAGCGAGCGGCCAGCACCAGGATCGCCAGAACCTCTGCCGCACCGACATTCCCGCCGAGTGCGAGGTAGGCGCCCAGGACCAACAACACGGTGAACACCGCCTGCACCGTGAGCGCCAAGCCCAGTACGCCGGGCAGAGCCGACAGCGTGGAACGGCGGGACGCGCGCTGGACCTCTCGCAACGAGTCGTCGAGGAACCGGAAGCGTTCGACGGTCCGGCCGCCGGCTCGCAGCACCGGCTGGGCCCGGAGATACTCGATGACTCGTCCGGCGGCCTCATGGTCGCGCTCGGCGCGATCGGCATCGGCGGCGTCCATCGAGCGTCCCGTCCAGATCTGGATCGCCGCCACGACCGGTACGGCGACCAGAGCGGCCAGCCCCATCTGCCAGTTGAAGGCGAGCATCACGACAACGATCGTCAGGGGCGTCACGGCGGCGGAGATCAACGGTGCCAGCAGATGGGCGATCACGCTCATCGCCTGCAGGACACCGGTACTGGCCAGGACGGACACCTTCCCGACGCGGCCTGCGCTGTACCAGCCGATGGGCAGTCGGGCCAGATGATCGCCGAGGCGCTGATACATGCCACGCAACAGAGTGGTCCCGACACGGAAACCGGAAAGGTCGCTGACATAGCGCAGCACCGCGTACACCGCGACCGCGGCCGCGAACGCGATCAGCCAGGGCTGCGCATCCGCGGGATTGCTCCCGAACAGGGCCCGCAGCACCGGAACCAGCAATGCATAGGACAGACCCTCGAATATCGCGGTCGTCGTCATCAGGGCCACGGTGCGACGCACCGGCTGGGCGTACTCGTGTCCCAGCACACGCAGCAGCATTCGAATCATCGGAGCTCGTCTCCTTGCAGTGCGCCGATGCCGGTTTCGATCTCGTCGGCGACCGCCGATCGGTGGGATCGCCAGAACCCGGCGAACTTTCCGTTCTGCGCCAGCAGTTCGACGGGCTTGCCGCGCTCGACGATCGACCCGTTCTCCAGCATCACGACGGTGTCGGCGTCGGCGACCGTCTCCAGACGATGGGCGATGACCAGAACCGTCCGGTCTCCCTCCAGCGTCGCCAAGGCCCGGCGTACCGCCTGTTCGGTCTCGGGGTCGGCGAAGGCGGTCGCCTCGTCGAGCACGAGAACGGGTGTGTCGGCGAGCAGTGCGCGTGCGATCGAGATCCGCTGCGCCTCGCCGCCGGACAGCCCGACCTCCTCACCGATCACCGTTTCGTATCCGCGCGGCAGCTCGAGAATTCGGTCATGAATGTTCGCCTGCCGGGCGGCGCGAACCACGTCGTCGAGGTCGGCATGCGGTACCGCCAGCGCGATGTTGTCCGCGACCGACGCGCGCAGCAGGCGAACGTCCTGGAAGACGAAGGACACCATCCGGTAGAGGTCCCGGCTGCCGAGCTCGCGCAGATCGACACCGCCAAGGGCGATCGAACCGTGGGTCGGGTCGAAGAACCGCGGCAACAGCTGAACCAGCGTGGACTTTCCGCTTCCCGACGGCCCGACGATCGCGGTGACCGTGCCCGGCTCGAGCACCAGGTCGATCCCGCGCAGCACCTCGTGATCGGCGACGTAGCCGAATCGAACGTCACGCAGTTCCACCCGGTGACCCTGTGGCGCGATCGGGTGCGCGGGCTCCGGCAGCGAGGGCACCGCGAGCACGTCCCGGATCCGGCCGACCGCGCGCCGGGCGGCCTGCAGATCGTCGAAGCCGTGGCCGAGGACCGCCACCGGAGCGGTCAGTCCCAGTCCGAGCAGCAGGAAGGGCAGCAGGTCGGCCGGGGCCATGCCACCGGTCGTGATCAGAGCCGCACCGCCGATCAGCACGACGAGCAGAACGAACGGCGGGGACAGCGCCGTCTGCATTCCCGCGGCGATCGCGGAAAGACCGCGCACCATTCGGTAGAAGGAGCCGACGAAGTCGTCCACGGCCGTGCGGAATTTGCGGTGGGCGCGCTCACCTCCGCCGAACGCCTTGACCACCGAGATGCCCTGAACGAACTCGACGACCGAACTCGCGATCCGTGCCATGGCTCCGTCGAAATCGGTGTGCTCGCGCAGCCGGGTCGGAGTCATCATCAAGGGGACCAGCGCCACTGCCAGCACCACCGGAATCAGCGTGATCAGCGTGAGCCGCCAGTCGATGGTGAACAGGTAGATCAGCGATACCAGCGGCACCACGAAGGCGGAGACGAGCTCGCCGGGCGTGTGGGCGATGAACGGGTGCACAGCACTCACGTCCTCGCCCACGACCTTCGCCAGCTCGCCCGTGCGGCGCCGGGAGAACCAGCCGATCGGCACGCGCCCCAGCCGGGCGGCGAGTTGCCGGCGGAAGGACAGTTGCGCCTGACCGTCGAGAAGATGGCCGATCCCGGACGATGCGGCTGTGAACAGCAGCCGGACGAACAGGCCGATCACACCGGCGATCACGACGAACCAGACATGACCGTGATCGATCGGGCCGGGCGACAACAGGGTACGACCCAATTCGACCACCGCGAGCAATGGCGCCAGCCCCGCGACAGCACCGATGACCTGCAGGATGACAACGGCGGCGAGATTCGGAAGATAGGGGCGCAGCAGCGCTCCCAAGCTCTGCGCGGCCAGGGAATGGGAATCCGATGGGGGTGTGGACTGCTCCCTCGCCTCGGCAAGGTCGGTGGCGTTCATCGCTCTCTCGTCTTCGTCGATCTCGGCACGACCAGGCACCCGACCGCGCCGATGGTGGATGAGGACAGGGCGTTGCCGTCGTCCAGGGGCGTTGTCATGAGCCCACTGTCGTGGCCGGTGCGCGCCGCTCGATTGGACAAATGTTCCGGTCAGCCGCAGTGCGTAGCCCGGTGACCGTGACCAGCGACCTCACCCGGCCAGTGCACGGCGCAGGGCTGCGGCGAGTTCGGCGTTCTGTCGCTGGGACACCTCGGCGGACAGGATCGCCTGCGACCCGTGGAAGGTGCCGGGCCACTGGTGCAACTCGACCGACACGCCCGCCTGGAGCAGGCGCACTGCGTAGGTGATGTCTTCGTCGCGGTTCGGGCAGAACTCCGCGGTGGCGATGTGGGCGGGCGGCAGGCCGGACAGGTCGTCGGCCCGGGCCGCCGCGGCGTACGGCGATGCGGGCGCGGAGCCCAGGTAGTGCCGCCACCCATCGGCGACCTTGTCGCGAGTCAGCCAGGGCGTCTCGGTGAAGGTGCGCGCCGACCACGTCTCCTGCCGGTCGTCGAGCCCCGGCTGGTTGAGCAGTTGGAAGCAGATCGGCGGTCCTTGCTGGTCGCGCGCCCGCAACGCCACCGCGGCCGCGAGCCCCGCACCGGAACTGTGGCCACCGACCGCGATCCGATCCGGGTCGATGCCGAGTTCGGCAGCGTGCTCGGCCGTCCAGACCAGCACGGCGAAGGCGTCGTCCAGGGCGGCAGGGAACGGATGCTCGGGAGCCAGTCGGTAGCCCACCGAGATCACCATGACGCCGGACAGGCCGGCGATGCGGGCGGCCCACGGGTGCTCGGTGTCCACATCACCCATGACAAATCCGCCGCCGTGCAGCCAGACGATGGCGGCCTGGGCGCCGTGCGGGCGGTAGATCCGAACCGGGACACCCGGATCGGCCGGCACCGTGCGGTCCTCGATCTCCATGCCCGCGGTGTCCGGAGCAGGCACCGCGGCGGCCAGACCGGCGAAGCTCGTACGCGCCGTGACCGGGTCGGTCAGGTCGGCACGGGGGAACAACGGGATGAATGCTTCCAGTTCGGGATCCATGCCGACAATCCTCGTGATCGATCGCCATAAGATCACCCGCCATCCGTCGGGCATATCGCCTGGATCACGCACCGGGCGGCGCATAGCCTCCTGCCATGGAGGCACTGGCCGAACGGCTGTCGCAGCTGGATTCGCAGGTCGAAGGCGCGATCCGGGTCGTGATGTTCTACGACACGCTGATGCGCCGACGGGTGGATCTCCCTGCGCTTGCCCGCGCCTCGGCTGGCCTTGCCGAGTGCGTGGCCGGGATTCGGCTCCGCGGCACGGGGCGGGCGATCCGCGTCTCGCCCGACGGCACGGAAACGTCAGCCCCGGCGGCACCGGCGTCCACCACCGCACCGATCACACTCGACGAGGAGGAGATCGGCACGGTGTGGCTGGAACGCCCCGGTCCGCCCAGCCCGCTCGACGAGGTCGTGCTGGACCGGCTCGCCATCGCCGCCGCTGCGGTCATCGAGAAATACGGCCCGGCCCGCACCACGATGGCCGACCCGGCTCTCGTCGAGTTGGTGATCAGTTCCGAGAGCGACGAGGCGGCCAGGGCTCGGGCGCTGCGGCTACTGGGTTTCGCCGCCGACCTTCCCGTCCACGTCGTCGCCGTACGGTCGCAGCTTCCACTCGAGCAGGTCGGTCGCCTGGTCTGCCCGACCCGCCCGGTGAAAGCGGCACCGCTTGCCGACGTGGGCGTCCTCCTGGCCACCACCACGGACTCGACCGGGTTTCCGGCGGGTGTGCGCGCGGGCATCGGCGCCGCCGAGAGCCCCGACCGCTCGTGGCGGGAAGCCCGCATCGCGCTGCGCTTCACCACCCCGAGACAGCCCGTCGTCCACTTCGACGGCCTGGGGGCGTTGGCGCTGCTCGCACACGTGCCTCAGGACGCCGCGCGGAACAACGCGGACGTGGCGGCGATCGCCCGAATGGCCGTCAACTCGGAAGATCTGGACACGTTGGACGCCTATTGCGCCAGCGGCTCGCAACGCCAGGCCGCCGACCTTCTCCACCTGCACCACAGCAGCGTCGCCCGCCGGCTCGAACAGATCGGAAAGACCATGGGCATCGAACTCGCCGAGCCCACCGGACTGACACGGGCCCGGCTCGCCCTCACCGCATGGCGGCTGCTCGACGACTGACGAGGTACCGATTCGTCAGGCTTCCGGGCGATCAGAGATCGATCGTGGCGATGAGCGGGCGGTGGTCGGAGGCCGGCGTGTCGCGGCGGCTGTTGGGGTCGTCGTCGATGGAGTCCGGAGCGGGGCCCGCGGTCAGGTCACCGTCGTCGACGTGATGAGCGACGAGGTGACTGGCCAGGACGTGGTCGATCAGCTCCTTGGTACCGCGGTAGATACGCGAGTAGCGGTTGTCTGCAGGCTGGATGCGCGCGGAGAGGTTCCACAGCCGCGCACCGTCGCCCAGGTCCGGGGTGTCGTAGCCACGAGTGCCGATCTCGGAGCCGGGCGGGCCGTAGAGGATCTGGGTGGTGGCGGCACCGGGCTCGTCGTTGAGGTCACCCAGCGCCATCACCGCCCGCTCCTTGCCTTGCCCGTCGAGAAGCTGGGTGGCCGCATCGCGAACGGTGGCGGCTTCCGCGGCGCGGCGACCCAGGGCGTAAGCGCCGTAACGGGCGCGCAGCCCTTCGTCCCGGGTGGAGAAGGCGCCGCCGGGGAACGTGAGCAGCTTCGACTTCAGGTGGCAGGTGATGAGGGTGATGGATGTGCCCGCGGCGGTGGTGACCGTGCTGACGAGGGCGGGACGGCCCATCGCGTCCACCGCGTCTGCAGTGTCGTCGACCTGGATGGGGCGCAGCGGCGCAGGGAACGTGGTCACCTGGTGGGTGTCGCGGAGCTCGAGCTTCGAGAGGAACCCGACGCGGATCCCGCGCTCGTCCGGGTCGGCGGTGGCCAGGTGGGCATACCCGGCGAGCTTGTTGGCCAGATCCTGCAGGGCGGCCGGCTCACCGACCTCCTGGACGGCGAGCACATCGGGTGCCAGCTCGGTGATGGTCTGTGCCAGCGCCGAGAGTTTGGCGTCGTAGGCATCCTGTGTCGTCGGGCCGGCAGGGCCGCCGGGACGGAAGAAGTTCTCGAGGTTCCAGGTCCCGATCCGCACCATGAGCGCGCGCCCCCATCACTCCGCCAGCTCTGATCGCTACTGACGAGAGTGCCGCGCGCCGCCCCGACACCGGCTGAACGCGGCATGAACACCCTGCGGCGGGCCGTACTTCTCCCCTCGGCGCCGCTCAGGAGCGGCCGACGGCGACGGGGAGCCCAGCGCGTCTCCATTCGGGAAACCCGTCTTCCAGTCGTGCAGCGCGAAATCCGCGCTTGCGCAACTCGCGCACCGCCTCGTCCGCGTAGACGCAGTACGGGCCCCGGCAGTAGGCGACGATCTCCACGTCAGCGGGCAGGCTGCGCAGCAGGCGATCCAGCTCGTCGACGGGCGCGGAACAGGCACCCGCGATGTGGCCCGCGGCGTATTCGGCGATCGGGCGGACGTCCAGCACGAGCACGTCGCCGCGGCTCATCCGCTCGATCAGCGTGGCCCGGTCCACGGCCTCGAGCTCGCTGCGGTCACCCAGATACGCCTGCGCGAGCCGGTCCAGCCCGGCCGTCCGTTCTTCGGCGACCGCGCGGACGGCCGCCCACATGTGCTGTACGTGCTCGCCGCCCAGCGCGTAGTAGATGCGCGTGCCGTCCCTGCGGGTGTCGACGAGCCCGGCGCGGGCCAAGGTGCGCAGGTGGTGGGAGGTGTTGGCGACGCTCTGGCCGATCTCGCCGGCGATCTCCTCCACCGAGCGCTCGCCCTGGGCCAGGAGGTCCACGATCTCCGCCCGCCTGCCGGAGCCCAGCGCTGCGGCCACCTCGGCGAACGCGGCGAACAGTGCGTCCTTCGCCAAGCGGTCGCCCATGCCGTGATCGTCGATCCCGGCACGCCTTCCTGTCAAGTTCGAACGAATACTTGACAATGCCGATGACAGCCGCGCATTCTCAAGTCATCGTTTGAGGATCTTGGGGGTGGGCGCATCGATGGGGGATACACCGGTCGATCCCGGCGTGCTGCGCATGCAGGTTCGTGAGGAACAGACGTTCGACGTCTACGCATTCCCGTTCCTCGCCCGCGCCCCGAGGTGATCGCATGCGCGATTCGAACGAGGTGGCTGCGACGGGGTCCTCGGATGCGGTGCTCCCGCTCGTCGATACCGGGTTGGGCAACTCGACCTACGTGGTGGACCTCGGCGACGGCGGCGCGCTGGTGGTGGATCCGCCGCGTGATCTGCGTGCGGTCCGGGCGGCGACCGGCAAGGCCGGATTGCGCATCCGGTTCGCCGCCGACACGCACCTGCACGCCGATTTCCTCTCCGGCGCCCGGCAACTGGCCCACGACGACGGCGCGCAGGTGTTGGCCTCTGCAGCCGGCGGCCGTCAGTTCGGCCACCGCGGCCTGACGGACGGCGACGAGGTCGATCTCGGCGGGCTGGTGCTGACGGCCATGGGCACACCCGGGCACACCGACGAGCACCTCTCGTACCTCGTCAGCGACGGCGGCTCCCCGGTCGGGGTGTTCACCGGCGGGTCGCTGATCGTGGGCTCGGCAGCCCGCACCGACCTGCTCGGGCCCGAACGGACCGACGAGCTGGCCCGCGCCCAGTTCCGGTCGCTGCAGCGGCTGGCGCGGCTGCCGGACCCGACGGCGGTGTGGCCGACGCACGGCGCCGGTTCGTTCTGCTCCGCGCCGCCGGGCGCCGAGCGGACCTCCACGATCGGGCGCGAGCTGGCGAGCAACCCGCTGCTGCGGATCGAGGACGAGGACCGGTTCGTCGAGCAGTTGCTCGGCTCGTTGGGCAGCCACCCCCCGTACTTCCTGCGGCTGGCCGAGGTCAATCGGCGCGGGCCCACACTGCTGGACCCCACCGAGGCAGGCCGGCTCCCCCAGCTCCCGGTCCCGGACGTGCGACAGCGGCGCGCCGCCGGTGCGGTGCTGGTGGACGTCCGGCCCGTCGCCGACTACGCACGCGCCCACATCCAGGGGGCGGTGGCGATCCCGTTGCGCGCCCAGTTCGCGACCTGGCTGGGCTGGATGGTCGCCGCGGACGTCCCCATCGTCGTGGTGCGCAACCCCGACCAGGACCTCGGCGAACTGATCTGGCAGGCCCTCAACATCGGCGTCGAGCGGCTCGTCGGAGAACTGGCAGGCGGAACCGACGCCTGGGCCGCGGCCGGACTCCCCACCACCGGTATCCGCCTGCTCGGACCCGCCGAGGTCGACCAGCAGCACCGGGTGCTCGACGTCCGCCAGGAGGCGGAGTTCACCGCCGGGCACCTGCCCGGCGCCATGCACGCCGAACTCGGCTCACTCGCCCACATCACGGCAGACCAGATCACGGCAGAACTGACCGACGTGCCGACCGTGGTGATGTGTGGACACGGCGAACGCGCGGCCGGCGCGGCGAGCCTGCTCGAACGCGCCGGACACCACGACGTGGCCGTGCTCAGGGGCGGGCCTGACGACTGGTCCGACGCCACCGGCGGCGATCTCGTCCGGGGTCCATGAACGAGCGCGCCACCGCCGGGCCGGTCCGGCTCGGGCTTCGCGAGAACCTGCCCCAGTTCGCGCTGCTCGCGCTGGTCAACCTGCTGGTCGGCGGCATGGTCGGGCTCGAACGCACCGTCACCCCGCTCGTCGGATCCCAGGCGTTCGGACTCGGCGACCTCGCCGTCGCGCTCTTCGTGGTGGCCTTCGGTGTCACCAAGGCGATCACGAACCTCGTCGGCGGCGCGATCGTCGGCCGCTACACCCGCAAGACCGTGCTCATCGCCGGTTGGGTCGTCGGGCTGCCCGTCCCCCTCATGCTCGCCTACGGCCCGTCCTGGGGATGGGTGATCGGCGCGAACATCCTGCTCGGCATCAACCAGGGCCTGACCTGGTCGATGACCGTCAACATGAAGATCGATCTCATCGGGCCGCAGCGGCGCGGCCTCGCCCTGGGCATCAACGAGACGGCCGGTTATCTCGGCGTCGCGATCACCGCCCTGGCCACCGGCTACCTCGCCACCGCCTACGGCCTGCGACCCGCTCCCGAACTTCTCGGCGTCGCCTATGCCGTTGCCGGGCTCGCCCTGTCGATCACGCTGGTCCGTGACACCGCAGCACATGCCCGTCTCGAGGCAGGCCGGCATCACCCGTCCGACGAGACGGCTCCGGCTCCGGGCATGCGGCAGATGTTCGCCGAGGTCACCTGGCGCAACCGCAGCCTCGCCTCGATCAGCCAGGCCGGGCTGGTCAACAATCTCAACGACGGGCTCGTCTGGGTGCTGCTCCCCGTCCTGCTCATCGAGTCCGGTGTCTCGCTCAGCGGAGTCGGCGTCATCAAGGCCGTCTACCCGTTCATGTGGGCCGCCGGCATGATCGCCACCGGACTGCTCGCCGATCGCATCGGACGCAAACCGCCGATCGTCGCAGGCATGCTGATCCAGGCGATCGGCCTCGTCGTCATCGTCGTCGGGCTCTCCGAGGCGTTCCTCGCCGGCATCGCCGGTTCGTTCCTTCTCGGCGTCGGCACCGCCCTGGTCTATCCCGCACTGCTCGCCGCGATCAGCGACAGCGTCGACCCCCGGGCCCGTTCTGCAGCGCTGGGCGGCTACCGCTTCTGGCGAGACCTCGGCTACGCCGTCGGCGCGCTGGTCGGCGGCATCACGGCCACCTTCACCTCGCTCGGCACAGCTGTCCTCGTCGCCGCAGGCCTCACCGCCGCGTCGGGCCTGTGGTGCCAGATCGCCACACGCGAGACCCACCCACGACGGGCGTCGAAGCCCGTGGGCCTTCGGCACTGACCGCCACTGGGGCGTTCCCTACCTGAACCAGGGGTTCACACCCGGCGGTCGGGGGGGAGCGCTCGATGGTTCCCAGTGCTGCCCAGGACGGACGCTTACCCACCGAGAAGCCCGCCGGAACCGGCGATCCGACAGTCGCGACCGGGCCACCTGACGCTCCGATCTCCGCTGCGCCACGATGACCGAGGAGTCCGCGATGACCCCATTGACGCAGGTCGCACGCCCGAGCCTGCCGACCGCCGACTCGGTGCCGCGCTCGTCGCGCGTGATCGGGGTGGACGTCGCCCGCGGCGTCGCCTTGTTCGGGATGCTGGCGACACACGTCGTCGCCGTCGTCAACGAGAAGGGCGATCCCACCACCGCCACGGTCATCGCTGCCGGGCGCTCCGCGGCCACCTTCGTCCTCATCGCCGGTGTCGGCGTGGCGTTCATCTCCGGTGGCAGACACGTTCTGCGGGGACCTGAGCGGACAGCCGCAGCGGGCGGGCTCGTGGTGCGGGCCCTGCTCATCGGCGCGATCGGTCTGGCGCTGGGAACGCTCGCACCGTTCACCAACGTCGAAGGGATCCTCCCCTTCTACGCCGTGCTGTTCCTGCTCGCGATTCCGCTGATCGGCCTTCCCCCGCGGGTACTGGCCGGGGTGGCCGCCGGTCTGATCGTCCTGGGGCCGGTCGTGCTGGTGGCGACGGCACCCCTGGGGCTGCCCTATGCCCGCACCGAACTCGACCCCGGCTTCGGCGTTCTCGTGCAGGATCCGCTCGGGATGCTCGTCCAACTGCTGATCACCGGCGAGTATCCGCTCCTGGTCTACCTGGCCTACCTCTGCGCAGGGCTCGCGATCGGACGCCTCGACCTCACCTCCCGCCGCGTCGGGTGGTGGTTGCTCGGAGGCGGGGTCGCCCTTGCCGTCGCGGCCCGTTCGGCGTCCGCGCTGCTGTTGCACCCCCTCGGCGGGCTCGACGCCTTGCTCTCCGTCGGAGCACCCGATGTCGGCACGCTGCTGTGGGAGGCGCAGGTTCTCCTTGCCGAAGCCGAGTCGCCGGTGTCGTGGTGGTACATGGCTCTCCCGGCCCCGCACTCACACACACCGGTCGACCTGCTGCACACCCTCGGGTCTGCCGGTGCGGTTCTCGGCGCGGCGCTGCTGCTGACCCGCGTGCCCGTCGTGGCCCGAGCACTGTCGCCGGTGGCTGCCGCCGGCAGCATGGCCCTCACGCTGTACACCGCTCACCTGGTGCTGCTGGCCACCGGGCTGCTGCGGGACCAGCCTGCCGCCCTCTACCTCCTCATGGTGCTGGGCGCGATGGCGTTCGCGGTGGTGTGGCGACGATGGGTCGGGCAGGGGCCACTCGAGCGGATCGTGGCGGCAGCGGCCGGCGCCACCCGTCAGCACCTCGCCGCTCGGCTGGGTCGCCGAGGTGCCATCCGCCCCGCGGACGGACGAGGCACATCGGCACGGCACCGAACTGCCAGAGGCGCGGCCCAGTTCCTCGTCCCGCTCGCGTGCGCCGGGTTGCTGCTCCTCGCTTTCGTGGGCGGTAGCCGGGTCGGAGCACATCAGGACGAGGCCGGGGCGCCCGTCGCAGGTGTCGAACCGACCGCAGCCGCCGCTGTTGCGCCGGTGCCAACCGCTCCGCCCGGACCCGCCGCCGCTGCGGAGGCTGCCGCACCGCAGCCTGACGAGGAGACGGCCCTGGATGAGGACGAGGCGATCGGCGAGGAGGACTGACGATCCCGACGGGTGCTCGCGGCAACCGGTCACATCACATCGGAGGCGCTTGACAGTCCTGCCCGACCCGCTTGTGCTGGAGCTTCGCGGCCTTCGCTGCGGATGGCCGGACTGCCGCCCGTGGTTGGTGATCGCACGTTCGTGCGATGTCGGGCGGACGCTTCTGCGGCCACTGTGGAACGTCCCACCGCTGTGGACCGAGAGAGGACATCGGATGAGCGAGCACATCGCGGACCTGGAGGGGTGTGTCAGCGTGGGCACGCACCCCGCCCCGCCCGGCGGCCCCGAGGGCTCGGCGCGGGCAACTCGATGACAGAACCGCAGGCCGTGCTCGCGCCGCTGTCCCGTTCGGCGGTGTTCCTCGTCGTGACGGTGAATCCCGATCAGGCGAGCCGCACCCGCGTCCGTGAGTTCTGCGCCGACCTGCCCGGCCTGGTCCGCACGGTCGGCTTCCGCGACCTCGACGCGGGCCTCTCCTGCGTGGTCGGGTTCGGCGCCCGCGTGTGGCCCGACCTGTTCGGAATCACCGCTGCGACCGCGCTCCACCCGTTCCAGGCCATCCGCGGGCACCGCCACGACGCCGTCGCCACCCCCGGCGACGTGCTCTTCCACGTCCGGGCCCGACGGCAGGACCTCTGCTTCGAGCTCAGCACACAGATCCTCGCGGCGCTGCGCGGCGCCGTCACCGCAGTCGACGAGGTGCAGGCGTTCCGCTACTTCGACAACCGCGACCTCCTCGGCTTCGTCGACGGCACCGAGAACCCGACCGGCGAGGCCGCGACGAGCGCCGCGATCGTGGGCGAGGACGACCCGGTGTTCGCGGGATCGAGCTACGTCATGGTGCAGAAGTACCTGCACGACCTCGACGCATGGGACGCGCTGGACGTCGGCGCGCAGGAACGGGTCATCGGCAGGACGAAGCTCTCCAACGTCGAACTCGACGACGACGTGGCCCCCGCCAGCGCGCACAAGGTGCTCACCACGATCACCGACGCGGACGGCCGGGAGCGCAAGATCGTTCGCGACAACATGCCGTTCGGCAGCCCGGCCGCCGGGGAGTTCGGCACGTACTTCATCGGCTACGCCTCCGACCCCGACGTGCTCGAGCAGATGCTCCGGAACATGTTCCTCGGCGACCCTCCCGGCACCTACGACCGCATCCTCGACTTCTCCCGTGCCGTCACGGGGGCGCTCTTCCTCGCACCGTCGGTGCCGCTGCTCGATCAGCTCGCGGACTCGCCGCCGCCGACGTCGCTCACCATCGGATCCCTCAAAGGACGGACACTGCCGTGAACAACCTGCATCGCGACCTGGCCCCGATCTCCGATGGCGCGTGGCAGGAGATCGACGAAGCCGTTGCACAGGCGTTCACCAGCACCGTCGCCTGCCGCCGGGTGGTCGACGTCGTGGACGCCGACGCGACGACCGCGGCGATCAGCACCGGGCACCTGCGGGCGGTCGAGTCGCCCGGCGGGGCCGTCCGCGCACGGCAACGGCTGGCGGTGCCCGTGGTGGAACTGCGCGTCGAGTTCGAGCTCGAACGTTCCGACCTCGACGACGTGGAGCGCGGAGCACAGGACGGGGACTGGACCGCGGCCAGTGACGCCGCAGTCGCTCTCGCGCTCGCCGAGGACCGCGCCATCGTCGAGGGCTACCCGGCCGCGGGAATCACCGGCGTGCGCGAGACGAGCCGGGAACGCACCGTCCCGTCGCCGACCGAGGTCACCGCCTACCCGGACGCCGTGGCCCGCGCGCTCGCCCTTCTCCGCGACGCCGGTGTGGCCGGCAAGTACGCCCTGCTCCTGGGCGAGGAGGAGTGGGTGCGGGTCACGGCCAGCACCGAGCACGGCCTCCCGGTCACGGAACACCTTCGCCGGCTCCTCGACGGCGACGTCCTTCCGGCCCGCGCGCTCGAGTCGCCCCTCGTGCTGAGCGCCCGCGGGGGTGACTTCGCGCTGCACCTCGTCGAGGATGTCTCGGTCGGCTTCCTCAGCCACACCGAAACCACCGTCCGGCTGTACGTCGAGGAGGCCTTCACCTTCCTCGACTACACCGCAGAGGCCGCCGTGCCGTTCGTCCCCCGCGCGACCTGATCAGCCGCCGACCGCACCGGATTTCGCCGGAGGAATAGCCGACATCCGATCTCAGGTTTGCCGAGCATGACCGCCACGCAATTCGACCCGCACACGCTGCTCGCCGAAAGCCGGCTCGGTGTCCTCGCCACCATCAAGTCGGACGGTCGTCCACAGCTCTCCCCCGTCACGCCGTTCTACGACAGGGACACCGGCGTGATCTACGTGTCGATGACCGAAGGACGTGCCAAGACCGCGAACCTGCGCCGGGATCCACGGGCCGCGCTCGAGGTGACCAGCTCGGACGGCTGGGCGTGGGCCACCGCCGACGGCACGGCCACACTCGTCGGCCCGGGAACCGACCCCCACGGCCCGGAGGTCGAGGCGCTGGTGGACTACTACTACCGCAAGGCCGCAGGCGAGCATCCGAACTGGGACGAGTACAGGTCAGTGATGGTGGGTGACCGCAGGGTGCTGATGAAGCTGAAGGTAGAAAAGGTCTACGGAGCCCAGATCCGCTGAATTGTGGACCCGTAGTGCTGTCGTGGGCACCCGCCCGACAGCACTACGGCTCCGCAACGCTCAGCCCCGGAGGTTCTTTGCGAACAGGTCCGTCAGCGCGGTCCAGTGTCGTTCCTCGGCGCTCGGGTCGTGGGTGGGGTTGTCCGGCACCGCGAAGCCGTGGGCGGCCGGGTACTCCTCCATCGTGTAGCGGACCCCTACCGACTCGAAGGCTCCCTTCAACCGCTCGAACTGGTCGGCCGGGAAAGAGTCGTCGTTCTGCGCGGCCGCCACGTACACCGCAGCGCGGAGGCGGTCGGCCAGCAGGTACGGGCTGTCCGGATCGTCGGTGGCGGCGAGCCGGCCGCCGTGGAACGAGGCCGCCGCGGCCACGCGCTCCGGATGCCGTCCGGCCACGATCAGCGAGGAACGGCCGCCCATGCAGTACCCGGTGGTCCCCACGGTCGTCCCGGAGACCTCGGGGCGGCCGCCCAGAAAGTCCAGGAACGCACCGGCGTCACGGGCGATCGCGTCCGCGTCCAGGCTCTGCACCATCTTCATCAGGCGCGCCCTCTCGGTCGGGTCCGAGAACACGGTGGCCAGGTCGAACGGCTCCCAGTCGCCGGACCGGTAGTAGAAGTCCGGCAGCAGGGTGACGTAGCCGGACGCGGCGAGGCGGTCGGCCATGGCTCGCATGGTCTCGCGCACCCCACCGGCATCCGCGTAGAAGATCACCGCGGGCGCGGGGCCGCCCCCGTCCGGCACGTGCAAGGTGGCGGGACAGTCGCCGTCGGGGGTGGGGATGGTGATCTCCAAGCGGGGCATGCGGGTCTCCCAGGTCTCACGTCTGCGATCCGGTCGAAGGTCATGCTCTACGGCGACCGCACCACGCTCAAGTGAACAGCGATCACCTCTCAGCCGGTGGCCCACATGGCGCGATCAGCCACAGTGGACGCAACGAATCATGCTGATCTAGAACGTGATTCGATTCACATCGCGCTGGCGTGCAAACTGGAGCAGCGTTCTGTCGTCGCGGCAGCACCGTGGGTACCGTGAGTGATGTAGGCCACACAGTGGAGTGGAGGCTCTGGCATGACGATGACCGAACCCGAAGCCACCGCAACGGCGACCGAGCACGTCGACGTCCTCATCGTCGGCGCCGGGATCTCCGGCATCGGGGCCGCCTACCACGTGAAGGACCGCTTCCCCGACCGGTCGTTCGTGCTCCTCGACGCGTTGGAGAGCCACGGCGGCACCTGGTGGACCCACCGCTACCCCGGCGCCCGGTCCGACAGCGACCTGTTCACCTTCGGCTACGGGTTCAAGCCCTGGCGCGGCCCGTCGATCGCGACGGCCGACGAGATCCGGTCCTATCTCGGTGAGGTCATCGACGAGAACGACCTGGCGGGCAGCATCCGCTACCGGCACCGCGTCACGTCCGCGCACTGGTCGTCCGCCGACCGCCGCTGGACCGTCGAGGTCACGCGGGACGACACGGGCGAGCAGTTGCGGTTGACCACCGACTTCCTATGGATGTGTCAGGGCTACTACCGTCACCAGAAGGGCTACACCCCCGACTGGCCGGGCATGGACCGCTACCAGGGCATGGTCGTACACCCGCAGGACTGGCCGGACGACCTGGACTACGCCGGCAAGCGTGTGGTGGTCATCGGCTCCGGGGCCACCGCGGCCACGCTCATCCCGGCGATCGCGGAGACCGCCGGGCACGTCACGATGCTGCAGCGCTCCCCGACGTTCTTCATCTCCCGCCCGAAGACGCACGAGCTGGCCGTCACGCTGCGGGCACTGGACGTTCCGGAGGAGTGGACGCACGAGATCCTGCGACGCGCCCACGTGGCGCAGCTCGAGGAGATCACCCGGCTGTCCTTCGAGGCACCCGACGAGCTACGCAAGTTCCTCATCGAGGAGATGCGCCCGCTCCTGCCCGAGGACTTCGACATCGAGAAGCACTTCACCCCCAGGTACCGGCCGTGGCAGCAGCGCCTTGCCGTGGTGCCGGAAGGCGACCTGTTCGCCGCTCTGCGCGAGGGGAAGGCGTCGGTGGCCACCGACACCATCGAGACGTTCACCGAGACGGGCATCCGGCTGGCCTCCGGCGAGGAGATCGAGGCCGACATCGTCATCACGGCCACCGGCTTCGACCTGGCCGTCTTCGGCAACATCGCGTTCACCGTCGACGACGAGCCGGTCGACTTCACGCAACGCGTCACCTACCGCGGGATCATGATCTCCGGTGTGCCCAACATGGCCTACGTGTTCGGCTACTTCCGGGCCAGCTGGACGCTGCGAGCCGATCTGGTGAGCGAGTTCGTCTGCCGGCTGCTCGCCCACATGGCGGAGAAGAACGCCACGGTGGCGGTGCCGGCCCTGCGGCCCGAGGACGCGGACATGCCGCTGTTGCCATGGATGGACCCCGAGAACTTCAACGCCGGATACGTCATGCGCTCGGCGCACCTGATGTTCAAGCAGGGCGACCGCGAGCCCTGGACCCACATGCACGAATACACGCAAGAACGCCAGATGCTCCCCGCCGCCGACCTCGACGACGGCACTCTCGCCTACAGCTGACCCTCCAAGCTCCCACCTGCAAGACAGGAGATCCCGTGCCGGTCGACCCGCCCATCGCCGCATTGCTCGCCACGCTCGCCGAGGCAGGCCTTCCTCCCATGTACGAGGGGACGCCCCAGGCCGGGCGGGCCCAGTACCTGGAGATGACCCATGGGGCGCGCAAGCCCGAGCATCTGGTCCCCGTGGGCAGCACCGAGGACATCACGGTGCCCGGGGCAGCAGGCGAGCTGAAGGCCCGCATCTACCGCCCCGACGGTGAGGGCCCGTTCCCGACCGTCGCGTTCTTCCACGGTGGCGGCTGGGTCATCGGCGATCTCGACACCCACGACAACATGGCCCGCAACGTCTGCCGGGGCAGCCGGGCCGTCGTCGTCGCGGTCGACTACCGCCTGGCGCCCGAGCACCCCTTTCCTGCTGCGGCGGACGACGCGGTGGCCGCGGCCCGCTGGGTCGCCGAGCATCTCGGCGAGCTCGGCGGCAACGAGCGCCTGGGCGTCGCGGGCGACAGTGCGGGGGGCAATCTCGCCGCCGCCGTGGCCCAGCAGCTGCACGCCGACGGCACGCCGATGGTGGGGCAGTTCCTGATCTACCCGGCCGTCGACGCCGGCGGCGAGTACCCGTCGCGGGTGCAGAACGCCAGGGGCTACATGCTCGAGCAGCCGAGCATGGATTGGTTCTACGGCCACTACGCAGGCGCCTGGGACGACGCGAAGGACCCGCGACTCTCGCCGCTGCACGCAGCCGACCTCGCCGGGTTGCCGCCTGCGGTGATCGTCACCGCGGAGTTCGACCCGCTGCGCGACGAGGGCGAGGCCTACGGCAAGGCGCTGCGCGCTGCGGGAGTGGAGGCCGAGCTGCGGCTGTACGACGGGATGATCCACGGCTTCTTCGACATGGGAACCATCTCGCCTGCCGCACAGACAGCCATCGACGAGAGCTGCGCTCGGTTCGGGGAGCTCCTCCGCGACTGAGCCACCGGTTTCGCGGTAAGCACAGTCACCCGCCTCCATCACCCGCGGCGGCCATCTCACGCAGTAGTGCGCAGGTGGCCGTGGCCCGCACCGGCGTGAAGATCACCATGTGCAGGTCTGCCGGATTGGCGAACCTCAATCGGTGGCGTTCCAGGTGCAGGTCGCCGACCGGGTGGTGGATCAGGCGTACGGGATGGGTGAACCCGGCGAGATCGTGCTCCTCCCAGGCGGCACGGAAGTTCGGGCTGGCGCGGATGAGCCGATCGACCAGGTCGGAAGTGGGCGGCTCGAACAGACTGGCACCGGCTTCGGCCCGGAACTCGGCCAGGAGACACCGGCTGACGAACACTCGTCTCCATCAACAGCTCGACGGGCGCTTATATCGTCGAGCCGCATCGGTCGTATCACATGTGTATTCGCCATTTTGGTCATTATTCACTTTCGCTCGTGGCCCTCATGATCCTGAGGCCGACAAGAGACACGGACATTCGCAGAGCGCGGTGAGGTCGCGCGGACAGGAAAGGGTCGGCGTCATGGCATGCAACGTCCGCTGCCGTCGTGCGCCCAGTAGATCGATGCAATGAGCAGCACGGGCACACGTTCCAGCTTCTCAGTCAGGTGGACAGCGGATCGGACCACCCGTGCACGACGTTCGTCGGCTCTCCCGGCTGCGCGGCGACGACCCGCTGGGGTAAATGCGTCTGTGATCATATCTACTCCTACGCATCTGTCCTCGGCTCGGCGTTGACCATCCAGCCCCTGCAGCAATGGGTGGACGACCGGCTGAACATCGCGGAGAACGGCGACACCTACCCCGCGATCAGCAAGAAATCGACACCCGAATCAGGCCCCCTCATACCTGCCAGCATCACCTCGAGGACTCCCGTCAGCACCCGACGACGACGTCCGCTGGCGGTGATGCGCGGGATACGCGTGCTCGCGATGCTTGTCCCGCGGAACAAACCGGTCACGCTCCTCGCGGAGTCGGTCGGAAGTGGTGGGGAGGTCGGCGGCATGGACCAGCGGGAACCCCGGGGTCAGGTGCGCAGCTCGACCGAGCATGCCTTGGCACACTGGCTGGCCGCGGAGGACGAGGGCGAGGACGCCGGCCGGCTCCACCCCGACGACCGGCTCACATGCCACGTGCACGGTCGGTGGATCCACCAGTGCGTCTCGTCACCGGTACACGTCAACCCGGTCACGCGACACCGCTGGTGTCGCGACTGTGCAGTGGAGCTGCCCGTTGCCGTGGACGAACTCGCGCGAACGGTGACCATGCACTGCCCACGCTGCAACCAGGGCAGCAGCGCGGCTACCGCGCGAGTGCTGGCGGCCTGCCGTGCCAGCCTCATCCTCGTCAGCCGCAAGAAGGCCCGGCCCCGACTCGTGGCGTGACTCGCTCGGGTCACGCGCCGGTGGCCGCCACCAGGGATCGCGTCGTGGATCGAGCCGATCCTTTGGCGCGTCCAGGCTTCTCTGCAAGGCTGACGACGTGGGGAGTTCTGCGCGTAGATCGTCCGCCCGCGTTCGATCGCTGCCGCTGACCATTGCTCGTGTCGCGCACCAACAGTGGTTCTTCGTGAACCTCTATGAGGCGGTCGTGCGGATGCCCGACCGGCTCGCGGACGAGCACGACAGCTCTGCGCGCGGCCGGGCCGGCCTCCTCGCCTCAGGCAGTCCAGCCCGCTACCACCTTCCAGCAGCTCCGATCCTGCTCGGTTCCACGATCGCTGCGCTCGTCGACGGGCAACGCAACGACGGTGACCGCGTCGCCCTTCTCGTGGCTGCGGTCTGCTCGCTGTCCGGAGCGGCCGTGACCGGGTATCTCGTTCGGCGCGTGAACCTCAGGCTCCTCGACGGCGGCCCGCCGATCGGACCCGAGGAACGACACGCGCTGATGAGCCGCTGGTACGGCGCGAATCGGATTCGCCTCGCCCTGCTGGCCGTGGGTTCGGTTGCTCTCGAGCGCGCCGCACGTCACCGGTCGAGTGGGTAGGAGCGCCCTACCGCAGCCTCATCCCGCGTTCGGCGAAAGGGCTTCCGCCAACCGGCCGGTGCGGGCTCGGTAGTCGGCCCGCGCAGCCAGGGCGCCGTCCAGGTCGACCGCGACGAACCGCGTGCGCGTGTTGGGCGCCGACTGCGCGACCATGTCGAGGTCACCGGACAAGACGGTGGCGACCATCATGTAGCCACCGCCCGAGACCGCGTCGCGATGCAGGATGATCGGCTCGACGCTGCCGGGCACCTGGATCGAGCCGATCGGATACGGCGCGTCCACGATGTTGGACGGGTCCTGACCCGCACCGAACGGCGCTTCACGCTCGACGGTCTCCAGCTCGGCGCCCTTGTAGCGGAAGCCGATGCGGTCGGCCACCGGTGTGAGCGTCCAGGTGGTGCCGAGGAAGCTCTCCCGGCCCGCGGCGGTGAGGCGGTGGTCGTAGAGGCCCATCACCACGCGGACCTCGACGTCTTTCGAGTAGGACGGCCGCAGGTCGAGCGGCACGCTGCGGCCGGGCTTCGGGCCGGACGACGAGCCGACGGGGAGCTTGTCGCCGGTCTGCAGGGGGCGCCCCGCGAAGCCACCGAGGGCGCCGAGGCCGTAGGTGGAACGGCTGCCGAGTACCTGGGGAACGTCGATTCCGCCCGAAACGGCGAGGTAGGCGCGCGCGCCCGCCGTCAGGTAGCCGAAGTCGAGCACGTCGCCCGCGGCCACGGGGAACGACTCCCACAGCGGCCGGTCTTCGCCGTTCACCCGTGGTGTCATGCTCGCGCCCGCCACCGCGACGACGGCAGGCTCCTCGAACGCCAGCTCCGGCCCCATGTAGACGATCTCCAGCGCCGCGGCACCGGCCGGGTTGCCGACCAGCAGGTTCGCCGCACGGAGCGCGTACTGGTCGAGGGCGCCCGACGGCGGGATGCCGACGTCGTAGTACCCGGTACGGCCGGCGTCCTGGACGGTCGTGGACAGGCCGGGCTTGCGTACCTCGATCACCGCAGCACCTCCAGCAGCCGGGCGTTGTAGCCGTCGGGGTCGTCGAGGAACTCCTGCAGCGCGAACTCCGCCGGGGCCGTCCGGATCCGGAAGGTTCCCGCCTCGACCTCGGCGACGTGCGCGTCGTACTGCTCGCGGTCGATCGGGGTGTACTTCACGATGTCGCCGGGTCGGAAGAAGACCATGAAGTCGGTGAAGTCGGGCAGCTGCTGGGTGGGGTCGTAGATCGGTGCCGGGGTGATGCCGAACATCTGGTAGCCACCCGCGCCGCGCACCGAGTAGATGCAGGCGAAGCACCCGCCGTAACCGACGGTCTGTTTCGGGGTGTCGGTACGCGGGCGCAGGTACTTGGGCACGATGATCGCCCGCTCCCGGGGCACCATCTGGAACTTGAACGGCAGCCCCGCCACGAACCCGACCATGGAGACGAACCACGGCGAGCCGGCGTGGGCATCGATGAACTCCTCCACCGACGAGTAGCCGTTGATCCGTGCGGCGTACTCGATGTCGGTGGCGTCGGGATCCTGGTGGCGGTCGCGGAAGCGCATGAGCGTCTCCGTGGTCCACGGGTCGCGATAGAAGACCGGGATCTCGACGACCCGGGTGGGAAGCGCGAGGTCGTGCGCGTCACCGACCTGCTTCTCCAGCTCCTGCAGCAGCCCCAGCAGCTTGTGTGGCTCGAGCACGTCCGGGTCGTAGCGAACCTGGTAGGACGCATTGGCCGGACAGATCTCCAGCACGCCCTCGGGGTGGTTCTCGCGCAATGCCTTCGTGATGGCCATGACCCGGAAGTTGGCCTGGAGGCTCATCTCCTCGGCCAGCTCCACGAACACGAACTCGTCGCCGCCCCAGCTGTAGCGGGCGGCCTGCACGTCCGTCAGCGTCACGTCGCCGCCTCTTTCACGTCGCTGCCTCTTTCCGTTCGGCCAGCCAGTGCTCCAGTGCGCCGGTGTGGAAATCCGCCGCTGCGAACCAATCCTGGGCGAGGATCTCCGCACCCAGCGCAGCGGTGGTCGGCACGCCGTCCACGGCGAACTCCCCCAACGCGCGCCGCCCGCGCCGGATCGCGGTCTCCCGGTCCTCTCCCCAGACGACGACTTTCGCGAGCAGGGAGTCGTAGAAGGGCGGAACCGTGCCACCAGGCTCCAGCCAGGTGTCGACGCGCACCCAGGGCCCTGCCGGCAACGCGAGGCGTTCGATCTTGCCCGGGGAAGGCATGAAGTCCTTCTCGGGGTCCTCGGCGCACACGCGGAACTCGATCGCCGAGCCGCGCGCGACGATCGCGTCCTGCGCGAACCGCAGCGGCTCCCCCGCCGCGATCCGGAGCTGCTCGGCCACGATGTCGATGCCGGTGATCAGCTCGGTGGTCGGGTGTTCCACCTGGATGCGGGTGTTCATCTCGATGAAGAAGAACTCGCCGGTCTCGTCGTCGACGAGGAACTCGGCGGTGCCCGCGCTGGCGTACCCGACCTCCCGCGCGAGCCGGACGGCGGCAGCCGTCATGGCCTGCCGCACGCCGTCGTCGATACCGGGGGCGACGGCCTCCTCCACGACCTTCTGCCTGCGGCGCTGGAGCGAGCACTCGCGCTCGAACAGGTGCACGACGTCTCGTCCGTCACCGAGCACCTGCACCTCGACGTGCCGGGCGCGACGCAGGAACCGCTCGAGGTACATCGCACCGTCGCCGAATGCGCTGGCCGCCTCCTTCGACGCGGCGGGGAACGCCGAGCGCAGCCCCGCCTCGTCCGTGACGACACGGATGCCACGTCCACCGCCGCCCGCCGCGGCCTTGAGCATGATCGGATAGCCGATCTCGGCGGCCGCTGTGACCGCGGCGTCGACGTCCGCGACGCCGCCCGGCGTGCCGGGAACCGTCGGGACACCCGCCGCGGCGGCCACCTGCCGGGCCCGCACCTTGTCGCCCATCTGCTCGATCACCGCGGCGGCCGGGCCGACGAAGGCGAGGCCGGCGTCGGCGACCGCCGCTGCGAACGAGGCCCGCTCGGAGAGGAACCCGTAGCCGGGGTGCACGGCGTCGGCATCGGTCTCTCGGGCGGCGTCGAGGATGGCGTCGGCGAGCAGGTAGCTCTTCCCGGCAGGCGGCGGTCCGATCTCGACGGCGGCATCGGCCAGCCGGACGTGTGGGGCCTGCGCGTCGGCCGTGCTGTGCACCGCCACGGTGGAGATACCCAGGTCACGGGCTGCACGAACGATGCGGACCGCGATCTCGCCGCGGTTGGCGACGAGGAGGCGCTTCACCCCTGTCCGTCCGGGGATGCCTCGATGACCGCGACCGGCTGGCCGGCGTCGACCACGTCCTCGTTCTCCACCAGGAACTCCACGACCGTGCCCGCCGCACCGGCGGGTACCTGGTGGAAGGACTTCATGACCTCGACGAGGCAGACGGTGTCGTCCGCGCCGACGGTCTGGCCCTCGGCGGCGAACGGGTCGCTGTCGGGGTCGGGCCTCCGGTAGAACACGCCGGGGATCGGCGAGACGACCTCGTGCCGGGCCATGGGGCTCCTCTCAAGCTGACATGTGCGGGCGCAGAGCTTCGTGGACGGCCTTGGCGACGTCCACGGCGTTCGGGGTGTCGGAGTGCACGCAGACGCAGTCGGCGCGCACCGGGATCTCGGAGCCGTCCACGGCCGTGGCGACTCCGTCGGTCACCGCGCGCACCGCTCCCCGCGCCGACGCGGCCGGGTCGAACGGCTGGTGCACGCGCGTGATGATGAGCGAGCCGTCGGGGCGGTAGTCGAGGTCGGCGTAGTACTCGGAGATGAACCCCGCACTCCGCGCACCCCAGACCTGCTCGTGCACCGTGCCCGCCATGCCCATGAGCGGCACCCCGAAGATGTCGGCGGCGTCGGCGAGGGCCTCGGCGACCTCCGGGTCGCGCGCCGCCATCCCGTACAAGGCACCGTGTGCCTTGATGTGGTTGAGCTCCATGCCCTGACCACGAAGGAAGCCCGACAAGGCGCCGACCTGGTAGACGACGGCCGCGGTGAGCTCGTCGCGGTCCAGCTTCATCTCGCGACGGCCGAAGCCCTCGCGGTCGGGCAACGACGGATGGGCTCCGACCCGGACGCCGTGCTCCTTGGCCAGCGCCACCGTCTGCTGCATCACGCGCGGATCCGAGGCGTGGAAGCCGCAGGCCACGTTGGCGACGGTGATCCACGGCATCAAGCCCTCGTCGTCGCCGCAGCGATAGATGCTGAATGCCTCACCCATGTCGCAGTTGATGTCCACCTGCCGACCTCCTCCGTTCAGGCGGTTCCGCCATCCTTGCCCACTGCGCGGAGCCCCGCCACACCCCCCGCGGGCCCCACACGTCACAGTCGTGCAGACATCGCGACCAACCCGCACGAAAGATCAGGTCGCGGACGATGCACCGCGCAGCATCCGTGCGCACCCCACCCGGAAAATCGGCCCCGCTTCCGCGACCGCCGGAGCGTCGGCGAGTCGGCGGCATCTGCAGCGTGAACCGGTGCTGGTACGGCCCCACCCCTCGCGAGGTCGTACCTACACCGGAAGACCGCGGCCCTGCCCGCCCGTCAACCGCCCACGTCGCGGTTCTGGGAGCCCGGAGACCACGACCACCGAGGCTGCCAGCCGTCGGGAGCCGCGCGCATCGCACGCCTCCGCCACCATCGAGCCGGCTGCCCTGCCGGTGTGTGACGCACGACCAGGGCGGATGAACCGGCGCCGACCGCTTGTCGTAAGTGCCGAGGGGAGGTGGCGATGGCCGGGACCGACGCATACGAAGCTCCATCGCGGTCCCCCGTGGTCGTCCTCCACGGCAGGGAGACGGAGCTCGCTGCCCTCCGCCGGGCGTTCGACCAGCTCGTGCGGGGGCGCGGCGGCGTGATCCTCCTCGACGGCCAGGCCGGCATCGGCAAGACCAGCCTGCTGGCCGCCGCGGCCGCGGACGCCCGGGAGAGGGAAATCGAGATCCTCTCCGGCGGAGGCAGCCCGGCGTCGCGAACCGTCCCCCTGAGCGTGCTGCTCAGCGCCCTGGCTCCCCGCGCGGGGGCCGTGTTCGGCTCCTTGCGCGATTGTCTGGCCGAGCACGAGTCCGCTCAGCGGCTCTGGCTGCTGTGGGAGATCACCCAGCTTCTCGAGGCCGAGGCGATCCTCCGTCCGCTGATCATCGCGCTCGACGACCTCCACTGGGCCGACGAGTCCACGCTGACAATGGTGGCCTGGCTGTCGAAGATGCTGAGCTCACACAGAATCCTGTGGCTGCTGGCCTTCCGCCGGGACGAAGGCGGGAGATCGCTCGCGGAGTGGGTCACCCACGTCACCAGCCCCGACACCTCCCGGATGGCCCTCGGCCCGCTCTCGACCACAGCGGTTGCCGCCATCGCCGCCGACACGCTGAACGGGCGGCCGGACAATGCCCTCCTCCATCTCCTGGATCGGGTCCACGGGAACCCCTTCATGCTCGCCGAGCTGCTGCGAGGGCTAGCCGACGAGTCGTTGGTGGAGAAGCGCGACGGCGTCGTCGCTCTCGCCGGAGCGACCCTGCCCCGCCGCTTCGTCGGATCGATCGAGGACCATCTCAACCGGCTGCCGCACGAGGCCCATACAGCCCTGCAGATGGCCTCCGTCCTGGGCCGCCGGTTCTCGCTCGACGAGCTCGCGGACATGCTCGACCGGCCTGCAGCCGATCTGTTGCCGGTTCTGCGCAACGCGATCACAGCCGGCCTGATCGTCGACGAGTCAGGTCGCCTGGGCTTCCGCCACGACCTCGTGCGCGAGGCGGTGCAGACGATGTTGCCCAGCTCCATCACCACCGCGCTGCAACGTCGGGCCGTCGAGGTGATGGTCCGCCACGGTGCTGCACCGGCCGAGGTGGCGCCGCTGGTCATGGAGCTTGCGGCTCCCGGTGACTCGGCCGCCGTCGAGCTCCTCGCTGAGGCGAGCCGGTCGATCGGGCGCTCGTCGCCGTCGGTCGCGGTGCCGCTGAGCAAGCGCGCGCTGGAGCTGATGCCGCAATCCGATCCGTCCCGCCCGAAGCTCGTCGGCGAGACGATCGACCTTCTCCTTCGTGCAACGCACCTCACAGAGGCGCAGAGGCTGCTGGTCACGCATGCGCGCGAGCTGCCGGACGCCGCCACAGAGGTGAGGACACGACTCGGTCTCGGAGCGGCCGCGCTTGCCTTCGCTCCCGTCGTCAGCATGGAACAGGCCCACTCCTGCCTGCGCCGCCAGGGGCTGCCGCCGACCCTCGAGACCGAGGCGCTCGCGCTCCTCTCCTTCTCCCTCGAACTCACCGGCGATCGGATCGAGGCGAAGGACGCGGCCCAGCGCGCAGTCGCGCTCGCCACTGCGAACGACGTCGATGCGGACACGAGGGATCTCGCCCGGCATGCGATGGCGGTCCAGCTCATGGCTCGGGGGGCGCTCCATGAAGCGACGACGATCGTCGACGACACGGTGCGGCCGGACAGTCGGACCGATCTCCCGAGCATCTCGCTCAACAAGGCGCCTGCCTGGAGGGCCCTCGTCCTGACGTGCTCGCTGCGCCTGGACGATGCCCTCGCGGTGATCGACCACGGCATCACGGTCGCAACCGACGAAGCGATCCCGACGCACTCCCGTGTGTGGTCCATGCTCCGCAGCCACGCGCTGTTCGCCGCCGGACGCCTCGGAGACGCGCAGGCGGAGGCCGAAGCGTTGCTGGAGTTGGCGGGGATCGACGGCGACGACACCGTTCCGGGCGGCCCTCTCGAGGGCGTGATCGCCCACGTGCTGGGCGGGGTTGCCCTGCACACCGGCCTCGCGGCAGACCTCGCCCTGGCTCGCCGTCTCGCGCTCCGTCTCGTCGAGTCGCCCGTCGAGACGAGCCGCCGCCTGGGTCGCGTGCTCCGCGCCAGACTCGACGACGCGGCCGACAGGCCCGGCGCCTGCACGGTCGACGTGGCCGATATCGACCCGCTGGCCTCCGGCATGCTGCCGGTCAGTGATCCGCGGTCAGCATCCGATGCCCCGGCTCTGGTTGCGCTACTGCTGCGAGCCGAACGGCGCAGCGACGCCGAGTCGGTCGTGCACAACGTGGAGGCAGTCGCCCGATCCTGGCCCGCGTTCCCGTTCCTGCGCGCCTCGGCCCTCCACGCACGCGCTCTCCTCGACCAGCGGACCGACCTCGCGGTGGAAACTGCGCTCCTGCACGAGCACGACCCGCGACCGCTCGTGCGCGCCTCGGCGCTGGAGGACGCCGGCCGTCTCTCCGGTGCCACCGACGCTCAGGTGGCCGTTTCCCACCTGGATCGGGCACTCACGCTCTACCTCCGTGCGGACGCCCACCGTGACGCCGCCCGGGTACGCAAACAGCTCCGGGCCCACGGGGTGCGGCGCTCGGCAGGGCGTGAGGAGCGTTCGGCCTGGCCCGAGCTGACCGCATCCGAGTCGGCCGTGCTGCGGCTGGTCGCCGAAGGCGCGACCAACCGCGAGGCGGCCACAGCGCTGTTCATCTCCCCCCACACGGTCAACGCCCACCTTCGGCACATCTTCGGCAAGCTCGGGATCAACTCCAGGATGGAACTGATCCGAATGGCCGCGGAGCGGAAACGGACGAACTGACATATCTGCGCGCTCGCGCCTCGGCATCGACAGCGACTATTCCGCCTGATGGAGTGGGACCGTTCGACGGACCGAGGGGGATGGCGGCATGGGAGTTTCGAGGTATCGGGCGAGTCCGGCACTCGGACGATTCGGAATGTTGGCGACGGTCGGTGCGGGCATTGCCATCGAGGTGTACGACCTCGGCATCTACGCCACATTCTCCGTATTCTTCGCCTCACAGTTCTTCGCCAGCGGTGACGCGGGAAGCGACCTGCTGAGCACACTGGCCGTCTTCGCCGTGGGGTTCGTCGCCCGTCCCTTCGGCGGCCTCTTCTTCGGGTGGATGGCCGACCAGGTCGGACGGCAACCCGCCATGACGCTCTCCGTCGTCACGGCCGCCGCGGGCAGCCTGATCATCGGGGTCAGTCCGACGGCGACCACGATCGGCATCGGTGCACCGATCGTCCTGCTCCTGGCCAGGCTCATCCAGGGATTCGCCCAGGGTGGTGAGCTGCCGGCGGCACAGACCTACCTCGCCGAGGTCTCGCCGGCGTCCCGGCGGGGCCGCTGGTCCAGCCTGAACTACGTCTCCGGCGCGCTGGGTGGCCTCTTCGCCACCGCTCTGGGCGCCGTTCTCGCCACACTGCTCAGTCGCTCCGACATGATGACCTTCGGCTGGCGAATCCCGTTCCTGCTGGGCGGCGTCCTCGGGTTGTTCGGCACCGTCATGCGCAGACGACTGGACGAAACGCCGATCTTCACAAGTGCTGCCAGCCCCGGACGCCGCACCTCACCGTGGCGGCAGATGGGCGCCCGGCCGGTGCTCCTGCTCCAGGTGATCGGCCTCACCGCAGGCGTCACCGTGGCCTTCTACACATGGAGCGCGGCCGTCCTGCCGTTCGCCATCGAGCAACGGCACACGAACCCGGCCGCCGCCCTGTGGGCAACCGCAGCCGCCACCGTGCTGTTCACCATGAGCCTGCCGTTGTGGGGAGCAGCCGCCGACCGCGTCGGGCGCCGTCCGATACTGCTGGTCAGCATGATCTCGTCCGCCGTGTTGCTCTTTCCCCTGCAAGGGCTGATCCAGGGCCAGGCCTGGCAGCTCTTCGTGGCAGCGGCCGTCGCAACGGTGCTGATCGGGGGCACGCTCTCCATCCTCCCGGCGCTGTTCGCCGAGCTCTTCCCCACCGGCATCCGTGCGCTGGGCCTGGCCATCCCCTACTCACTGACAGTCGCAGCATTCGGCGGCACCGCGCCCTACCTCCAGGCCTACCTGGGCCGGCACGACGCCACCGCGGCCTTCTACTGGTGGGTGATAGCGCTGATCGCGATCACGGTGGTCACCGTGGTGTTCTCGCCGGAGACCCGCAGCCGCGAGCTGAACGCCGTCGGCTCCACTCCGGCACGCAGAGCGGCTCACGCCCCCGACCGCCCCTAGCCTGCTACCGCGACGCGAGATGCTGCATCAATACCTGCGTCTTGGTCGTCTGCTGCCGTGACATCACGATCCGCCGGTCGGCGATGAGCTCGCGCAGGCCTGCGGCTACTCGGTGAGAGCGGGTCGGGCGACATTTCACCGACAGCTCGACGACGTGCGAGCCGTCCGGATAGATCCACGACTCCACATCGATGCGATGCTCGAACTCCCCCGAGGTCAGCCGCACCACGTTCACCGGACCGAGGACCACCAGATCATCGATGTCGAATCCATCGCCGGCAGCGGCGCGAAGGAGCGCGCGTTGCCTCCTCGAGAGCAGGCGCCGAGCCGGGTGCCGCTGCCCGATCGACGTCAGCACCGTCCCGGGGCGCAGGCGCCGCTTGATCGACGCCGACCAGATCGCCACATCGGGCAGGACGTCCAACTCCAGTGCAAGGCCTCGAACACGGCTCTTGACCTGTGGCTCCGTGTGGCGCAGCTTCACGACGACATCCTCATCGACGCCGTCGGTCACGCGGGTCCGCACGATGATGCCGCGCTGATGCAGCGTGAGGTCCGGCGTGTCCAGGTAATGGACGAGCCGGAGCTGCGGCCGTTCAACCCTCACGTCGAGCACGGACAGGGCCTGTTCGAGCTCGACGTCGAGGATGGTCTTCAGCTCGACCCGGTCCACGCGTCGACCCGCTCCCAGGGCAGCCGTCAACGAGCCCCACGGCAAGGTCGGACCGGATGGTCGAATACTCACAACCGCAGCCTCCCCGCACACTCCCCGGCTAAACCGGAGTGCGTGCGCGCTTCGGACCCGGCGCGCCCGAATCTTGACGTACTTCGTTCACCCCGGCTGTTCAACCGGCCAGGCGGGGTAGCCGCCACTGCGCCGATCGCCCCTAAACCGCAGCGTCGTTAGGAAATCGTCAAGGTTCCTTTCCAGGTGACTGCGGCGGTCGCATGCTGTCGAACCCTCGACTTCGCTGCCATCGGGCGCGAGGTGATCGCGAGCAGAGAGCAGTCGAGGTGAAGTCATGGGTACGCGCGGCGAGCTGAGGATCTACCTCGGGGCGGCGCCCGGCGTCGGTAAGACCTACGCGATGCTCGGTGAGGCCCACCGCCGCGCGGGACGCGGCACCGTCGTCGTCGTGGGTCTGGTCGAGCCCCACGGCCGCTCGAAGACCGCCGCCCTGATCGAGGGGCTGGAGGTACTCCCCCGCCGCCGGCTCACGCACCGCGGCGTCGTCCTCACCGAGCTCGACGTCGATGCTGTGCTCGCCCGCGCGCCGCAGGTCGTGCTCGTGGACGAGCTGGCACACACCAACGCGCCCGGTTCGCGGAACGCGAAACGCTGGCAGGACGTGGAGGAGATTCTCGACGCCGGCATCACCGTGCTCACGACGCTCAACATCCAGCACCTGGAGTCGCTCAACGACGTGATCGAGCGGATCACCGGCGTGCACCAGCGGGAGACCGTGCCCGACGAGGTCGTCCGCCGCGCCGAGCAGGTCGAGCTCGTGGACATCACCCCGGAGGCGCTGCGGCGCCGGTTGGCGCACGGCAACGTCTACCCGGCCGAGAAGGTCGACGCGGCGATGGCCAACTACTTCCAGCCCCGCAACCTCACGGCACTGCGCGAGATGGCCCTGCTGTGGGTGGCCGACGAGGTCGAGGTCGCGCTGCAGCGCTACCGGACCGACCAGCATGTGAGCGACGTCTGGGAGACCCGGGAGCGGGTCGTGGTGGCGCTGACCGGCGGGCCGGAGAGCGAGACCGTGCTGCGTCGGGCCGCCCGTATCGCCAAGCGTTCCAGCTCGGCCGAACTGTTCGCGGTGCACGTCCTGCGCGGCGACGGGCTGGTCACCGCACCGGTCAGCGCTCTCGCGAACCTGCGCCGCCTCGCCGAGGACGTCGGGGCCTCGTTCCACACCGTGGTCGGCGACGACGTGCCTGCCGCGCTGCTCGACTTCGCCCGCGGCGTCGACGCCACCCAGCTCGTGCTGGGCACCTCCCGCCGGTCCCGCGTGGCCCGCCTGCTGGTCGAGGGCATCGGCGCGCGGGTGGTGCAGCGATCGGGGCCGATCGACGTCCACATGGTCAACCACCCCGAGGCCGGCCGAGGCATCCAGCTGCCCCACCGGTTCAGCGCCGTCTCCTTCACCCGCCGCGCCACGGGGTGGGCACTCGGCGTGGTCCTGCCCGTGGGCGCAACCGCGGTCGGCATGCTCGGCCAGGGTGTGTTCGGTCTGTCCACCGACGTCGTGCTGTTCTTCCTCGCCACGGTGGTCGTCGCGCTCGTCGGCGGGCTCGGCCCGGCCCTGTTCGCGGCCGGTGCGGGTGCCCTGCTGCTCAACTTCTTCCTCACCCCGCCGCTGTACACGCTCACGATCGCCGAACGGGAGAACGTCATCACCCTGGTGGCGATGGTTCTGGTCGCGGTACTGGTGGCGCTCGTGGTCGACCGGGCCGCGCGGCGCGCCCAGCAGGCCGCCGCCGCAGGGTCCGAGGCGGCGCTGCTCGCGTCGCTCTCACGTACGGTGCTCACCCGCCCCGAGCCGCTCCCGCGGCTGCTGGACAAGCTGCGCGAGGCGTTCGGGCTGACGACGGTGGCGATCCTCGAACGGCAGGACGGGCACTGGACGACGTCCGCATGTTCCGGACCGCCGGACTGCGCGCGCCCTGAGCAGGCCGACGTCGACGTGGCGGTCGAACCCGACGTGCACCTCGTCGGCCGCGGCGCCCCGCTGCCGGCCGCTGACCAGCGATTGCTCGAAGCGGTCGGCGGTCAGGCGCTGCTCGCCCTGCGCAACCAACAGGTCACGCGCGAAGTGGCCGAGGCGCGCCGACGGGCCGACGCGACCGAGTTGCGCAGCGCACTGCTGTCCGCCCTCGGTCACGACCTGCGCACTCCGCTGGCATCGATCAAGGCGTCGGCCAACAGCTTGCGTGACCGCGATCTCCGGCTGTCCGAGGACGACAGCTCGGAGCTCGCGGCAACGATCGAGGAATCGGCCGACCGGCTCACCGCGGTGGTGAACAACCTGCTCGACTCCTCGCGCATCGCGACCGGCGCCGTGGCCCCGGAGCTGCGTCCGGTCGGGCTCGACGAGGTGGCGCTGCTGGCGATGCGCGGGCTCGACCCGACGTACCGGCCGACGGAGCGCGTCGGGCTCGAGATCGACGAACGGCTCCCCGCGGTGCTCGCCGACCCTGGCCTGCTCGAACGGGTCGTCGTCAACGTCGTGGACAACGCGCTCCGCCACGGCGGCGGCGCCCCCGTCACGCTACGGGCCAGCACGTATGCCGACATGGTCGAGCTACGCGTCGTCGACTCCGGTCCCGGGGTGCCCGCCGACCGGCTCAACCGGATGTTCGCCCCGTTCCAGCGCCTCGGCGACCGGGGGAACAGCGGGCTCGGGCTCGGGCTGAGCGTGGCGCGCGGCTTCACGGAGGCAATGGGCGGCACCATCACCGCGGAGGACACACCGGGCGGTGGGCTCACCATCGTGATCAGCCTGCCCGCCGCCCCGCATCCGGCGGCCTTGCCCTCGTGATCCGCTCCTGTCGGACCGATCGGACGTCAAGAACGCGCAGTGATCCTCGCATCGGGCGTCAACAAGCTGCCGATGCGCCTTCCGGGCGCCCCACCCCGCCACGCACCCTCACCTCGTGGATGTCGGCCTGCCCCGGGCCGATTCACGCCGAACTCTGGCCGCAGTACCACGGGAGCTACCCATGACCAGCTCGCACGTTCTCCTCGCCGTGCTGCTCAGCGGCTACTCGACCATCGCGGTCCTCAGCGCTCGTGCTGTCCTCCGCGAACGGCGCGGGAGAAGACGCAAGGCGCTGCGCGTGATCGCCGGCACCCACCGGGATCCGACCAGGCCGTGGTAGCACCACGTCGTCACGTTTCGGGCCGGATGCGTTTGGACGACGTCAGGGCAGGTACTCAGACGCTGCCGACGGCGAGACGCTGTCGGGAGCGCGAGAACGCGCGTGACGGTCCGAGAGGTGACTTCCATGTGTGCCGACTCTGCTCCATCCAGGGAGCGGACAGCTGAATTCGTCCTGTACCGGCCTCTGGGACTGACGGCGGGCGCGGGACGGCGGCTGCACGTGTACGTCGATGACGAACGGGCCGCGGATCTTCATCTCGGTGCGACGACCCGCGTGCCGGTGGAGGCAGGCCCCCATCTGCTGAGGGTTCGCTGCTTCCCCCTGATCAGCGCAGATCTGCCTGTCATCCTCGCCCCCCATGAGACCCTGCGGGTAGCGATCTGCATCGACGCGCTCGGCGAGCTGAAGATCGACATCGCACCTGTGGCCGAGCAGGCGCGACCGCAGGGGACGACCGGACGCTGACACGCCGGGGCAGGGCGCTGCCTCGCCGTACACATCTCCGCCGAGCCCGGGCCGCCTCACGGTGGCGGCCGGGGCTCGGTCGCGGGCGGGAAGCTACTCGGTGGCGAGCGCGTGGACCGTCGCCAGGAGCACGTTCGCCCCGGCCTCGACGTCCTCCCAGGTGGTCAACTCGGCCGGTGAGTGGCTTCGCCCGTCGACGCTGGGCACGAAGATCATGCCTGTGGGGGCGAGCTTCGCCACGTTCTGTGCATCGTGCCCGGCACCGGACGGCAGGCTCAGCGTCTTCATGCCCTGGTCGGCCGCCACCGTCGCCACGAGATCCTGCATCCGCGGGTTCAGGGGCACCGGGTCCGTGATGCTCTCGCGGGTGTAGCTCACCTCCAGGCCATGGCGGTCGGCGACGTCACGCGCCGCGGCCACGATGGCCTCCTCCAACTCGAGGATCCGCGTGCGATCGGAGTCGCGGAAGTCCAGTTGGACGCGGGCGAGGCCCGGCACGACATTCGCCCCGCCGGGCTCGACGTGGAGGATGCCGCACGTGGCGACGGCGGTCTCGCTCACCGACCGGGCCGCCTCCGGCAGGCGTACCAGCAGATCACCGGCGCCGCGCAGCGCGTCGCGCCGCAGCGGCATCGGTGTGGTGCCGGCGTGGTCCTGGCGGCCACGGAACTCGAGGTGGCCGCCTCCCATCCCCACGATCGCCGTGACCACCCCGATCCCGGCTCCGGCTGATTCGAGCACCGAGCCCTGCTCGATGTGCAGTTCGACGTAGGCGTGGACGTCCCCGGGGCGCACCGCCGTCCGGGTCGCCGCGCCGGGGTCCCAGCCCATGCCCTCCAGCGCGTCGACGAGCAGATCGCCGTCGCGCCCGCGCAGGCGGGCGAGCTCGTCCGCTGCGAAGCCGTGCGCCACCGCCGTCGAGCCGAGCAGGTGGTGGTAGCTGCCTTCCTCGTCGGCGAAGATCACGGCCTCGACCGGTCGTCGCAGGGGCACGTCCTCCTCGGCCAGGCGGCGCACCACCTCCAGCGCGGCCAGCGATCCGAGCGCACCGTCGAAGCGGCCCCCTTCGGGCACGCTGTCCAGATGCGAGCCCGCCCAGACCGGGGGCGTGCCGGCGGCCGCGTCCCGAGCCTCCAGCCGTATGAAGACATTGCCGATGCCGTCGGTGCGCAGCGCCAGCCCGGCCTGCTCGCACTCGTTGACGAGCCAGGCCCGCACCTGCCGATCAGCCTCGGAGAAGCTCGTTCGGCTGACGCCGCCGCTCGCCGTGGCGCCGTACCCGGCGACATGCTCGAGGTCGCGACGCAACCGCGCCGCCGAGACGGTGGGCGCGGGAGTCCCGGAACTGGTCATGCACGCTCCTGAGTGGTCTGGTCGTCGACGCCCGACTCCGCGCGTCGACGGGTGCAACCCGTATATACGCTGATCATGGCGGCATGCGCAGGAACGGGGGTTCCCCCACCCTGACCGGACCACACCGGCTTCGCGGTCACTCCGCACCGGTGATCAGGTCGACCGCTCGTTCGGCGATGGCGCAGACCGTGGCGTTGGTGTTGGCGGAGACGATCGACGGCATCACCGACGCGTCGGCGACCCGGAGCCCGTCGATCCCGCGCACGCGAAGCTGCGGATCGACGACGGCCATCTCGTCGACGCCCATCCGGCAGGTCCCGACGTAGTGGAAGTAGGGCATCAGGCTCGCCGCCAGATAGGAGTGCACAGCAGCGAGGTCGCCGGCATCCGGACCGGCAGGCACCTCTTCACCACGCCAAGGCGCGAGACACGCAGCGCTTCCGATCTCGCGGGCGAGCCGCAGGCCGTCGATCATCGTCGCGACGTCGTGATCGTCGGCGAGGTAGTTCGGATCCACCAGTGGCGCCACCGTGGCATCCGCGCTCGTCAGCCGGAGCGACCCACGGCTGTGCGGGGTGATCGCGGAGAAGGCGATCGTGTAGCCGACGGCAGGCCCGGCGAGGACAGGGGGACGGATGGGCACGCTGACGAACAGGATCTGCAGATCGGGGGCATCGAGAGCGAGAGCGCTGCGCACCAGTCCGAGCGCCTCACTCGGTGGGTTGCCGGGAATCTCCGGCACCGGGCGCTTCGCGCTGTAGGTCACCATCGCCAACGGGTGGTCGTGCAGGTTCGCGCCGACCCCGGGCAGGTCGTGCACGACGTCGACGCCGACCTCCCGGAGATGGTCCGCCTGCCCGATACCCGAGAGCAGCAACAGCTGCGCCGAACCGATCGTCCCCGCGGTGAGCACCACCTCCCGGGAGCACTCCACGGAGATCATCGTGTTGCCGACCGAGTAGTCGACCCCGGTGCACCGACCGCCTTCCAGCCGGAGCCGATGCACCAGGGCGTCGGTGACGACGTCCAGATTCGGCCGATCAAGCACCGGCCGCAGGTAGGCGTCGGCAACGCTCTGCCGGGCCCCGTCCACAATGGTGTTGTCGCACCAGCCGAACCCCTCCTCCAGCCCGCTGCTCACGTCGTCGGCCGGCGGGTGCCCCACCTGGGCAGCGGCTGCGACGCATGCGGCGAGAACCGGATTGCGCTCGGCCGACACGGACACGGTCATCGGCCCGTCCGTGCCCCGGGTCTGAGGATCACGCTTCTCGGCGCGCTCGGTGCGCCGGAAGTAGGGAAGGAGGTCGGCGAACTGCCACCCTGTGGCCCCAGAGGCCTCCCATGCGTCGTAGCTCGAGCGATGCCCGCGCAGGAAGTTCATTCCGTTGATGCTCGATGATCCGCCGAGGCAGCGGCCCCGCGACAACAGGTGCGGCCCACCGGTGAAATCTTGAACGACGGACGTGGTGGCCCAGTCGGCCGAGCTCCCGAGCAGGCTGAACCAGGACGCCGGAGCCGCCATCCCCTCCGACGGTTCCCGCCCACCCGCCTCGAGTAGGAGAACCCGAGTGTCCTCGTTCTCCGACAATCGGGAAGCGAGCACGCAACCGGCCGTTCCGGCTCCCACGACAAGGTAGTCATAGGCGGGCACTTCCCATTGACGGTTCATGATCTCACCGTCGCAGAATCGACGGGAGCACGACAAGGCATCAGCAGTCAACATCGTCTTAAGCTGAGCGTTCGGGAACCGGCTTGTCAGGCAGCACCACCCATAACACCGGAACCCCCCGAAATTGTTGGCGACCTGAGTTGTCGGACCCGCGTGCCGACCGGTCGGCGACGACCGACTCCGCGCGACCATGCACCGCCGAACACATCGTCGTGACGCCGGTCACATTGCAGCACCAAAAACATATGGATATCTTCCGTGGACACGAATCTGCCGCCCAGGGGGCTTCGATGAAGCTCGGAACATCTCTCCGGTTCGTCTTTCCCACGTCGCCGGAGACGTTCGAGCATTTTCGGGCCGCACTTGCGGCATTACCGCCCGGCGGCTTCATCGAACGGCCGATGGGGGCGATGTCCACCCGCGAACAGGCCACGAACCTGCTCGCTGTCGCAGCCGCGGCCCACGATGCCGGTCTCGACATGTTGGTCGTCGGCGACAGTCATGCCGTTCCGCCGGCTTACGCCAATGCTTTCTCCCCGGTGCCGACGCTCGCACGCCTGATGCCCGCAACCGGAAACATGACGCTCGGAGCGGTGCTGCTGGCCCCGTTCTACGATCCGATCCTGATCGCGGAGCAGATCGGCACGATCGCCGCATTCTCCGAAGCGCCACTCGTGGTCACGCTGGCGCTCGGACAAGGCAAGAGCCGGTTCGCCGCCTTCGGCATGACCGAGCACACCCGCGTGGGCCGCACCGAGGAGTTCGTCACCGCACTGCGGGCCCTGCTGACCGGCGAGCCGGTGACCATGGAGGGCCGCTACCACCGGCTGAACCACGTGCAGACCGGGCCGCTACCGCGTGTACCCGTCTCGCTCTGGCTGGCAGGCACGGTGCGTGCCGCCGCGGAGCGGGCCGGACGGCTCGGGGACGGATGGCTGGCCGGCCAGAACGCAACCCGCGCGGAGCTCGTGGAGCAGCTCGACGCATATCGGGAGTCGGCCGTCCGCCATGGACGCACGCCGCTGCCCGTGCTTCGCCGTGACATCTACGTCGGTGAATCCGACCACGAGGCGGAAAGCGTGGTGAATCGGATCCTCGCCGAGGGCTACCGCGGCGGAGGAATGGATCGGCTGCTCGTCGGATCTGCCGAGTCGGTGGTGCAGCAGCTCGAGGAGTACCGCGCCATCGGCTTCGACCACGCCCTCGTACGGCACATCGTGGGTGACCACGCACTGATGCTGCGATCGTTCGAGCGCATCGGAAAGGACGTGCTGCCACGGCTGCACGCCCTCGAGCCGCTGTCGTAGTTCAACGGACAATTCAGGCATTTCACCCGAGATCCTTGACCAGCTCGATGTAGTTGACCAAGGGTAACGAAGACAATCGGCTCCCCGGGAGCCCTTCTGAGAACGAGTCCGACCGGCGCAACAGCCGACTCGCCCGGAGGTCTTCGATGGTGAACGCCGATCGTTTCGAGGAGTCGTTGCGGCCGCGATTCCGCCAGCCCCGAGGCGTGGAACAACGCGGAATCGAACCGGTTCCGGAAGAAGCGCGCACCACCCACTGGGGCGATATATTCTCGATCGTATTCAACTTCCTGGTGAACCCCGGGATGATTCTGATCGGCGGTCTCGCCGTGGCCGGCGGACTGTCGTTCTGGGGCGCGGTCATCGCTGTCACACTGGGCATCGCCGTGGCGTTCGTGCCCTACGTCATCGTGGCGACGATCGGCGTCGACTACGGCGTCCCGGGCCAGGTGAGCACCCGGATGACGTATGGAGTGATCGGGTCTCGCTGGATAGCGTCCCTGCTGCGGGTGGCCGTCACGACATTCCAGTTCGCCTTCCAGACGATCGCCGGCGCATTGGCGATCGTCGCGGTCCTTCATGCATGGCTGGAAATTTCGCTCCCCCTCGTGCCGACGAGCCTCGTTTTCGCCGCCTTCCAAGTGCTCATCGCCACCATGGGCTACGGCCCGCTGAAACACCTTTCGCGCATTGCATTACCACTGAAGATCGTCGTCCTCGGATTCTCGCTGTACCTGCTCGTATCGCATGACGCTCCAGGCTTTCACCCCAGCGAGGTCTTCTCGTTCAACGGCTCGTCGACGCTGGGCTGGGTAGGGATCGCCGTGTGGGCGAATTCCGTGGCTGCGGCATGGCTGACGATGGTGACCGACGCGGCCGACTTCTGCCGCTACTCCCGCACGCGTGCCGACATGTGGATCGGCACGATGGCGGCTGCGATCCTCGGGGCGCTGCTGTCGGCGGTGCTCGGGGCGTACGGAGCGGCGGCCACGCTCGGCACGGTCTCCAACCCCTTCGACGTGATCTCGGGGATCACCACGTCGGGCGTGGTGTTCGTCGCGCTCCTGATCGTGGTGGTACTCGACAACTGGACGATCAACGTCCTGAACCTCTATACGGGCGGCCTCGCGATCGTGAACATGATCCCGAGGCTGGGACGGTTCTGGTCCACCTTGGTCGCGAGCGCCATCGGCGTCGCCATCTCCGCGTTCCCCGCCATCATCGACGGGTTCAACACCATCTCCGGTGTGGCCATCGGTTGTCTGTTCGCCCCGATCGCGGGAGTGCTGGTCGCTGACTACGTCGTGGTCAAGCGGTGGCGCATCGACGTACCCCAGCTCTTCGTACGCGGGGGCCGGTACTGGTATCTGCGCGGCACCAACCCGGTGGCGGTCCTGTCGACCGCAATCGGAGCAGGCCTGTACTTCCTCCTCCCGGAGACGGTGCTGCGGTGTCTCGTCACCCCGATCCTGACCGGGCTGGTGTTCGTGTTGATCACACGACTGCTCGCCACGCGGTTCGAGTGGGCGCGCGCGGCCGCCGAGCCCATCTCGGTACCGGCGCGCGCCGCGGCGGCCGAGGAGGCAGGCGCGGCGGTCCGGCCCTGACCCGGGCGATGGCAGCACCGAAGGAGAAAGGTAACGGCGATGAGCACGGCAACGAGCGCTGACACCACGATCCGAGGCGGCGAGGTCGTCATCGACGGCTCGGTGGTTCGCGCGGACATCGCGATCACCGGCGGGATCGTCACCGCCATCTCGTCCTCCTCGATCGATGCTCCCCACGTGATCGACGCGCAGGGGTGCCTGGTGCTCCCCGGCGGGATCGACGCGCACGTCCACCTCTCGCCCGCCGAGCTGGCCGACGGCTCGTACCCGTGGGTCGACGATTTCGAGAGCGGCACCAGGGCAGCCGCCGCGGGCGGGGTCACCACGGTCGGAAACATCACCTTCCCTCGCCCCGGCGAGGCACTGGCCGATGCGTGCCGGCGGGTGGCCGAGGACGTGCGCGCTCAGGCCGTCGTCGATGTCCTCCTGCACCCCGTGGTGACCGAAGAACAACACCTCGATCCCGGCGAGCTGACGGCGCTCCAGGAGCTGGGCCAGACCAGCATCAAGGTCTTCGCCACGCTCGGCGCCTTCCAGACCCGGCGCCGCCAGTACTACCGCTTCATGGCAGAGGCCGGCAGCCGCGGGTTCCTCACCCTGGTCCACTGCGAGGACGACGAGCTGATCGGGCACTGCACGGCGTCGCTGTTCGAACGCGGGCTGGCGGACTTCCGCCACTTCGGTGAGTCGCGCCCCGACGCGGCGGAGGAGGCCGCGGTCGCCCAGCTCATCGCCTTCGCCGAGGTCTCGAACACGCCCATCTACGTCGTGCACCTCTCCAGCAGGCGGGCCCTCACCGCCTGCTCCGCCGCCCGCGCCCGCGGCGTGCCCGTCTACGTCGAGACGCGGCCGCTCTACCTCTACCTCACCGAGGAGCTGCTGCAGCGGGAGGACGGCGCGAAGTACATCGGCCAGCCACCGCTGCGGCGCCACGACGACGTCGACGCCCTCTGGGCCGGCCTGCGGTTCGGCACCGTCGACACCGTGGCGACCGACCACGCTCCCTGGACGCTCGAACAGAAGCTCGAGGCAGGCACCTCGTTGGAGCGGCTCCGGCCCGGTGTCGCCGACCTCGAGACCGTGCGACCCATGCTCTTCTCGGAAGGCGTGCTCACCGGCCGCATCTCGTTGGCGCGCTTCGTCGAGCTCACCGCAACCAACCCGGCCCGCCTCTTCGGCCTGTATCCCCGCAAGGGAACGATCGCTCCGGGGTCCGACGCCGACCTCGTGATCTGGGACCCCGACGAGACGCGGGTCGTCGACGGGAGTCGCGGGGAGAGCCGTGCCGGCTACTCCCCCTACGACGGCACCTCCGTGCGCGGCTGGCCACGAGACGTCCTGAGCCGCGGGGAGATCGTCGTCTCGGGAGGGAAGGTCACGGGGCGCAGCGGACGGGGCCGGCTACCCGCGCGTGGCAGCTCGTCGCCGCGCTGACCGTCGTCACGCCCATCGGGATGCTTTCGCCATCCGCGTTTCTCCCGACAGTATGTCCGGTATGGACGTTTCCGGTGCGGCCGTGGGTCTTCCCGTCAGCGACCTGCAGAGGTCGGTGGAGTGGTACCAACGGGTTCTGGAACTCGCCGAACCCGATCTCGAGCCCGTCGAGGGAGTCGTGGAGTTTCGCGTCGGTCCGATCTGGCTACAGCTCGGCAAGGACTCCACCGTTCGCTCCGGCGCCGAGGTCGTGACGCGGTTCGGTGTCGCGGACGCGAGCCGGGAGCGGGAGCGCCTGGAGGCCCTGGGGGTGGCCGTCGGCCCGCTCGAGCACGTGCCGGGCGCGGTGGACTACTTCGACTTCTCAGATCCCGACGGAAATACGCTCAGCATGTACTCGGAGGTGGAGCAGTAGGCCAACCGACGCGGGCACGACCCGCGCGGAGCGCGACGCTTGCGATCTCACGGCGGGAAGCTAAGGTTAGGCGATCCTAATTCACGGAGGAGTTGCGTGATCTCGCCAGCCGTCCAGCCGGGCCCCGACCCCGCCGAGCGCGCCCGCACCGTGCTGTCGCACGCCGTGACTTCCGTGATCGAGGTAGGAGCCGATCTGCGTGTCGTACTCGACGCCCTCGCGGTCGACGTCGATGGCTCCCTCGTGTTGCAGGTGAATGAGAACGGACCGCTCGCGGAGCGCGTGGCCGATCAGATCACGCCCGGCACGGTGCGCAGCGCCCTGGTGAGCGGGGTGCCCGGCCCCGACCGACTGCTCGACTCGGTGACGTTGCACGGCACCATCGAGGTCGCCGACGACGTCCGCGCCGCGCTCGAGGTGCTTCTCGCGGCCTACTGGGACCGGCCGGCCGAGACGGTACTGCGGCCCGACGCGTCCCTGCTGCTTCGGGTCACGGTTGCCCAGCTGCGGCTCGACGGCGAACCGGTCGATCCCGACGCCTACGCCCGTGCCGAACCCGACCCCCTGGCCTCCGAGAGCGACGGGGTCGTCGAACACCTGCTGACCGCCCATCCCGAGCAGGTGGTGCAGCTCGCCCACCTGCTCGACCCCGCTGTGCTTCACGGCGCACACGCGGTGGCGCCCATCCGCGTCGACAGGTTCGGGGTCACGTTCCGCGTCGACTGTCCCGCCGACTCCCGGCGCGCCCGACTGAACTTCCCGGCGCCCCTGCGCGGCCCGGCGGAGCTCCCCACGGCCATGAGGGGCCTCCAACGCCGGGCCGCGCAGGTGACGGAGTGCCCCTTCAGCGGAGACCAGCACACCGGCTGAGCACCCGACGGGATGGCCCCGACACCGGATAGCGCGACTGTCCACGCTGGAAGGTTGAACCGCAGCATCTCGACGTCGCTCTCCATCGTTGTCCCGCTGATTTCGGGCGATGCAACGGCTGTGGCACGACCCCGCCGGGGGATCGTCTGCCGGACCGCGGCAGGACTCGATCCGCGGTAACGCCGAGCAGTCGGTCAGCGAAAGTCCGGATAGCCGGGTTTCACTCCCAGTGATCGGGAGTCACCCCGGTGGCACAAGGGCAAGGTCGGAACCGGTCGGTATGCCAACACAAGCACATACGGCACGATGGTCAAGTATCACTCGGAAGAAGGAGCTGTGGGTGTAGTGGACACTCCCTGTGTACGCAGGCGCGGCGCGGCGACGCCCGTCCCAGCTCCGGACCGTCCCGCGCGGTCCCCGTCCGGCTAGATCGTCGTCCCCGTTCGCTCTCCGGCCAGATCGTCCGGTTCGCTCCCCGCCCGGCGAGATGGTCCGTCCCCAGTCCACCGCTCCCCGTCCGGCCCGCTCGACGCCGGCCCCCGCTCCCCGTCCGGCTCGCTCACCGTCCGGCCCGCCATCGAGGAATCCGCCATGAGCACCCTGCCCGAATCCGCTGCCGCACCATCGAAGCCCGCCCAGCTGATGTCGGTAACGTCCGTCCGTGACGGTCGCCGGACACAACCCGGCACGCCACCGGCGGCCGACGGGGCCTTCCAGCCGATCCAGGTCGTCACCGTCGACCTCGCCGAACCGCTGACCGGGGTCAAGCGCCTCCCGTCGAAGAGCGGCATTCCCTACTGCGGGGTGCGGGTCCTGGTGCTGCTGCACGACGTCCCGATCGGCGTGGTCTGGCTCGACTTCGAATCCGACCGGATCGCACCGGCAACACTCGCCGAGGTGATCTGCGCCGAGCTCGAGGACCACCTCAGGGCCCACCTGATCCGCGACGGCATCGAGCTGGGATCAGCCGGCGCGAAGGTCGATCCCGAGGCATTGCTGCTCGGCTTCGCCGGCACCTGCGCCGTGGTCCCCTCCGCGATCCCGGAGGCCCGGGCGAGCGTCGTGCTCGCCACGCGCGGACGTCCGGCATCTCTCCCGCTCGCCCTCGACGCCTTGCTGGAGTCCGACCACCCCGACTTCGAGATCGTGGTGGTGGACAACTCGCCCAGCGACCCCCGGACGGCGGACCTCATCTCCGAGCGCTACGCCGACGAGCCGCGCATCCGGCTCGTGCCCGAGCATCGCCCCGGTCTGTCCTACGCGCGCAACCGGGGTCTGCATGCCGCCACGGGAGACATCGTCGCGTTCACCGACGACGACGTCATGGTCCAGCCGTCGTGGCTCGGCCGCATCAGCGCCGAGTTCGCCGATCCTGCGGTCACCTGCGTGACCGGGCTCGTCGAGCCCGCCGAGCTCGAGTCGTTGTGGCAGTGGTGGTTCGAGTGCGCAGCCGGGTTCGGCCGGGGCACCGAACGGCGCGTCTACCACCTCACCGCGTCACCCACCTCGTCCCCGCTGTTCCCGTACGAGCTGGGCAGCTACGGCACCGGCGCCAGCATGGCGCTGAGGAAGAGCGCGCTCCCGCCGGGCTGGGAGTTCGACGAGGCACTCGGCGCGGGAAGCCCCGCCGCCGGTGGTGAGGACCTCGACCTGTTCCTGGACGTGCTGACCCTCCGCGGCACACTCGTGTACCAGCCGGCGGCGTTCTCCTTCCACCGCCACCGGGCGGACGGGGCCGGGCTGCAGGCACAGATGCGCGGGTACGGGCGAGGGCTGACCGCACTGCTCGCCAAGCGGCTGCTCACGCGACCGCAGGAACGCGCCCTTCTTCTGAAGAAGGCAGCCGCCGGCGTCCGCCACGTGCTGGGCCCCGAGTTCCGTACGGGATCGAAGGACTCAGTCGCGGCGGCGCCGTACCCGCGAGGGCTGCGTCTCCAGGAGGCGCTCGGGATGATCCAGGGCCCGGCGACCTACCTGATCGGCCTGCGGCGGGCGAGGCGGCTCAAGAAGGTCTGGTGGCCTGACGCTCAGTACCACTCCTCCCAGCGGTCGTAGCTGCCGGCGAGCGCGGCGCGGAACAACCGAGGGATGTCGATGCGGGTGATGAACGTCCGCGGAACGGTGCCGGCCGGTCGGGTCTCGACGGCCTGCGCGTACACGACCTTGTACCCGGCACCCTCGGCAGCGATCCGCGCCGCGTCCGTCCAGTTGCGCGACTGACCGAACGGGATCGCGAACTCCTCGACGGTCAGGCCGAGCATCTGCTCCATCCGCTGCCGCGACACCTCGAGTTCCTCGCGCGCCTCTGCCGCTCCGAGCCGCCCGAAGTCGGGGTGAGTCGCGGAGTGGCTCGCGAGGCTGATGCCGTACTCCTGGAGCGCGCTGACGCCCTTCCAGTCCAGCACGTGCTGGTACTGGTCGGGGTGCTTCCCGTCGGCCCACCCGCTGACCACGAACATCGTCGCGGGGATGCCGTGGTGGCGCAGCACAGGAGCGGCGTTCTCCAGAACGCTCGTGACGCCGTCGTCGAACGTGATGGCCAACTGCTGCTTCTCGGGCTCGGCCATCACCTCGGCCGGTGTCGCGAAGGTCCAGCTGTCGTCGGCCGCCAACTGGAGATGCCGTTCGAAGTCGCGCGGGCGGACGTCGTTCACGCCCCACGCCGGTGTTCCGATCGAGTGGTAGGCGAGGATGCGGCCGCGCCGTGCCACCGGCGCCCACTCGAGCCGGCGTCGGCTGAGAGCCCACCGCTCGACGCCGAGACGTCCGGTCACCGCACAGCCGTACGCGACCTGGGCCGCCTTCGTGCCGGCCAGTGCCTGACGGATCGACGCCGCACCGATCCGGGCCTTGCTGGTCGACGCCCCATCGGCCGAATCCGTGTTCATGTCGCAGCCACCTCTCCTTCTTTCCGGGCCGTCGCTCCAGGACGTCCAGCGGGGCCGGTCGGGTTCGGCGCCGGCTCTGCGCGCCGCAGCCTATGGCCCGGCCGGACCGCGTCGGGTCGTGGCCGTCGCTCGGTGGGCCCAGGGCGAAGCTGAAGATGCACTGAGAGCCCAGAGCCTTCGCTCAGCGTCTCCACAGCGAAGGATGAAGATCCTTCCTACGTGCTAAGTGTCCAGCTACCCGATACCGCCGATCGTGCCCCGTCGCTGCCCGAACGGGAGCCGCTCGGCAAGTGGGCACTGGCAGCGGTCGCCGTCGTCACGGTGCTGTCGGTGGTGCGCGCGTTCGGTCCGATGGCCTACCCGGGCGACATCTGGCGTCAGTCCGACACCGCGACGATCGCACGGAACTTCGCGACGGGCGGGATGAACCTGTTCTTCCCGCAGATCAACTGGGGCGGCTCCGGGCCCGGGTACGTCGAGACCGAGTTCCCACTCATGCCGTGGCTCTCGGCGGCGCTGTATCAGGTCTTCGGGGAACACGAGTGGCTGGGCCGGCTGGTCTCCCTCGCGTTCATGCTGGTCGCCACGGCCGCCTTCTGGGGACTGGCGCGGCGACTGCTGCCGACCGGCGCTGCCCGCTGGGCGCTGGTCGCCTTCGCCGTCTCCCCGGCCTTCATGCGCTACGGCACCGCCTTCATGCCGGAGGCGACGGTGCTGGCCTTCTACCTCCTGGCGCTGCTCGCGTTCTGCCGCTGGGTGCAGGAGGACCGCGGGATCTGGCTGGTGGGCGCCGCCGCCGCCACCTCGGTCGCGGCGTTGGTCAAGCCGACGTCCCTCCACATCGGCCTGGTGATGGGGATCTGGCTGGTCCTCGCGGCACCGTCGCGGCTCAGGCGGCCGTCCGTGTACGTGGCCGGTGTTGCGGCCCTCGTGGCACCGGCGCTGTGGTTGTGGCACGCCTCGCAGTTGCACGCCGAGTACGGCAACACCTTCGGCGTGATCTCCGGCGGCGACAGCAAGTGGGGCAGCTTCGAGCTGTGGCTCTCCCCCGCCTTCTACCTCGGCAACCTCAAGACCGAGGCGATCTTCATCTACGGCGTGGTCGGTGTCCCGCTGGCCGTCCTCGGAGCGGCATGGCTGTGGCGCCGACGTACGGCGGCATTCCCGCCCGTGGTGGCGGGCCTCGCCGCACTTGTCCTCTACTACTTCGCCGTCGGCCGCTACAGCAGCTCCGACCTGGGAATCCAGTACCACATCTATTCGCTGCCCTACGCCGCGATCTGCGTCGGTCTCGGCCTCGCCGCAGCGGCGGAGTGGTTGCGCCCGCGGCTGTCGTCGGTCGTGTTCGCGATCGTCTCCGGGCTTGCGGTCGTCGCGCTCGCCGCGCAGTCGGTCAACGTCCTCATCGGATCGATGACGTCCACGACGGGCACCTTCGGCACGTGCGCCGACGGCCTGACGGCGGTCTCCGCGCCCGACCAGCTCGTCGTGGTCGGCACGACCAGCCTGAGCACGGAGAACGGCGTCACCAACAACTTCCAGGAGCCGGTGATCTTCTACCTCGCCGATCGGAAGGGATGGAGCCTCGCGGCCGACCAGCAGGACCCCTCCCGCCTCGCGGAGTTCCGGCAGGAGGGCGCGAGGTTCTACGTGGCCCCTGACGACGATCTCGTCCCCGCCGGCGGTGCGCTGTCGCACTGGCTCGCCGCGAACGCGACGCAGGTCCGGTCCAGCGAGTCCGACGGGTGCAACGTGTGGGCGCTCGACGGGCCGGGCGCCGCCTCCTGACGAGCCTCCGGAGCAGGATGATCCGGTCATTCGGGGGGGTTGTACGATCGCGCGGTGCTCCTCGACGACAGCCAACTCGTCGATGTAGCCACAGCGCAGTCAGGCTCGTACGCCCCTGCCGCAGCGGTGTCGGCGAGGTCGGGAACCAGTAGCGGCCAGAGGTCGCGGCCACGGTTCCGGAGAGTCCAGCTGGCATGAGTCAAAGCAGTGGCATCGGTCCTCCCGGCCGGCCGGACCTCGAGGCCACGGTTCGGATCATGGCGGTCCGGCCCAGGTCCGCCGAGCCTCTGCCCGGCGGTCAGCACCGTCGGCGTGGCCGGCGCATCCCGCTCCCCGGCGGGCTCGAGCTGAACGCTGTCGCGCTGATGGCCACGTCGGGGATGACCGCGCTGTTCGGCCTCGTCTTCTGGGGTGTCGCCGCGCGCTACCCCGCTGAGGAGGTCGGCCGCACGTCCGCGCTGATCTCCACGGCGATGATGATGAGCGTGGTGGCCAGCCTCGGTGCGGGCCTGCTCTTCACCAGGTTCCTGGGATCTGCGGGCAAGCGGTCGCGTGTGATGGTGCTGGCGGGCTACGGGGTCACGTCCACCATCGCCGCGGTGGTCGGTGGCGCCTTCGTGCTCTTCTTCGCCGACGACACGCTCTTCGGCTCCGGGGCCGAGCGCGCCGTGTTCCCGCTGCTCGTCGTCGTTCTGGCCCTCTTCGCGCTACAGGACTGGGTCCTGATCGGCATGCAGGCCGCCCGGTGGGTCCCGATCGAACAGCTCCTGTTCTCGGGTCTGAAGCTGGGGCTCGTCGCGCTGTTCGCCGTCACCGCGATGCGCAACGGGATCGTGCTCGCGTGGGCAGCGCCCGCGGCGCTGGCCGTACTGGTCATCACCCCGGTGTTGCTGCTGCGGGTGTTGCCCCGGCGCAGCTCCAAGGAGGGCGCCGTCGCGCTGCCGAGCAGGCGTGCCCTCGGCGCTCTCTTCCTCGGCGAGTACGCCACGGGCGCCACATCCGTGATCGTGCCGTTGTGCATGCCGCTGATCGTGGTGTCGCTGCTCGGAACCGAGGCCAACGCCTACTACGCGCTCCCGTGGCTGATCAGCGAAGCCGTCACGGTCCTGCTGTGGAACATCGCGTCGTCCTACATCACGGAGGCGTCGAACGACGTCCGGCAGGGGCCCGCGCTGATGCGCCGCGCGTGGCGGCTCTCATGGCTCATCGGGTTCACCGGCACGCCCTTCCTGCTGATCGCCGCTCCGTGGCTGCTCTCCCTGCTGGGCGACACCTACGCCGAGGAGGGCACGTCCCTGCTGCGGCTCATGGCCGCCGCACTGCCCTTCACGATCGTGCACGGCATGTACATCGCGGTGTCCCGGGTGAAGCAGCAGATGGGCCGGGTCGTGGTCATGCAGACGCTGAGCGCCGTGATCGTCGTCGTCCTCGCCCTCGTCCTCGTCACGCCGCTGGGGATCGACGGGGTGGGTGTTGCGTACCTCTGCGCAGAGGTGGTGGGGTGCGCCATCGCCGCGGTGCCCCTGATCCGCGCGTTCCGTGCCGACGCCGATCAGGATGCGCAGCAACTCCGAGAACTTGAGTCCGAACCGGTGACCGAGCCACTGGGCAGGGTCAGAGCGGAAGGAATTACGTGAACCCGACCACGTCGGTGAACAGCGAGCAGGTGGCTCGCCCGCTACGCATCCTCGTCGCCGTCCACCAGCTCGACCTCGGTGGCAGCCAGATGAACGCCGTCGACCTCGCGTGCGCGGCCGCCGACCGGGGCCACGACGTCCTCGTCGCCGGACCCGACGGCCCTCTGGTCGACGTCCTGCGCGAACGCGGCGTGCGCCACATGCACGTCCAGCTCGACAGCATGGAGCGGGCCGCGGCGTCCTACCGCAGGCTCTCCGAGCTCACCCGCATGTTCCGGCCGGACATCCTGCACGCCTACGAGCTCACGCCGTCGCTGCTCGCCTTCTTCGGGCCGCACCGCAGCGAGGGCATTCCGATGACGATGACGATCAACAGCATGTCGGTGCCGGACTTCATGCCCGGGACGGTGCCCCTGCAGGTCTGCAATCCGGTGATCGCCGCGGCCGTCCGGCAGCGGAGCGGAGCGGTCGGCGTGCTGGAGATCCCCACCGACTGCGTCGGGCAGACCCCGGACTTTCCCGGCGACGATTTCCGCGCCGAGATCGGCGTCGAGGACGACGAGCTGCTCGTGGTCGTCGTGAGCCGCTTCGCCCGCGTCCTCAAGCAGGAGGGGCTGGAGACCGCGATCCGGGCGGCCGGCCGCGTCGCGCCGCGCCACCGGATGCGTCTGGTCCTCGTGGGCGACGGCCCGGCGATGCCCGACCTGCGGGCCCTCGCCGACCAGACCAACACCAGGTTCGGCCGTGAGGTCGTCGTGCTGACCGGTCAGCGTCCGGACCCGCGGTCGGCCTACGCCGCTTCCGACGTGATGCTGGGCATGGGCGGCTCGCTCCTGCGCGCCATGGCCTTCGGCAAGCCGTGCGTGGTGCAGGGTGAGCACGGCTTCTTCCGCATCCTCGACGAGGAGTCCTCCCGCGAGTTCCGGTGGCGCGGCTTCTACGGCATCGGCGACGGCGGAACCGGCGAGGACACACTGGTCCAGCAGCTCGATCAGCTACTCGGCGACGAAGGGCTCCGCAAGGAGAACGGCGACTTCGCTCTGGCGCTCGTGCGGCAGTTCTACAGCCTCGAACACGCTACCCAGGTGCAGCTGGACTGGTACGACAAGGTCCTCGCCGAGTACCAGCCGCCGTCGCTCGCCGAGGTCGCCCGCACGGCCAGCGCAGTGGGCACGTGGGTCGCCGAACGCGCCGTGAACCGACGCCGCGGCACCGCGCAGGAGGACTACTTCAACAGCGCTGAACGGATCCGGCCCGGGTTCGTCTCCGGTGTGCCCGAGTGGTTCGACCCCGAGCCGGTCCGGTCCGTCAGCGGCGACGCAGGCCCGATCCCGCACGTTCGTGCGACGTCCCGCATGCGGGGCAGGCCAAGTCGTCTCCCAGTCGCTCCCCGCACGCACAGACCCAACCCTTGATACGGGCCGGGTTTCCGGCAACGAAGGCGTGCGCGGGAACGTCCCGCGTGACCACGGCTCCCGCGGCAGCGAACGCGCTCTCCCCGATCTCGATCCCGCAGACGACCACGACACCGGCGCCGAGCGAGGCGCCGCGACGCACCGTGGTGGAAAGCAGTTCGTCGGCGCCGCGCCGGATCGCCGCGCGGGGCCGCAGATCGTTGGTGAACAGCACATTCGGACCGAGGAACACCTCGTCCTCACACGTCACACCGGAGAAGACGAGGGTGCCGTTCTTGACCGTCACCCGGTCGCCGAGAACGGCTCCGTCCTCGACGAACGCGCCGTCGCAGATGTTGCAGTCGCGCCCGACGCGGGCACCGGCGAGGACGTGCGCGAAGGCCCAGACACGGGTGCCCGCGCCGACGTCGGTGCTCTCGCAGAGCCCGTGCGGGTGGACGCGGACACCCTCCTCGGCGAGGGTCACCGCCGGACCGCCGCCGTGAGCACGGACACGACGCGCTCCTGCTGCGCCGCGGTGATCGCGGGGAACATCGGCAGGGAGATGATCTCGTCGGCGAGCTGCTCGGTGACCGGGAAGGTGCCGAGGCCGTGGCCCAGGTGCGCGAAGGCCTCGGTGCGGTGCACCGGCACGGGGTAGTGGATGCCGGCACCGATCTTGGCCTCGTAGAGCTCTGCGAGCACCCGCGTGCGATCGGGCACGCGCACCACGTACAGGTGCCAGACCGGCTCGTTGCCCTCGGCCACCACCGGAGTGACGACTCCGTCCACATCGGCCAGCAGCTCGTCGTAGCGGGCGGCGGCGGCGCGACGCGCGACGTTCCAGGCGTCGAGCCTGCGCAGCTTGGCCGACAGGACGACGGCCTGCAGGGCGTCGAGCCTGCTGTTGAACCCGAGCACGCTGTGCTCGTACTTGCGGGGCGAACCGTGGTCACGCAGGAGCTGGACAGCCTCGGCGAGGTCGTCGCGGTCGGTCAGCACCGCGCCCGCGTCGCCGTAGGCGCCGAGGTTCTTCCCCGGGTAGAAGCTCGTGGCCGCGATGTCTCCGAGCTTGCCTGCGGCCACGCCGTTGCGCCGCGCGCCCTGCGACTGCGCGGCGTCCTCGAGAATCGCGACACCGTCAGGAAGCACCGCCCGCAGCTGCTCGACCGGAGCCGTCTGCCCGTAGAGGTGCACGGGCAGCACGACGCGCGTGCGCTCGGTGACCGCACCGGCCGTGGCGTCGACGTCGATGAGCGCGGTGTCCTTGTCACAGTCCACGAGGACCGGCGTGGCACCCGCCCGGACGACCGCTTCGGCCGTGGCGATGAAGGTGTTGGCCGGCAGAATGCACTCATCGCCCTGACGGACGCCGAGCGCTCGCAGCGCCAGCTCCAGCGCGTCGGTGCCGTTGCCGACACCCACGCAGTGCCGGATGCCGGACCACGTGGCGTAGTCCGACTCGAACGAGGCCACGCGTGGGCCCCCGACGAACGCGGTGTGCGCCAGGACGTCGGCCCAGCCGGCGGCGATCTCGTCGGCCACCTCGGCGTGGGCGGACGCCAGGTCCAGCAGCGGCACCGGGTCTGTGGTGGGGAGGGTACTGGTCACGAGTGTTCCTCGGGCGTAGTCGGATGTTTCATCAGTGGGACGAGACAGCGCTCTGCAGGCCGATCGCCGCGGCGAGGGCCGCTACGACGACGTCCTGGTCGGCGTCGGTCAGGTCGTGGTGGAGCGGAAGGATCAGCGTCCGAGCGGTGAGGTGCTCGGTGACGGGCAGCGGCCCGTGCGGATGCCCCGCGTACGCGGGCTCCAGGTGGGCGGCCATGATCCCGCGGCGGGCCGACACACCTGCCTGGGACAGCGCTGCGAGCACCTCGCTGACAGGCGGTGCCGCGTCGGGGAGCTCCACCCAGAAGGACTGGACGTTGGTCGTGCCTCCCTCGGGGTCACACACCGTGCGCAGCCCGAGCGGGGCCAGCAGAGCCCGGTAGCGGTCGGCGCGCTCCCGGCGGTGGGCGACGATGGCGGGCAGTCGCCGCAGCTGGACCAGGCCCATCGCTGCCTGCATGTCGGTGAGCCGGTAGTTGAACGCGGTCTCCCCGTACTCCTCCACCGTGTTGCGACCGGACGCGTGCCGGTCCGCCGCGGACACGCTCATCCCGTGTTCACGCAGCCGCCGCAGCCTCGCTGCCCGCTCGGCGTCGTCGGTGGTGATCATCCCGCCTTCGCCGGTGGTGATCAGCTTGCGGGGGTGGAACGACCAGGCCGCCATCAGGGCGCCGTGGCCGACCGGCCGTCCGCCCAATGTGGAGCCCGCAGCACAGGCGGCGTCCTCGACCAGGGGGATCTCCCCGCACGCCGCACGGATGGCAGGCACGTCGGCGGGCACGCCTGCCTGGTGCACCACCATCACGGCACGGGTACGCGGTGTGATCACCGCGGACACCGTGTCGGCGGTCATGTTCCCGGTCAGCGGATCGACGTCGGCGAAGACGGGCACCGCGCCGCAGTACCGCACCGCGTTGGTCGACGCGATGAACGACAGGGACGGGACGATCACCTCGTCACCCGGTCCGACGCCGAGCACGTACAGCGCCAGGTGCAGCGCCGTGGTGCACGACGACGTCGCGACACCGTGCGCCGCGCCGACGGACGCGGCGAACTCCTTCTCGAACTCCGCCACCCGCGGGCCTTGGGCGACCCAGCCGGACCGAACGACGTCGGCGACGGCCTGGGCCTCCTCCTCACCGAGGAGCGGACGCATCACGGGGATCATTGGTCACCTCTCTGCAAGCGGGGGCGCACCGGCTCAGCCTGCGACTGCCGGCACAGCGGCGTGGCGCCACCAGGTGACAAGATCATCCAGGCCGTCCGAGAGACCGATCTCCGGGGTCCAGCCCAGGTCCCTGGCAGCGGCGGAGATGTCCGCGAGCCGCCGCGTCACCCCGTTGACCGCCCGCTCGGGGCCGTGCACGGGAGACAGGTCCGAGCCCATGACGGCGAGCAGGGCCTCGGCCAGCCCCTTGAGGCTGGTCTCCGTGCTGGTGGCGATGTTGTAGACGGTGTCGGTGACATCTGCCCGCGCGGCGAGCAGGTTGGCCCGGGCGATGTCACGGACGTGCACGAAGTCCATCGTCGCCGCGCCGTCGCCGAAGATCAGCGGAGGCTCGCCGCGGGAGATCCGCTCCATCCACCGGATCAGCACCTCGGTGTAGAGCCCGTGGGTGTCCATCCGGGGGCCGTAGACGTTGAAGTAGCGCAGCGCCACGTAGTCCAGCCCGTTCATGGCGTGGAAGCTGCGGAACATGCCCTCGTTGAACGCCTTGGCGGCGCCGTAGAAGGTGTCGTTGTTGTAGGGGTGGTGCCGCTCGGTGGTCGGGAACGACTCGGCCAGCCCGTACACCGACGCGGACGAGGAGGTGATCACCTTCTTGACGTCGGCCGCCACGGCGGCCTCGATCACGGTGAACGTGCCGTCGACGAGGGACTCGAGCGCGAGCCGCGGCTGCTCGGCGCACTGGGTGATGCGCAGCGCAGCGAGGTGGAACACCACGTCGATACCCGAGATGACGTCGCGCACGAGTGCCGGGTCGTTGATGTCGCCGGTCACGACGGTGAGGCGGTCGCCGCCGACGGCCTCGGCGTCGGCGAGGTTCTCCATCCGCCCGCGCGCGAAGTTGTCGAGGACGACGACCTCTGCGGCGTCGGCCTCCAGAAGCAGGTCGACGACGTGGGAGCCGATCGTGCCGGCGCCGCCGGTGACGAGGATGCGCTGCGCGGCCAGCGGCTGGCCGGTGCTGGTGGTCACAGGGAGATCTCCTGGGGGGAGCGCGTGTGGTCGGTCAGGACGGGCATGAATACACCACCCTGCTGCAGGCTCGCCGTGGCGGCCTCCAGCAGGGCCAGCACCTGGAGGCCGGACCGGCCGTCGGTGAGCGGCGCACGCTGCTCCGTGATCGAGGCGGCGAACTCCTCCATCACCGAGCGCAGCGCTTCCTTGTCCTTCAGCGCCGGCGCGACCATATCGCCCGTGCGGTAGGAGACGATCGTGGCGGCGCGGGCATCGCGGCCCAGCTCGGCCGGATCGGCGCGGTCGACGCCCCGGTCGTACACCGACAGCCGCTGCAGCGGGTTGAGGTCGTCCCACACCACGGTGCGCGCCGAACCACCGATCACGATGGTGCGGATCTTCGTCGGGGACAGCCAGTTGACGTGGATGTGGGCCATCGCGCCCGTGTTCATCTGCACGTTGAGATGCGCCAGGCAAGCGCGACCCGCACCGACCGGGTCCGAACCCTGAGCCGAGACAGCGACCGGCGTGACGTCATCGGGGAGGATCGACAGGAAGATCGATAGGTCGTGGGGAGCGAGGTCCCACAGCACGTCGACATCGTGCTGCACGAGGCCGAGGTTGATACGCACGGAGTCGAGGTACTGGAGGGTTCCCAGGCCGCCGCCGCGGATCAGGTCGCGCAGGTACTGGGCCGAGGGCGTGTAGCAGTAGGTGTGATCGAGCATCAGGACGAGTCCGCGCTCCTCAGCGGCCTCGACGAGCTCCCGGCCCTCCACGAAGCTCGCGGCGAGCGGCTTCTCGACCAGGACGTGCTTACCCGCCTCGATCGCTGCCATCACCACCGCGTGGTGGGTGGCGGCCGGCGTCGCGACAGCCACCGCGTCCACCGCCGGGTCGGCGAGCACCTCGTCGAGCGAGGCGGAGGCGCGGACGGTGGAGTACCGCCCGAGCACCCGGTGCGCTCGCTCGATGTCGACATCGCACAGGTACTGCAGCTGGAACCCTGCAGTCGCCTGGGCATTACGTACGAGGTTGGGACCCCAGTACCCGGCTCCGATGACCGCGAGCCCGATAGGACGCTTCTCCACGCGTTCCTCCTCCGGCGCAACCTTTGCGCCAATCGCTACAGCAGCAACGAGCCACGTCATGATCCGTTGCCGTGACGCTGGTCGCCCGGCAGTCACCCACACCGGATGTGCGCGGGCCACGTCGGGCTCCGTCGGCACAGACCGTCACGGGGGGCGATGCCCGAACCTGCGTCCCGGCCAGGGGCAGCGGGTGGCTCGACGTCAACAGGGAAGGACCCTGCCTCGTCCCTCCGACTGCCGGACCCAGGTCCGCCGGGCCGGAGCGGGGTGCAGGCGCCGGACGGCGCCGATCTCCGGGCACCGCGGTGCGGGTGCAGGAATCAGAGCGTGGTTCATGACAGGACATGTGCGACGGCGCACGACCGGATCGGCACCCTGGTTCGGTTGGATCGCCGCTTGTTCATGGCCGTAGCGCGCACATTCAGCCTATCGCCGTGATCGCGGATCCGTTACTTTCGGCATAGTCCTCACGATTGCACCGGATCAGCTGCGCCGAGTAGCGGGCGGCTCGTGGCAACGCCCGCCGCGATTGATCGAAAGATCAGGAAGATCCCGGCGCGTGGACCTGCCGGCTGGACCCGACATCAGCACCCGGACGTCTCGGCTGGGCGTGTGTCGACGATGGCGCGCAGCTCACCGTCGCCGTCGGCTG
>NZ_BAAAUS010000016.1:0-13695 GCF_039534065.1 Pseudonocardia yunnanensis | reverse complement strand
CGAGCGGCCCGGGATGGTGCCGCTTACTTCTTCGATCCGGTGAAGTTGCCGATGCCCTTCGGGTTGAGGTGCCCGATGTTGCCGCTCTCCGTGCCCGCCGAGGGGTCGATCACGCAGTCGATGAGCGCCGGGCCGCCCGAGGCCAGCGCCTCGGTGAGGGCCGCGGTGACCTCGGCAGGCGTGGTGGCGCGGTATCCCTTGCCACCGAACGCCTCGATCATCAGGTCGTGACGCGCCTCGGACATCAGGGTCGTCGGCGCCGGGCCGTCGCCCAGGGGGTTGACGTCATCGCCACGGTAGACACCACCGTTGTTCATGATCACCGTGACGACGGGCAGCTTGTAGCGGCAGATCGTCTCCAGCTCCATGCCGCTGAACCCGAACGCGCTGTCGCCCTCCACAGCCACGACGGGGTCGCCGGTCTCGACGGCGGCGGCGATCGCGTAGCCCATGCCGATGCCCATGACGCCCCACGTGCCGCTGTCGAGGCGGTGGCGCGGCACGTGCATGTCGATCACGTTGCGGGCGAGGTCCAGGGCGTTGGCGCCCTCGTTGACGATGTAGGTCTCCGGGCGCTCGTGCACGACGTCCCGAATGGCCTTCAGGGCACCCATGAACTGCATCGGGTGCTTGTCGGCCTTGAGGCGCTCCGCCATCTTGGCGACGTTCTGGGCCGAGCGCGCCGCCAGCTCCTCACGCCAGGCGGTGGGGGCCGAGATCTGGCCGGGCTTGGTCCGCTCGGCGAGCGCCTCGAACACCGACTCGATGTCCCCGACGAGCGGGGCGGCGATGGGCTGGTTGCTGTCCATCTCCGTCGCCTCGATGTCCACCTGGACGAACTTGGCGTCGGGGTTCCACTGCGGGGCCTGGCCGTGGTTGAGCAGCCAGTTCAGCCGGGCACCGACGAGCATGACGACGTCGGCCTTCTTCAGCGCCAGCGACCGGGCGGTGGCCGCCGACTGCGGGTGGTCGTCGGGCAGCAGACCCTTCGCCATGGACATCGGCACGTAGGGAATGCCGGTGGACTCGATGAACTCGCGGATCTGGTCGTCCGCCTGCGAGTAGGCGGCGCCCTTGCCGAGAATCACCAGGGGACGCTCGGCACCCGCGAGGACCTCGATCGCACGGTCCACCGCGTCGGGCGCGGGCAGCTGGCGCGGCGCGGGGTCGACGAGACGGCTCAGCGTCTTGGCGCCCTTCTCGGCGTCGATGATGGAGCCGAGCACGGCGGCCGGGATGTCGAGGTAGACACCGCCGGGACGACCGGAGATCGCGGTGCGCAGCGCGCGGGCGATGCCTCGGCCGATGTCCTCCACGCGGCTCACCCGGTACGCGGCCTTACAGAACTGCTGCGCAGCGGCGAGCTGGTCCATCTCCTCGTAGTCGCCCTGCTTCAGGTCGACGACGTGACGCTCGCTCGAGCCGGAGATCTGGACCATCGGGAAGCAGTTGGTGGTGGCGTTCGCGAGCGCGACGAGCCCGTTGAGGAAGCCCGGTGCGGACACCGTCAGGCATACGCCTGGTTTCTTGGTGAGGTACCCGGCGATCGCCGCAGCGTGTCCTGCGTTGCTCTCGTGCCGGAAGCCGACGTAGCGGATGCCCTCGGCCTGGGCGAGACGGGCCAGGTCGGTGATCGGGATGCCGACCACTCCGTAGATGGTCCGCACGTCGTTGAGCTTGAGCGCGTCGACCACCAGGTGATACCCGTCGGTGGGCTCGGCCGGAACGTCGGGGTTCACCGCGGTCTCCAGCTCTGAAGGGGCGGTCATTGTCCGAGGTCCTCCTTGGGTAGTTAGGCCTGTTCCGATGCTGCGGATCACTTTCCGCAGCGCGCGTCCCCGCGTCCAAGACTCATAGCCGACCAGCTGATAAACAACATCTATCGATTCATGATCGTCGCTGGTCCCGCGGGGGTACGGCTCCGTTGATAGACGCTCGCTATCGGCCGGTCGCCGGTGCGTATTGGACGGGCGCTCCGTGCCCACGCAGGCTCGCCGGTGACAGCTTTCGCGGACCTGGCGTGAGGAGGTGCTGGTCATGGCCGTTCCGACGGCATCGGTGCGCGACGCGAACCGATACCGAACACCGGCGGTCACCGGCCTCACCGATCTGCTCGACCGTCACGTGCGTCATCGTCCTCGTGCCCGGGCCCTCGTCGTTACCGGGGACCGCATCCAGCTGTCCTACCACGCCCTCGCCACGGTGGTCGATGACGTCGCCGCCCGACTCGGCGACACCGGACTGCACCGCGGAGACGCGATCGGGCTCGTCTGCGCCAACACGGCCGAGTTCGTCGTCGCGCTCCTGGCATCGGCACGGGCCGGGCTGGTGGTCGCTCCCGTGGACCCCACCCTGCCCGCGTCACAGATGTCCGCCCGGCTCGAGGCGGTGGGGGCACAGGCGGTGCTCCTCGGTCCACCACCGGCCGACCCCGGGCCGATCGCCCCGGCCGACGTCCCGACATGGACTCTGGGACTGCGCATCTCCCCTGCCGGCACGGCAACGGCCGTGCTCGACACCGGCGCACGTGTGGTGCGGCAGGTCCGGGGCGGGGGCCACGGGCTCTCGGCCGACGACGCCCTCGTCCTGTTCACCGCGGGAACCAGCAACCAGGCCAAGATGGTTCCGCTGACGCACGCCAACATCGCCGCCTCCGTGCAGAGCATCTGTGCCACCTATGGGCTCGGGCCGGATGACGCGACGGTCGCGGTGATGCCGTTCTTCCATAGCCATGGACTGGTCGCTGCCCTCCTGGCCTCCCTGGCCAGTGGGGGATGCGTGTTGCTACCCGAGCAAGGACGGTTCTCGGCGCCCACGTTCTGGGAGGAGATGCGGGCCGTGGCCGCCACCTGGTTCACCGCGGTCCCGACCATCCACGAGATCCTTCTCGACAGGTCGGCGCACGAGTACCCGGGACCGCAGGTCGTACCCCTGAAGTTCGTGCGCAGTTGCGGTGCACCCCTCAACGCGGCCACCCAGCGGGCGCTCGAGCGCACACTCGGTGCGCCGCTGCTGTCCGCCTACGCGATGACCGAGTCCACACACCTGGCGACCAGCGAGCCGTTGCCGCACGAGGGGCCGCTGAAGCACGGGTCGGCCGGCCGGCCGACCGGAGTGGACCTTCGTGTCGTGGACCAGAACGGGAACACCTGCCCTGCCGGCGCGCAGGGCGAGGTCTGGGTGCACGGCCCCACCGTGGCCCGCGGCTACCTGGCCGACCCGGCCGGCACGGCGCACAGCTTTCCCGACGGGTGGTTCCGCACCGGCGACCTGGGCTCACTGGACGAGGACGGCTACCTGGTCCTCACCGGGCGCATCAACAGCCTCATCAACCGCGGGGGCGAGACGATCTCGCCGGAGCACGTCGAGGACATCCTCGCCGGGTGTCCCGGTGTCACCGAGGCGGCCGTGTTCGCCATCCCCGACGCAACCGTGGGGCAACGGGTGGGCGCCGCCGTGGTCGTGTGTGAAGGTGAGGGCATCGGGCCCGAGCAGATCCTGCAGTACTGCCGTCACCGGCTGTCCTCCGCCGAGGTGCCCGACCGCTTCGACGTCGTCGACGCCCTACCTCGTACCGCCGAGGGTGGGCTCGACCGGCGCGCGGTGGAGGCCCGGTACGCACGGTGAGACCGCGGGCCCCCGTCTCAGATGACGCGGTGCTCGTTCGGCAGCGGCTGGTCGAACAACTCGGCCAGCGACAAGCCCGTCGCCGCCTTCACGAACGCCCGGGCCGCAACCGAACCAGGGGTAGCTGCGTGAATCGCCACCGAGACCTGTGCTCGGACGACCGGGTCGACCAGCCGGACGGCTCTCGTCCTGCCGATCACCGGCATCGCACGCAACCACGTGTGCGGCACGATGCTCGCCCACCCGCCGGCGCCCACGTGCGCATAGAGGGAAGCGACCGAGTCGGTCTCCACCTGCGGGGTCACCTCGACCCCGCTGTCGGTGAACGCGCTGTCGATGACCTGGCGGTTCCTCATGTCGGGCGTCAGCAACGCGAGCGGCAACTGGGCCGCGTCGGCCCACGTCATGGTGTCGGTCGGGGGGACCAGCTGGTCGGCCGACACCAACACCACATACCTCTCCTCGTACAGCGGCACCACCTGCAAGCTCTCCCGGTCGTCGGGGGCGAAGTGGGCGATCGCGGCGTCCAACTCGTACTCGCGCAGCTGGCGGTGCAGGTCCGACGTCGCCAACCGGGAGCTGACCTGCACCTTGGCCAGCGGGTGCGCCGCACAGAACGCGGCCACGGGAAGCGCCAGAGTCGTCGACGCCGTGGGCTCCGTCCCCAGCCGCAACGTCCCGGTGATGCCCGACTGAACGGCGGCCACCTCGGCCTTGAACGCATCCTGCTCGGCGAGGATCCGTTTGGCCCACACGACGAGCCGTTCGCCCTCCGGGGTGAGGCCCTCGTAGTTGTGCCCGCGGTTGATCAGCGTGACGTTCAGCTCCCGCTCGAGCTTGGCGATGGCCGCCGAGAGCGCGGGCTGCGACACGTAGCAGGCTTCCGCCGCCCGCGCGAAGTGCCTCTCCCTCGCCACCGCCACGAAATACTCCAGCTGGCGGAACAGCACGAGCGACTCCTTTCTGCCTGGGCACCACGCCGTACCAGGCCGCACAGCTCGGTTGTCCCGGCGACACCGTCAATCATCCTGCGAACGCCGGAGATGACGTCACCGCCTCCGGCCTGCCGAACCGTCGACTTCGAGGAGAGCATGCCCCAACGTCTGGTTACCGGTTCCATGCAACCGGCGAACATCTCCGAGCAGCTGGTGGTGTGAGCACCATCCGCCGCCGGAAACGGCATGATCGACCCTGACGACTTCCGTGGCACGTGTTCGAACTGATGGGTGCGACATGCGAAGAGGAGGCCATCCGCGAGAGCCCGGAGCAGGCCGTCGTGCGCTGCCGGTCCTCGCCGCCGCGGTGGCCGCTGCAGTGGGGCTCGCCGTCATGTTCGGCATGGCGACGCACGACGCTGCCGGGAGCGATGCGGTGGTGGGCGCGGCCACGACGGTCGGCGTCGCCGCCCATCCGTTGCGGATCATGGCTCTGGGCAACTCCAGCACGGTGGGCGTGGGCAGTCCCGGCACGGCCGGATTCCGTGGCCCGCTCGAGTCGCTCCTTGCCCGCGACGGGATCGCGTTCGTGATGGTGGGTTCGCAGCAGACGGGTCCTTCGTCGGTGCCCGACCGCCACCACGAGGGTCATCCTGGATGGACGCTGGTGCAGATGCAGCCAGTGGTCGCCGGTTGGATGAAGGCCCAGCGCCCGGACGTGGTGCTCCTGCAGGTCGCCACCAACGACCTGAACAGCGGTGTGAGCGCTCGGGTCACGGCCGCGCGTCTGGACAGGCTGCTGGACACCATTCATGGCGTGTCGAACACGGCGGTGATCGTGGCCGGTGTGTGGGCGCCGCTGCACGACCATCCCCAGGCCCGTGCCGAGTACCAGCGGCTGGCCGCCGCAGTGGTGGCCCGGCACGCGAGACGAGGCGAGCCGATGACCTTCGTCGACACGTCCACGCTGCTCGGACCCGGTGACCTGTTCGACGGCTTGCATCCGAACAGGAACGGCTACCGCAAGATCGCGGCGGTGTGGGACAGGGAGATCCGCTCCTTCGTGGCGGACCGACACTGACGCTGCGTTTCTCCTGCGCGCTCTCCCATGCCTGACCTGCGCTCAGGCACCGAGCTCCTCCACCCCGGGCCGGCACGTGCGGCACGGCCGGTAGCCGGCCGCCACAGCACCGGCGAGGGTGTTGAAGCCCTGCCGGTGGGCCGGGGTGATCCGGCGGGCGTCGCGGCAGCTCGGGAAGCAGACGATTCCCGTGGTGTCGCTGGCCAGGTAGTGGACGCCATGGCGGGCGAGGGACCGGATCTCATCGAGGTTGACTGCCTCACCGCGTAGCAGTTCCTCCTTGTGCACGGGCCCGAAGGTGTACTGCCCGATCGCGCCATCGGCGCGCACGACGCGGTGGCACGGCACGAGCAGCGGCACCGGGTTGCGGGCCAGGACGGTTCCCACGGCCCGGACGGCCCTCGGGCTGCCGGCCTCACGAGCCACCCAGTTGTAGGGGCGCGTCTGTCCCGCCGGGATACGGCGGGTCGCGTTGAGCACGGCCTGCTCGAACGCCGTCAGTCCGGCCAGGTCGAGGCGCAGGTTGCGCGCCGGGCGGCCGCGCAGCGCCGGCAGTACGCCGGCGGGCACCGTGCCGGCCTGCTGGAGCGGCCGGGCGAAGCGCGCCCGATACTCCTGTGCGAACTCCTCGACGTCACCGTGCACCGACTCCGACGAGCGCACGAACTGCACGCCTGCGCCCGTGAACGCGACGAATACCTCGCCGAGTCTGCTCGGTGCGCTTGCCCAGCGGGCGAAGACCCTCTCGGGCAGCGTCACGGGCGCGGACGCAGCCAGCGATCCGAGCGCGCTGATGATCTGTCGGTCGCTGACGAATCGCGAGTCGTTGGTGGTCATCGACGTCTCTCCCCCGATGCGAGCATCGGCTGTGCCGTGCGGTTGACGGTCGCGGGCACCACCCTGGGCAGCACGTCGGTGCCGCGGGGCGGGCCCGGAACGGTCACGGTCTCGGTGAGCAGTGTTCGGAGTCGCTGTAGTCCTCGTGAGATGTGCGATTTGGCCGTCCCGTCCTTGCAGCCCAGCACCTGCGCGACCTCCCCGGTCGGCAGCCCGACGACATGGCGGAGAACAACCGCTGTGCGCTGCACCTCGGGCAGCTCGGCCAACGCACAACCCAGTTCGCGCCGGGTCTCCGACCGCTCTGCCTGCTCAGCGGGCCCAGCAGCAGAATCCGACTCGTCACGCGGCTGCGACATCGGCGGCGGAGCGGGTCGGCGGGCAGCGTCGCGAGCGCGGTTGCGCGCGGCGTTCCTCAGGATGGTCATCAGCCACGGGCGTACGGACAGGTCGCGGATCCGCTGGGCGCTGTAGCCCTGCAGAGCCCGGTACGCCCGTAGCAGGGTGTCGGCGGCGAGGTCCTCCGCGTCGGCAGCCCCGTGTGTCAGGTTGTGCGCGACAGAGAACACGAGGTCACCGTGCACGCGCACGAGTTCGGCGAACCCGGCGTCGAGATCGGCGACCAGGTCGCGGGACAGCTGGTCTTCGACCGGGTCGTCGTCGGGAGAACCGGCCGAGGCCGTCCCGCCGTCGTTGTCTTCGACCATGTCTTACAGAACACCGCCTCACGGCACCGGTTGCAGCGACGCCCGAGAAGTTGCGGCCGCATCTCGGCCGGGCCGTCCCGGACCACTCGGGACACCATCGGGCCCGCATCGACACGCCTGCAACCGCTGCGGCGCTTCGGGGTTCTGCATCTCGAAGCCGGGAGCATTCCCTAGCTCCGGAAGGAGACGATCATGTCCACCCCAGCAACGCACCCGACGGTCGTCCACGACACTCCGATCGGCCGGCTCTCCCTGTCCGCGTCGGACGCCGGGATCACCCGCGTGCGGTTTCGTGCGACGGCCACTGACGCGCCTTCTGTGCGTGAGGCGGGGCCCGCGGGAGCGTGGCAGTGGCTCGACCAGGCACGGCGCCAACTCGACGAGTACTTCGCCGGGACGCGCACCCGCTTCACCGTGCCGATCGATCTGAGCAGGCTCGACCCCGAGCGACGCGCTGTGCTCGAGGCCCTCGCCCATGGCGTCGAGCACGGTGAGACCACCACCTACGGCGCCCTGGCCGCGGCCGTCGGCCTCACCGGGGACGGGCCTCGCCGTGTCGGCGTCGCCATGGCCCGAAACCCCGTGCCGATCCTGGTGGCCTGCCACCGTGTCATCGGCGCCGACGGCAGGCTCACCGGCTACGCAGGCGGCCTCGGGGTCAAGCGGGCCCTCCTCGACCTGGAGGGTCGCGACCGCCGACCGGCCCAGCTCGCCCTGTCCTTCACCTAGTGTCGCGAGGCCAACCCGCCCGAGCGCCGTACATCGATAGGTACCGATTGACAGTCGATAGATCACCAGCGATACTCGATGCATGATCGCAGAGCACCGAGTGGTAACCCCACTCCGGGTCTTTCTCGTGCTGCTGTTCGGGATCCTGCTCGTCTTCCAGACCCTCTCGCTGCCCGGAGGTATCGCACACATGGCGCAGGAATCCCCGCGCGATGCGTACCTGAGGTGGCCACTGACCGCCATAGCGGTGTTCTGGGTGCTGTGCGTCCAGGTGGTGATCGTGTCCACCTGGAAGTTGCTCACCATGGTCAAGAACGACCGCATCTTCACCAAGGCGTCATTGGTGTGGGTGGATGCAATTGTGTGGGCCATCGTTGCCGCGTGGGTGGTGCTCCTGGGCGTTTTCCTCTACGTCGGTTTCCACGCGGACGACCCCGGACTTCCGATGGTGCTGTTGTTGATGTTGATCGGTATCACTGTGATCGGACTCCTGATGGTGGTGATGCGTGCGCTGCTACGGCAAGCCACCACACTGCGCACCGACATGGAAGCGGTCATCTGATGCCGATCGTGGTGCGCATCGACGTCGAACTGGCCAAACGCAAGATGAGCGTCGGTGAATTCGCCGAGCGTGTCGGACTGACGCCCGCAAACGTGGCGGTTCTGAAGAACGGCCGCGCCAAGGCCGTTCGCTTCAGCACGCTGGAAGCCATGTGCCGGGTACTCGAATGCCAGCCCGGCGATCTGCTCGAATGGGTCGAGGCATGACGAGTGCCCCCTGATCCATCACGGGCCACTCGGCGTGGCGTTCATCCGCGCCCGCGCCTACCGTGACGCGGGGGCGCGGATGGCGTCGTCGCACCGGGCCCGCGCGATTCGGACGCCCGCATTCACCGCCCGGCGCGCCGGGCAGCCACATCGACATCGACCGTCACATCGCCGCCCGCGACGCAGCCATCACGTCAAGGGAGGCACCAGCCATGATCGACGTGCATCACCGCACCACCACCGTGAACGGCCACGAGGTCTTCTACCGCGAGGCCGGCCACGCCGACGCACCAGTGGTCCTGCTCCTGCACGGCTTTCCCACCAGCTCACGCATGTTCCGCAACCTCATTCCCGCGCTCGCCGACCGCTACCACCTCATCGCACCCGACCATCTCGGCTTCGGGCACTCGGCCACACCCCCGGCCGACGAGTTCACCTACACGTTCGACGCACTCACCGACATCACCGAGGGCCTGCTCGACCAACTCGGCGTCGACCGATTCACCATGTACGTGCAGGACTACGGCGCGCCCATCGGCTGGCGCCTCGCACTGCGCCAACCCTCCAGAGTGGAGGCCATCATCAGCCAGAGCGGGAACGCCTACGACGAAGGCTTCGTCCCCGACTTCTGGACACCGATCTGGGCCTACGCGCAGGCCCCCGGCCCCGACACCGAACGGCCACTCCGCGGTGCGTTCGAGCTCGACGCCATCCGCTGGCAGTACGTGAACGGGGTGCCCGAGCCCGACCTGGTCGACCCCGACACCTGGCTCCTCGACCACTCCGGACTGCTCCGCCCCGGCAACGACCGGATCCAGCTCGACCTCTTCCGCGACTACGCCACCAACCCGCCCCTCTACCCCGCCGTCCAGGAGTACTTCCGCACGAGCCAGGTGCCCACTTTGGCGGTCTGGGGCGCAGGCGACGAGATCTTCGGTCCCGACGGCGCAACGGCCTTCAGCCGCGACCTTCCCGACGCCGAGGTCCATCTCGTCCAAGGAGGTCACTTCCTGCTCGAGAGCGCCCTCGACACCGTGGCCGGATACATCCGCGGGTTCCTCGGCCGCACCCTCGCAGGAAACTCTCCTCAGCGTTCGGGCTCGAAGCGGTAACCCATTCCGGCCTCGGTGATCAGATAGCGGGGATGCGCGGAATCCGGTTCCAGCTTCCGGCGCAGTTGGGCCATGTAGACCCGCAGGTAGTTGGTCTCGGTGCTGTGACTGGGGCCCCAGACCGTCCGCAGAAGCTCCCGCTGCCCTACGAGCTTGCCGCGGTGGCGCACCAGCAGTTCCAGGATGCCCCACTCGGTCGGGGTCAGCCGCACGTTTGCGCCGTCGGCACGGATGACCTTCTTGGCCGCGAGGTCCACCGTGAAGGCGGCGGTCTCGACCACGGGCTCGGAGGCGGCGCCGCTGTCGGCGCTCCACACGGCCGACCGGCGTACCGCTGCACGGAGCCTGGCCAGCAGTTCTGCCATCCCGAACGGTTTGGTGACGTAGTCGTCGGCGCCCGCGTCGAGCGCTTTCACCATTGCGGCGGAGGCGTGCCGTGCCGTCAGCACGATGATCGGCATCCTGGTCCAGCCGCGCAGGCCCTCGATCACCTCGGTTCCGTCCATGTCGGGCAGGCCCAGGTCGAGCACGACGACGTCGGGATGGGCATCGGCCGCGGCCCGCAGCGCGGACCTGCCGTCGGGGGCGACGATCACGTGGTAGCCGTGCGCTGTGAGGTTGATCCGCAGCGCGCGGAGGATCTGGAGGTCGTCGTCGACCACCAGGATTCTGCGCGCGGTCACGGGCACCGGTCCCCACCCTCGTACTCGGGCAGCGAGACGACCACCGTCAGGCCGCCGCCGGGCGTGTCCTCCGCAGTCAGCGTGCCTCCCATGATCGTCGTGAGCCCGCGGGCCACCGACAGCCCGAGCCCCACACCGGTGGCGCCGTCGCGGTCGCTCGGCCAGGCGCCGCCCAGCCGCTTGAACGGCGCGAACAGCGCGTCCCTCGACTTCTTCGGCACCCCGGGCCCGGAGTCGGCGATACGCAGTTCGACCCGGCGGGCGTGCGCACTCGCCCGGAGCACGATCGGTGCATCGCCTGCGTAGCGCAGCGCGTTGTCCACGACGTTCGCGACCACGCGGTCGAGCAGCCCGGGATCGGCGAGGACATCGGGCAGTGTCTCGTCGATGTCGACCTTCACCCGGCCCATTCCCTTCAGCCCGACGAGGGCCCGGCTCGCGGCCTCGTAGTAGCCGACGGCGGTGAGCAGTGGCGTGACGGCACCGGAGGCGAGACGGGAGGAGTCGAGCAGGTTGTCGACGAGCCCGGTGAGCCGGTCGGCCGACTCGTCGATGGTGGTCATCAGGTCGCGCTGATCGGCGCGAGGTAGCTCGAGATGCGGGTCGAGCAGGCTGCCCGTCGCCGCCTTGATCGAGGTCAGCGGGCTGCGCAGGTCGTGTCCGACGGCCGAGAGCAGCGCGCTGTGGGGCTCCGTCGCCTCGGCGCGGCTGCGTGACTCCTCGGCGTCCGCCGATGCGCGCTGGCTCCGTAGAGCGAGGAGCGCCTGGCTGCCGACCACCTCCAGCAGCCTGCGGTCCGCGGCCGCGAGGGAGCGCCCGCTACCGACGAGGTGCAGGTTCTCCTCGACCTCCACGTCGACGTCCGCCTCCTCCGGCGTCATGCACCCGTTGCGGCCCGACGACGTGACACACCGCCAGTCGTCGGGCCCGGTGCACTCCAGGATCGCCACCGAGTGCAGACCGAACGCCTCACGCACCTTCTCCAGCAGACGTGGCAGCGGTTCGGTCCGGGTCAGTACGGTGCGGGCGAACGACGCGAGAAGCGCCCCCTCGGCACGCGCCCGCGCCGCCTGCTGTGCGCGCCGGGCCGCCCGGTCGACGACGATCGCCACGAGCGCGCCGACCACCATCATCGCCAGCACGGTGACCAGGTTCTCGGTCTCACCGATGGTGAGCGAGTACAGCGGCGGGGTGAGGAAGAAGTTCAGCATGATCCCGCCCAGTACGGCCGCCAGAAGGGCCGGGCCGAGTCCGCCGACCATCGCCACCAGGACCGTCGCCAGGAAGAACATCACGACGTCGCTCGGCATCCCGAGGACTCCCTGCAGCACCACGCCTGCGACGGTTGCGGTGCTCGGGAGCAGGAGCGCGAGCACCCAGCCTGCCGTCAATCGGGTCGGCGACAGGACGGTGTGGAACGCCGGCAGGTGCACGCCGCGCCCCGCCCCGGCGTGGGTGACCATGTGGACGTCGATCGAGCCGGAATCCTGGATGACCCGCGAGCCGATTCCCTCGTCGAACATGCGGGCGATCCGTGAGCGCCGCGACGTGCCCAGTACCAGCTGGGTGGCGTTGGCACCGCGGGCGAAGTCCAGCAGTGCGGTCGGCACGTCCTCCCCGCCCACGACCGTGTGGAAGCTCGCCCCGACGTCGTCGGCGAGCCCGCGCAACCGGGGTACGGCCCCGGCCGGAGGTCCGGCGAGCCCGTCGCCGCGCAACACGTGCACGGCGAGCAGGTCGGCCGCGCCGGAGCGCTTCGCGATGCGGGCTGCCCGGCGGAGGACCGTTTCGCTCTCCTTGTCGCCCGTGAGCGCGACGACCACCCGCTCCCTGGTCTCCCAGGTCTCGGTCACCGCCTTGTCACGGCGGTAGCGCTGCAGGGCCACGTCGACCTCGTCGGCCACCCAGAGCAGGGCCAGCTCCCGCAACGCGGTCAGGTTGCTCGGCTGGAAGAAGTTGGCGAGCGCCGCGTCCACCTTCTCCGCCGGGTAGACGTTGCCGTGCGCCATCCGCCTGCGCAGGGCCTCCGGCGTGATGTCGACCAGCTCGAGCTGATCGGCCCGGCGCACCTCCTCGTCGGGCACCGTCTCTCGTGGACGGATGCCGGTGATCCGCTCCACGACATCGTTGAGCGACTCGAGATGCTGGATGTTGACCGTCGTCAGGACGTCGATCCCGGCCTCGAGGAGCTCCTCGACGTCCTGCCAGCGCTTGGCGTGGCGCGACCCCGGGGCGTTGGTGTGGGCCAGCTCGTCGACCAGGACGACCTCGGGCGCGCGTGCCAGCACGCCGTCGAGGTCGAGCTCGTCGAGGCCGGGGTGACCCCCCACCGGCCGGCGTGGCACGACGTCCAGGCCGGCGAGCAACTCGGCCGTCTTCGTCCGGCCGTGGGTCTCCACGAGCCCGACGACCACGTCGGTGCCCCGTTCGAGGCGTCGGCGTGCCTCACCGAGCATCGCGTACGTCTTGCCGACCCCGGGTGCCGCACCGAGGTAGATCCGCAGGTCACCGCGTCGTGTTGTCATATCCGCCGTCCTCGCCGGTACACGCAGCGTGCGCGGAGACCGCCGCTGCGGTCTCCGCGCACGGAGGGATCACTCAGCGGGCCGCCTCCTGCACCGCGAGGTTCAGCTCGGTGACGTTGACCGTCGGCTCACCGAGGAAGCCGAGGATCCGCCCGGTGCTCGCGTTCGCGACGAGGTCACGGACCTCGTCCTGCGACAACCCGGTCACCTGGGCCACGCGGGCGGCCTGCAGCTCGGCGTACTCGGGGCTGATGTGCGGGTCGAGGCCCGAGCCGGAAGCGGTCACCGCGTCCGCAGGCACGAGCGCCGGGTTCACGCCCTCGCGCTGCGCGATCAGTTCACGTCGCTGGTTGATCGTGTCGAGCAGGTCCTGGTCGAACCCACCCTTGTTGGAGCCACCGGAAGTGGTGGTGTCGGCCGGGCCAAGCACATCCTCGGCCGAGGCTGCCGGCCGGGTGTGGAAGTACGGGTCGGCGGTCGGGTCGGCCGGGACCGGGTCGATCCCGATGAGCGACGACCCGACAGGCGTGCCGTCGGCGGAGTAGATGATCGAGCCCTCCGCGTTGGCGGAGAGTCCGGGAATTCGTCCGACCCCGTACACCACCAGCGGGTAGATGATCCCGCAGAGAATGGTGAACGCGATCAGCACCCGCAGCCCGGTGGCGGTCTGGCGCCACAGCGTGGTGAGCAT
>NZ_BAAAUS010000015.1:0-31879 GCF_039534065.1 Pseudonocardia yunnanensis | reverse complement strand
GCCTCCCATCCGAATCCGCCCCACAGCGGTGACGCAGGAAATGCCGCCAGGCTGAGAAGGAATCCCTTGCCCAGCCGAGGGCCGGCTGTGGTCGACTGGCCCGAACCAGCGACATCTCAGATGCGATGACAAGCCCGCACCGCGGATCCCGAGCTCCCGATGATCCGGCACATACTGCCCGCGGCGCGGTATATCCGAATTGCCGAATATCCCTTTCGACACCGGTCACCACGACGGCGACCAAGGCTGAGCAGCTCTCCTCGGCACCGGGCACCGATCCCGAGCGGCTCGCGAAGGCCCCGTCCGAGGCCTGATCAGCGTCAACCACATCGGAGGATCACATGGCCCGGCCCTATCCCTTCAACGAGTCCGATCAGCTCGAACTCGACCCGACCTACCAGGAACTGCTCCGCGACGAGCCGGTCTCCCGCGTGATGCTGCCCTACGGCGGGGAGGCCTGGCTCGCCGTCCGACACGCCGACGTCCGCACCGTGCTCAGCGACCCGCGCTTCAGCCGTGCCGCCGTGGTCGGACGGGACATGCCGCGGGTCAGGCCGGAGCTCGAGGACAACGTCAACTCGACCATGAACATGGACCCTCCCGACCACACACGGCCACGCAAGCTCCTAGCCGGCGCGTTCACCACTCGGCGGGTGGAGGCGCTGCGCCCCCGCACGGCCGAGCTGACCGCACAGCTACTCGCCGGCATGCGCGCGGCCGGCACCGGAGCCGACCTCGTCGAGCACGTGTCGGGAACGGACTCCTGCGCAGCCGCCGTAGTCGTCACTTCCTGACCGGGTGCGCCTGATCGGCATCGGCCGTTGCGGCACCACCGCGATCGGCCAGAGCGGTGCCAAGCTCGTGGTGGCTACCAGAGGACGACAACTGTGACTTCGTGATCTCCCTGACACTCGACGGCGACCGGATCTGCAGGCTCGACATCATCCGAGCGCCGGAAAAGCATCGCCGTCCTCGGCGGAGCTTCTGGAGTCGGCCGCCCCGGCTGCCGTACACGGGTCCCAACGGCTTGCTGACCGATGCCGTATACGCCCGACGATCTACTCTGTATTTGATGATGCCAGACCCTTTGTGATCTGTAAAGCGATGGTCAATCGGAAGTATTCCGAGCGGTTCTCGAAACCGTTCCTGGACGTATTCCGACGTGCAAAGGAGGCTTCGATTCATGGCTGCATCTGTTGGGAAGGCAGCACGGATTCTCCGGGCATTCTGCCCGACATTGAATGTGCTCTCGGTACGCGCATTGGCCGACCGCACGGGATTGCCGCGATCCACCGTCCATCTGCTGTGCCGGGCCCTGGTGTCGGAAGGTCTGCTGGAGGTGGTGCCTCGCGCCGGCTATCGGCTGGGGCCGCTGCTGCTTGAGCTGGGCGGATTGATCATCGATCGCACCGGGCTTGTCGAGGCGGTTGAGGGCAGCACCCCGGGGCTGCAGCGCAGCGCGGGTCAGGAGCTGCACGTGGGTCAGCTCGTGGAGGGTTGGGTGATCTATGTGCACCGGCAGTCCGGCCCGATCCGGGTGAGCATGATGAACCGGGTCGGTATGCGGGTGCCGGTGTTCATGTCCGGGTGCGGCAAGATCGCGTTGGCCGCGCTTGACCCGGAGGACGCCGACCAGCGTGTGCGGCGTGTCTGCAGGCAGGAGCAGATTTCGCTTCCCGATATGGCGGCGCTGGCGGAGGAGCTCGCTAGCGCGCGTATCCAGGGCTACCTCGTGTGCCGGTCGTTCCAGCCGCGGCGTACGTCGGTGGCCGCGGCGGTCATTGGAGCCGATGGGCAGCCCGCTGGAGCGTTGTCGATAGCCGGGCCGGATTCCACGTTCGCCCCGGCGCGCCTGGCGGACCTGGGCCGGGCCGTGTCGGAAACCGCGGAGATCGCGAGCCGCAGGCTGCAGAGCCGGCCCAGCTCTGCGGCCGCGCGGTCGACCCCAGACGTTCTGGCCGCCCCAATGCGCCTCGTCGCAGGCTGACGCACACAACCGATCAGCGCGTCCGCGAGCAGACGTCTGACGACGCCTCGGGCGGCCGCTCACCTCGTCTCTGCTCCGCTTGTCACCTCAGGAGCGCTCCCCCAGCGCTGTGCGTAGGTCGAGCCGCGTGAACCGGCGGAGAAGGACGTGCAGTCCCGATCTGCGATCCGGCGCCCCGGGTAGATCGGGGAGTCCTGACCGGCGCGGGGAAGATGCGGGCTGCGGCGAGTTCGGCCTGTTCTCGAGGAGTCAATGTCCATGGTCGGTAGAAGGCCTCCGCAAGCTCCTCGGCTCGGCGGAACGCCAACGCAGTGGAATGAAACGCTCCCCGGTCACGAACATCGAAAAGGACACGTCCGAGCGTAACCCGAAGATAGCTCGGACGACCCACCGGTCGTTCCAGGCGCGCGACAGCCGGTGGAGAGTCACGAGCCTCGAACATGACCGCGGGCTCAGATGCACCCGCGATAGGCGCAACTTTACTCAAGTCGGTCTCCCTCGGAAGAAACAATGAAGAAGGCCCAATGTCATTCCACGTGCGCGCGAACTTCGCCACGGTCTCGGAATCATGCATGTAGAGCAGCGCCGCCCCGACCCGCACGCTCACCGCGGCACCGTCGGTATTCGGCCGATGCACCTTCACCGCGGTGTCCTGCCGACCGACCAGCGCGACGATCACGCTGACCGACTGCCGATTCCGCTGCATCCTTCTCCGCCTCCGAGAGACATCGTGAGCGCGACATGCGGATCAGCCGCGCGGCTGGCCGGAGCGTCGCGGCGCCGGCAGATCGCGCCGTGGTCGATGCGTGACCATCTCGTGGCCCGGCACCACAACGGCAGATGCTGACGTTCTGTCCTCGGCCCAAATGCTGACCATGTCCGCCGCCGCGCTCGTGACGCAGCGGCCTGGTGCTCCCGGTCGTGCTCCCGCTGCCACGCAGCCACCTCGCGCAACAAGGCCGCCAAGGCCACAACCAACACCACCACAGCCGGCCCGCCATCATTCGGAGATCCGAACGTTCCGCGAGGGCGGCGGACGAGCTGGGGCGCAACTCGTCGAAGCCCCGCCCCCGACCGCCCCAACCGCATACCTGCTCCACGCGGCGGTCGGGCAGCACGGTCGAACGCATCCGCGGCGGAGCTCAGCCCATCCCCATATCCAGCCAGTGCGGTCAGCACATCTCGAGTGGCGTGGGCGATCCCGTCGGGGTCTTCGCAACCTCGACCGCTGCGCGCCTCACACACTGCGGCACGAGCTCGCTCGACCCGCCGCCGCGCCGCCTCAACCGGAATCGCTGCCGCCGAGCCCTCCGCCGCCTCGCCCCACGCTCGCATCAACCGCGGCAGCGACAGATCCGGCGCCAACTTGCTCCCGCTGTAGAACACCGGCTCGCCCGACGCGGTGATGTCCCCTCGCCGTGCGACCTTGTACCCGAGCGGATCACCGGAAGGGGCCTGCCGCAGCTCCACGAGGTAACCGGCGTCCTCGAGTGCCGCGAGGAACGCCAGAGGACCATCCGCAGCAACAGCTGCGACGCGTACCGCCCGAGCCAGCTCGACCCGTGCCGGCTTCCTGCCCTGCCGGCGAGTCTTCTCGATCTCCCCCCGCCCCGGCGCACGTGCCGCCGTCCCATCCGCGGCAGCAGTCACCGTCAGGCCCAAGCGCTGTTCGATCCGCTGCGCAGTCTCCCTGAGCCGCGGGTAGTCCTGGCTCGGCCAGAACCTGCGACAGCTGTCCTGCCGCACCAGCACCACCGCAATATGGACATGGTCATCAGCATGCCGAATCGCCACCCACCGGGGCCCGCCCGCGTCCCCCTGCTCCGCGACGCCGGCGCCATCGAGTAGCTCCCGTGCAACCGACGCCCACTCCGCATCCGACAACACCCGATCCCCCGCCGCGACCCCCGCCGAGCAATGCCACACGTACCCGCGCTTGCCATCCGCGTCGCGCTCCGGGAGACCCGCGGCAACAGCGGGCGCCCGAACCGCGCGAATCAGCGGCGCCACGTCCCGGTCGAACTCCCCCGGCCCGGTCTGCTCCGGCTGCCAACCCGCGTCCCGCCCGTCCCAACTGGCGATCACCCGCGGCCGCACGTGCTCCTGCACCCGCCCCGGACCCATCAGATAGGCGATCAGCCCACCGACCCGCCAGCCATGCACCACCTTCGTGATCACCGACTGCCCCGCTCAAACTCCGCCACGACCAGGTCGATCGCCGCGTCCAGCCGCGCGAGGAGACAGGCCACACGTTCGGCAACTTCGGGGGCATCCGGACCGGCCAGCTGCCCGGCGAGCACAACGTCAGCATGCAGCAGCAGCAAATCGGGAAGCCCGATCGATGTGCTGGTGCCGCCCTCCGCCGCCTCGATCGCGGTCTGTCCGATCCAGGCACCAACCGCAAGGCCGGCGAGCGCCGCACGTTCTCGGACCAACCCCAGTTCTGCACTGGAGAACCGAACAACAGCCTGCCGACGCCGCGGCTCCGACGCCCTCGCCCGGCGCTGCCGCACTCCCCCAGACCGTTCCACGGGGGTGAGCTCCACAAGGCCCACTCAACACATCACGGCCTATCGAACCGTGGTCGCGCCAACGCCGCAGATGCCTCGACCGACTACGGTGGCCATAGCCAGGCGGTGCTCATCTCGGTCGCAATGTGGTTCGACCGCATCGGCGTGAAGCAATGCAAGGGACTTGCCCACGAGGGCGTTTCAGCAGTTGACGACGTCGACTCGTCCGTGGACGACCGTCCTCGACGATGCATGTCCGGGCCCGTTGTCACTCAGTTGATCACTCATGGCGAGCGCCGATATCGGCCAGCCGTGACCGGATCCGGCGCCGCCGATGCAAGTCGACCTGTTGATCGGTCATGGCTGACGCCCCATTTATCATACTGGTGTGCCTCACGCCGTCCAGTCTGCCCACCACATCACCAGCAGTCTTCCCTTCCTTCAGACGCCGGCAGTCCATCCGGGAAGTTAACTCAGTATGTGCAGGAGGAACGACGGGCCGGACCGACCAGTGCTTCTTAAACCGGTAGCCGTAGCAGATTAGCGAACCCGCGGCTATCGAGCTGATATCGGAGCCGTTGAAACTCCGTGATCCGCAAGACATCGATGCTGCACCTTGACGACGGTCGACGATTGGAATCCGCCTCTCATCCGAATGCGAGATCGAGCCAGGTTGCCCTAGGCCATGCGCGGAGTGCAACCCTAGTAAACGATTTGACGTCTCGAGATCTGTGACGCCCGGAGCTCGGCGCCAGCGTGTCCCGCACATCCGGACAGCAGGCTTGACCTCCGTTGCGACCCAACCCATGATGACCTGCATCGGCTTCATGTCGGATGCCTCACAATCTACAGAAAGAGTCGGAACAGCGCGGATGGGGCATGATCTACGTCTTGACCCATAAAGATGTCGTCCGTGCCAAAATGAGCTCCACATCCGCCGAGCGCGGGACCAGTTAACGTATTCATGATCCACGTAGTTCAAGGGCACTCTGCGCGGTTTATCAGCGAGGCCTGCTCTGACCGGTCGCCTCCTGGGTACTGAAGGCGTCCGATGAATCACACGAGGTCTTGGTTCGATCTAATTCTTCCGGCGAAAGGAATACATTCATGCTCGACCGGTCTTCCGCTCGCTCGAGACGCAGTTTCCTGGCTACGTCCGCCGGCGCTATCATGGCGACGGCCATCGGCACCGGTGCGTCCAGCATGTTCTCCAGCGCATCCACAGCTTCCGCCGTCACGGTTGCAGAAACGGCGACCGGCACGGCGTCGATCCGCCGGTTTCGGGTGGATGTACCGAAGAGGGACCTCACCGACCTGCGGCGGCGGCTGCGCGCGACAAGGTGGCCTACCAAGGAAACTGTGCCCAATCAGTCACAGGGGGTGCAACTGGCGCGGATGCACGACCTTGCCCGCTACTGGGGCTCTGGCTACGACTTGAACAGGCTCGAAGCCAGGGTGAACGCCCAGCCTCAGTACGTCACGGAGATCGACGGGCTCGACATCCATTTCCTTCACGTCCGTTCCCGCCACGAGAACGCGCTGCCCCTCATCATCACGCACGGCTGGCCGGGATCAATCCTGGAGCTGCTGAACGTGATCGCCCCGCTGACCAACCCCACTGCCCACGGGGGTCGCGCCGAGGACGCGTTCCACCTGGTGATCCCGTCGCTGCCGGGGTACGGCTTCTCCGGCAAGCCCACCGGCCCCGGCTGGGGGCCCGACCGCATCGCACGCGCCTGGGCAACGCTGATGAAACGCCTGGGCTACGACCAGTACGTGGCGCAGGGCGGGGACTGGGGCTCGGCGGTCACCGACATGCTGGCCCGCCACCGGGCCGAGGGACTGCTCGGCATCCACGTGAACTTGCCCTCGGTCCTTCCGGCCGACGTCGCGAAGGTGCTCCACGACGGCGACCCCGCGCCGACCGGACTGTCCGACGAGGAACGAGCCGCCTTCGACGGACTCAACACCTTCTTCCAGCTCGGCACCGGCTACTCCGCCATCATGGTGACCCGCCCGGAGACAGTCGGATTCGCATTGGCGGACTCACCGACCGGGCTTGCCGCGTGGATGTATGACAAGATCGCCGCGTGGACCTACAGCGGCGGCATTCCCGAACGCTCCCTCACGCTCGACGAAATACTCGATGAAATCACTCTATACTGGCTCACCAACACCGCGTCCTCGTCCGCACAGCTGTACTGGGAGAACAAGGCCAGCACCTTTATCGCGGCTAATGTCTCCGTACCCGCGGCGATCACTGTCTTCCCCGGTGAGATCTACCAGGCACCTCGCAGCTGGGCTGAGCAGAGCTACCACAACCTGTATTACTACTCCAGGGTCGACAAGGGTGGGCACTTCGTCGCCTGGGAGGAGCCCCAGCTCTTCAGCACCGAGATCCGCACCGCCTTCCGGCCCCTGCGCTAATCCGGCCCCGGGCGGTAGGAGCGTCTTCGAGAAGCGTTGGCGTTTCTGACTGATCAGCGACTGGGTCTGTCATGGTCGACGAACGGCTCACAACCGGCCACAGTGACCAGCTATCCGACCACAACGACACACCTTCACAGACCAGTTTGATCTCCTAAAGCGCGTTTGAGAGAACGTCGCAATTACCATATCTGTTCTTAAGGGGCGGGACGAGCCCGTCGGTCGTCGGAAGTGGACGCGGCGTCCAAGAATCTAAGTCGCTTCTCGAGTGCGTTGACCGCGACCGAATGGGCCCAGGACGGCAGTTTCGGCCGCGCGCCGCCCGACGCCCTGCGCGCACCCACGACAGGGACCGCCATAGCAATCCACCTCCATAGATGAAGGCATCGAACGTTTGACTGTTGTCTGACACACAGCGGCTCCATGACATGGTGCTCTGTCGCTTATCTGTGCACGGCGGTCCGCCGGTGTCCACCGCTGCGGGCAGTCTCAACCGGGCGCTGCACTAGGCCGGCCGGTGGGGATGCCCGGCAGAAACGCGCACTGAGCAGCCCTCATGGAATGTCTGCCAGACGTGCCGGCACGACGTCGAGGTACTCGCCGATCCGCGCGGTGAACATGGCTGACGCTTCTCGAGGAAGGACCGCACGCTGTGGGTTACGTCCGGGCCCTCCAGGTGGTGGAAGATCGCTTGCGCGTCGAGTCGATGGGCCTCGCACGCGACGACGCGCCAAGCATCGACCAGAGAATCCGCCGCGCGAGCGCCACCGGCACCGCCGATGTGTTCTCCACGGTCTCGGCGTCAATCGCCTTCGCGATCAGCAGCAGCTCGTCCGGAACCACCACCCGCGACAGCGGCCGCCCGGGGATGGCCTCGTCGCATCGAAATCGGACGTCGGCTAGGCCACCAGTTGCACTGAAGGGCAGCAGGTCCGTACGTCAGGCCTCGGTTATGCCCCGAGAAGGGTGGGCGGCGTCGCCCTCTTCGGCCACGAGTGAAAACGCGGGTTTGAGCTGCGGTCCATGCTGTGCGTCGGGCTCGTTGTTCGGCGGACAGGGTCGTCAACTGTGCGATGTTGCGGGCGAGGAGTTCCTCTCGCGTGGCGCGTCCGAGCGTACCTGCGCGGGCAGCGGCTGCTCGCGGCCCGGGTGATGTTATCTGACCCGCGGTACGCCCGGTTCGGGATGGCGAGCGCTGCAGCTGCGGTCTGGTTCCTCGACCGCAGGCCGTTCAAACGGGCGTTCCGTCGGGAGTACCGGGATGGCGAGCGCTGCAGCTGCGGTCTGGTTCCTCGACCGCAGGCCGTTCAAACGGGCGTTCCGTCGGGAGTACCGGGATGGCGCCGGCGACTGGCGTCGGGAGCACCTCCTTCCGGATCCGCACCCAGGCTATAACAGGAAATGCCGCCAGGCTGAGAAGGAATCTCGTGCTCGGCTGAGGGCCCGGCGTGGTCGACTGGGTGCGATACAGCGACTTCTTAAGATGGGATGCTATGCCCGCAACCCCCGGATCCCGAGCTCGGAGTTGTCTGGACCATGCTGCCGAGGCCTGACCCCGGGACCGACCTCTCCGCCGCGCAGAGGCAGGCGCGCTGGCTAGTTAGCCGCGTATGCGCAGCGCGGAACGTCCGAATTTCCGAATATTCCGTCCACCGATGATTAAGTTGACGGCGGTCAGGCCCGCGCGGCTCGCCTTCTCGCGGGATGTCGATCCGGAGCGGCTCAGCCGTTCCATTGACACCGCTCGGAAGACCTGGGTCGAAGCAGCCTCGACCCGAACGCCCTCTGCTTCCGGGCCGGCTTCGGTTGGTGACTGGAGCTGGATGGCCAGCCTCGCCGTACCGCCTCTGCGACGTCATAGCCGAGTCGCTCGCTCCGGGGCTCCACATCGAGGGGGGATGGAGCTGCGGGAGTGAGGTGCACCCCTCGTCCCGCTCGGTGTCCAGCTCTGTCGAAGCCGGCGACACATCTATTTTTTGTCCATCGAAGGAGGCATTAGATGCCACGTCCGTTCCGTTTCGGAGTCACTATGCTGGCCGACTCCGGATCCCGGACCGTCTGGCAGGACAAGGCCAGGCAGGTCGAGGACCTCGATTACGACGTTCTGCTCCTACCGGATCACCTGAGCATGCCGGCGCCTTTTCCGGCTCTGCTCTCGGCTGCGGAAGTGACTGCCTTGCGGGTGGGCACGTCCGTCTTGAACGCCGGTTTCTATCGGCCGGCGTTGCTCGCCCGGGATGTCGCCGAGGCTGACCAACTTACGGAGGGCCGTCTTGAGCTGGGACTCGGTGCCGGCTACGCCGAGGCGGAGTTCGTGGCGGCTGGGCTGCCGTTCCCGAGCGCCGGTAAACGGCTCGAGCATCTGGCAGATACGGTCGGCGAGCTGCGCCGGATGTTCGCGTCCGGGTCGCCGGCCGTGTACCAGCAGCCCGGGCCGCCGTTGATGTTGGCGGGTGACGGAGACCGCATGTTGCGGCTGGCCGCTACGGAGGCCGACGTCGTCGGCTTCGCCGGGTGGTCGTTGGCGAAGCCGGGAGTCGACCCGCAGAAGGCTCTCGCCGAGCGTGTCGAGTTCGTGCGAGTCGCTGCAGGGGAGCGATTCGGCAGACTGGAGCTGAACTTGCTGGTGCCTGCTGTCTCGGTGAGCGGTGAACTGGATCTGAGTGTGGTGCGCCGGACCGCCCCGGATTTGGACGACGAGCACATACTCCGGATGCCCAGCGTCCTCTACGGCTCCGCACAGCAGATCGCCGAGACACTGCACGGGTACCGGCAGGAGCTCGGGCTGACCTACTTCACCGTGCTCGACCTGCACATGACCGAGTTCGCGAAGGTCATCAAGCAACTGCGGTAACAACGTTCTTGTCTGATCTGACCAGGGCGTCTGTCCGACCGGCGTAACGTGCAGGCGAATGCTGGAATCGCTAATCTGACTGGATTCGCACGAGAAACTCAAGGCTGCGTTCGCGGATGCTCTCCTCGTTGGGACGTTGATATGGATCCGTCGAGCTGGAGGGAAGCTGGAGTCGGGGCCATCGGTCTGTGCTCGACGCACACCGCCGCCGGTCGAAAACCAACCCCACCAGCGTCGCCGCAGGTCACGTGGTCCTGCACGGTCCCGGGCGCGTCGGCCGGATCTGGAAGGCGTTCGAGCTCAAGCCGCACCGGGCCGAGGGGTTCAAGCTATCCAATGACCCGTTGTTTGTGGAGAAGGTCTACGACATCACCGGGCTGTATCTGGACCCGCCTGAGGCCGCGGTCGTGCTCAGTGTGGACGAGAAGTCCCAGGTTCAGGCCCTGGCTCGGTCCCAGCCAGCGTTCCCGATGATGCCGGGCATGCCGGAGAAACGCACCCAAGACTATGTCCGGCACGGCACGACCAGCCTGTTCGCCGCGCTGAACGTCGAAGACGGCACCGTGATCTCCGCGCTGCACCGGCGCCACCGCGCCGTCGAGTTCCGCAAGTTCCTGACCAAGATCGCCTACGCATCCGCTGGGAGATCCGCGACGACATCCACGAAGCTGAACAGCTTGGATACGGGTTCGCCCCACCGGAGCCGATCCGCGGCGCCGGGTCGCGGTGACCAAGGTCGAGCGCTGGGCCGACCGCTGGTAAGAACCTTTGCATTTTCATGACGGGCGTGGAGCTGGAGGCCCTTCGCGATCGTTCCGATGGGGCATAGCGCGGGCCGGATGACGCGGCACGGGATCGGCGATCCTCGTGCCGCCGTCGCTAGGGATTCGGCACAGCGCGCGGCCGTCGGTGTGTGACCAGGCGGGCACGGGGCCGTCTGCCATGCGCCAATAGCCCGGTCGCTGGGCGCGCACCGCGCCACGACAGACCGGGCAACACAGGTTTCCAACCTTCTGCCACCGACGCTCCTCGCGTCCGGACGGGCCGGGCACCACGTACCGGCGATTGATCATGTCGGCAAGCGTGGAGCCACGCGTTGCTCCCTCATGTCGCGCGGCGTTTTCACCGCACGACCACAAGGCCGCCGTGCCGACCACCACGTCCCAGCCGCACCCCGACCGGACGCTTCCCCCGACACGAAGGGAGGCGGGTCGGTGACCATGGCTGCTGAGCTGACGGAGGCGCCGATTACCCGACGTCATCGGAAAGCTGCGCGACGGGACCGACTGTCCGTCGCCGGAGTCGCGGGTGGCGTCGGCGCCACGACGGTCGCCAGCGCCATCGGCGCCGCAGATGTCGGCGTGTTCGTCGGACGACCAGTCGGCGTACTGGTCTGCCGGGCCACCGGCGACTCCTTGATCCGAGCTGGCCGCGCGGCACAGCTGGTAGCCGCCGCGACTGGGAGCAAGCCAATGCTGGCGGTCACGGCTGCGGACGCGTCAGGACCGAGTCGGCCGGTGACCGCCCGGCTGCGCCTGCTGGAGCCGCATGCAGCCGCGGTCGTTGTGCTGCCGTTCGTCCGACGGTGGCGTGACCTCGCCACCCCGCTGGACGAGGTACGCGGCCTGCTCTCCCTCCCCCGAACCGAGATGCCCCGCTCATTGCGGCGCTACGCCGCCGCCCTGAACGACCTGTGCGCCGCCCTGGAGCACCGCTCCCCGGCAACGGCCCGCCCGACAGTTGCGGCCGGGCGGGCCGCAGTCCCCACTCGAGGAAGGACACCATGATCGCTGTCAGAGCAGCTGTTCCCAATCCACCGCCTGCTGCTCCACCGGGCCTCGACGAGCTTGCGGGTGAGCTGCTCGGGTGGCTCAAGTGGGGCGTGATCGTTGCCGGTGTCCTCGGGATCTTCATCTGCGCCCTGATGCTCATCATCGGCCGCCGCAACCGCTCGGCCACCGCCTACGAAGGCCTCGTCGGGTCCGCGTGGGTGATCGGGGGCCTCGCGCTGGCATCGGTGGCTGCGCTGTTGGTCGGGGCGTTCCAGATATGACCAGGCGCCTTCTACGACCAGCCGTCGCCGCGACGGTCGTGCTCGCCGCCGCAGTGGTTGGTTGCTCAACGACGCCGCGCCTGCAGGAGCCAGCAAGAGATCGCGTCGTGCTCGTGACAGTGCCCGGCGGCGTAGCGGCCTCGTCATCGCGGCACGGCCCCTTCCATGAGTTCAACGGGCGCGCCACGGGGTTCAGTCACGACGATCTGGGCGCCGCTCTTGCCGCGACTCACATCGGCGCACGCACGGCACCCGCCGCAGGAACGGAGGTCCTCGCAGCGACTCTCGACGAGCAGTGCTGGGGCGACGTGGCGCGCGCCCGTGAACGCCTGTTCACCGCTCTCCCCCGCCCCGACGCCCCACCGCGGGAGGCCGTCAGCGCGACGGCGATGTACTTCCGCGTCATCGCCGGCGACCCCCGCGGCGAGTTCGTGGTGCTGTCGTTGCTGGCCGAAACCCCGCAGCCCCGCGCCCGGGGCGGCCTCTCCCGGGTCGCCGTCGCGATGCGCTGGTCCGGACGGGACTGGCAGCTACGCGTCCCGGTCCCCGGCCCCAGCGTCTACCCCGACACCACCGGCTACCGCCTGCTGGGACCGACGCCGTGATCGCGCCCGTGCAACCCGCAGACGGGTGCGGAACGTTCGACCTGGGCTGTCAGGCCGGCCAGGCGTTCGGCTCGGTACTGCAGAGCATGATCGCCGAGGTCGCCCGCAGCGCAGCCGAGCTCGTGGTGACCACCGCGACGTGGTGGGTGGAGACCGACAGCGTCGACCCCCGCGATCCAGCTGTCGTCGCGGCGCAAGGCGTCACCCGAGACCTGATTTTGATCATCCTGGTCGCTTCGGTGCTGGTGCAGTCGATCCGGCTCATTCTCTCCCGCAAGGGCGAGCCACTGATCATGGTGGCGACCGGGCTCATCCGCTACGCGGTCGTCTCAGCTCTCGGGCTGGTCATTCTGCAGAGCGCGCTGCGAGCTGGCGACGCTCTGGCCAGTCAGCTGCTCGACGGCGCCGCGAAAAACTTCGCCCTGCTCATGCAGCAAGTCCTCGTCGATGGCGACGCCACGTTCCTGGTGCTGCTCGTCTCGTTGATCGCCGCGGTGCTCTCACTCGTGCAGTGGGTACTGATGGCGATGCGCCAAGCCGGGCTGCTGGTACTGGCGGCGATGCTGCCCCTGGCTGCCTCCGGATCGCTGACCCGCTCGACCCGGGGCTGGTTGGACAAGCTGATCGTCTGGCTGATCGCGATGGTCGCCTACAACCCGCCGCCGCGTTCATCTACTACATCGGATTCTCCTACCTGTCCTCCCCGACCGCGGCCGAGGGCGGCAGCACGGCGACGATGATCACCGGGATCATGGTGCTGCTGCTCGCGGTGATCGCGATGCCGATACTGCTGAAGTTCTTCGCCTGGTCCGGCACCCAGATCAACGGCGGAGGCGGCAACGGCTCCGGGTTCCTCGGATCCGCAGGCGCGATCGCCATGTCCCAGGGCCACGGAGCAGGCGGGGCGGTCGGACGGGCCGCTGCGATGGAGGCCAGCGGCCCCGGCTCTTACGCGACCTTCGGCGGACAGGCCGCTCCGGGCGGTGCCGCCTTCAGCGGTGGACAGGGAGGCCCCGGCGCTGCAGCCAGCGCAGGTTCGGCCGGCGCGGCGTTGGGTGGCGCGGCAGCAGCAGCGGGCATCGCGGCGACAAAGGCCGCTCAGGGCGCCGCCGGACAGATGCTCGTCAAGCCGGACGCGGGAGACCGCGAATGAGCATCGACAACTCACGAAGCCTCGACAATAGGCCGCGGTTGTATGGGAACTGGCGCGCCGAGCGCGGCTGGGGCATCGGGTCGCTGTCCACCTCCTCGACCATCGTGCTGTTCTGCGCGGTGCTCGCCCCGCTCCTGGCCGTGTCTGCCGTCCCGTCCGCAACGATCCCGCTGCTCGGGGCCTCTGCCCTCGTCGTGGCTGCGATGGTCGTGCGCATCGGCGGCGTCAGCGCCATCGACGTCGTGCTGCGCCGCATGCGGTTCCACCGGGCGCAGGCCGCCGGGTGGACGGAACTGTCGGCAGGGGTACTGGCCGAGCATCCCCGGGCGGCGGACCTGCCCGGCGTGCTCGCGCCGCTTCGCCCCCTCGACGTCGACGACGGCCGCGGCGGGCGACACGCCCTGCTGTGGCACCGGCGCACCGGCACGCTGACCGCGGTCCTGCGCTGCTCCCCCATCGGGCTTGACCTCGCCGACCCCGATCGGGCCGACACCTGGGTTGCCTCCTGGGGGGCGCTGCTGGCCGACCTGGGCTACCTGCCGCTGATCCGACACATCGCAGTCACCGTGGACACCGCCCCGGCCGGTGGCACCACGGTGCGCGACCACGTCGCCCGAGAACTCGACCCGGCCGCTCCCGCGCTGTCGCAGCGCATCCTCGCCGAGCTCGTGGATCTCACCCCGGCCACAACCGCCGACATCGACACCCGCGTATCGGTGTGCCTCGACCCCGCCCGGGCCACCCCACGCCCCGCCGACCTGCTCGCCGCTGCGGTGGAAGTCGGGCTCGCGGAGAAACGGCCACGTTGTTGTCAGACCGTGTAGTCAAACGGCCCCTCCCGATCGCGGGAAGGGCCGTTTTGGCTGGTGGGCGATACTGGGATCGAACCAGTGACCTCTTCGGTGTGAAGCAATGCAAGGGTGCGGCCCATAAGGGCGTTTCCGCAGTTCACCCGACGAACTCGTCCGTGGACATCCGTTGCCGTCACTGAATGTGCGCGCCGGTTGTCACGCAGTTTGTCACTCACCTCGGGCGACCACGCCAGGCTGATGACCGTCCGGTCCACCGTGCGCGCACTGATCGGGGAGCGCGAGCCGCTAGTGCAGGCGACCGACGGCGAGATCGTGGTGACAGTACCCGTTGTCGAGGGACACGAGGTCCTAGCGGTGACGACGCTCGAGAGGATCGGGGCCCGGACCGACCGGTGGGGCGACGCCTCACCGACCGGCGGACCCCGGCCTGCGCAGCAGCTGCGCCGCAAGCTCGAGCAGCCACCAAACCAGGGCCCCGTTGTATCAGCGGTGGAGACAGACCACCTCGACCGGCCGCACCATCCGCCCGGCCGAGCTCGCCACCCACGCAGGGGTGACCCGCTCCGCGGCAGGTAACGCCATCCGCCGCTACCGCACAGGCCGCAACCCCGCCACGTCCACAGCCGGCTCTCCCCCAGCGCCGTCGCCAGCATCCAAAATATTTTCCGGCGAGCGCTCCGCGACGCCGTCGCCTGGACCGACGTACGGAACCGCACATCGTGCCGTCGGCACGACAGGATTTGAACCGGCGAGCTCTTGGCCAAAGGCTCTGAGCTGCCCGTCAGGCCTAGCGGTACGGCTCATTGGGCCAGGTCGGACGTCCATCGGAGTCCACGCGCGTCCGGGTCGCCCTCGATGTCACTCAGTTGGTCGTTCAGCGTCGAGCTCTCCCGGTCGTGACGATCGGGTCGCCGGCGCGACGATCACCGCACGCAGACCTGGGTAGAACCGTTGATCTTCGGTACCGCCACCCGACCGATCAGCTTCGCAGCCAGAAACGAACCCGTTGTGGTCATGTCGCACGGCGGGAGCGTATGCGGGCCTGCGTGTAGACGGCGGCGGCAACCAGGATGAGGAAGCCCTGGAAGAAGTACTGCCAGGACTGGCCGAGGTCGAGGAACGTCGTCGCGTTGAGCAGCTGCTGGATCAGGGCCGCGCCTAGCAGCGTGCCGATGAACGAGCCGCGGCCGCCCAGCAGGCTCGCCCCGCCCAGCACCACCGCGGTGATGCTGGACAGCGTGTAGCTCACGCCCTGCGTGGGGTCGCCGACCCCGATCTGGGCCATCAGCAGTAGCGCGCCGAGGAAGGTGAGCAGGCCCGCGACGACGTAGGCAAGCACGTGCGTGCGGTTCACCTTCACCCCGAGCCGGCGGGCGGAGTCCTCGTGTGACCCGACCGCACGCAGGCCGCGCCCCCACGGTGTGAGCCGCAGGGCCAGTTCCAGGCCGACGGCGACCACAACGGCGGCGATGAACGCGAGTGGCACGGAGCCGGTGGTAGCGGTGATCAGGTCGGTGATCTCCGTGCTGATGAAGCCGCCCTGGAACGGGCGAAGCAGCAACGACACTCCCTGCAACCCGATGTAGAGCGTGAGCGTGGCGGCCACCGACGTGAACCCGCCGTAGCGCACCAGCACGCCGTTGAGCAGCCCACTCGCCGCGGCCACCACGATCATGATCACGAGCGCCAGGACGATCGCGCCTGGGGTCGTGCCGTCCACGAGGAAGAAGGACGAGATCACCACCAGGAGCCCGGCCAGCGGCCCGAGGGAGAGGTCGATGCCGCCGGTCATGATCACCACGGTCTGCCCCATGGCGATGAAGGCCAGGGCGCTGAGCAGGGTGAGCACCGAGGACACGTTGAACGGCGCGAGGTAGCGCGTGTTGTGCGCGAAGGTGTAGGCGCCGAGCGCGAGGATGACCAGCGCAAGGATCACGCTCGGGGCGTAGTCGCCCTTGGCCAGGTGCCGAAGCCGGGAACCGCGCCTGCTCTGTGAGGTGGGCCCGGCCTGCTGCTTGCGCAGGGTGACGGCGCCGACCACCCTGCTGGTGATGTTCTCCTCGGTGACCTCGTCCCCGTTGAGCTCGCCGACCACGTGTCCCCGCGAGAAGACGACGACCCGGTCGCACAGGCCCTCCAGTTCCTTGGCGTCGGAGGAGACCACGACAACAGGCACGCCGGACGCGGCCACGTCCCGCATGATCTGGTAGATCTCCGCACGTGCCCCGACGTCCACGCCCTGCGTCGGTTCGTCGGCCAGCAGGATCTTCGGATCGGCCAGGAGTGCGCGGGCAAGCACCACCTTCTGCTGGTTCCCTCCGGAGAGCGCCATGACGTTGGTGTCGATGGAGGCGGTCTTCACGGCCAGCCTGCGCACCTCCTCGTCCACGGCGGACCGCTCCCGCTCGCGGTCCACCACACCGGCGGTGGCCAGCGCGGGCAGCGCGCTCACAGCGGCGTTCTCCCGCACCGACATGGTGGTCATGAGCGCCTCGGCGTGGCGGTCGGCCGGCATGTAGGCCGTGGCATCGACCAGCACGCGGCCCGTGATCGGGCGGCCGTCGAGGGTGATTCGGCCGGTGCTGCGGACCAGGCCTGCGAGCGCACGCAGGAACTCGCTCTGCCCGTTGCCGACGATGCCGGCCAGGCCGACGATCTCACCGCGCCGCACCGTCATCGAGGCCTCGTGGAACCCTTCTCCCGACAGCCCTTCGACGTCCAGCACCTCGGGGGCGTCGTGCGAGGCGGTGTTCTTGGGCGGGAAGGCCGCGGCGAGCTCGCGACCGATGATCATCCGCAGCAGCGCGTCGTCGTCGACGTCCGCGACGCGGCTCCTGCCCCGGACCTTGCCGTCACGCAGCACGGTCACCTCGTCGGCGATCCGGCGGACCTCGGCCATACGGTGCGTGATGTAGATGACCGCGCAGCCGCGGGCCGTCGCCTGCCTGACCTGCTCGAACAGCATCTCCGTCTGGTCCGCACCCAGCGGCGCCGTCGGCTCGTCCAAAATCAGCACCTTCGGCTCCAGTGCGACCGCCTTCGCAACCTCCAGCAGCTGCTTCTGCGCAACACCGAGCGCGTCCACCCGGTCCTGCAACCGCACGGTCGATCCGACGGTACGCAGCAGGCCGTCCATCCACGCCCGACTGCTTCCGCCGTGCATCCGTCCGGCCGGCACCGCCACGCGGATGTTCTCCGCCACCGTCATGTCCGGCAGGACGGCCGGGTGCTGGTGCACGATCGCGATGCCGATCCGGGTGGCGGCATCGGTGGTCAGGCCGGGCACCTGCTCGCCGTCGACGCTGATGTCGCCGCGGTCGGGCTGCACCGAACCCGAGGCCACACCCATCAGTGTGGACTTGCCCGCGCCGTTCTCGCCCAGCAGCGCGTGTACCCGCCCGGGGAGCACATCGAGCGAGACGTCGGTGAGCGCGCGCACCGCTCCGTAACTCTTGGACACTCCGGTCAGGCTCAGGGCCGGGGTGGTGTTCGGGGTCGTCGCCGGCATGTCCGCTCCTAGCTGTGGGTCAGGAACCAGTCGCTTCACTGGAGTGCTGCGATCTGGTCGGCCGCGCTGAGGCTGCTGGACACGAAGGCGTCCATGGGCAGCTGTGCGTCGCAGGTGACCGGATGCGGCATGCCGGAGATGGAGTCCTCGAACGCGCTCTGCGGGTACACGGTCGACTGCGGGATCACGCCGCCGCTGGCACGCGCCACCGCGACGTCGACGGCCAGGCGTGGCATCGCGTTCTGCGAGGACACCGTGAACAGCGGGAACTCGTGGCCGGCGTCCTTCTGCTGCTGCCAGTCGCAGGCCAGCTGGTTGGCGTCCTCGGTGGCGATCGCCGGGATCTGCCGGCCGGCCTGCGCGAAGGCCGGGAACGAGCTCGCGAGTGCCGAGCCGAAGTCGGTGGTGATCGCGTCGATCTCCGGGTACTTCGCCAGCGCCGCCGTGATCACCTGCTGCGTCTGTGCGGCGTCCCAGTTCGTCACCTCGTACGGGGTGTTGCCGACGAAGTGGATGTCCGGGTACTTCGCCAGCACGCTCTGCATTCCCTGGTACTCGGCGAGGCTCTGCGAGTTCGCGGGCGGGCCGCCGAGGTTGAGCACGTTCCCCTTGCCGTTTAGTGCTTTTACCAGCCACTGCGCCCAGAGCACCCCGACCTGCTGGAAGTCGGTGCTGACGAAGGCGTCGTAGTCGGTACCGGCCTGGCCGCCCGGGCTGACCCGGTACGGCACGGTGATCACGCCCGCGCGGTACGCGCTGCGCAACGCGGGCAGCATCGCCTGTCCGGCATCCGGGAAGACCACCAATGCCTGGGCACCCTTCGCCACCAGCCCCTGGATGTCGGAGACCGACTTCTGGGTGTTGCTCTGGCCGTCGGTGTAGGAGAAGGAGGTCACGCTCGGGCACTCCGCGATCTCGGCCTTGGCCTCACCGAGGGCGACCTTGCGCCAGTTGTTGCCGCCGAAGCCGTCGGCGAGCGCGAGGGAGATCGGGTTCGGACCGCACCACGGCGGCACGCTGGAGTTGAGCGGACGGCCGGGGTCGGCCGGGGCCGGGTGGTGGCCGGTCGTGTTGATCGAGCACGCGGCCAGGGTCAGGGCCAGCACGCCCAGGCAGGCCACCGTTGTTCGCCGCACGATCTGGGTGGACATGGGGATCTTCCTTGATCTCGGGAAGCTGTGGTCAGGCCAGGGCTCGGTGGGGGCGGCCGCGGCGCAGCCGGGCACGGACGGCGGGCCAGTTGATCGTGTAGATCGCCACCCCGGCGGCCAGCGCCAGCGCCTGGACGATGTTGCCTGTGGCGGGGTTGACGCCGAGGGTGAGCACGAGCTGGTTGAGCTGTGAGAGGAACAACGCGGCGATCACGCTGGCGACGGCACTGCCCTTGCCACCGAGCAACGAGGTGCCGCCGAGCACCACCGCGGCAACCGACGGCAGCAGCTGGGAGTCGCCCTGGAAGGCGCTGGGCGTGGTCACGATCCCGGCGAGCAGGACGCCGGCGACCGTGTAGAGCAGGGACGCCCAGACGTAGGCGGCGAGCTGGTGGCGTCGGACCCGCAGGCCGGCGAGGCCGGCCGCCACCGCGTTGTCGCCGACCGCCTCGAAGCGGCGTCCCGCCACCGACCGCTTGACCAGGAAGCCGGTCACGGCGGTGAGCACGATCGCGAACCAGACCGCGTGCGGCAGCCCGAGCAGGGTCCCGGTCGCGATCGTGTGCATCGCTTCGGTGGTACTGGTCGGCGAGCCGCCGGACACCCCCAGGACCACCGCGTAGAGCAGCGCGTTCGTGCCGAGAGACGTCACGATGGCGGGCATGCCGATCCGGCTGACCACCAGCCCGTTGAGCAGTCCGGCCAGCAGTCCGGCCAGGAGTGCCAGCAGCACCGCCGGCAGCAGCTTCCCGCTGTCGCCATCGGGGACGTGCGTCACCAGGATCACCGCCAGCGAGACGGTGCCCGGTACCGAGAGATCTATGCCGGCCTGCTGCACCACCAGGGTCTGGCCCAGCGCGATGACGGCCAGCACCGCCGCGAACGGCAGCATTCCCTGCAGCGAGCTGCGGCTGAGGCTGTCCGGCTGGGCGATCAGGCTGACCAGGAACAGCAGGATCGTCGCGACCAGGATCGTGACCAGGCCGCGGGAGGCGCGGGTCGACCGCAGCAGGCCACCGACGTCACCGGTCACCGCCGACGGCTCGGCCGTGGGCAAGGGATCGGCGGGGGTGTCCAGCCTGGAGCCCTTTGCCGTATCGCTCATCGGGTAACTCCTCGCCACAATCAATGAACCGGCTCGAACGAGCGCGGGAGGAATGGCAGAACGGTCGTCGTTCGTTCGCGCGCACGGAAGCACGCTCCTGACGGCATGCACTGCGGACGGTCGCGACAGGGCGGCCGAATCAGTTGTGGCTGATCAGTGATTCCGAGGCGTGTTCGGCCCGGGGGGAATTCCGATTCTCAGTGCCATGGGTCCACCAGGATCTTCCCGGTGGACCGGCGTTCGACGAGTGCGTCCAGGCCGTCCGGCACCAGCGCGTCCAGGCCGATCACGCGCTCCAGCAGGTGCTCGGCGATGCCACCCGCCGTCAGCAGGTGCAGCGCTGCCGGAATGTCCTCACCGCACACGTGCGCGACCGTGCTGCGCAGGTCGACCTCGCGCAAGATCACGTCGGAAAGGTCGAGCTCCTGCGGGCCGTGGGCGAGCCCGACCAGCAGCACCCGACCACCCCGGGCGGTCATGCGCACTGCCCGTTGCGCCGCGCCGGACACACCGCTGGCCTCGATCACGAGCGGAGCACCCTCGCCGCTGGTCAGCTCGCGCACGAGATCCACCGGGTCGCGCGATGAGACGTCATAGGTCTCGGTCGCGCCGAGGGCACGGGCAGTGGCCAGCCGGGCCTCGTCCACGTCGAGCGCGATGATCCGCTCCGGGCGGACTCCGGCCACCCCGCAAAGGATGAAGGAGCCGATCGCGCCCGCACCGACCAGCACGACCGTCTCTCCTGGTGCCACATCTGCACGGCGGGCGGCGTGCAGGCCGACCGCGAGCGGCTGCGCGAGCCCTGCAGCGTCGTCCGGGCACCCGTCCGGAATCGGCACGCAGGTCGACGCCGGTACCGCCGCGTACCCCGCGAGACCGCCGTCGGCGTTGAGGCCGAGGGTCCAGTAGCGCGCACAGAGGTTGGTACGGCCTGCGAGGCACCAGGCGCAGTCACCGCAGGACACGCCGGCGCCGGTCGCGACCCGCCGTCCTGCGAGGAAATCGGCGCCTTCCCCGTGCTCGACCACCTCGCCGATGAACTCGTGGCCGAGCACCATCGGTCCCAGATGCCCGCTCGCCGGGTGCCTTCGGTGCACAGGGAACATGCCCGGGCCGTGCTGGTACTCGCCGGCATCGGTGCCGCAGATGCCCGAACGCGTGACCCTGACCAGCACCTGGCCCGGGCCGGCGACCGGCACGTCGCGCTCCTCGATCCGCACGTCCTTCGCGCCGTGGTAGACGGCGGCGCGCATGGTCGCGGCGGCCATCACCCCTGCTCCATCGTGATGTGCACCTTCACCTGGTCACGATCGGTCCGCGCAAGCTCGACGGCTTTGTCCGCCTCGGCCAGCGAGACGCTTGTGGTGACGAGCGGAGAGAGGTCGACACCGGTCCGTGCCAGGAACCGCAGCGTCTGCGGCCATACGCCAGGCGAGCCGATGGTGCCGCTCACCTGCAGCTCCTTCGACTGGATCAGCCCGAGCCGGGCCGGAGCCGACCCGCCGACGTCGATGCCGACGTTGACCAGCCGGGCCCTGAACGCGGCGATCTCCAGGGCCGCCGCCATTGCGCTCGGCTTTCCGCTGGCCTCGACCACCACGTCCGCGCCGCGCCCATCAGTGTGCTCGAGGACGTCGTCCGCGAACCCGTCGGCTGTCGGGTCCAGGCACACCTCGGCCCCGAGCCGCCGCGCCAGGTCGGCCCGGTCCGCGATCGGCTCGGCCACGATCACCCGCGCGTGACGGCCGACGGCCGCGGCCACCACGCCGAGACCGATCGGGCCCGCGCCCAGCACCGCGACCGTGTCGCTGGCGTCGAGATCACCCGCTCGACGCGTTGCGTAGTACCCGCAGCTGAACGGCTCCACCAGCGCGCCCTGCGTCCAGCTCATGGAGTCCGGCAAGCGGTGCAGCCACTCCGGGCGTGCCACGAAGTACTCCGCGGCGGCACCGCTGATGCTGAACCCGAAGTGGTCGGCACCGATCACACACTCGCCGACCACCCGGTCATGCTCCCGAAGACCGGTGACGGCCGAGCCGGCCGCGACGATCTCGCCGGCCCATTCGTGCCCCGGAATCAACGGGTATTCGAAGGGGATGATGTAGCGGCCCTCCAGCAGCTCGATGTCGGAGTGGCAGACGCCCACGGTTCTCGCGGCCACCAGCACCTCGTCCGGGCCGATCTCCGGCACGGGGATCTCCTCGACGCGAGCGGCGCAGTGGCCGACGAATCGCAAGGCCTTCATGTGTTCTCCCGTCCGTGCCCCGTTGCCCTGCGGCTGAATGTGACCTGCCAGGTGCCGTCCACCGCGTCGGTGCCGACGGTTGCCCTTCTCGCCATGATTCGCGTGCCTTCTTTCCGCAGTCTCACGAATTGACCCGGACCAGCAGCTTCTGGGCGTCAGCGGCCGGGTCCAGCAGGCGCTCGAAACCCCGGGCGACGATGTCGCCCACGCCGATCACCTCCGTCAGCACCTTCTCCACCGGCAACCTGCCGGTCGCGATGAGCGCGGTGATCCGGGGGAAGTCGTGGACGGGATAGCACCAGGTGCCGATCAGCGAGAGGTCCCGGTGGGACAGCGCCATCGGGTCGATCATCGCCGGTGCGACGTGCAGCCCGACCTGCGTGGCCGTGCCGTGCGAGCGCAGGCTCGCCAACGCGACACTCAGGCCCCCCTCCGTGCCGGAGCACTCGGCGGCGACGTCCACACCGATCCCGCCGGTGAGCTCCCGTACCGCGTCCGGAACGTCGTCGACGAGCGGGTCGAGCACGGTCGCCACGCCGAGAGCCTCGATCAGCGCCCGGCGCTTCGCGTTCGGCTCGCTGACGATGAGCTTCGAGGCGCCGCCAGCGTGCGCGTACAACGTGACCAGCGCGCCGATCGGTCCGGCACCGGTGACGAGGACGGTGTCACCCGCGCGGAACCCGGTGCGGTCCACGCCGTACGCGGCCACCGCGGTCGGTTCCACCAGCGCGCCCTGGATGTCACTGACCGTGTCGGGGAGCGGACAGACTTGGTGGTCCGGAACCACCACCTGCTCACTGATCCCGCCGCCCTGCCAGCTCAGGCCCGTGCAGGCCATCGTGCTGCAGAGGTGGTTCAGCCCGCGCAGGCAGTAGTAGCACTGGCCGCAGTGGATCAGTGGCATCACGGCGACGCGGTCGCCGGTGCGTACGCCCGTCACGTCACTGCCGACCTCGAGCACCTCGCCGGAGAACTCGTGACCGAGCACCTGCGGCGCGGCTGCGCCCGTCAGGGGATGCGGGGCGGTCGGGATGACGATTGGGCCAGCCGCGTACTCGTGCAGGTCCGTGCCGCAGATGCCGGAGAGGTAGGGCCGCAGGCGCACCTGTCGTGGGCCGGGCGGGCCCGGTTCGGCGATCTCCTCGACCCGGATGTCGTTCTTGCCGTGGTAGACGGCGGCTCGCATCGTCAACTCCTGTGTTGGCGGGTCCGTCGGGGCGTTCAACGCTATGTGCGTCAGCAGTGAACAGCGCCGCCTCGATTGCGTCAAGCATGCGCCGTGATCGTGAGCGATAAGCGCCATTAGCGCAGTTCACCGCGGCACACTCTTGACGATGGCCGAGCGAGAGCTGTTCACTATCGTCGAACGATGTTCGGAACGTCACCCCTGATCACCCCGCTACCGCGGGATCGTGCGGGTTCTCGTCCGGGACCGGCACCCGCCCGCAGGATCTATCGCCCGCCCGCCGCCAGGCCCGACCGCGGGCGTCCACCTCTGCCGGCCCGCCGCTACCTCCGCCGAGACCCGCGCACCGCATCCGCGCGTTTCGGCTCTTCGGAGCAGGTCCGGCGCCTCCGCGAAGGAGTACACCGTGTTCCTCGGGGACCGATTCGGCCACCTTTCCTACTCCACCCTCGTGCATCCTGGCGATGACTGGGAGCAGATGATCGCGAGCCTCTCCGGCTACGTCCCCGAGATCAAGCGCCGGGTCTGCCCGGACCAGCCGTTCGGCGTCTCATTGCGGCTCTCCGGAGCGTCCGCCACCACGCTGGCGGGGTCCCCCGGCGAGCGCGAACGACTCCGGCGGTTCCTGGACGAGCAGGACCTCTACGTCTACACCGTGAACGCCTTCCCGCATGGCTCGTTCAAGGGCGGACCGGTGATGGAACGGGTGTACGAGCCCGACTGGACCTCCGAGGAACGGGTCGGCTACACGAAGAACGTCGCCGACGTGCTCGCGCAGCTCACCCCACCCGGCACCGAGCCGACCATCCAGACCGTGCCCCTGGCCTACCGGCCCAAGGTCACCGGCGAGTCCTACGTGGACGACTTCACGCACAACATCCTGCGGGTAGCCGCGCACCTCATCGACGTCGAGCGCCGCACCGGCCGACGTGTCAAGCTGGCCCTGGAGCCCGAGCCGTTCTGCTACCTGGAGACGATCGAGGAGACGACCCGGTACTTCGACGAGCGGCTCTACTCCCGGCGCAGCGCGGAAGACCTGGCGCGGCTGGCCAGACTCCCGCTCTCCGAGGCGTACGGTGCGTTGCGGCGCCACCTCGGCATCGTCTTCGACATCGGCCACCAGTCCGTCGAGTTCGACGACGTCCCGGCCTCACTGGAGCTGCTCGCAGCGACCGGGGTGCCGATCTTCAAGCTCCAGGAGGCCGCCGCGCTGTGGGTGCCCGAGGTCACCGAGGACAGCGTGCACGAGCTGGAGCGGTTCACCGACACCATCTACCTCAGCCAGACCTCGGAGCTGCGCGACGGGAGGATCACCCGTCACCTCAACCTGATCGACGCGATCGAGGACTGGCGGGCCCGACCGGGCGGCCGTCGGGAGTGGCGTACGCATTTCCACGTGCCGGTCTTCCTCGACGACCTCGGTCCGTTCCGTACCACCCGGTTCGCCGTCGAACAGGCGTTGCAGGCCCACCTGGCCCAGCCCCAGTCCACGCACCTGGAGATCGAGACCTACACCTGGGACGTGCTGCCCGCCCATCTAAAGACGGGCGACGTCATCGACTACGTGGTGCGCGAACTGGACTGGGTGCTCGATCAGCTGGGGGTCCGACCGGGCGTCAGCCCAGCGGCGGGATGATCCGGTTCGCGCGCAGCCGCTCGAACAGGTCGAGGAAGGACCGGCGGGTGTCCTGGGCGGCGGTGAAGCCGAACGCCCGGCTCTTGCTCATGTCCGCGAAGGTCTCGGTCGGGCGGCCCAGGTCGCCGTCGGTGTGCCACCAGGACGCGAGTTCCTCCAGCTTGGTGGCCGCCAGACCGTGCTTCGCGACGATGCGGTCCCACACCGGTGCCGCGTCGGCGAGCCGCTCGGCCAGCGGCTGGGCGTGCCCCGGGTACGGCGCCGCCGGCACGCCCAGGCCCTCGGCCACCACCGGCCACAGCTGCCGCCACCGGAACACGTCACCGTTCACGGTGTTGAACGCCTGGTTCCAGGCCTCGGGAGTGCTCGCGGCCCACACCAGCTGCTCGGCCAGCAGCCGGGCGTCGGTCACGTCGGTGACCCCGTTGAACTGCTCCGGCGAGCCGGGGAAGACGAAGGGCTCGCCGGTCTCCCGGCTCAGCGCCCCATAGACGGCCAGGGTCACGCCCATGTTCATCGCGTTGCCCAACGCCCAGCCGATCAGCGTGTGGGGCCGGTGCACGGACCAGGTGAAGCCGCCGCGTTCGGCGGCGTCGAACAGGACGTCCTCCTGGGCGTAGTAGAAGTTCTGGTTGGGCAGCCGCGGCAGTTCCTCGCGGAACGGGGTCTCCATCGGCGTCTGCGCGTACGCCTCGAACGGGCCGAGGTAGTGCTTGAGGCCGGTGACCAGTGCGACGTGCTCCAGATCGCCCGTCGGGATGAGCGGGTCGAGCAAGTTGGTCATCATGGCGGCGTTCACCTCACAGTTCTCCGCTTCGGTCGCCCGCCGCTGCCACGTGCAGTAGAAAACGTGCGTGGGTCGCACCTCGGCCACCGCCCGCCGCGTCGCAGCGGCGTCCAGCAGATCCACAGCCACCGGGTGAATCGCCGAATCCGGCACGGCCCCACTACGGGAAAGCCCGTGCACCTCCCACCCCTCGGCGAGCAGCTGCCGGGCGGTGTTGTTGCCCGAGATCCCCGTGACTCCGACCACGAGCGCACGCTTGCTGTCCACCACGTTGCGAGTCCGCCTTCCAGTGAGTGTGACAAGGTGTCGACGCGGCAGGGGAACAGTCAGGCGTCCCACCACACCTGTCCAGTATCGCTGAACGCATGCGTCCCGTGCGCCGCCGTGACGGTTTTCATCTCGCTGGCTGTTCCAATATGCTGAACGATCGGGAACTCCCCGACCTGCCGCTCTTCCCGCCCGACCAGAGGTGCATCCGTGACAGCGACCAGTGATTCTCTGGCAGCCTCCGACGTGCCTCGTCGGCAGCGGTCCGGCGTCGAGGGAACCTCCGGCGCGACGCAGCACGCTGACCGGCACGACATCACCGGAGTTGGCGCGCAGCTGCGAGCCAGGCGGCTCGCCGCCGGCCTGTCGTTGCGTCAGTTCGCGCGCGATCTGGGGGTTTCCGCCTCGCTCGTTTCGCAGATCGAGAACGGCAAGTCCCGCCCGTCGGTCGCCACGCTGTACGCGATCTGCAGCGCGCTGGACCTCTCGCTCGACGAGCTGTTCAGCAGTGCCGGTGCGGGCGAGCCGTCCCGGCCCGAGATCCCGACCGAGCCCGCCGAGGACCACGCCACGCACAGCTATCACGGCGCACTCGCCAAGCTGAACGAACCGGGCCCACGCGTCTCCAGCCCGGTGGTGCGACCCACCGACCGCCGCCAGCTCGTGCTGGACTCCGGGGTTACCTGGGACCAGCTGGCGGCCGCCCACGACTTCGGCGTGGACTTCCTGCTCGTGCGCTACGAGGTGGGAGGCAGCTCGGTTCCCGGCGAGCACCTCACCCGGCACTCCGGCGCCGAGTACGGGTACATCATCAGGGGCACCCTGGACGTCTCGCTCGGGTTCGACACCTATCGGGTCGGGCCGGGCGACGCGATCTCGTTCGACTCCTCCACCCCCCACCGGCTCACCAACAACGGCGACATCCCCGTCGAGGCCGTCTGGTTCGTACACGGCCGCAACCACACGGGGTACTGAGGCTTGCCTGCGCCGCCGTATGCCGAGCGGGCGCGGAAGATGCGGCGAGGCTGTTGACACGCCACCGCGAGCGCGTTCATTATCAGTGAACACTGCCGTTAACGGGCCACTCGTGCTCTGGGCGGACCCTCATCCCGTGGCCGTTCGATCATCGGCGACGAAGGAGCCCACTGTCTCCGGCGCGAGCCATGGTCGGGTTTGAGGGGTCCCGGTGCGCAGCCAGCCTGCACACGAAAGGAATCGCCGTGCTGATCGGTTTCGCCGGTCTTGGAAGAATGGGCCGGCCGATGGCGCGCAACCTCGCGCGCGCCGGCCATGAGGTCCTCGCCTACGACCCGGTGCTCGCCGCGGCTGCCGACGACCCGGACCTCGCGGCCGACGGCGTGCGCCTCGTCCGGGCCGTGGCGGATCTCGCCGCCGCCCCGATGACGATCAGCATGCTCCCTGACGGCCACACCACGCGCGAGTTCGTGACCGGTCGCAACGGGCTCTGCACCACCGGGATCGCGGACGGGCACCTGCACGTGATCATGGGGACGGTCGGGCCGACGCTGGTTCGGGAGGTTGCCGCGGCCGCGGCGGAGTACGGCGTGCAGGTCGTCGACGCCCCGGTCTCCGGGAGCGTGAGCCTCGCCGACGCCGCTCAGATCACGACGATGATCGGAAGCACCGAGGAGCAGTTCGCCCGTGTCAGCCCGGTGCTGGCGGCGATGACGAAGATGCAATACCACACAGGTCCCGTCGGCTCCGGCTCCACCGCGAAGCTCGCCGTGAACGCCGTGCTCGCCACCCTCAACCAGGGGGTCGCCGAGGGCATACTGCTCGCCGAGGCCGGTGGTCTCGACACCGCGGTGTTCTACGAGGTGCTGAGCACGAGCGCGGCGGGAGCGCCGTACGTCGGGTACAAGTCCGATGCCTTCCTCGCCCCCGCCGAGACGGCGGTGTCCGCGCCCGTCTCCCTCATCCACAAGGACGTCAGCCTCGCCCTCGACCTGGCCGCCGAGCAGCGCCTGACGCTCCCGGGCTCGGAGGCCGTGGTCGGCGTGCTCGGCCAGGCCACGGCCGCGGGGCTGGGCGAGGCGGACATGGCCGAGGTGCTCGCTGCGCTCCGGCTGCTCAACGCCTCCGCGCACCCGAAGGGAACGAACGACATGAACCACGACGCCGAACAGATCCGCGAGCTGGAGGACCGGCGCTACGACGCGATGGTCGCCGGTGATTTCGACGGCTTCGCGAAGCTCGCCCACCCCGACCTGGCCTACACCCACTCCACCGGCGATACCGACACGCTGGAGTCCTACATGGAGAAGTGCCGGGCGGGCTTTTACACCTACCACCGCATCGACCACCCGGTCGACCGCATCACCGTCGTCGGCGACACGGCGATCGTCGTGGGCGAGATGCACGCCGACCTCACCGCGGGCGGCGTGCAGAAGACACTGGCCAACCGCAGCCTCGCTGTGTGGGTCCGCTCCGGCGGCGACTGGCAGCTCCTCGGCTACCAGCCCACGGTCATCCCCGGGCGCTGAGCGGATGCGCGAGCAGTTCACCTACGACGCCCTGCCGGGGCGGGTCGTGTTCGGCGCGGGCGCGGCCCGCACCGCGATCGCCGACGAGGTGGCCCGCCTCGATGCCACGCGGGTCCTGCTGATCGCCATGGAGCAAGAAGAACCGCTCGCCCGCAAGCTCACCGAGCCGTTCGCGGAGCGGATCGCCGCCACATTCACGGCCGTGCGCCCCCACGTCCCCACCGGGGTCGCCGAGGACGCGCGCGACCTCGCCACCGCGGCAGGCGCCGACCTGCTGCTCAGCATCGGTGGCGGGTCCACCACCGGTACGGCGAAGGCGGTCGCTCTGACCACCGGCCTGCCGATCGTGGCCGTTCCCACTACCTATGCGGGTTCGGAGGTCACGCCGGTCTGGGGGATGACGAAAGGGGCGCGCAAGACCACGGGCGTGGACCAGCGGGTGCTGCCCCACTGTGTCGTCTACGACCCCGACCTCACGCTGACACTGCCGGTCGACCTGTCGATGGCCAGCGGGCTGAACGCCATGGCGCACTGCGTCGAGGCGTTCTGGGCGCCGCGTCGCAACCCCATCTCGACGCTCGTGGCCGAGGAGGGGATCCGCGCACTCGGCCGGGGTCTGCCTGCCGTCCTCGACGAACCCGCTGGTGTGGGCGGGCGGGCGGACCTCCTGTACGGCGCCTACCTCGCCGGCTCCGCTTTCGCGGTGGCCGGATCTGGCCTGCACCACAAGATCTGCCACGCCCTGGGCGGGGCGTTCGACCTCCCGCACGCCCAGACCCACGCGATCGTGCTTCCACACGTCCTCGCGTTCAACGCCCCCGCCGCTCCGGACGCCACCCGCCGGATCGCTCAGGCCCTCGGCCGGGCCGATGCGGTGGCCGGCCTGGCCGAGCTCACCCGGCAGCTCGGTATCCCGTCCGGGCTGCGTGAGCTCGGGATGCACGAGAGCCAGGTGGACGAGGTGACGGACCTCGTCGCCCCCGGTGTGCCGGCGGACAACCCGCGCCGCGTCGACCGACCCGCGCTCCGGGCACTCATCCACGCGGCCTGGGCCGGCCCACCACCACACGGCTCCGACGCCACCTCGACCCACCAGGGACAGACATGAGCATCTCCACGGAGACCGACGAGTCCGCCCGGAAGGAGCAGGCCGTCACCGACAAGGTCCTCGCGAGCTTCGACTCCACCGCCTCACCACGGCTCCGCGAGGTCGTGCAGAGCCTCGTCCGGCATCTGCACGCCTTCGCCCGCGACGTCCGGCTCACGCAGGCGGAGTGGGAGGCGGGAATCGAGTTCCTCACCCGGACCGGCCACATCACCAACCACCGTCGTCAGGAGTTCATCCTGCTCTCTGACGTGCTGGGCCTGTCCATGCTGACTGTCGCGATCAACGCCCCGGCCACCGCGGGCGCAACGGAGTCCACTGTCTACGGCCCGTTCTTCGTCGACGCCGCCCCGGAGATCCCGTTCGGCGGCGACATCGCGGGCGGCGCGAGCGGCACGCCCTGCCTTGTGCAGGGCACCGTCCGCAGCACGGACGGCACTCCGGTCCGCGGGGCCCGCATCGACGTGTGGGAGGCCGACGACGACGGCTTCTACGACGTCCAGTACGACGGGGACCGCATCGCCGGCCGCGGTTGGCTGCGGTCGGACGACGAGGGGCGCTACCGGTTCTGGTCGGTGGTACCCGCGTCGTATCCGATCCCGGCCGACGGCCCGGTGGGCGACCTGCTCACCGCAGCAGGCCGGTCACCCATGCGCCCGGCGCACCTGCACTTCAAGGTCGCCGCTGCCGGGTACCGGACGCTGATCACCCATATCTTCGTGGCCGGCGACGAGCACCTCGACCACGACGCGGTCTTCGGTGTGAAGGACAGCCTCGTCGTCGACGTGGTTCGGGAAGACCCGGGCAACGCCCCCGACGGGACCACCCGCAACGAGCCGTGGGCCCAGATCCGATTCGACATCGTGCTCACCACCGGCCACGAGGAATGACCAGAAGCGGCTGGACCACAGCTCGGCCCTTGCCGGCCTGCTCGCCGCCGGATCTCGTCGGCCAGCCAGCTGAGTCGCACCCGGCTGCAAGCGATGTACGGGCCTCCAGGCCGGTGATGCCGAAGACCGGGAGCGGGCGATGGGCAACCGGTCCGCGGACGGGCGGCGAGGGCGATGACCGCCGCGCGGACGGGCGAAAGTAAATTACGCGTTCATCGTCGTTCACCCTTCACCATGGACCTCGGCGAAATCGGGCAAGAACTCCGGTCGTATCCGCGTCGGGACGCCGAGTTCACCCTTCGACGAAGCCGCCCCCAGGCACCTCAAAGAGACGATGTACTGACCGTCGAGCTCGGCTGCCGAGCGCGAGATCCAATGGCTTCGAAGCGTCCCCGGCTGCGGGCTGCCCGCGGCGAGCGCGCAGCGACCAGGCGCCGTGACGGCTACAGGCACCTTGCACGGTTCTTCGCCGAGCGCCTGCGGCTTCCCGTCGACCATCCACGGCAGCCCGCCAGGCATTTCGCCCAGCGGGCTCGGGGTGACGGGCCGGATCGGGTGGAGTGTCGGCTGAGCCGTGCGTCCCCCGAGACCGAACCGCGCGGTGCCGGACCGAGGTGATGATCTGCTCACCGGTCGCGGCGATCCGACCATCGAGCCGTCGGACCTCACCGACCAGCTCGATCGCGAGCCGCCGCCGGGTGACCCCGAGGACATCACGCTGCCGGACCCGGCGTAACAAGCCGGCAGCTTCATCAGCGGTCAGTCCCAGGCCGGCGCCGCCTGGGAGCAGGTGCGCGAGCAGCACATGCAGCCGATTCACCGTCTGGGTGCGCGTCTTGACCAGGTCGTCGCGGTGCTCGGCCAGCGCCCGCAGCGCCATTGCGAGCTCGTCGAACTGCACCGCCACCAGCCCGGCCGCCGTCCACGCAGCGACACCCACCGAGACGGCGTCAGCCTCATCAGTCTTCCGGCCATGACCCGTCGAGAGCACCCTCACCCGAGCGGCCAGCTTCGCCGGCACGTCCAGCACCTCCAGCCCATCAGCCAGCAACCGCGTCGCCAGCGGCGCACCCAACCCGCCCGCACCCTCGATC
>NZ_BAAAUS010000014.1:0-38114 GCF_039534065.1 Pseudonocardia yunnanensis | reverse complement strand
TGTGAAGTCCATCATCGAACAGTTGGGTTCGCTGGGGCTTTCTTTACCCTGGCTGTGGACGCTGTGTGGTGATTCAGGTGCAGTTTCGACCGATTATTCGAGCGCCAGGCGCGACTCGTGACAAGATGCATGTGACCCTGAAAATTCGGACAGTGAGACGGTGTGCCGCGACCGTCCGCAATCAGAACGGGTCGGCGCCGGGCGAAGTCGGACGCGCTGTTCCTGTTGTGTCGTTTTATCGAATTGTCGCACACCTGACGAACTCGGCCGCTGGATCAGGACGCTGACGAGTTACGCCGGCGGTTCGACTCGCCACAGTCCGGCTGGCAGCTCGGTAGCCGTGCGCGGCCAGCGCGCGCAGGGCGGTCGTCGCGGTGGGGGTGATCGCGGAGAAGCCGAAGGCGCCGGCTTCCAGCACGCCGTCGATGTCGATGGCGCACAGCGGACCGTCCGCGGGCGGGGCCGAGGGTGGGCAGGCACGCGGCGAGGTAGCGGGCCACGGCTCGTGAGGACGCCCGTCGGTTCCTCGTCTTCCCTGAATCCGGATCCTGCAGATGAACCAGGTAGAGGCCTGCAGGGCCGCGAGGAACGTGCCGTTGCGTCCACAGGGATCCACCTCCGCGAGATCGAAGGCAGGGCCGTAGCAGCTGCGGTCCTGGTTGGAGAACGCTCGGACGTCGGCCGTGATCTTCCGCAGGGGCGGCCTGTCGCGACGTCGGGCCGGCTACCCGGCCAACGCGTTCGGGGCAGGCGCTGCTCACCAGAGCTTCGGAGCGTTCCCGCCACGGCTGGTGACCAGCTTCGGGCAGCTCGTGGAACTGTGCTCGGTTGAACCCGCCCCCTCGGGTCCGTGCTGTTCCTGGCCGCGACGGGGCGAGGCCCGTTCGGCGAGGTCGCGTCGGGGGGAGGTGATCCTTCGGATCGGCCAGGACGAGCCTGGCTCGCCGATGTCCCGGACAGCTACGCGGGCCGATCGCGGCTTGCGGGCCGAGCGGACCGACTTCCTGCTCCACCGTCGAGGCCTGGAGAAGCGCATCGGCCCGTCCCGTGCGAGTTCCGTGTCCATCGCCGCGCCTGACCGGACCATGCCCGGCCGGTTTACACGTTCGTTGCGTAGATCAAGCCCGCATGGGTTAATATTTTCTCGCGCCTTTATTATTACCCTGAGAGGAATTTTGAAGAGCTCGCGTCCCCGCACCACCAGTCGAGGGCTGGTCCTCGCCGAGCTGCTGTCCGGCGAGGAGATGGACCGAGCGCGGCTCGCCGCCAGCACCGGCCTCAGCTTTCCGACCGTCGCCCGGATCGTCGACGACCTGCTCACCCAAGGCATCGTTCTCGAGCAGCGCAAGATCGTGCGTCAAGGCCCCGGCCGCCACGCAGCAGCGCTCAATCTCGATCCGCGCGCCGCGCTCGTCGTCGGCATCGACCTGGGCGGCACCCATTGCCGCATGGTGCTCGCGGACGCGCTCGGCCGTGCGGTCGTGCGATCACACGAGGCGACCCCGCGCGAGCTGGCTGCCGAGGAGCTCGCCGGCTGGCTCGTCGATGGCGTGCAGACGCTCGTCCGAGACCATGCCGACGACATGCCGCTGCGGGCGGTGGCGATCGGCCTGCCCGGTGTCGTCGCCGCGACCGCCGACCGCGTTGTCGGCTCGCAGAACCTCGGCCAGATCGTCGGCACGGCCTTCGTCGAAGCGATCACGGCCGGCATGCCGGCGCCGGTCGTCGTCGGTAACGACTCGAACTTCGGCCTGCGCGGCGAGCTGCACTTCGGCGGCATCCCGGAGGACGAGACCGCCGTCCTGTTCAGCCTCGGCACAGGTCTCGGCTCCGCTGTCGCGATCGACCGACACCTGCTGGTGGGCTCCGAAGGTCTGCTGGGGGAGTTCGGACGCCTGCGGCTGCCAGGGCGCCGTGAACGGCTGCGTGACCTGGTCTCGGGCGCCGGGCTCGTCGCGTACGCGCGTTCCAAGGGGGCCGCGATCGGGTCGGCGGCCGAGATCTTCGCCGACCGCGAGCAGCATGCTGCTCTCGTCGCCGAGGTGCGTGAGGCGCTCGTGCACCTCGTCTCGATCACCGCGCTCGCGTACGAGCCTGGCCGGATCCTGTTCACCGGCGGTTTCTCCGACTCGCTGGACCAGCCGATGCTCAACGAGGTGCGCGACGAGGTCGCCGAGACGGTCGGCGTCCTCGCCGAGCTCAGGCACTCCCGGCTCGGTCAGGCCGGCGGGCTGGTCGGCGCCATGGCCGCCGCGCTGGGCCGCAGCTACCGGTCCATGGGGGTCGACGAACAGACGGCCACCACCGTACGAGCAGACCCGGCTGAGGTCATCGCGGCGCTCACCGCGTCGCCCGTCGTTCACCGCTCCCGCGAACCGTCACTGTCACGCACCGTCCTGAACGGAAGGAACCCGTGATGCAGGTCAGGAAGTCGATCACCTGGGGTGCTGCCCTCGCCGCCGCCAGTCTCGCGCTCAGTGCCTGCGCAGGCGGAGGCCCCGGCCCGTCGAGCGGGGACGGGTCGCTCACGGTCTGGATGATGACCGGCGGTCCCGGTGACAACCCGGTCATCGAGGAGGCGATCTCCGCGCTGAAGCAGGCGCACCCCGAGGCGGAGGTCAAGGTCGAGATTCAGCAGTGGGACGAGATCGTGACCCGGCTGACCACCGCGCTGGCCTCCGACGACCCGCCGGACATCGTCGAGATGGGCAACACCCAGACGCCGCTGTTCACCTACTCCGGCGCCCTCGCCCAGCTCGACCCGGCCGGGTTCGAGCGCTCCGACGAGTGGCTGGAGGGTCTCTCGGCGCTCACCACCTACGACGGCAACACCTACGCGGCGCCGCTGTACGGCGGCACGAAGATCGTGATGTACAACCGCGCCAAGTTCGCGGAGGCGGGCATCTCCGAGCCGCCCACGACCCTCGACGAGCTGCTCGCCGACTGCGACGCCCTCGCCGCGGCGAACGCCGGCGTGCCCAACTTCTCGCCGCTCTACATGCCGGGCGAGTACTGGTTCGCAGGCGTCCCGTTCCTGTTCGGCAAGGGCGGCGAGCTGGCGACCCAGACCGACGGACAGTGGACCGCGCAGATGTCGAGTCCGGAGAACATCGCCGGATTACAGGCCTGGCGCGCGTTCCAGAACGGGTGCTCGCCGGTGCCGTCCAGCCGCACCGCCAACACCGACAGCCCCGACCAGGACCGCATCTTCGCCGACCGCAACTCGGCCATGATCTACATGCGGGCGTGGGAACGCGGTGCCGTGCTGGAGATGGACCCGTCGCTGGAGCCCGACCTGGGCTACTTCATCATGCCGGGCTACACCGAGGGCGCCCCGCTGCCGGTGATCATCGCCGGCTCCACCATCGGCGTCGCGCAGAACAGCCCGAACCAGGAGCTCGCGACCGACTTCCTGCACATTCTCACGAGCGAGTCGTTCCAGAAGTCGATGACCTCGGCCATCAACCAGCTGCCGATCGTGCCCGGCTTCCTGCCCACGGACGCGCCGGAGCACATCCGGCTCGGCGCGCAGGCGGCGACGGTCAGCCGCCCGGTCCCGTCGAGTCCGGGGCAGGCGACGCTGGAGAACGAGCAGTTCAACGAGAAGTTCTTCGCCCGGATCGCCAGTGGTGACGACCCGGTGGCGGCTGCCGCGGCGTACGACACGCACGCCACCGAGACCCTCAACGCGCTGGGCGACTGAGCCGGTCCTGCCACGAGGAAGGAGCCCGTCATGGTCGCCGTGCCCCTGACGAACGACACCGTGCCCGGCACCGGCCGGGCCGGGCCGCCGCAGACCGGAGGCCGGCCCACCCAACGGGGGCGCCTGCTCCCGTACACACTGATCGCGCCCGCGGTCGTAGTGCTCGTGGTGGTGCTCGGCTGGCCGATCCTGCAGCTGGTCGTGCTGTCCCTGCAGGACTACGGCCCGCGGTCGCTGTTCACCGGCGAGGCGCCGTTCGTCGGCGCCGACAACTACCTCGAGGTACTGGGGGCGCCGACGTTCTGGTGGGTGCTGCTGCGCACAGCCTTCGTCGCCGCGGTCACCGTCGGGGTCCTGATGACAGTGGGGTTCGCACTCGCGTCGCTCCTCCTGCGGGTGTCGCACTGGGTGGGCCTGGTGCTCAGCGTCTGCCTGGTGCTGGTGTGGGCGATGCCGATGGTGTCCGCGGTCGTCATCTGGCAGTGGATGTTCCAGCCCCAGTACGGGGTGCTCAACTGGATCGGCACCCAACTGCAGGTCTTCGGTGACCTGAGCGCGCGCGACTGGTTCGCCACGCCGGCCTCGGCACTGGGCGTCGTACTGCTGCTGATCGTGTGGAAGGGGCTGCCGTTCGTCGTGCTGACGATGTACGCGGCGCTCGGTCAGATCCCGGCGGAGTTCTACGAGGCGGCGACGATCGACAAGGCCAATGCCTGGCAGTCGTTCCGCTACGTGACCTATCCGATGCTGCGGCCGCTGCTGGCGATCCTGGTCGTGCTGGAGGTCATCTGGTCGGTGAACTCCTTCACCCCGTTCTGGGTGCTCACCCAGGGCGGGCCGGACGACGCCACCATGACGCTCGGGGTGTTCTCCTACCTGACCGCGTTCACCCGCAACGACTACGGCCTCGGGTCGACCGTCGCCGTACTCACCGTCGCGGTGCTCGCGGTGTTCGCCGTGCTGTACGTGCGTCGGCTCATCGCCAGCGGGGAGGTGAAGTGATGCGGATGCGTCTCGCCCGGCACCGCCGCATCGTGCCGAACGTGTTCGCGTTGGTCGCCGCGGCGATCGTGGTGTTCCCGGTGTACTGGATGTTCAACACCGCGTTCAAGGATCCGGGGCGAGTGTCGTCGCTGGTGCCGGAGTTCCTGCCGCTGCCGGTGAGCGTGGAGAACTTCGCCAGCGCAATGGACAACCCTAACTTCTGGGGGTACGCGCGCAACTCGCTGGTCGCCTCGCTGACCACGGTCGTGCTCGCGATGCTGGTGTCGCTGGCCGCGTCCATCGCGATCGTGCGACACCGGTTCACCGGCCGCCGGATGTTCGTCATCGTGCTGGTGCTCGTGCAGATGATCCCCGGCGCGGCCATGGTGATCCCGCTCTACCTGATGCTCCGCGAGATCGGGGCGCTCGACTTCGTGCCCGGGCTGGTCCTCACCTACCTGTCGTTCGTGCTGCCGTTCACCATCTGGACGTTGCGCGGCTTCGTCGAGGGCATCCCGGTCGAGCTGGAGGAGGCCGCCGCGATCGACGGCTGCACCCGACTGCGGACGTTCTGGCACGTGCAGCTTCCGCTGCTGGCGCCCGGGATCGTCGCAACCTCGATCTTCGCGTTCATCAACGCCTGGGACGACTACCTGTTCGCCTACGTCCTGCTGCAGTCCCCGGAGAACCAGACCCTGCCGGTGTGGCTGGTGTCGTTCCAGACCGCGGAGGGCGTCGACTACGGCTCGACGGTGGCCGCGTCGGTGATCTTCTCGCTACCCGTACTCGTGTTCTTCCTGTTCGTGCAGCGCCGGCTGGTCACCGGGATGACCGCCGGTGCCGTCAAGGGCTGAGCTGTTCTCTCTGCGCGACTCCGTCCGCTCCCTCGTACCGAAAGGACCTCCCTTCATGACCGGGACCGATCACTCCGAGCCGACCGTCACCGAGCTGCGTCGGCTCGCCGCCGGGGTACTGATTCCGGCCGTCGGCCGCACCGTCGTGCCGCGGTGGGTCGAGGCGCGGATCGCCGACGGGGTCGGCGGGTTCATCCCCTACGGCCGGAACATCACCGACGCGGCGCAGGTACGCACGATGACCGCGCGCCTGCATGAGCTGCGCGACCACGTCCTCGTCGCGATCGACGAGGAGGGCGGCGACGTCAACCGACTGGAGGACGCCGGCGGCATCTCGGTGCCGGGCAACCGGGCGCTCGGCCGGCTCGACGACCTCGACGCCACCCGCGAGGCGGCCTTCCAGATCGGACTATCGCTGGTCGAGGCCGGGGTGGACTGGGACCTGGCGCCCGCCGTCGACGCGGCGGTGAACCCGCTCAGCCCGAACGGCATCCGCTGCTTCGGCGCCGACCGGGACCTGGTCAGCCGGCATGCGGCTGCCTGGGTCGAGGGGCTGCAGGCCGCGGGCGTCAGTGCGTGCGCCAAGCACTACCCCGGCCACGGCGCCAGCGGCACCGACGCGCACCTCGGCTCGCCTCGGATCGACATCTCCCGGGAGGAGCTGCTGGAGTCCTACCTCGACCCGTTCCGCGCCGCGATCGCCGCCGGCGTGGACAGCATCATGGTCTCGCACGATCTGCTGCCCCAGGTCGACGACGTGCCGGCGACGATCAGCCACGAGCTGCTCACCGTGATCCTGCGCGGCGAGCTCGGCTACGAAGGCGTCATCATCACCGACGCGCTGGAGATGGCCGGCATCCACGACGTCGCGCCGCTGGAGGTCTCGGCGCCGGCCGCGATCGCCGCCGGGGCGGACGCCCTGTGCCTGGGCTCCGCCGCGTTCGACGAGGACACCGCCACCGCCATCGACGCGATCGTCGCCGCTGTGCACGCGGGCACGCTCTCGGTCGAGCGCCTGCGCGACGCTAACGCCCGGCTGGCCCGGCTCGGCACCCGCCCGCGCGCCGACCTCGCCGCCCGCGACGCCTCGATCGGGGAGCGCCTCGCGGAGCGGGTGACCGAGGTCGACGGCGACGTCGTGCTACACGGCGAGCGGACCCTCGTAGTCGAGCTGCAGCCGACGCACTCGCCGGCCGCCGGCCGGGCGGGGTCGAGCGTCGTGGACCTGCTGCGCCAGGAGGGCCGGGAGGTCGAGACGATCACGATCGCGGGCGGCTCCTACAACGGCGCGGCGGCCGTGCGGGCCGAGGTCGGGCAGTTCCGCGGCGAATTCGGCGACGCGGGCGACGTCGTGCTGCTGGTGCGCAGCCCGCACCGCTTCGAATGGCAGCGCCCGCTCGTCGACGCGCTGCTGACCGCACATCCGGGGATCGTCGCCGTCGACATGGGTGTGCCGGAGCTCGACCTCTCGGGCTTCCGAGGTTGGATCCGCACCTACGGCGCCTCGCGCGTGTGCGCACAGGCCGCCGTCCGCAGGCTGCTCGCCAGCGACCGCGAGCCGGCGGTGGCGGCCACGTGACCACGGCGGACCGTGTCCTCGCCGGGGTATACGTCGGCGAGCGGCCTCGTCGACCACGGGTGGCTGCGGATCGCGGGCGGGCGGATCGCCGAGCTCGGCATGGGCGTCGAGGTCGGCCAGGAGTGTGCCGCAGCTGCGGGTGCTGAGGATCTCGGCCTTCTCGGCGAGCCAGCGGTCGGCATCTTCGGCGGACAGGTCTCGGAGCTTGCGTGCTCCCAGTGCCGGGATGACGTGTTGGTTGGCCAGGATCCGCCTGGTTGTCAGTTGACGGCGTCGGCCCGTTTGAATGCTGTGCTGAACGCAGTCTCCAGCGCGTAACCAAATTCGACCGATAGCGAGCCCACTCGGACATCGCCGTCACGAAGGGCGTGCTGCGCCGGCGGCATCGCTGAGATAGGTCAGGAATGCGGTCAGCCTCCGGTGTATCCGCCGTTGTGCCCTCCGGTGAAGCCTCCATGACTCCGTGATGATGTCGTTAGCCGACTCTCGTGGTGCGACCAGACGGTCACGTGCCGTGCTTCGTCTCGGCCAGTCCGATCGCAATTCCGAAATGCTGGCTCATCCGGCGGGCGACATTGTCCATCCACCGCAGAGAATCCTCCGTCCTGAGCCCGGGACGCACCTTGGGACCCATGTAACGACCAGACTTGTCGTTGATGACGAAATGGCCGGGCCCCTGCTCGCCCTCCGCCGGGCCGCTCCAGAGCAACTCGCCCGAGAACCTGGCCGGCTGGGTCTTCGTTCGGCCGAGCGACTCGAATCCTGCCGCAATGGTCGGATGGCCCGAGGCGTTCAGTCCCATCCGCAGGTCTTCCATGGTGAGCGTGGGGTTCTTCTCATGCATTCCGTCGAAGAGCCGAGTCCATTCTGCGTCCTCGACCACCGTGTCGATCATCTCGGTGCCCATCAGGATCTCCCCGCGTGCACCGACCGAGAAGCACCAGACGGCTTGTCGTCCCCGGTCCAGAAGGAGCGCTGGAGGAAAGTCCTCGAGCCGGTACCACACCGGGTTGAGCCGGACCTTTTCGTCATCTGCGAGTTCGGACTCCGGCTTGACCCGGTGAGGTCCCACCAAGGGTCCGTAGTCGCGCTCCAGACGTTTCCTCCGACCCGCATCCGCCAGCGCGGCCACATCAGAGGTCTCCGACGATCCGAAGAACGGCGCCCGCTGTACGGGCAGACCGGATCCGCTGTCGTGTGTCACGCCCGTGGCGAGCGGTCGGTCCAGCGGGGCCGGGGACCGGTGTCCGCCGACCGCGCGGTCCGCCATCATCTCGGCCTCGCGTTCGAAACGATCGTGCGGATCGCTGATCGACAGGCCGTTACCCGCATCGGTGCCCGCCACCGGGCCACGGCTCTGCTGCCGCACGTGCCACAACTCGTGAGCCAGGGTGTGCGGGTCACTCCCCCCGGCACCGAGTACCACGTGCTGACCCGAGGTGTAGGCACGGGCGCCGATCTCGAGAGCGGACCGCTGGGCGACCGTGTCGGTGTGTATCCGGACTCGGGAGAAGTCCGCGCCGAGGCTCTCCTCCATTTGAGCACGAACGCTCGACTCCAGCGACCGGCCATTACTGCGGAGCACCTCTGGCACATGTGTCGGTTCCGGCGCGGGCCCTGATTCGGCCCGTTGCGACTCGATCAACCGGGCGACCGCGCGATTGCCCGCAGAACGCTGCAGGGTCATCACGGCAAGTTGTTCCGGAGTGTAGCCGCCTCTCGTCGATCGCTCATCGTTGTGCCGCCGGTGACTGTGCACTGGCGAGCCCTGCACATGTTCGTCGCGACGGCCATGCTGACTGCGGTAGTGCAACTGATCAACTTCCTTATTCGAATTCGGCGTCGAGCTCAGCACGACTACTCGCGGAGGAGTGTTCCGTGCGCTGGGTGACCGTCACCTAGCGTGGAGTAACGGTGGAACCGGAGAACCAATCTAGCCTGAAGCGACGGTAAACGATCAGTGGATCGCACATGTGTCGCGCGACTCGGCTGAGAGGAATTTTTAACTTCTCTGTTGAAATACTCCTGATATCCCCTAGATCGCTCATGCGCGATTTGTGACACCTCAACGGCGCCACCCAGCGGCCGCACCCCCCGTCACAGGGGAGATTCACGGCCTCCGCTCGTCCTCGGTGTGGGGGCGTGGCCACGTCAGGGTGCTCTGGGGAGCGCTGCAGCCCTTAACTGCCGGCGTGACGACGTCGTCAACTTGGCGCACCAACATGCTGTCGGCCAGCCACGCCGACGCGAACACCCGCGCGCTGGGCGAGGCCGGCATCCGCGCCGTCCTCTACTACCTGCTCGTCACCACCCGTGGTCGATCCGCACAACGATCGGTGCTCGGATGCCCCCGAGCCGCGCGGCCGCCGAGGGCCCATACGGTGCTTGTCTCTGACTCAACGCCTGTTTTCGGGCCGGTGTCGGGCCACGAGGAGCTCAGACCTTCTCGGCGAGGGTCGGGACTCCCCGACGGCCTTTCGCCCTCGGGGTCGGCCTCAAGGAGGGAGAGGGTCCGGTGAAACGGTGCTGCAGGTTCCGGTCGTCCTCCTTGAATGCGAAACCGAAGCCATTGTTGATGCCGGTGTCGGAGGCATTCCCTACGTCAGAGTTGCGGGAGCGGATCCGGCGTCGAGGTGCTCGCGCCGCCAACCGTGGTCCTCGGGCTGACGGTAGGAGTTGAACCACTTCAGCTCAGGACGCCGGTGGGAAGTCGTAGCGGTGGCAAGGCGGCCACGGCTCAACCGGTGGAGGGGATCGGCAGGAGTTGGTCGGCGAGTGATCGTGCCGTGGCGGCGAGTGTGGCCGTGTCCATCCCGGTTCGGCCCATGAACACCACCCCTTGTTGCGCGGCCAGCAGGGCCCGCGCCAGTGCGGTCGGATCCGCGTCGGCCGGCACGTCGCCTTCGCGTTGTGCCCGGGCGACGCATTCGCCGATCAGCGCGGTGCTCGTCTCGTAGGTGCCGTGGGCATGGGCGAGGACCTCCGGATCGGCGTTGCCGAGCTCGCATGTGCTGTTGGCCATCAGGCAGCCACGCCGCGTGGCCGCGCCGCTCGATTCGTCGGCCGGCCCCAAGACCAACATGCGCAGCGCATCCAGGGCCCGTGGGGTGTTGGCGAGGGCTTCCCGCAGATAGCCGTGACTGTCGTCGGTGTAGCTGCGTAGGGCGCGGAGGAAGAGCTGGTGTTTGTCGCCGAACGCGGCGTAGAGGCTGCCCTTGCCCAACCCGCTGACCCGCATCAGGTCCTCCAGCGACGTCGCGGCATAGCCGGCGTCCCAGAACTGGTCACGGACCGCGTGCAGAACCTTCTTCTCGTCGAACGATCGCGGGCGCGCCATGTGGTCAGGATACGGGTTCTTGACCGAACGGTCCACCACGTCTATGGTGGACTGAGCGGTCAAGAACCCCGCGGTGGGCACATCCAGGCTCGCCGCGCTCTCGGTGCGCGGGAACCACCGGCGCCGGTACCGCTCTCCACATTCACTTCTGCGGCGAAGCCGTACCTCGGGAAATGGGAAGCGCATGGGAAAGCTCGACAACAAGGTTGCGATCGTGACCGGCGGGTCACGGGGGATCGGGGCGGCGTCGGCGCGGGCGCTGGCCGACGAGGGAGCCGACGTCGCGATCAGCTACTCATCCTCGGCGGATCAGGCGAAGGCCGTGGTCGCCGACCTGGAAGCCAGGGGAGTGCGCACGGCGGCGTTCCAGGCCGACCAAGCGGATCCGGTGCAGGCGGCGGGCCTCATCCACCGCGTGGTGGAGCACTTCGGGAAGCTGGACATCCTGGTCAACAACGCCGGTGTGACCGTCGCCGCCCCGATCGACAGCGAGGCCGCCGATGAGGCCGCCTTCGACCGCCAGCTCGCTATCAACTACACCAGTGTTGTGGCCGCGATCAGGGCAGCATTTCCGTTGCTTCCCGACGGCGGCCGGATCATCAGCATCAGCTCGGGCGTGGGATCGCGGGTCGGCTTCTCCGGGATGACCGACTACTCCGGCGCGAAGTCGGCGCTCGAGGGCTACAGCCGGGGCGCCGCGCGTGACCTGGCCCACCGGGGCATCACGGTCAACGTCATCCAGGCCGGATTCGTGGACACCGAGATGAACCCCGCCGAAGGCCCGTACGCAGCGATGTTCCTCCCGACCACCGCGATGGGACGCTACGGCAGGCCGGAGGAGCTCGCTGCGGGCGTCGTCTTTCTTGCGAGCCCGCAGGCCTCGTACGTCACCGGCGCGGTGCTGAGGATCGACGGCGGATACGGCGCATAGCTCGACCGTCGGCACGATCATCCATTTGTCAGGTGGCGCGCTGCCGCTGCTGAAGGACGGTGGGAACTATTACGAGCACAGACGGGATGCATGCGATGGACTTGGGACGAACTGGAATTTGGAGCATCGAGCTGCGGATGGCGGATCCGGGGCAGATCACAGATGCTGCGGCCGAGCTCGATGACCTGGGTTGGGGAGCATTGTGGATCCCGGGCCTGGGCGGTGGGGAGATCCTCGACGACTCGGAGCGGTTGCTGCGGGCCACTCGGAGCACGACGATCGCGGTCGGGGTGATGAGTATCTGGCGGCACCAGGCCACTGAAATGGCTGCCGGACATGAACGGCTGCAGGACAAGTACGGCCGGCGCCTGGTCCTTGGATTCGGTGTCAGTGATCCGGATGCCGCGCGGAGCGCAGGACAAGCCTACCGACCGCTGTCGGACATGAATGCCTACCTCGATGAACTCGATAAGGCTCCCACTCCGCTGCTTGCAGAAGAACGCGTCATTGCTGCCCTCGGTCCCAAAATGATGGAGCTGGCAGCACAGCGCACCGCCGGAGTTCATCCCTTCATGGTCACCCCGGAATACTCGGCCACGGCCAGGGAGCGGCTCGGGGACGGCCCGCTCCTCGCTCCCTATCAGGCAGTCGTGCTAGAACGTGACCCGGGTAAGGCGCGCACCGCCGCCCGGAATTTCCTCGGCATGTTTCTCTCCATGGACCACTATGCTCGGAGCCTGCTCCGCCAGGGGTTCACCGAGGAGGACCTGGGCGGTGGTGGCAGCGACCGGCTCATCGACGAAGTCGTCGCATGGGGTGATCTGGAGGCCATCGGGAACCGCGTGCGTGCGCACCACCAAGCCGGCGCCGATCACGTCTGTTTGCATGTGGTGGGCACCAGTTCTGACCTGCCCCTGCCCGAATGGCGTGAACTGGCTGTGCTGGCCGGCTGAGCTCTGGGCCGGATCAGATCGGCGTCGACTCTCCGCGCCCCTGGCGGGTCCATCGGGCAGCCGCCGCGGACCCCCGGGGGTGTGCCTGACCGCTGAAGCACCGGGTCCTGGCTGGTCTGGCGAATGGTCGCGCCGTAGGCGCCGAGCCCGACGATTTGTAAGCCTGGATTGAGGTCGCGTTTCCCCTTTGGTGCAGCTGGGTGGCAGGCATGGCAGAAGGCCGGAGACCGAGTGACAGAGTGGGTGACGACAGCGATGCTGCTGAGACGGACGTGGACTTCCGCAGACGTCTCACCATGGGTATCGAGCTCTGTTGCAGTGGTTCTGACGGAATAGTTGCAAGCCTGGGGGTCAAGGGATCGCAGGTTCAAATCTCGTCGTCCCGACGGCACGATGGGCGGTTCCCTACGTCGGGGGAGCCGCCCATCGGCGTTTCTACCTGTGGAAACGCTGATCGTTGCGATGGAGCCACCGGGCTGGACACGATCTAGTGGCTCGATACGCTGAGCCCACCAGGTAATTGATCTCGTCGGGTGAGGCCGGGACGCTGCCTGCGCACCGAGTGCGGGAGGTGGGTGTGGCGCGCAGGCCGAGCGTGTTCGTGCGGGTGTTGTCTATGGACGAAGGTCAGAGGCTGTAGCGGGTCACCCGGACCGCGCGCAACCCAGTGCGGATGCGTCGCGCGATCGTGGTGATGATGTCGGGCCAGGGCCAGACCGTCCGGGACATCAGCTCGTTGTTGCAGGTCAGCGACGACTACGTGCGTGATGTGATCCACGCGTTCAACGAGCGGGGGTTTGACGCGCTGGACCCAAAACCGAGCGGGGGACGCCGGAAGCGGATCGGTGAGCAGCTCCGGAACTGGATCTCCCGCGATCGCCAGGACGTCCCCCGCCGACTGGGGCCTGACCGGCTTCTCGACCTGGTCGCTGACCAAGCTGCGTGAGCACCTGCTCACTGAAGGGATCGTTGTGGCGATCAGCCGGGAGACGCTGCGTCGGATCCTGCGAGCCGGCGGGGTGTCCTGGCCAGCGGCAAGCTGTTTTACCGAATCCGGGCGCAGAAGCGCTGGATTGAGTTCCTCGACCTGCTCAAGACGCTGCGGGCTCGCTGGGCGGGCGAGAAGCTCTACTTTGTCTGCGAAACCTCTCGCCCCACCGCCACGCCCACGTCCGCGCCTGGTGCCATGCCGACGCCGTCGAGTTGGTGTTCCTGCCCACCTACGGGTCATGGCTGAACTGGATCGAGGCCGAGTTCGCGGCGCTGCGCTACTTCGCGCTCAACGGCACCGACCACCGCAGTCACGCCGAGCAGAACACCGCCATCGCCAGCTACGTGCGCTGGTGCGACGCCCGAGCCCAACCGAAGGTGCACTTCGCAGCCGGATCACCGATCCGGACATGGACCGATTACCCGGCCAAGGCTGCGTGACGAGCCACTAGTTCGCAGCTCTCCGATCGCGGTGATGATGTTCGCTTCGACCGGGCGGGTGGCGGTGCTGGCGGCGCGGCGGATTCATATTCGGAGGCCAGGTCGATTCCAGTCACCGGTGGCGGCAGACACGGCGAGCTTGGGAGGTACGCGCGCCAGAGCCGAGGTAGCAACGGAGCCTCAGCAACGTGGCACCTGTCTCAGTGAAGCCGCCACCGGCCTGACAAGATCATCAAGTTGCCAGCTGGCCTGGCAAGATCATCAAGTTGCCACCGGCCTGGCAAGATCGCGGCCTGTTGCACAGGGGCGGAGGGGCATGGCTGGATTGGTTGCGGATGGTGCGTAGCGCCCGCGGCATGCTCACCGTGGTCGAGATGGGGTACCTCGACGCGGACGCCGATGCGACCCGCGCGCTGCCGCGCGAAGTCGCGGAGGCGCCGTTCGAGCGCGCTGCACCGGGTGCGGGTACTTCCGTCGTACGAGGGATTGCGGAACTACCAGGGCTCTGTTCCGGCTGGCCTGGCGGGACGCCGACCGCCCTCGCTCGCACCTGGCGAACTTCTCCGCCCGCGCGGCTGACCACCGGGACCGTCGTGTCTGCCTCCTCGGCTGGGTCCCTACTCTCCCTCGACCGACTGTCCCTCAGGAGTTCGTGAACCGTGCAACCAGAAAAGGACAAGGGCGAGGCCGACAGGCCCTACGACAAGTCGATCCGGCAGAGGCTCACCAGGACTGTCCTCATCCCCAGTCTCACGTTGTTGGCGCTCTGGGGTTTGGTGTCCTCGTACTTCTTCGTCACCGGCTTCTACGTCCGAGCGGTCGCGGCGTCTGTGCGTGAGGTGTCTATCCCTGCCGTCGCCGCGCTCGCCGCCCTTCAGGAGGAACGGCAGCTCGCCCTGCAGTACCTCGACAATCCTGCACCGGTGCAGTCGCAGCTGCCCAACCAGCAGCGAGTGACGGACGAGCGACTCGCGGCGCTCGAGGCTGCTTTCGACGCCACGATTTCCACCGCGCCCGACGAGATCGCCAACCAGGTCACCGCTCTGAGGAATCAGTTTGAGCAGCTGCCGGTGCTGCGCTCGCAGATCATTCTCCGGAGCATCGACCAGACGCAGGTGAGCACCTACTACGACGGGGTGCTGGACGCGGCGGCGAACCTGTTCGACACCCAGGCCCGGGTGGTACCTGATGCGCAAGCGGCGCTGGGCGGTGCCACCGCGACCTCGGTCTTCCGCGCCACCGAAATGATGTCGCGGGAAAGTTCGCTCGTGGCGGCGGCGTTCGCGTCCGGGACGTTGACCCCTGAGTCCTTCGTGCGATTCACGCAGCAGTCCGGCTACTACCGCACTCAGCTGACTCAGATCGCGCCGTTTCTGGATCCCTCGGTCCGCGTCAAGTTCGACGCCTTGACCGCCAGCGCGTCCTGGCAGCAGCTGGCCAACGCGGAAGATGCGCTCCTGCGGCATGGCCCATGGTCCGGCCCCGAGCGGGCGGACGTGCCTGTGACCGAAGCTGACTGGAAGCGCATCACCGACGACGTCGCCGGACGTCTCAACGACGTCGCCGTGGACCAGGCCGATAAGGTCTCCGCCGCTGCTCTCACCTCTGGTGACGCGCAACTGCGCAACGCGATCATCGGCAGCATCCTTGCACTGCTCGCTTCGCTCGTCTCGATCATCGTCGCCGTGCGGGTGTCGCGTTCGCTCGTCGACCGTGCGCTGATGACGCGCCTCGCCCGGCTACGCAATGACTCACTCGACCTCGCCAACAACCGGCTGCCCAGCATCGTGACCCGCCTTCAGAGGGGCGAACCCGTCGTGCTGCAGGACGAGCTTCCCCAGCTTGACCACGGTCGCGACGAGATCGGCCAGGTTGCCGACGCATTCAACGTCGCGCAGCGGACCGCGGTCACTGCCGCGATGGGCGAGGCGAACGCCCGCAGCGGGTTGAGCGCCGTGTTCCTCGGCATCGCGCAGCGCAGCCAGGCTCTGATTCATCGGCAGCTGAAGCTCCTCGACGACTTGGAGCGCAGGGAGGAGAACTCGGCCCAGCTCGCGGCGCTGTACCAGCTTGACCACCTCGCCACCCGGGCCCGCCGCACCACGGAGAACTTGATCATCCTTGGCGGGAAGCAGCCGGGTCGGCGCTGGCGTAAGCCGGTCGCGCTGATGGAGGTGCTGCGCGCCGCGGTGTCGGAGACCGAGGAGTACGCACGAGTCCATGTCGAGCAGGTCCCAGACGTCGCCGTCGTTGGGGGCGTGGTAGCTGACCTCGTGCACATGATCGCCGAGCTGGTCGACAATGCCACCTCGTTCTCCCCGCACAACTCTCCGGTCGAGGTGACCAGTCGTCGCGTCGCCCGCGGGATCGTGGTCGACGTGTCGGACCAGGGGCTCGGCATGAAAGACGACGTGCTCCAGCAGGCCAACCAGATGATGGCCACAGCGCCCGAATTCGATGCGATGGCGCTGCGAGCCGATTCCAGCTTGGGCCTGTTCGTGGTTGCGCGCCTGGCGGCCAAGCTGCGCGTCGGCGTTACCTTCGACCCGTCTCGGTACGGCGGCCTGCGGGCCACCGTGCTCATCCCCACGGAGCACCTGGTGGAAAGTCAGGACGCGGACCAGTCCGACAACGCCGAATCCGTGCCGCGCACGGACCCGCTGCTCGTGCAGCCAGCACCGGGGAGCCCTCGGCCCAGGCCGTACCCGGCACCGTCGCGCCCCAGGCCTGGACCGTACCCAGCGCCGGCACTGAGCGCGGCCGATTCCACGCCTGCCGTGTCACCTGCACCAGCGTCGGGGCCGGCGCGGGCCGCCGGCTCTCCACAGCCGCCGCCCGAGCGCAATGATGACCGGCCGCGTTTGCCGCAGCGCATGCCCCAGCAACATCTTGCCGCCGAGCTCAAGGAGGAGCCCGACGACGAGAGCCTGCGAGAGGCCCCATCCGGGGACAGGGCGGTGCGCTCCATGGCGGCGCTCTACGAGGGCACCCGCCTGGGGCGTGAAAGCGCCGGTGATTTGTAGTCCGCGGCGTTACACGAAAGGGTTTCACATGAACGGACATGGAAGCGTCACAGCGGATCTCGGCTGGCTGCTCGACGATGTCGTGAATCGTGTCGTCGGTGCCCAGAGCGCCATCGTGTTGTCGGCAGACGGGCTGCAGATCGGCAAATCCGCCGGCATGAGCAAGGATGACTCGGACCAGCTGTCGGCGATCGCCTCCAGCTTGCAGAGCCTCGCCAAAGGCGTCAGCCGCCAGTTCTCTCGAGGCGATGTGGTGCAGACCATGATCGAGATGGAGCGCGGCTACCTGTTCGTCCTGGCGGCCGGCCGGGGGGCCTGTCTGGCCCTGCTGGCGGAGGACAGCGTGGACGTCGTGGCGGTCGCCTACGAGATGAACCGCCTGGTCAAGCGAGTCGGTGACTATCTGGCGGCTGCCCCGCGCAACGCTCCGCACCTGCTTCCGGAGGCCCTGTGAATGGGGACGACGGCTGGTACGACGAGTCCGCGGGGCCTCTCGTGCGGCCGTACACGATCACGAACGGTCGAACACCGACGGACACCGCGCAGCTCGACCTGTCCACTCAGGTGATGGCCCTGCGAGCGGAGCGGGAACCCACTGGGCTGAGCCCAGAGCACCTCGCGGTGGTGCGGCTGAGCCGCCCGCCCGTGTCCATCGCCGAGATCGCGGCCCGCTTGCAGCTCCCGCTCGGGGTCGTCCGGGTGCTGTGCGGCGACCTGATCGATGGCGGTCTGGTCATCACGCGGTCACCCACCTACCGTCCGGCGCAGGGGCCGGACCTCGACACGCTTCAGGCGGTTCTTGATGCCCTCATCAAATACTGACGACCGGGGGGCGGACTCCCTCCCCACCCCGGTGAAGATCGTCATTGCCGGCGGGTTCGGGACCGGGAAGACGACCATGGTCGGCTCGGTCAGCGAAATCCCGCCGCTGACCACCGAGGAGGTGCTCACCGAGGCCAGCGCGGGCATCGACGACCTGACTGGCGTCGAACGGAAGCGCACGACGACGGTCGCGCTCGACTTCGGCCGGATCACGATCTCGCGCCGGCACGTGCTGTACCTGTTCGGCACCCCGGGCCAGGAGCGCTTCTGGTTCATGTGGAACGACCTGGCGCGCGGCGCGATCGGGACCATCGTGCTCGTCGACACCCGGCGCTTGGAGACCAGTTTCGCTGCGATCGACTTCTTCGAACGCCGGGCGATTCCGTTCATCGTCGCGGTGAACTGTTTCGACGACGCTCCTCGTTACACAATCGAAGAGGTCCGCGCGGCCTTGGCCATCCCAGATCGAGTGCCGGTCATTTTGAGCGATGTCCGTGACCGCGAGTCGAGCAAGCTTGCCCTGGTCCGGCTGGTGAGGCACGCGATGGTCTCGGCGGCGCCGACCTCGGTCTGACCGGGCTGTAACGCTACGGGACGTTTGCGCAGGTTCTGCCACCCATACTGTCCAATAGATTAGGCCGTATGTGGTACAGCTCTGTAGCGGAGCGTGCACCTGTAGGTACCCTCGGTGGGTGGCCTGCCACCCGACGGGGTATATGGAGAAAGTGTTTCCCGCACACGGAAAACTATTCGGAGACTTTCTCGACGGACTGTGGTTCACGGCGTGTGACGCACTCGGAGTTCCGAATGACGAGGCGGTCCGGACAACTCATATGCTGCGCGCCGCACTTCCAGCGTGGGCAGATCAGCGGATCGGAGTGGCCCCTGCGCAGCCATCCTATGTGGCGGACGACGGGTTCCCGGCGGAAATGTCAGTGAACTGGGCCGGGCGACACCCGGAGTTGCGACTGCTGTTCGACTCCGTGGGCAACGGCCACGACCTCGGTTCGCCTGCGGAGCACGCGAGACCGGTCACCCGCCGGTTCAGCCAGATTCGTGAGATCTTCACACCGAGTGCCGGGCGCCCATCACCAGCGCCGCTGTGGCGCTCACTCGCCTGGCGCCCGCCCTCGCGAGAGGTCTACAAGACCTACCTCGGGCTCTACGCATGGCCGCCCTCAGAGCGTTACGCCGCCGTGGAAGAGGCCATGGAGCGACTCGGTATGGCCGCCGCCTGGGACGACGCCCGTCAGCGCGTCGAGAGCGTCCCGGGTCGGCGGGAAATCGAGTTCTTCGCCATCGACGAGACCGACGAGACCGACGCACGAGTCAAGATCTACTACCGCAACCACGGTGCCGACATCGGCGAGATGAACCGCATTGCTTCGGTAGCGGCTCGCCACGACGGCGAAAGCGCGCTGGCGGCCTATCGGACATTGACCGCCGGCGGCACCGCCGCCGGGCAGGCCGCGCTGAGCTGCCTGGCGTTCCGCCCTGGCCTCGACCGAGCGGCCGAGAGCACCACCTACCTGCGGCTGGCCGACTTGGCGGCAAGCGACCGGCAGGCCGTGGACCGGACATCGGCGCTGCTGCGCCGCGAGGGCGTCGACCCTGGCCCGTTGCATGCTCTCGCCACCGCTTTGACACCCGGCCCGCTGGAGGACAGCCGGGGCTTCCTGGCCCTGGTCAGCTACCGCGCCTCCGGCCGGCGAGGGGACATCACCACGTACTTCCGGTTTCCCGTCTACGACCGACCCGCCCCGCTCCTCGGACTCCCTGGTGGGCAGGTGCGAGACCAGCACGCAGCACTATCGGAAGGGGGCCGACGATGAGCCAGCAGGATGTGGCGCGGATCGCTAGCTACAACGAAGGCAGGCAGCGGGAATACGCGGGATCGGAGCTGATCCGGCTCCTGGTCGACGACGGCACTCCCGACACAACGAAGAAGGCCGTCCTGACCTACCTACAACCCTGGTCGAACGCCTTCCAGCGCATGATCAGCGCCCGGGTGACCTTCGAGACCGATCCGGACCTTCGCACGCTCGCCCTGCAGCACCAGCAGGAAGAGATCGGGCACGACGCCATCCTGGCCCGCAGCCGCGCGACCGACCAGCGGCTCGTCTGGGACCCCGTCATCGAAGCCGGCGCATCATGGTTCGTCGACCAGCTCGCCACACTCCCCGGGGTCCAGCGTGCCGCCCTCGCCCACCTCGCCCTCGAATCGGGGAGCCTCGTCCTCAGCCAGGCGGGCTGCCGCGCCTTCCCCGGCGACCCCTACTTCGCACTGCACGACGAAGCCGACACCGAGCACCTCGACATGGGCTACCGGATCCTGCGCGAACGCAGCGACTGGACCGTCGAGAACATCATCGCCGTGCTTGACCGCGCGTGGCAGGTCATCACCGTCGTCTCCGACCGCATCGCCGAGCGCGCCCGCCGAGACACCGAGGTAGCCGCCGCATGACCACCACCGACTCCACCGCCGCTGCCCGCGCAGTCGCTGACGAAAGCGCCCATGCCTACCAGGACGCATTCGCCGAACGCCTGGTCGGCGCGTACCTCCTGGGCAGCCTCGCGTACGGCGGCTACGCACCCGCAGTCAGCGACATCGACCTCGCCGTCGTCCTCACCGACACTCGCGAAGGCGATCACAACATCATCGCGACCACGGGGGAGACCCTGTGCGCGCAGGGCAGCTTGCACCGCAAACTGTCCGTCTTCTGGAGCTCACTTCCGGCCCTGCGCGACGGGCACGACGACGGTCGTTTCCCCGCACTCGACCGCTTGGAACTGGCTGCCCACGGTGTACTCCTGCTCGGTCGCGACGTCACGCAGCAGGTGGCCCGCCCGGCCACCGCCGAGCTGCTACTGGAGAGCGCCCGGTTCGCCGTCGACGTCCTCGCGACCGACGAGGTGACAGCGGAGTTCCGCCGCCCCTGCCGCCTCCTGACCGATCCTGTGTGGTTCACCAAGGCCGTGCTGTTCCCGGTCCGCTTCCTCTACACCAGCACGAGGGCCGACGGGCGCGCCGCCTCGAACGCCGAGGCCATCGCCTGGTATTTGGCCCAACCGGAGCCCACCGCAGCGTCTCTGGTCCGTCTCGCCGCTCGCGTTAGGGCAGGCCATCCACTAGACCCGGAGCAGGTCGCCCCCGAGCTGGCCGCCGGCTTGATCCCGCTCTATCAGCACTACATCGACGACCAGACACGCCGGCTGCGCCGAGCCACCGCTCCAACGAGCATCGTCACCGCCTTCGCGCGCTGGCGCCACCAACTTGCGTGACAAGTCCCTGGGGGACGAGGCGCAGCGGCCCACCGGGTGCGACGCCGAACGGCTGCGGAGGGCCGCACGGTGGATCTTCGCGGCCACGTGCTCATAGGCTCTGGGCTCTTCGGCTGGTCGTAGGGCTTCCTACGCCCGCCGTTGTAGTTGCCGGTTCGAGGCTACGTCGATCGCATGATGTCTTGTGCCTGCGCCAGGGGGACGCGGCGGACGCGCCCGCTCGCAATCATCGCTGCTATGACCACGGATGAGGCACTGGCAGGCGAGGTGATCCACAACCCTGTCAGCGGGGAGACGATCGTGATCCGTCAGTCGGCTGCCCAAACCGGCGGGCGGTTGCTGGCCTGGGATCTCCGACTTGTACCAGGAGGGAGGGTTCCGAGCGGCCATACCCACCCTGGGCAGGAGGAGCGTTTCACGATTCGGGAGGGACAGCTGTGCTTCCGGATCGCGGGGCGCACCGTGGTGGTGGGGCCGGGTGATTCGGTCGTCGTGCCGGCGGGCACGGCTCATCATTTCGCGAACGTGGGGTCCATCGACGCAGTGGTGTACGTCGAGACGCGGCCGGCGTTGCAGATGGAGCAGTTGCTGCGGACCGCGGCCGGGCTCGCCCAGGAGCAGCGCCGCCGAGCGAGCGCGATGCCACGGCCGGTGGATCTGATGTTGTTCATGCGCGAGTTCCGCGCGGAGGTCCAGGCGCCGTATCTTCCCGCCCGGCTGGTCGGGATGGTCGTCGGGGCTGCCGCGCGACTGGCCGAAACGCTGGGCGCTGATCGGCGTTACCGTCGCCTGCGAGCCCGGTGAGAAGCCGGCCGAGTTCGGTAGGCGGCGGCTGTCACGGCAGTCCTTCGAAGACGTCGTGTGAGACCGGTCCCTGGTGGTCGGGGTCGATGAACCACTCCTGTCCGAAGACGATGTCGTAGAGGGGGCGGGGGATCCGCAGGAACGTGGCCAGGGTCCGGTCGGCGCCGCCGTGTAGTGCCGTCTGGCTGGCGTGGGCCCGCAGGGACGCGCGCTTCTGACCGGCGTAGCGGCACACCGAGATGCGGTGGGTGATCTCGGAGCGCGCGCTGTAGGCGCGGTCGTAGCTCGAGCGGTCGAGCCCCGGCGGGAGACAGTGGACCGCGGCGAGGAGATTCAGCGCGCGGCAGAGGGTGTCGCGCGGAGCGGTCGCCTGGAGCACCCGTGGGGTGCGCGCCAGGTGCGCTGCCGTGGCAGCCACCTCATGGGCCCGGATGTGATCCGGGTGGCCGTAGCCGCCGTTGCGGTCGTAGCTGAGTAGGACGTCCGCGGTCTCCTCGTGCAGGATGGCCGCGAGCTTGTGTGCCGCCTCGGCCACCGACGCCCGAACGAACGTGGTCCGTCCCGCCGGGACGGGGTCGGCCCGCGGGTCCATGCCGCTGTCGGCGTATCCGAGGTATTCGATCCGGGCGACGCCAAGGGCTCGCGCGCTCTCGCGGGCCTCGCCCAGACGACGTTCACCCAGCCGAGCGTCGTCGATGTCGGCCTGTGCCCGGCCGCCGTCGGTCGCGATGACGAGGACGACGCGGTGCCCCTCTGCGGTGGCCCGCGCCATGGTTCCCGCGGTGAGGACAGCCTCGTCGTCGGGGTGGGCGTGGAATGCGACCAGGGTGCGTGCCATCTCCGTGACCTCAGGTCTGATCGAGGATCCTTGCGAAGGCGTCGAGGTAGCGGGAGTCGCCGTGACGGTCGCGCATCACCCAGTATTCGGCGCCCCAGAACAGGTACGCGCCCAGCCTCGTGTCGCCCCGGGTCCAGCGAAGGCACTCGTTGTAGTTGTCGATGATCCGATCAGGCGGGCAGCTGGAGGAGGCACGGCCGTCCGGGCTGGGGGGCACGGTGATCGACTCCCACGGTTCGGCCTGCCCCTCGGTCACGACGAGTTCATGCCGGCAGGCGAGCAACCTTCGGCGCCGCAGCGCGGGAAGGAGCCCCTTGGCGCCGTCGAGGTAGAGGCTCCAGCGGCCGAGACTGGTGACGGCGTGGCGCGGGTAGAAGTCGATGCCGACGATGTCGGCCAGTTCCGCGGCGACGGCCAGGGAGTCGCCCTGGTCGCGGGTGCGCCACCACTGCTGGGCCAGGACAGCGGTGGAGGTGGGCAGGAAGCCGTTCATCAGGATCGGCCGCGTCGGGTCCGCGGCGCGGACGGCCTGCACCTCGTGCCGAATGAAGGAGGTCGCCAGCCGCCACGAATGCTCCATGCCGAGCGGGTCGGCCGCTTCGTGTTCCACCTGCCATGCCCGGATGCCGGGACGATCCCGGTAGCGCTGCACGAGCCTGGTCAGATGCGTCGTCACTGCCTCGAGCAACGCGGGGTGGGAGTTCTCGTCCACGAGCCGGCCCTCGGGGAGAGTGTCGGACACGTGGTGCCGCGGGACGAAGTACTCGGGGTAGCCGAAGGACTTGACGGCGCCCAGGCAGAGGATGATCTGCTTGCCGGACCGTTCGGCCTCGTCCAGCTGCCAGTCCAGCTCCGTGGTGTCGAACACCCCGGCGGCCGGTTCCATCCGGTCCCAGTACGCGGACAGGCGGATCACCTCGAACGGGTAGGACAGGAGAGTCGTGAGGGTCTGACGGACGCCGAGGCTCAGGGCCTCGGCCTGCCGGGGACGGAAGCTCACACCCAGCTCGACCTGCCCGCGAGGTTCGATCGGAACCACGTTCCAGCGGTCGGTGAGCACTCGTTCCGCCGGCCCGGCTCGCATCTCGGACACCAGCGGAATCGCGGTAGCCAGCCCGGCGGCAAGTAGCGCCCTCGAGATGATGGTGCGCGGGGTCATCGTGTCTTCTTCTTTCGGAGAGAGGCGATCGAGGATGCATCGGCGTTCGTCGAGGCCGCGTCGGCGACGAGCTCCGCCATTCGTATTGCTGCGTGCGGTCGACCGAAGCGGGTGGCTGCGGCGCGCATATCCGCCATGGCCGCCGCGTCCTGCCTCAGCGCATCGATCTGTCGGATGAGGTGGCGCCGACCGCGAACCCGCTGGGCCGCACCGGCAGCCACGGCGATGTCGGCGTTTCCCCGCTCCTGACCCGGTATGTGGGACGGCAACAGCAACGGCACCCCGACCGACGTCGCCTCGGCGATGATGCTGGGGCCGGCCTTGGTGACCACCAGGTCGGCGCAACGGATCCAATCGGACATGGTGTCCACATAGCCGGTCACCAGCAGCCGGCCACCGGCGCCGGCGGCGAACTCGCCGAGTTCGGCACGAAGGGACTCGTTTCGACCGCAGACCGCCACGACGTCGACCTCGGGCAGTCCCCTGACGATCGTCCGTACCCATACCTCCAAGCCGCGACCGCCCTCGGCACCTGCGGTGACCAGAACGACGAACCTCCCGAGCCGGATGCCCAGCGTTGCCTGCAACGTGGCCCTGTCCTCACGCGCAGGGGATCCGGAGCGGAACTGCTCGCGCACGGGAATCCCCAGCGGATGACCGTGCACGTTGGCCGCCCCGGCCCGGCGCCCTGCCCGCAACAGCTCGTCCGACGGGGTGATCGTCCGATCCACCTGCGAGTGCCACCAGGTGCGGTGCGCCGTGGCCAGGTCCGTCACGACCGTGACCAGTGACGGGTGGTGCTCACTCCTTCTCCGTGCCGCCACGGCGGCGTCGACCATCAGCGGGTGCGCCGAGACCACCACCGTCGGCCGGTGCCCGTCCAGCGCGGCGACCAGCGGCACCACCACGAGCCGCCTCACCAGCGGCCGCAGGATCCACAGCGTCACCGGCGCGTTGGTGACGTGGAAGATGACGGACCACAGCCAAGGCGCTCCACGGGTCAACGGGCCGTACCAGCGGCACAGTCGGCGCAGGAGGCGGTGGGCCTCTGAGCCCGTCAACGGATCACAGACCACGGCGACGAACCGGCCTGGGTACCGGCTGTGCAGGGCTTGGCTGATCGCCTCGGCGGCAGCGCGATGCCCACCGCCGGTATCTGCGGTCAGAAAGAGCACCCTGTCGAGACCGACACCGTTCGGTCGGCGCACGCCGACGTTCTGAAGGGCACCGACATCGACGGCTTCAGATCTTCCGAAGACCCAGTTCCGCAGCACGAGGAACCGCCCTAGCGCGGTGAGGACGCCTGCCACCGACACCGCAACCGACTCCTGGGCCGGGGTGGTGCCGGCGGCGAGCAGAAGATGCAGGACGAGCAGCACGGCGGAGCTCGAGAACGCGTACCAGAGCACCGCGATGCCGGTCTGCACGTGGAGACGCCGTCCGCGCACCCTGGCGCCGCGGAAGGTGAAGCGCCGGTTCAGCTCAGTGCTCGCCGCGGTGCTCAGGATGACCGCGACGAGGTTGGCTGACAGCGCGTCCCACCAGACGCGGATCACCAGGAAGATCACGGTGTTGAGGGTGGCGATCAGAGCGCCGACCACGCCGAAGGTGACCAGCTGCACGAGTACCGAGCGCCGCTGGTGGCCGCGGCGATACTCCTGCGGAGACATGCAATCGACGGCAGCACCGTCGACGATCGTCACGCTCATGTCGCGCTCGTGCCTGTTGCACGTGCTCTAGGCATGGGATGAGCCTGCGACCGTCGCTGTGACGAGTCATCATTCCCCGGTTGGCTTTCCCGCTGCGCTACCGGGAGTACACAAGCTCGGACCGACCGTGCCAGCTATGGCAGCCATGCCGGCGCCGGCGCAGCGGCACACGTCATGGGACCGTCACCGGCGGCCACCGATCACGAGCGAAGCCGCCACCGCCGCGTCGTCCTCCGGGAGTCTGCAGCCGTACTCCTGACGGTGTATGCCGCTCTCGCGTGCTGTGCTCTGTGGGGCAGGCGAACAGCTGCCCGAGGCAGGACGCGCCTCGCTGATCGTGTCGCGACCATCCTGGTTATGACGACCTCGATTTCCACCCCCGTCGGAAGCGCGAGTGCTCTCGGGAACGTCCTGCGTCTCGTCGTGACTCTCGGTGCGATCGCTGTGTTCGGCCAGGCGGTGCTGGCGGGGGACATCCTCGTCGGGGACAGTGGCGCGCTGCTCGCCCACGGGACCGGCTCATTGGTTGTGGTGGGGATCGGTCTCGCCCAGCTGGTTGTGAGCGTCGTGGCCTGGCGGCGCCGGCGCGCGCCAGGCTCTGTCGCGCTCGTCAGCACTCTGGTTCTGCTGGCCGATGTCGGGCAGTTGGTGGCCGGTGCGATGTCGCTGCTGGTCGTGCACATCCCACTCGGGGTCGCGATCTTCGGCGGCTACGTCGTGCTGGTGAGCATGGTGTGGCGGCGGTGAGTGGGCCGCTCGGGCGATCCTTGACGAAGCGCCGTGCAATGAGCCGACGACAGATGTTGCGCCTGTCGGGACGCGTCGGGGCGGGCATCGCCGCCACCGCTGCACTCGGCACCCCCGTGGCCTCGTGCGCCTCGATCCTGCCGGGGGCCGCACCCGGGGTGGCTCTGGTGCCCAGCCGGATTCCGCTGCCGGGCCCGTTCACCGTGCCGCTGCCGATCCCGCCGCAGGCCGTCCCGTCTAGCACCGGACCCGACGGGGAGGTCTACGACCTCACCGCCCGGCCTGCGACCGTCGAGCTGCTCCCGGGGGTGCACACGCCGGTGTGGGGCTACGACGGCCGGTTTCCCGGGCCGACGATCCTGGCCCGGCGGGACCGACCGGTTCTGGTTCGGCTGCACACCGAGCTCCCCGTCCCGACCGTGCTGCACCTTCACGGCGGGATCACACCGCCCGAGTCCGACGGGTTCCCGACAGCCCTCGTCGTGCCGCCGGGGTGGACGCGGCAGGCGAGGCTCGACCCGGCGGCTGTGGTGAGCACTGGTTCCCGCGAGTACCGGTATCCGAATCGGCAACAAGCGGCGACGCTGTGGTATCACGACCACCGGATGGACTTCACCGCACCGCAGGTCTGGCGCGGGTTGTTCGGCGCCTACCTGATCCACGACGACGACGAGGAAGCGCTCGACCTGCCGAGCGGACAGCACGACATCCCGTTACTGGTCTGCGACCGCTCATTCGACGCCGACGGCTCCCTGCTCTACCCGTCGATCGACCGCACCCTCACCACGACGCCTGGCGTCGAGGACGCATACGTGGGCGGGGTGCTCGGCGACGTGGTGCTGGTGAACGGCGCCCCGTGGCCGGAGCTGGAGGTCACCGCGCGCCGCTACCGATTCCGCCTGCTGAACGCCGCCAACGCCCGCCGGTTCGTTTTCGCGCTCGACCCGCCCGTCGCTCCACTGGTCCAGATCGGCAGTGACGCCGGCCTGCTCGGCGAACCTGTCGCCCACCGGGAGCTACCGGTGGCCCCCGCCGAACGCTACGACGTCGTCATCGACTTCACCGGCATCGCGCCCGGCGCCACCGTCGTGCTACGCAACACCAACGGGATCGGCCCGACCGCGCAGGTGATGCGCTTCCGCATCACCGGGCGCGCCGCCGACCAGAGCCGGATCCCTGACCGCCTGGTCGAGGTCGAACCCCTCGACGCCCGCCGAGCCGCCGCCCAACGGCGCCTCGACTTCGCCTGGGAGCAGGGGATGTGGATGATCAACGGCGCCACGTTCGATCCGGCTCGTCCCGACGCCACCCCCCGGTTCGGTCAGCTGGAGACCTGGACGCTGACCTCCGACGCCGAGCACCCGGTCCACATACACGGGGCCTCTTTCCAGGTGGTGTCCCGCACCGGCGGCCTGGTGCCCACCGACCGCGGCTGGAAGGACACCGTCCATCTCGGTCCCGCGCAGACGGTGGCCATCGCGACTCGGTTCGACCAGCACCCCGGCCGTTACGTCGCGCACTGCCACAACCTCGAGCACGAGGACATGGCGATGATGGCCACGATCGAGGTTCTCCCGTGACCGACTCACCGACCCCGTAGCACGCCCACCATCTCTTCGGCCCGGGAGCGAGCATGTTCATCCCTGATCCAGCCCTTGACGTCCCCCGCCCCGCGGCGGGACAACTGCGCGTCTCCGACACCGAACGGGAGGCCGTCGCTGTGCGGCTACGCGACGCCGCCGCGCAGGGCCGGCTGACCCTTGGCGAGGCCGATGAACGGCAGGCCCTCGCCTACGCCGCCCGGACCCGTGACGACCTCCGTCCGCTGACCGCCGACCTGCCGGACCCGCAGCGGCAGCCGGCCGCGGAACCGAGCCGCGGCGGGCCGATGAGCGAGGACGCGCGTTTGCGGTTAGGCCTGCACGGCGCCGTGGTCGCCCTGCTCAGCCTGTTCATGGTGATTATCTGGGCGTTGGGGCCCGCACGGTGGTTCTGGCCCGCCTGGCCGATGTTCTGGCTCACGATCAGCCTGGTTGTGCACTACCGGCGGGCCCATCGCGCCACCGATCGCGGTCACACGTCGTTCGAAGGCCGAGGGTGGACATGACACGGGATTCCCGCACATCCCGGGCCGCCACCACACGGGATCCCGGCGGCCGGGATTCAGGCGGACGAGTGGATCGACGCAACCGTGGCCGGCGTCTGTCCCCGACGGTGCGAAAGACGCTCCTGACCACGCACGTGGTGTCATCGGTGGGCCTTCTCGGCACCGACGCCGCCGTCCTCGCGCTCGTCGTCGCGGGCTGGGGCGGCTCCGAGCCGCTGACGGTCTATCCCGCCGCGTACCTGCTCGGCCAGGCCCTGATCGTGCCCCTCGCACTGCTGGCCCTCACCACGGGTGTGGCACTGGGGCTGCTCACCCCGTGGGGGCTGCTGCGGCACTGGTGGATCCTGATCAAACTGTTGCTCACCGCCGGGGGAACTGTTCTGGCCGTGTTCGTGCTGGTGCCCACGCTCGATGCGGCCGCCACCGAGGCGCTCGCCCGGCGGGCCCTTTCCGACCCGTTCGCGCTGGTCAAGGACTCTGGAGGCGCCTGCGTCGTGTTGCTGGTGACGATCCTGCTCGCATACTTCAAACCCTTCGGCCGTCTGCGACGCCGATACCGATGAGTCCCGAAGATGTGGACCACCCTGATGACTGACATGGTTTCGACCGCCGCTACCTGCCCAGGTTGGTCGATCAGCTCGTGGATCGAGATCACCGATGGCCCGTGCTTTTCAATCGGGGAGGGAAGGTGTACATACTTCAAGCACCAGTATTGACACGGTACCCCGACACATGAAGCAGAACGTTAGGACGTTCGGTCGAGGGTCGAAGCGATCCAGCGGGCAAGGGCTGCCGGATACGTACGCGCAGGGCATCACGCCAGGCCAGGGGAAGGCGCGGAGCAGCAGCCCCTCAGATCTCCGGTTCTAGTAGCGGATGAGGGACCTACCTCGGGAGTCGACAAATGCAGCTCACTGACCTACTGAACAGATACGGCGGCATCGCGACGTCCCTCGTCATCGACCTGGTGGCCCTCTTCCTGATGACCTACGTCCTGTACTTCCGCCGCCATTGGCGCACGGACCTGCTCCTGTCCTACTCCGCACTGAACATCGGCGTCTTCGTGACGATGTCGGTGCTCACCAAGGTGCGAATAGAGATCGCGGTGGGCTTCGGCCTGTTCGCGATCCTCTCGATCATTCGGCTGCAGGCGGGCCGCGTGACCCAGCAGGAGGTGGGGTACTACTTCCTCGCGCTGGTTCTGGGTCTGCTCAACGGTCTGGGTTTGGAGGACCGCGGGTTGGTCGTGGCGATGAACGTCGTGTTGTTGCTGGTCGTGCTCGGCGTCGACTGCAAGCCGCTGCGCGATCGCTCCCGGCGCATGAACGTTCACCTCGACGGGGTGTACACGAACGAGGCGGCGCTGGTTGCCGAGCTCGAGCGCAAGCTCGGTGGGCAAGTGGCCTACCAGGAGATCACCGACATCGACCTGATCAACGGCCACATGGTCATCGACGTGCGGTTCCGGCCGGGGCAGGGCGTCATCGAGCCGCCATTGCAGAGGACGGATGAGGTCCGGGAGGGTGTGTGAACCCATCGGGTCGAGGACCACGGCGGGTGGTGCTGTGGCCGGTCGTCGCCCTTGTCGCGCTGGCCATGTCGGCTGTGGTGGCCGGCTGCACCGGTGGCCCCCGGCCGTCGCCGCCGGCCGAGTCGGCCGGCGGCGCCCTTGGCACCCGTGTGATGGTCATCCGGCACGGTGAGAAACCGGACGACTCCGACCCGGGCATCGACTCACAGGGCAACGAGGACGACAGCTCGCTGAACGAGACCGGCTGGGAGCGGGCGAACCGACTGGCCGATCTGTTCGACCCGGTCCGAGGTTCGCCCCGACCGGGGCTGGCCACGCCGAAGGCGATCTACGCTGCCGGCGAGAACGATGACGGGGAGGGCCTCCGGCCCAGGGAGACCGTCATGCCGCTGGTGGCCCGGCTCGGCCTCACCATGAACACCAGCTATGGCGCGGGCGATGAGAAGAAGCTCGTCGAGCACGTGATCACCCAACCGGGACCGACGCTGATCTCCTGGCAGCACGGCGGGATCTCCGACATCGCCAAGGCGTTCCCGTCGGTGACGCCGAAGCCGCCATCGGACTGGCCGGACGACCGGTTCGACGTCGTCTGGACCTTCACCAGGACCGCCGACGGGTGGCAATTCACCCAGGTGCCAGAGCTCGTGCTGCCCGGGGATCAGGACACCGTTATCAACAACTGATCGTCGGCTCGACCAGCGTTCGTCGCGTGTGCCGATGCACAATCTCCGGGCAGGGCGCGCAGGCGCGGACGGACCGGCGTCTCCGGGCCTCGACAGACCCCCTGGACCAGGAAGAACCCCACATGGCGCCCGAATTGCCGCGGCGCGGGGTGAGGCGAATTCACCGGGGAAACCGGTTCTCGCGCCTGCGAATGGTCCATATTTGATCACCGTCCCCGATGCGCCGAAATTACGGGCCACCTCGGCGACACGTTCCTGCAATCGCCGAGCGGTTGGTAGCGCGTCTGGAGAACACCTACAGCACCCGTTCGGAAGCCGGCGTACGGCTTTCTGCGGGAACTCCGAAGAGACGGCCGCGCGGTGGGGCGGGTGAAGTGACGACAGAGGGTTGGCGGCGTAAAGTGCTCAGCCGCACGTGGCCGCGGTGGGGCGGCCGGACCGGCTCTGATGAATCAGAGCGACCCGCCGAGTGCCGTCACGATGAACGATTGCATCAATCTATGACCGACATTGGACAGGGGAGTGACCCCATGCGTGAAGCGCCGTTGCCGGCACAGGGGGTGGGCAAATGAGCGCTTCTGTCTCCGCGTCGGAGGTGTCGCCGGATCGCGGGTCCGGCGGGTCGGTCGGGTCGGTCTCGGCATCCGGGTATCCCGCTGATGGTCGCGCGCCGGGGGATATCGGGACGCTGCGTCAGCTGTGGCGGTTCCGCGACTACGGGCGGGCCGAGCTGCGCTGGTTGTCCGCCGGGGTGGTGATGCGCGGTTGTGAGCTGGCCGCCGATCTGGCTGCCCCGTGGCCGCTCGCCCTGGTGATCAACGATCTGCTCGAGGGTAAGCAGAAGAGCGGTCCGCTCCACGGTGTGGCCTTGTGGTTCGGTGGGTCGGCGGTGGCGATGCTCGGGGTGGCCGCGGTCGCCGTTCTGCTGATCACGGTCGCCTCGGGGCTGTTCGACTACCTGGGTGACAAATTCATGAACGGCGCGGGGGAGCGGATGGCTTCCCGCATCCGGTCGGACGTGTTCGGGTATGTGGAGCGGCTGCCGCAGGGTTATCACGATCGTCAGGCGATCGGTGAGCTGACCAACCGGGTGATCACCGACACCCAGCGCATCGAGACCAGCCTGACGGATCTGTTCTCAACGCTGCTGCCAGGGGTGCTCGCGCTGGTCGGCACCGCGGCCGTGCTGGTGTCGGTTGACTGGCGCCTGGGGTTGATCACGCTGTGTGCGGCGCCGTTGGTGTTCCTGACCGCGGTCCGTTACGCACGGTTGACCCGGGCGAACTCCCGCCAGCAACGTGCGGCGGTGGGAGAGCTCACCGGCTTCGTCACCGAGTCGCTGCAGGGCATCCGCACCGTGCACGCGTTCGGTAGCCAGGAGGTGGAGGATCGGCGCTTCGACTCGACCAACAGCCGCCTGCTGAGTATCGGGCTGCGCGGGGTGGATCTGAGTGCCCGGTTCACTCCGTCCCTGGAGTCGGTGGCCGCGATCGGAACCGCCGTGCTGTTGTTCGTCGGCGGGTACGGGGCGTTGCAGGGTTGGTGGTCGGTCGGGTTGCTGGTGGTGGTCACCAGCTATCTGCAGAACATTCTCAAGCCGATGAAGGATCTGGCCAAGCTGCTGCCGAGCTTCACCCAGGGCGCGGCGTCGGCGGAGCGGATCGCGGCAATCCTGGATCAGCCCCGCGAGCATGTCGGTGTCGCGCAGGGGTTGCCCGCCCGGGTGAACGGGGAGATCGAGCTACGTGGTGTAGGCCTGGACTACGGGCGGGGCCCGGTGCTGTGCGGGCTGGATCTGACGATCCACGCGGGGGAGCGTGTTGCGTTGCTGGGGGACAACGGGTCCGGCAAGTCGACCACGTTGGCGTTGATCGGGGGGTTGTATCGGCCGACGTCCGGGCGGATGTTGCTGGACGGGTTGTCGGTGCCGGATGTGCCGGAGCATTGGTTGCATCAGCAGGTGGCGATGGTGCTGCAGGACACCTTCCTGTTCTCCGGGACTCTGGCCGACAACCTGCGTTACGGGCGGCCGGAGGCCAGTGACGAGGAGGTGGCCAGAGTGGCCGAGGCTGCGTTGGTCAGCGAGTTCGCCGACCGGTTGCCCGATGGGGCGGACACGGTCATCTCGGCGGGTGGGATCGGGCTCTCGGGTGGGCAGCGCCAGCGGGTGGGTATTGCCCGGGCGTTGTTGATGGATGCGCCTGTGGTGTTGTTGGACGAGCCGACCGTGGGGCTGGATGTGACCGCGGAGGAGCTGGTGGTGCAGGCGCTGACCCGGCTGGTCGAGGGGCGCACGGTGATCATGACCACGCATCAGCCGGCGTTGACCAGGCTGGCCACCCGCACCGTGCATCTGCACCGGGGCGGCGTGCTCGACGAGGCGCCTGTCGATTGCGAACTCTGCAGTGGCGACCCGCTGCCCACCCCGACGCCGCTGCCCACCCCATCGGCGCTCCCGGCCCAGCAGCAGCCGGCCGAGGGGGCCCTCACCCCGGGAGCGCGCGGATGACGGCCAGCGGACACAGTTCGACGCAGCACATGGACGAGCCGCAGGGCGACCAGGTGATCATGATCATCCGGCACGCGGAGAAACCGATTCGTTCCGACGGCCCCCACGGCGTCACTCCCGAAGGGGAAGCCGACAAGCACTCTCTCACCGTGACCGGATGGATCCGTGCAGGCGCACTGGCCGGACTGTTCTCCCCGCCCTGTGGAGATGCCCCGACCGGGTTGTGCCGGCCGCGCAGCATATACGGCCCGACCGTGCGCGAAGGCCACAGCAAACGATCAGTGCAGACCGTGATGCCCTTGGCCGCCCGCCTAGGGCTCGACGTGATCACCCGCTACGCCACCGGCGACGAGGTACGTCTGGCCAGAGAGCTCAGCGGCCGCCCCGGCGCCACCCTCGTGGCGTGGAGACACGAATCCATACACACGATCGCCGAACACCTGGGCGAGATCACCCCGGCCCCACCCGCACACTGGCCGGCCGACCGCTACGACGTGGTATGGACCTTCAGCCGCAACGGCGACGGCTGGCAATTCGCCCAGGTGCCACTGATGATCCTGCCCGGCGACCTGCCCTACCCGATCGCCGAACTGGTCCCGGCAGAGCCGCGCCTCGGCTGAAACGGCCGCCGTTGAGCCCGCTGCCGTCGGGGTGGGCATGGACGGCGGAATCCGTTCCGCGGCGAGGACCGGATCCAGATCGCGGACCCGGAGCCGGCTGAGAAGTATCTGATTGGCGTGTGCCCCGGCGTGCCAGGCGTCGCGATCGCCGGTGGGCAGTGGACAGGCGCGCGGAGTCACCGTCGGTTGCGTTTGCGGCCGGTGACCTGGTTGTAGATCACCAGGACGATAACGGCCCCGATGATCGACCCGATCCATCCGGCCGGCTGGAACCCGCGGATCCCCACAGTCAGCAGCCCAAAGATCAGCCCACCCACTACCGAGCCGATGACGCCGAGCGCAATGGTGCGCAGGATGCCGATGTCGTCCTTTCCGGGGACCACTGCGCGGGCGATGAAGCCTGCGATCAGGCCGAACACGATCCAACCCAGAATCGTGAAGATCATGGCTACTCCCGATACTCGCCTGCGTCAGCCGGCTGCGGCTGCTGGCGGCCACCCTAGCCGGGAAGATCGAAGGCCATAGGTAGCTGGTCGGAGCGCGCGGGGGACGACGGGAATTCGGGCGGGGCGCGAGGTCTACTGGATTCGCGTGATGGTTCGGGTGTAGCCGGCCGCGTCGAGGTGGATGGCGACGGCGCCCAGTGCGAGGGGGCCGGTCGCCAGCTCGTACGGGGGCAGGGCTGAGATGTCCTCTCCCCGCAGTTTCGCGGCGAAGTGCGCGGGGTCGAAGCCTCCACCGGTGAAACCGAGCCGGCCCGTCATGCCCAGTTCCGTGACGAAGCCGGTACCGCGGGGCAGGACGTGTCCGCGCAGGGTCGGGTCGTGGGTGTGGGTGCCGACCAGCGCGCTGATCTCCCCGTCGAGCGCGCTGACGAACGACGCCTTCTCCCATGCCGACTCGCCGTGCAGGTCGATCAGCACTGCGCCCGGCAGAGGCTCACGCTCTCGCAAGTCCAGCCACGCCGGCCACAACGCGTCGGGCTGCGGTGCGGTCATCCCGGGCAGCGCGGCGGTGGGGCTGAGCAGGTTGACCACCGTCAGCACCTGCTCACCTCGGCGCAGGGTCAGCACGCCCTGCCCGCGGGTCTCGCTGAGATTTGCCGGCCTCACCACCTGCGCGTAGGCCAGCACCGTGTCGACGTCGGGACCGTCCCAGGAGTGGTTGCCGCCGGTGATCGCGTCGACGCCGGCCTCGAGCAGGGTGTCGACGACCTCGACGGTCATCCCGAACCCGTTCATCGGCGACGGGCCGGTGACGGCGCAGTTCTCGGCGTTCACCACTACCCAGTCTGCTCCGACCTCTTCGCGCAGCGCCGGGAGCCGGCCGGCAAGCCAGCCGGCCGCCTCTGCGCCGACCACGTCGCCCACTGCGAGCACGACCATGGGATCGGACACACGGGTATCGGTCACCTCGACAGCCCCGCGAGGCGCAGGAGGGCAGGCCGGTAGTGCTCGATCGTCGGAGTTGCCCGGTCGGCCCGTTGGCCGCCAGGTCGTCCCAACGGCGAAGCCGGAGGCGTCATGGCTACGAACGTTAGGTAGGTCGGATTCAATCTTCAAGATTTCGTCGAGCTATGTAACGAAGTTTCGTTCCGGTGTTCACGCCGCGTTCGGTGACAGGTTTCATCGGTTCCCTAGCTTCGGCGTCTCCATCCCCCGCCGTGGAGGCATCCGATGAGGCGCAGCACAGACCGCATCCTGACCACTCACGTCGGCAGCCTTCCCCGGCCTGCCGATCTCGCCGAGGCGATCCTGGCCCGCGAGAACGGCACCCTCGGCTCGGACGCGATGCATCACCTGCCTGCGACGATCCGCGCCGCAGTCGCCGAGGTGGTTCGCACCCAGACCGACGCCGGTCTCGACGTGGTGAGTGACGGGGAGATGAGCAAGATCGGCTACGTGACCTACGTCAAGGAGCGGCTCTCGGGCTTCGAGGACGCCGAGGTCTCTGAGGGCGGCGGCCTGCGCATCGCAGACCTCGACGACTACCCCGGTATGGCTGAGACCTCACTCGCCGGGCTTCCTACCGCCGCCCCCACCTGTGCCGGCGAGGTGACCTACACGGGGCTCGCGGACCTTCGTACCGACATGGACAACTTCCGCGCCGGGCTGGGGGAGGAGACGGGGGCCGAGCCGTTCATGAACGCGGCGTCACCTGGCGTCATCTCGCTCTACCTGCCGAACGCGCACTACGAGACGGAGGACGCCTACCTCTTCGCTCTCGCCGAGGCGATGCGCGAGGAGTACCAGGCCATCACCGACGCCGGGTTCATCCTGCAGATCGACGCGCCCGATCTCGCGATGGGCCGCCACATCAAGTACACCCACCTCGACGTCGCCGCCTTCCAGCAGCGCGCCGCCGTGCACGTCGACGCGATCAACCACGCAGTCCGCGACATCGATCCCGACCGGGTGCGGGTCCACCTCTGCTACGGCAACTACCAAGGGCCACACCACCGCGACATCGAGCTCCACGACATCATCGACATCGTCCTGCGGCTGCGCCCCAATGGGCTGGCGTTCGAGTCGGCCAACCACCGCCACTCCCACGAGTGGAAGGTCTTCCAGGACGTGCAACTGCCCGAGGGCAAGGTCATCATCCCGGGCCTGATCGACACCTCCAGCAACTACGTCGAGCACCCCGAGTTGGTCGCCGAACGCATCACCCGCTACGCCTCCGTCGTCGGCCGCGAACGCGTCCTCGCCGGCACGGACTGCGGCTTCGCGTCCTTCGCCACCTTCCTCGCCGTGTCGCCACAGCTGGCCTGGGCCAAGCTCAGCAGCCTCGTGCAGGGGGCCGAACTCGCCACCGCGGCTCTGTGGCAGGGCACCGCAGTGAGGGTCTGACGGGGCCCCGCGCCCCGCCGTCCTCAGCGATCGGTCGTGACATCATTCGCCCCGTGACCACAGCCAGCGGCGACTCGCCCGCCGGCTCCGTCGTCGCACACATCCGAGCCCGCATGCCTGCGCTCACCACCCGCGGGCGCCGCATCGGTCAGACGATTCTGGACAACCCTCTCGACGTCATCCACCTCACCGTCACCGACCTCGCCCAACGCACCGAGACGTCGGTGGCCACGGTGGTGCGGTTCTGCCAGGACGTCGGGCTTCGCGGCTTCGCCGACCTCAAGATCCGTCTGGCCGCCGAGACCATCCCCGCCGAACGCGGCCTGCACGAGGACGTCGTCGTCGGTGACCCCACAGCCACGATCCTGACGAAGGTCCTCGCCAGCACGGCGACGGCTGTCACCGCGGCCGCCGACACCGTCAGCGCCGCGTCCTTCACGCGGGCTGTCGACCTGCTGCGTAGTGCTCGACAGCTCCTCTGCATCGGCGTCGGCACCTCCGGACCGCTCGCCCAGGACGCCGGCTACCGCTTCCGCACGGCGGGCCTGCCGGCCGAGGCCCCTTACGACCCGCACGTCCAGCACGTCGCCGCCCGGCTGCTCGGCCCGGACGCCGTCCTGTTGTGCTTCAGCCACACGGGGCAGACCCGCGAGTCTCTCGGATCGGTCCGCGCCGCCCGGGATGCCGGCGCCGCCACCATCGCCATCACCAGCTTCTTCAATTCCCCGCTCACCGAACTCGTCGACGTCGCGCTCGTCGCCGGGTCCCGCGAGACCGACTTCCGCGTGGAAGCCATCACCAGCCGCATCGCTCACATCGCGGTGCTCGACGCGCTCTACGTCGCGGTGTTCCTCTCCGACATCGACCGGTCGCGAACGGCCCAGCAACTCAGTGCCGACGCGCTCACCGAACACCGCATCTAGCGGCGACGACCACCCGCGGACATGTGAGCGACCGGTCCACACGCGGCGTGCTCATAAGCGCCACGTCCGACGAGCCGATGGCCCACCGCCTGATCTATCCCTTCGTGAGGATGGGGACGGTGCTCATCTCAGCTCTCAGTTGATCGAGCCGTCGAGTACATGACGGAGGTGCCTGGGTCCAGCGCTGTGCGCCACAGTGACAAACCTGTCGCCAATTCCGCGGCGCTTCCAGGCAGCACGTGAAGCCGTCGTAGATCCAGTCGTGCTGGCCTCGGTCAAGGCACGCCCAGTAAGCCTGCTGAGTGCCTTCTGGCACATCCGGCGGGAGCCTGGGGCAGCGGCACACCTGTGGTGTCGCACCTGCATCCATCGTCATTCAGACCTCAGTCTCAGAGCAAGCGCATCGACACCTCTTCTGTGGCGCAGACGATATGCCGCCGTGGCGTCGAAACGGGGGCTTCTACGGGGTCAGGATTCACCCGGAACTGACAGCGCGGTGCGCGCACAGCGCCCGGCTGTTGGCGGGCGGCCCCGTGCCCCGCCTGGTCACACAGTGACGCCCGCGCACGTGCCGAATGAGGAGTGACAACGGCACGAAGGTCGTCGATCCCGTACCCCGGCGTACCACGCGCTCCATGCCCCGCCACAACGCTAGGCCCGCGGCGCCTCCATCGGGGTCGCGTCCCGTCGAGTGGTGTAGCTCGGTCCGGGTGAGGCTCTGCGGTTCAGATCATGC
>NZ_BAAAUS010000013.1:162503-403507 GCF_039534065.1 Pseudonocardia yunnanensis | reverse complement strand
CCGTAGTCGATCGCGGCGGTCACCGCGATCTGCCCGACCAGGTTGAACCAGCCGGTGAACCACCCCCACGCCGGACCCCCGAGCTTCGACGCCCAGAAGTACAGCGCGCCCGCGGTGGGCATCGCCGAGGCGATCTCACCCATGGCCATCGCCACGAGCACACAGAAGCCGCCGACGAGCAGCCAGCCCCACGTGATCGCGACGGGCCCACCGTTGTTGAACGCGATGTAGTACGAGGTCAGGCAGCCGGCGAGGATGGAGATGATCGTGAAGGAGATCGCGAAGTTGGAGAACCCGCCCATCTCGCGGTAAAGCACCTGCACGTAGCCGAGGCGACGCAGCGTGGCCTCGTCGGCGTTGTTCGTCTCGGCGTTGTTCGTCTCGGCGGTCCGGTCGTCGACGGGCATGCGGCCTCCAGGAATCGCGGATCTCAGTCGGGTAGGCGCGCCGCCACGAGCAGGCGGTCGAGGTCGGGGCCGTCGAACTCCCGGACGGCACGGTCGTACTTCTCCATGCCCCAGGACCAGAAGTCGAAGTTCAGAGGGCTGGAGCCGTGCTGGATCGAGGCCCATAACATCCAGCCGTACTTCGCCATCAGCGCGAACAGCCGGGCCCGCGCGACCTGCCGGGGAGAGGGCCGTCCGTGGTAGGCCGCGACGAGCACGCTCAGCAGACGGGGCGGCAGCGCGGCCTCGCTCCAGATGTTGCCCAGTTCGAAGGCCGGATCGTTGTTGCCGGAGTACTCGAAGTCGATGATCCGCACGTGCCGGCCACCACTACCGTCCGGGCAGAGGAGGAGGTTGGCGGCAAGCAGGTCGTTGTTGCACGGCACCGTCACGCGGGGGCCGAGTGCCGCCCGGATCCGCGGCACCAGCGGGGCGAACTCGTCGTAGCGCGGGGGCAGCCGGAAGCCGTGCTCGGCAACGATGCGCCGGTAGCGGGCCTGGACGTCGAACATGTCGAAGTCGCCGGCGAATCGTGGCCCGGAGTGCAGCAGGCGACAGGCTGCCGCGACGAGGCGCAGGATCTCCCGGTCGTGCAGATCCCTGTCGGTGAGCGGGCGGCCGGGCAGGTACCCGACGGTCAGGCCGGTGCCGGGGCGGTAGTGCAGGACGGGCGCGCCGACTCCTGCTTGCGCGGCGGCGACCGAGTTGGCGTGCTCGTTCTCGCGGTCGATGCCCAGCAGCCCCCCGCCCTCCTGCATGGGGATCCGCACCACGCAGCACCCGTCGGGGTTGGTGACCTTGAGGTTGCGGTTGGTGAGCCCGCCGGGAAGTTCCTCGACCGTGCGAGGGCGGCGGGCCGTGCAGGGGATGGAGTCGAGCAGTGCGTCGGTGGCGGGATCGACCGCCATGGTCCGCACCTGCATCGGTGGATGGTAGGGCTCGCGCCGGGAACGGTCTAGACCGTAAGGTCGCCCCCATGGCGCAAGCGCTCCCCGGCCGAGCCCGTGTCGTGGTGATCGGTGGGGGAGTGGGCGGCGCGAGCGTGGCCTTCCATCTCGTCGAGCGCGGTGAGCGGGACGTCCTCCTCCTCGAGCGCGCGGAGCTCACCAGCGGATCCACGTTCCACTCGGCGGGCCTGGTCGGCCAACTGCGCTCCGATCCTGCGCTCACCACCATGAACGGCTGGTCGGTCGAGCTCTACCGCAGGTTGCAGGAGACCGAGCACGCCCCGGGCTGGGTGGAGTCCGGGTCGCTGCGGCTCGCGTCATCGCCCGCTCGTCTGGAGGAGATCCGCAGGCAGGCGGGTTGGGCGCAGCGCTCCGGCCTGCCGCTCGAACTGCTCACCGCCGACGAGGCCGCTGAGCTGTTCCCGCTGATGTCTGCCGAGGGCGTGCTCGGAGCCGCTTACACGCCGACCGACGGCCAGGTCGATCCGGCGCGGCTCTGCTACGCCCTCGCGGCCCTCGCGCGGGCCGGAGGTGCGACGATCGCGCAGCAGACGCAGGTGGTCGGAATCGACACCGTGGACGGGCGGGTGACACGCGTCCGGACCGACCGTGGGGACGTCGAGTGCGAGGTGGTCGTCGACTGCGGAGGCATGTTCGCCGCCGAGATAGCGCGCCTGGTGGACGTCAGGGTCCCGGTGGTGCCGATGTCACACCAGTACGTCGTCACGGCGCCGCTCCCGCTCGGCACGCTGCCCGATCATCCGCTGCCGTCGCTGCGCGACCCCGACCTGCTCGTCTACTACCGCCAGGAGATCGACGGGTTGGTGATGGGCGGCTACGAGCGCCGGAGCGCGCCGTGGACGGCCACAGCCCGTTCCGTCGACGCGGTCCCGCCGGACTTCAACGGCAAGCTGCTCCCACCGGACTGGGACCGCTTCGAGGAGATCCTCACCAACTCCCAGATCCGCGTCCCGGTGCTCGCCGACACCGGCGTGGCGTCGATGATCAACGGCCCGGAGGCCTTCACCCCGGACAACGAGTTCTGCCTCGGGGAGACCGAGGTCGCGGGGTTCTTCGTCGCGGCCGGGTTCTGCGCACACGGGATCGCCGGTGCGGGGGGCGTCGGGCGCGTGATGGCGGCGTGGATTCTCGACGGCGACCCCGGCCTCGACCTGTGGCACATGGACGTGCGCCGCTTCGGCCACCGGCACTACCGCTCACCCGGCTACACCCTCGCCCGTGTGCGGGAGAACTACGAGAGCTACTACGACATCCGCTACCCCGCCGCCGAACGCACGGCGGGCCGCCCGCTGCGCACATCGCCCGCGTATCCGTGGCACGCGGCGCACGGCGCGGTGTTCGGGGAGAAGGCCGGGTGGGAGCGGGTGAACCACTACTCCGAACCCGGTTCCGAGGAGCGACGACCGCGCGGATGGGCCGGGCGGCACTGGTCGCCCTGTGTCGAGACCGAACACCTCGCTGTGCGGGAGGCCGTCGGCCTCTTCGACGAGACCTCGTTCTCGAAGATCGAGATCTCCGGCCCGGACGCGGCCGCGTTCTGCCGTCACGTCTTCGCCGGGCGCACCGACCGCGCACCCGGCGCCGTCGTCTACACGCAGGCCCTCAACGACCGCGGCGGCATCGAGATGGACGTGACCGTCACCAGGGTGGGTCCCGAGGAGTTCCTCGTCGTGACGGGCACGGCGTTCGGGCCGCACGACCTCGGATGGCTGCGCCGCCAGGCCCGGGCGACCGGTTCCCGGGTGCGCCTCGCCGACGTGACCGGCGCCTGGGCGTGCTTCGGGCTCTGGGGGCCGCGCGCCCGTGACGTGCTCGCCCCGCTCACGCCCGCGTCGCTGTCGAACGCCGACTTCCCCTACCCGTCCATGCGGGAGACGACGGCCGGGGACGTCCCGCTGCGGGCGCTGCGCGTCACCTTCGTCGGGGAGCTGGGCTTCGAGCTCTACTGCTCCACCGAGTACGGCGCCGCGCTCTGGCACACGCTCGTCGAGGCCGGCGCTCCCCACGGCCTGCGCCCGGGTGGGTACCGGGCGATCGAGAGCCTTCGACTGGAGAAGGGCTACCGGGTGTGGGGTGCCGACATCGGTCCCGACACCACCCCGGACGAGGCCGGTCTGAGCTTCGCCGTCCGCCGCGGTGACGGTGATGGCGAGTTCGTCGGGCGCGGGGCACTGCTGGCCGACCGGGCGCGAGGGGTCACCCGGAGACTGCAGTGCCTCGTGCTCGATGACCCCCGCATGGTCGCGCTGGGCGGGGAGCCGGTTCGCATCGGGGACGAGGTCGTGAGCCGGGTGACCTCCGGCGGATACGGCTACACGGTCGCTCGCTCCATCGCCTATGCCTACCTGCCCGCAGGCGCAGCCGAAGGGACACCGGTGGCGGTGCAGGTCGACGGCACGTGGGTGGACGGCACCGTGGCGGCGCCGATCCTCTACGACCCGAAGGGCGAGCGCATCCGCGCCGACGGCTGACCGCCGGGGTGCGTCCGATCAGGGGGCTGCGTGGGACCGGCCAGAATGGCTGGAGCCGCGACATGGAGGTACAGACGATGGCGGGTCCCCGCAGCGTGACGTTCCCGTCGGGCGAGGAGGTGCCGGCGCTCGGCCAGGGCACCTGGTACCTCGGTGACGACCCCCGGCGGCGTTCCGACGAGATCGCGGCCCTGCTCGTGGGCCTCGACCTCGGCATGACCGTCATTGACACGGCCGAGATGTACGGCGACGGTGCGGCGGAGGAACTCGTCGGCGAGGCCTTCGCCGGTCGGCGCGACGAGGTGTTCATCGTCGACAAGGTGCTGCCCCACCACGCCACCGGCGCCGGGACCGTGCAGGCGTGCCGGCAGAGCCTGCGCCGCCTCGGCACCGACCGGATCGACCTGTACCTGCTGCATTGGCGTGGGCCGGTGCCCCTCGCCGAGACGATCGCCGGGTTCACCGACCTGCTCGACGCAGGCGCCATCCGGAGCTGGGGAGTGAGCAACCTCGACCGGGACGAGATGGCGGAGCTGCACGGCCTGTCCGGCGGTGAGGCGGTGGCCACCGACCAGATTCTCTACAACCTCACCCGCCGCGGCCCCGAGTACGACCTGCTGCCGTGGTGCGCCGAGCACGGCGTCCCGGTGATGGCCTACTCGCCGATCGAGCAGGGCAGGCTGCTCGGCGATCCGGCGCTGGGCGAGGTCGCCCGCCGCCACGGTGCGACACCCGCCCAGATCGCGCTGGCGTGGGCGCTGCGCCGGCCCGGCACGATCGCCATCCCACGCTCCGGCAACCCGGAGCACGTCCGGGAGAACGCGGCGGCCCGCGACATCACACTCACCGGCGACGATCTCGCGATTCTGGACGCCGCGTTCCCGCCGCCGCGGCGGCCACAGCCACTCGACGTGCTCTGACCGGGGCCGGGTCGGCGAGCCCGGCTCAGCCCGCGAGCGCCTCCAGGACCTGCTCGCCGTACTTGGCGAGCTTGTTCTCCCCGATCCCGCTGATCGCGCCCAGCTCGGCGGTGGTGGAGGGCATGCGCGTGGCGATCTCCCGCAGCGTGGCGTCGTGGAAGATCACGTAGGCGGGCACGCCCTGCTCCTTCGCGGTGGCCCCGCGCCAGGCACGCAGCCGCTCGAACACCGGTGCCGCGGCGGCGGGCAGCTCCGCCTGCGGCGTACGCGCCGAGCGGGAACGACCCTGCGCCTGGCGTTTCGGATCGCGCCGCATCATCACCTGTCGCTCGCCGCGCAGCACACCGCGACTGGCCTCGGTGAGCACGAACGTCTGGTAGTTGCCCTCCACGGCCAGGAGGCCCTGTGCCATGAGCTGGCGGACCACCCCGCGCCACTCGCCCTCGGTCAGCTCGGTGCCCACCCCGAACACGGTGAGCGAGTGGTGGTCGAACTGCTCGACCTTCGCCGTGCGCTTGCCGAGCAGGATGTCGATGATCTGCCCGGCCCCGAACTTCTGGCGCCGCTCGCGGTCGAGCCGGAACACCGTGGAGAGCACCTTCTGTGCGGCGACCGTGCCGTCCCACGACTCGGGCGGCACGAGGCACGTGTCGCAGTTGCCGCACGGCGTGCCCTGCTGCCCGAAGTAGTTCAGCAGTTGCACCCGGCGGCACTCGACGGTCTCGCAGAGCGCGAGCATCGCGTCGAGGTGCTGGGAGAGCCGGCGCCGGTGGGCGAGGTCGCCGTCGGAGTCGTCGATCATCTTGCGTTGCTGGACGACGTCGGCGAGCCCGTACGCGAGCCATGCCGTGGAGGGGAGGCCGTCCCGCCCCGCGCGGCCGGTCTCCTGGTAGTAGCCCTCCACGGACTTGGGCAGGTCGAGGTGGGCGACGAACCGCACGTCGGGCTTGTCGATGCCCATGCCGAACGCGATGGTGGCAACCATGATCACGCCGTCCTCGCGCAGGAACCGGGACTGGTTGGCCGCGCGTGTGCCGGCGTCGAGTCCGGCGTGGTACGGCAGGGCCGTCAGGCCCTGCGCCGCGAGGAACTCCGCGGTCTTCTCCACCGAGTTGCGCGAGAGGCAGTAGACGATGCCGGCGTCACCGGGGTGCTCGGTGCGCAGGAGGTGGAGCAGTTGGCGGCGCGGCTCGTCCTTCGGCGCGATCCGGTACTGGATGTTGGGCCGGTCGAAGCTCGCGACGAAGTGCCGTGCGTCGTCCAGGCCCAGGCGGGTGGCGATCTCGGCGTGGGTGGCCTTGGTGGCGGTGGCCGTGAGCGCGATGCGGGGCACGTCGGGCCAGCGTTCGTGCAGCTGCGAGAGCGCGAGGTAGTCGGGGCGGAAGTCGTGGCCCCACTGCGACACGCAGTGCGCCTCGTCGATGGCGAACAGCGCGATCTTTCCGCGCCCGAGCAGGCGCAGGGTGGACTCCACGCGCAGCCGTTCCGGGGCGAGGTAGAGCAGGTCCAGCTCGCCGGCGAGGAACGCGGTCTCGACCGCGCGCCGTTCGTCGGGGCCCTGCGTGGAGTTGAGGAAGCCTGCGCGGACACCGAGCGCGAGGAGGGCGTCGACCTGGTCCTGCATCAGCGCGATCAGCGGCGAGACGACCACGCCGACACCCTCGCGGACCAGCGCGGGGATCTGGTAGCACAGCGACTTGCCACCGCCCGTGGGCATGAGCACGAGGGCGTCGCCGCCACCGCACACGTGCTCGATGATCTCCTGCTGGCTCCCGCGGAAGGTGTCGTAGCCGAAGATCCGGTGGAGCACCTCGTGCGCGTCGGCCGTCCGGGGGAGCGTCACCCTGTGATCGTAGGCGGCGCCCGCGCCCGCCCGTCGGCGAACTGTCAGTCCTGGCGGTTGCGCACGTCCGTGCGCACCATCAACCGGACCCGGTCGGCGCGATAGACGTCGCGCGCGAACTCGACGGGCAGCCCGGCCACCGACTGCGCGACGCGCTCCACGCTCATGAGGGCGGTGCCGCGGGGCACCCCGAGCGCTGCGGCGTCTGCCGCGTCGGCGCTGACCGACTCCAGGTACTCCACCGCGGTGTGCGGAGCGAGCCCGAAGTGGTCGGCGAGCAGGTCGTAGATCGAACCGGTGAGCGGATGGTCGAGCAGGTCGGCGAGGTGCTCGGCGGGCAGCCAGGAGCGCTCCAGGGCGAGTGGCGTGCCGTCGGCCGAACGCACCCGCACGAGCTCGTGGACGGCCGCGCCCACCGGGATGCGCAGCGCCGCCGCCACCTCCTGGTCGGCGGCGGTCGTGCACGCCGACAGCACCTCGGCACCGGCCCGCCGGTGCGCCCGGCGCATCTGTTCGGTGAACCCCGCGAGCCCCGTGAGGTCGCAGTCGATCTTCGGTTCGGCGACGAAGGCCCCACCGGTGCGGCCCGGCAGGCGGATGAGCACTCCACGGCGGGCGAGCCCGTCCAAGGCCTGGCGCAACGTCATGCGGCTCACCCGCAGCGCCGCGGCGAGGGCCCGCTCACCGGGCAGGCGGTCGCCGGTGGCGATCTGGCCGTGCGTGATCTCGTCCATGAGCCACTGCTCGATCTGGGTGTGCACCGGCAACCCGTGCCGGCGGTCCAGCGTGGGTGCGCGATCGAGCAGCTCAGTCGACACGTGTACAGCGTAGGCGTGGCTGGTCAGGCACTGATGGATCTTCGCCCGACGGTTGGGTCCGGCGGCCGGGTGGCGGGCGCCGCTACTGGTCCGAACCGCCGTGCCGTCGCGGGGTGGTCGCGAGGGCCGGCATCCCGAACGTCACCGAGGCGCCGTCGCTGAACGCGACGTGGTCGGGCGGGCGCCGGGCGAGCGCGCCGAGGCCCACCGCGGCGAGCAGCCCGTCGTCGAGCTCCAGCACCTGTGCCGTGCGCAACGGCCAGGCCTCATGGGCGTTCGGCAGACACCAGGTGCGGCCGAGATGGGCGACGTGCAGCCCCCAGCGCGCGGTGAGGAAGCGTTCCAGCGGGCCGTCGACGGTCTCGGCACCGGCCCGCACGACGATCCGGCTGCGCGCCGCCCCCTGCCACTGCGTCCGTGTCGCGTAACCGCGGATGTCGCCGTCCGCGACGAACCGCATGCGCGCCCACCGGTAGGGCAGCCCGAAGACCGAGCGGGCGGCGGCCACCGCGACCGCCCGCTCGGCGTCGAGGCTGAGGAAGACCACCCCGCGCCGCCCCGTGGCGTCCACGGAGTACAGGCGCACGTTGGTCTCCAGGAACGAACCGACCCAGGGGATGGCCGGCCCACGCGCGAAACCGGTGCCGGACATGCGGAACGGCACGAGCCCGACGTAGGTCCGCCCGTCGAGGACGTCGGGTTCGACACCGGGCGGGAGGAACCGGGCGACCTCGTCGGGCCGGACCGCCCAGTGCAGGAACGTGACGTCGCGCCAGCGCTGCCGCAGCAGGTGCGGCCGGGGCAGCGCCGGCGCGTCGACGGAGACCGGTTCGGGCGTGGCGGGCGGGCGCACCCGTCCATCCTGGGCCCGCGCCCGCACTCAGGCGAGCGACGCGCGCCACGCCTCGTGCAGGTCGGCGAACTCACCCCCGCCGCGGAGCAGTTCCTCCGGCGACCCGTCCTGCACGATCCTGCCGTCGGCCACCACGAGCACGCGGTCGGCGATCAGCACCGTCGAGAGCCGATGGGCGATGATCATCGACGTGCGCCCGGCCAGCACGGTCTCCAGCGCGGCCTGCACCGCCTGCTCCGAGGGGATGTCGAGCGAGGAGGTGGCCTCGTCGAGCAGCACCACCGCAGGATCGGCCAGCACCACCCTGGCGAGCGAGACGAGCTGGCGCTGCCCCGCCGAGAGTCGGCCTCCGCGTTTGCGCACGTCGGTGTCGAACCCGTCGGGCAACGCCTCGATGAACTCCCGGGCACCCACCGCGTCGGCGGCGGCCACGATCTCGGCCCGCGTGGGCGACCGGACATCCCCTGACCGGCCCATCGCGATGTTGTCCGCCACCGAACCGGCGAACAGGAACGCCTCCTGCGTGATCATCACCAGCGCGGAGCGCAGTGCCTCGTCGGTGATGTCGCGCAGGTCAACCCCGTCGAGGCGGACCGCGCCCGAGACCGGGTCGTAGAACCGCGCCGCGAGCTTGGCCAGCGTCGACTTGCCCGCTCCGGTGGCCCCGACGAGCGCGACCGTCTGCCCGGCCGGTATGCGCAGCGAGAACTTCGGCAGCACCGTGCGCTCGGCGGCCCTGCGGTAGGCGAAGCTGACGTCGTCGAACTCGAGCTCACCGCGCACGGGGAACGGCAGCGGCATCGGACGGGACGGCTCGGGCACACCCGGCGGCGTATCGAGGACGGAGGCGATCTTCTCCAGGGCGGCGGCAGCCGACTGGTAGCTGTTGAAGAACTGCGCCAGGTCGTCCATGGGGTCATACAGCCTGCGCAGGTACAGCAGGAACGCCGTGAGGGCACCCAGGGCCAGCGTGCCGTCCAGCACCCGGAGGCCGCCGATCAGCAGAATGAGCGCCAGCGTGGCGTTGCCGACCAGCCGAACCCCCGCCACGTACCACGCCACCGTGAGGAACGCCGTCGTATTGGCATCCCGGTGGGCGGTGGTGAGCCCGTCCATGATCTCGTCGTTGCGCCGCTCGCGGCGGAACGCCTGCACGGCACGGATGCCGTTCATCGACTCGACGAAGTGCACGATCAGCCGCGCCACCGTGCTGCGGGTACGCCGGTAGCTCGCCCGCGAACTGCGCTGGAACCAGCGGGTGAGCACCAGCAGCGGCACGAAGCCGCACAGCACGACCGCGGCGAGCGTCGGGTCGAGCCACACGAGCAGCACCGTGATGCCGATCAGCGAGAGCACGGCCCCGAACAGGCCTTCGAACCCCTTCTCCAACAGGTCGGTGAGCGAGTCCATGTCGCTGGTCAGGCGCGAGATCAGCCGGCCAGAGGTGTAGGACTCGTGGAAGTCGAGCGACAGCCGCTGCCCGTGGGCGAACACGCGGCGGCGCAGGTCGAGCAGCAGATCCTGCCCGACCCGGCCGGACAGCAGCGTGAACGCCGAGCGCAGCGCGGCGCCTACGATCCCGGTGGCCGCGTACCCGGCGATGGACCAGGCCAGCGGGCCGGGGTGCCCGGCGAGGGCAGCAGGCACACCCTGGTCGATCGCCGTCGCCACCAGGAGCGGCCCGGCGAGCATCGCCAGGTTCTCGGCGACGAGCAGCACCGCCGCGAGCACCACGGCGCGCCGGTGCGGACGCAGCAGCTCCCCGACGAGCAGGCGTGCGCGCCGCTGCATCCGCAGCCCGGTGGTCCGGTCGATCTCGTCGGCCTCGTCGTCCTCGGCGGCGATACCGCGCCAGGCCTCGACGACGGCGTCCGGGCCCGTGTCGGGCTCCGGGCCTCGGCCGGCCACGGTCTCCGTGCCGGTGTCGGTACTCATGCGCCCACCTCCTCTCGTTCGTCGGTCAGGTCGTCCAGTGCGCTCGTCAGCAGCCGCCGGTACTCCGCGTCCGTGGCCAGCAGCTCGCTGTGCGTGCCGACGGCCGCGATCCGGCCGTCGACGAGGAGCGCGACCCGGTCGGCGAGCTGCACGGTGGACGACCGGTGCGCGACGACCAGCGCCGTCACCCCTCCCAGCACCCGCCGGAGCGCGGCCTCGACCTCTGCCTCGGTGTGCACGTCCAGCGCGGAGAGCGGGTCGTCCAGCACCAGGACGGGCGGGCGCCCGATCACCGCCCTGGCCAGGGCGAGCCGCTGGCGCTGCCCGCCCGAGAGCGACATCCCCTGCTCGCCGATCCGGGTGTCGAGCCCCCACGGCAGCGCCGCGACGAAACCGTCGGCGCTCGCCACGCGCAGGGCCTCCCACACCTGCTCGTCCGACGCGGACGGGAGTCCGAGCGCCACGTTCTCCCGCACACTGGCCGAGATCAGCACCGGGTCCTCGAAAGCGGTGGCCACGGCGGTGCGCAGGTCGGCCAGCCGCAGGTCACGGACGTCGATGCCGTCGATCAGCACCGCGCCGCCGGTGACGTCGTAGAGCCGGGCCACCAGCGCGGTCAGCGTGGTCTTGCCCGATCCGGTGGCACCGACCAACGCCATCGTCTCCCCGGGGCGCAGCGCCAGGTCGACACCGTGCAGGACGTCTCCGCGCCCACCGGGGTAGGCGAAGGAGACGTCACGCAGGAGGAGCTCGCCCCGCACCGGGTTCGGCGCGGGCACCGGGTCGGGCGGGTCGGTGATCGCCGGGACGACGTCACGGACCTCCCAGTACCGCCGGGTGGCGGCCGCGGCGTTGCTGGCCTCGGCGAGCAGCCAGCCGATCGAGGCGATCGGCCAGTACAGGTAGGTCATGACGGTGACCGCGGCCACCAGGGTGCCGAGCGTCAGCGTCCCCTGGGCGACCCCGTAGGCCCCCAGCCCGAGGATCAACGCGATCGCCGCCTCGGGCAGCGTCACGAGCACGGCCCACAGCGCCGCGAGCAACCGCACCTTCAGCAGTTCGGTGCCGCGCAACCCCCGCGCGTCGGAGACGAACCGCGCGGTGAGCCGGCGTCCGCGCCCGAGCGACTTGAGCACGCGGATGCCCAGCGCCGACTCCTCGATCACCGTGGCGAGGTCCCCCGCCTGGTCCTGTGCGCGCCGGGCGGCGACCGAGTAGCGGCGCTCCAGCATGAGCGTGAGCACCACGAGCGGCACCGCGACGACGCCGATGACCAGCCCCAGCACGGGGGAGAGCCAGGCCAGCACCGCGACGCCCGCCACCATGGTCAGCACGTTGACCACGAGGAAGATCCCCGAGAACGCGACGAACCAGCGAATCGTGTTGAGGTCGGACGTCGCGCGGGAGAGCAGCTGCCCCGACGGCCACTGGTCGTGGAACGCCACCGGCAGGCGTTGCAGGTGGGCGAAGAGGTCGGCCCGCAGGTCCGCCTCGATGCGGGTGCTGGGGCGGGCGACGAGACGCCGCCGCAGCAGCATCAAGCCGGCCTCGAGCAGCCCGAAGGCGAACACGCCTGCGACCAGCCACGGCAGCGCCGACAGCTCGGAGCGGGCGATCGGGCCGTCGACGATGGCGCGGGTGATGAGGGGGATCGCCAGCCCGGCGAGGCTGCCGGCCAGCGCCGCGAGGGCGCCGCCGATGAGGGCATGTCGATGCGGACGGATGTACGGGGCGAGGCGGCGCAGGGCACCGAGGGTGGCTCGGTGGGGCTGCTGGGAGTCGTCGCTCATGGCGTCGATGACGGTAGGTACTTCGGGCGAACGACGCATGCGAGTTCTTTCATGCCGGAACCGTGCGACCTCGACGCGAGTGGAGGTCAATGGGCCGGCTGTAGCACTCTTGAGGGAACGGAAGCACCGGATCGGGTCGGGAAGGATCTGAGGACGTGACGTTGCGGATCGGCTACAAGGCCTCTGCGGAGCAGTTCGGGCCGCGGGAGCTCGTGGAGTACGCCGTACGGGCGGAAGAGGTGGGCCTCGACAGCGTGGTGACGTCGGACCACTTCCTGCCGTGGCGCCACGAGGGCGGCCACGCACCGTCTTCGCTGGTGTGGCTCGCGGCGGTGGGGGAGCGCACCGAGCGGGTGCAGATCGGGACATCGGTGCTCACGCCGACGTTCCGCTACAACCCCGCGGTGATCGCGCAGATCTTCGCCACGCTGGGGGAGGCCTACCCGGGCCGCGTGATGCTCGGCGTCGGCACCGGGGAGGCCCTGAACGAGATCGCCGTGTCGGGCATGGAGTGGCCCGAGTTCAAGGAGCGGTTCGCGCGGCTGCGCGAGGCCATCCGGCTCATGCGTGAGGTGTGGACGTCCGAGGACGTGACGTTCGAGGGCGAGTACTACCGCACCGTCGGGGCCACCATCTACGACAAGCCGAAACAGCCGATCCCGGTGTACGTGGCGGCGGGTGGACCGGTCGTGGCGAAGTACGCAGGCCGGTCGGCGGACGGTTTCATCTGCACGTCCGGCAAGGGCATGGATCTCTACACCGAGAAGCTGATGCCGGCCGTCGCCGAGGGCGCTGAGGCGTCGGGGCGCAGTCTCGACCAGATCGACCGGATGATCGAGATCAAGATGTCCTACGACCGCGACCCGGAGACGGCGCTGGAGAACTGCCGGTTCTGGGCGCCGCTGTCGCTCTCGGCCGAGCAGAAGCACAGTGTCGACTCGGCGGTCGAGATGGAGCGGCTGGCCGACGAGCTGCCGATCGAGCAGGTCGCGAAGCGCTGGATCGTGGCCTCCGATCCCGACGACGCGGTGTCCCAGATCAAGCCCTACGTCGACGCCGGGCTCAACCACCTCGTCTTCCACGGGCCGGGGCAGGACCAGGAGCGCTTCCTCACCCAGTTCTCCGAGGACGTGCTGCCCAAACTGCGCGCGTTGTCCTGACACACCAGTGCGGCGGGCACCCCTGCCGAGGTGCCCGCCGCACTGCCGCGCCTAATTCTTCTTGTCGCGTGCCTTCGCCGTTTCCCGGTCGTTGGCCTTGCCGATCGCGTCGACCAGCTCGTCCTTGGTCATCGACGAGCGGCCGGGGACGTCGAGCCTCTTCGCAACGTCCTGCAGGTGCTGCTTCGAGGCGTTCGCGTCCACTCCACCTGCCGTGGGCCGATCGCTGTCGAGCCCGCCCTCTGCTGCCCGGTCGTCGGAGGGGCCCTTCTCCTCCTTGGGCTCCCAGTGGTCGCCGACCTTCTCGTAGCTGTGCTTCAACGCGGCGAACGCCACGCGGTGGGCGCGGGCACCATCGTCGTCGTAGGTCTCGAGCGCCGAGTCGTAGGTCTTCTCCCACGTCCGCTCGGCCTTGTCGTCCGAACGCTGCACCGTGCTCGGGACCTGGTCCTTCGCCGGCATGCTCTACACCTCCGTCCGCGTGTGCGGCCGCGGCGGCGTGTCCAGGAACCGCCGCACGCCCTTCATCCCGTAGCGGTCCACCGCTGTCTTGATCAGCCCGAAGATCGCGCCCTGCAGCGTGGCGGCGAGGAGCACCTCGCGCGTGCTGTAGTCGTCCGAGAGAGGCAACGGAGTCTCGTCCTCGTGCGACAGCTTCTTCCACACCAGGGCGAAGACCTGGCCCGCCAGCAGCCCTCCGAGGAGCCCGAAGACGAGGCCGATGGGCTTGTAGGCGATCTTCGCCAGGCCGGTCAGCTCGTTCCCGTCGCGCTTCATCGCTGCGGCTCCTCGGCACGTGCCTCAGCCCCGGTCTCGCCGGCATAGCCGGCGTCCTGGCCCGCCACCCGGCCGACGAACTCCTCGTTCGCGTCGGTGCCCGTGGTGCTCGGCCCGTCGGGACGCTCTGTGCGGTCGCGGTCGCCGCCGCCGGTCTCGCGGGTCCGCGCGAGGTGGGGATCGGAGGCGACGTCGGGCTCGGATGAACCATGCATGAGCAGCGAGTACCCGATCGGTTCCCCGCCGACACGGTTTGGCCCTGCTGTGGCCGGGCACCACAGGGTCGTGGTGGATGACGGCGCGATCACGCCCCTCGCCGACCGACGGCCGGGCGGACGCCGGTTGTGGCTGCGGCATCACGCCCGGGCGGCGGAGCTGCGGACGATCCGGAGCCGGATCGCCGCGTGGGCGGGGCAGCAACGGCTCCCCGAGGACGTGGTGATCGACCTGCAGCTGGCTGTCGGCGAGGCGGTGTCCAACGGTGTGGAACACGCCTACCTCGACGCCGAGGAGCCGGACGTGGTGCCCACCGTGGAGGTGGAGCTGGAGGTGTTGGCGAACGAGCCGCTACCAGTGGTGGCGGTGATGGTGACCGACCACGGCCGGTGGCGGCCCGCGCCTGACCGGCCGGGCTACCGCGGCCGTGGTCTCACTGTGATCGACCGGCTGTCGCGGCGATTGCAGGTGGTGAGCTCGCGGCAGGGGACCCGGGTGTGCTTCGAGGTCCCGCTGCGTCCGTTCTAGGAGCTGTCGGCCCAGCAGACGTGCTGGTCAGCGCTGCGACGGGCCGGGGACCGAGCCACCGGCGACGAGCCGTCGGGTGCTGGGGGTGGCGCCGCGCACCGAGCGCAGGCCCGGCAGCTGCACGGCTGAGCGAGGCATCGTGCGGCGCGCCCGGAGCACCGGCCACACCGGCGAGGGCGGGAACAGCGCCTCCAGCCCGGTCGACGCGGGCCCGCCGACGCTCGAGCGCAGCAGCTCCTGGTAGTCGTCGAACTCGGCGACCGCGGCCGCGATGTCGCCCTGCCCGAGATAGGCCTCGATGAGGACACGGCGGGCGCTCTCGCGGCTGGGGGCGGTCTGCACCGCGCTCTTCGCGATCGCCACCGCCTCCGCGTAGCGGGCAGCGGACGTCAGCCGCAGGCTGCGCTCCTCGAGCGCGTGCAACCGCAGCTGGCGGAACCGCTCGCGTTCGACGGCGATCCACGGGGCGGTCCAGCCGGGCAGGATGTCGGCGGACAGCAGAGAGATGTCGGGGTCGTGGTTGGTCGGGATGTCGGGCAGGGCACGCACGAGCCCCAGTGCGTCGGCGAGGTCGACCTCGACGTCGGCGGCAAGCGCCAACGGGCCGGTCTCGTCCTCGTCGGCGAACAGCTCCGGTACGTCAACGGCGGTGGCGGCGTCGGCGAGCAGGCGTACCGCCGCGTCGGTGGGTACTCCTGGCCACAGGTCCGCGGCGAGGCTCGTGCGCTCCTGGGGCCGCGGATGCACGGCGAGATACGCCACGAGCCTGCGTGAGTCGACCCCGAGCGGGACGGTGGCGCCGTCGGTGGTCAAGGTGAATGAACCGAGCACAGAGACCCGTCGCTGAATGCGGGAGTGAGCCTGCATCATGCGAGATCGTCGCTGGTCGTCAGACATGGTCATCCCAAATGTGATGGTGCCCGAATGTGGTGACGCTTATGGTGGTGCTCGAAATGTGGTGCTACGCGTGCGTTGGCGTGTCGGCGCTGCCCGATGGCGCACGAGTCCGCGAAGGAGTCTTCTCCCGACCGAGCGTGTTGCCAAGGGGCATATTCGTCACACCCGCGGTTTCCAGGGTGACGCGCCGTGCAGATCTTACGTCACGGACTGGCGTGCATGCGGACATGGGTGCCCCATCGATCGGCCCATACATGCAGCGAATCGCATAATTGACGCGCGATCCAGACGCCACGACCGCGAGGGTCGGCGGGATGGGGTGCCTGCAGGCCCGGAAGCGGGTCGGTGAGGGCTCCACGATCGTGGATCTCGCACACCACCCCACCACCGGTGCTGGTCCAGATGGCCAGCTCCGCCTCGGGTGCGCCGTGCTCGACGGCGTTGGTGGCCACCTCGTTCACGGCGAGAACGAGGTCCTCGGCGCGCGTGTGGCCGTAGCCGGCGGTGTGCAGGGCCTCCTCGACCGCCGAGCGGACCTCGTGCAGCTGCCACGCGCTGAACGTCATCCGGGCGTCGGGCGGGCCGAGCAACGTGGGGGCCGGGGCCGGCCGCATCGCCAGCACGTCGCGCGGGCAGCGATGCTGGGTGTTGTGCAGCAACCGGCCTGAAACCAGCAGCAACGGGTGGTTGCGCCGAGCCCCGTCGAGAATCTCCAGGTGCAGCGGCAGCTCCGGGAAGAAGCAGGTCATGTGCACCGGGAGATCCGTCAGCGCGACGTTCACCGCGGCGTCCAGCTCGGTCCAGAAGCCGCCGTCGGCGCCGTCGAGGGCGCTGGTGTGCTCGCTGAGCACGACTACAGGGCCACCGGTGGTGGAGGTCAGCTCCCGCACCTCCAGGGCCCAGCGGGCCGCCACCGTCTGCCCGGATGCGCCGTCGGGCCCGGCGGGGCTGCTGAGCTCGACGAGCCCCGCTGCCCGGCCCAGCTCGGCGTACACGGCCCGCAGCGTGCGCGGCCGCAGCGCGAGCGCCACCGGCTCACCCCGTTCGAGGCCCGCGAGGGCGAGCGGAACGAGCTGGGCGAGCAGTTCGGTGTCGGAGCTGTAGTACCCGACCGCGTGCTCGAGACGGACTGCGACGGCCGACCGGGTGGTCTCGATCCTCATCGGGCCTCCGGGAGCGTGTGGTCGGGCCGGGTCTTGACGACGAGCTGGGCGGCGAACGGAGCGCCGCAGCGGTCGAGGACGCGCACCACGCGCGGCCGCACTCCGGTGAGGACCAGGCGGTGGGAGCTGGGGAACTCCTCCGCCGCGTGCACGAGGCTGACGGCGGCCGCGACGTCGAGGAACCGCAGGGAGGACAGGTCGAGCGTGATGTCGGTGGGGCCCGCGTGGGACCGCAGTGCGTCGTCCAGCGCCGTCTCGAGCAGCCTCCGGATGCGCGGGCGGTTGCTGTGGTCCACCTCGCCGGCCAGTCGGGCGCAGCCCGGCCCGGTGCTCGTGATGCGCAACAGGTTGTCGTCGTAGATCGCCGGGACGACGAGCTCGGTGTGGTGGCGGGCGCGCAGCTCCTCGATAGCCCTCTCGGGGAACCGGCGGCGGTCGTAGAGGCACAGGAGCCGAGCCGGGCGCACGCGGATGACCTCGTCGAACGCGTCGTCGTACTGGAGCAGCGAGACACCGCCCGCCCGCTGCAACGCGTAGCTCAGCTGCCCGGTGAGCCGGACGCCGGTGTAGCCCCGCTCGACCGCGTCGTCGACGGTGCCGCAGATCAGGTCCTGCACGTACGGGGGTGGGCTGCGCAGTGTGGCGCGGGTGGTGTCGGGCGGCACCATGATCAGGCTGCCGTCGTGCAGCGACTCCGCGATCGGCACGCAGTCGTCGGCCAGCCGCTCGAGGACATTGTCGGCGGTGCCGTCGTCGAAGTACACGACCTGCTCGCCCGCCGCCAGGCCGGCGGCGACGAACGCGGACGTCATCTCCCAGAGCTGCTCGTCGCTCACCGGAATGGCGCAGGCGTGGTCGACGGTCCGTAGGTCCTCGACCGTTCTCACCATCACGCTTCCCGCGGAGCCGCCCGGCATGTCCCCGACGCGGCGGCCCGATCAGGGACAGAACGCTGCGTCACGTGAACGACACTCTACGTCGGACACCCCCCGAACCGGGACGTTCCCGGCGGGGGGTGGGACGAACCGGCGACCTGCCGCGACGAACGGGCCTGTCAGGGCACGAGCGGCGGGACCATCGCCTCCACGAGGTGCGGCCCGGGCTCGGCCGAGGCCCTCCTGAGGGCCTCGCTCATCTCCTCGGCGGTGTGCACGCGGACCGCAGGGACGCCCATCCCCTGGGCGAGCGCGACGAAGTCCAGGTCCGGCCGGCCGAGATCGAACAGGGCCCTGGCCCGCTCCCCGCCGTTCTCGACGAGCCCGGCTGCGCCGACGTGCTGCAGCTCCATCCGCAGGATGGCATAGGCACTGTTGTTGTAGACGACGGTGGTGATGTCGAGCGCCTCGCGGGCGTGGGTCCACAGCGCCGAGATCGTGTACATGGCGCTCCCGTCGGCCTGCAGGCACCACACCGGACGGTCGGGGCAGGCCACCGCGGCACCGGTGGCGGCAGGCAGGCCCCATCCGATGGACCCGCCGACCGCCGTGAGCCAGTCGTGGCGTGGAGCCGTCGCCGTCGCCGCGGGCAGTCCCGTACCGGATGTGACCGCCTCGTCCACGACCACCGCCCCCTCGGGCAGCAGGGCGCCGACCACCGTAGCGGCGGTCTGGACGGTCAGGGGGCCGCTGGGGAGTGCGGGGCGCGCGAGCTCCGCCGTCCTCGCGGTCGTGCCCGGCGCGATGAGGTCGGCGAGCTCCTCCAGCGCGGCGGTGGCGAGCCCGTCACGCCCCGGAACGAGCGGGTGGACCTCGCAGTCCGCGGGCGCCAGCTCGGAGGGCTTGTCGGGGTAGGCGAAGAACGCCACCGGGGGACGGGCGCCGGCGAGCACCAGGTGGCGTGCTCCGTCGAGTTGGCGAAGCGCCACGTCGACGGGGTAGGCCACCCGCTCCACCGGGACCACCCCGGCACCCCGCTCCATCCGCGTCGGGAACGTCTCGGCCAGGACCGTGGCGCCGGTCGCCGCCGCGATCCGGTCGGCGGCGGCCAGGCCGTCGGCCCGCGTGGCGTCGCCGCCCACCAACAGCACGCACGGTTCGCCCGACCGCAGTGCGCGCGCCGCGGACCGGAGAGCATCGGGGTCGGCAGGCTGCAGGGGAGTGGGGCGCAGCGGCTCGGCGACGCTTCCGCCGTCCTGGGCCCAGCTGACGTCCGCGGGCAGCACGAGGGTGGCGACCTGGCCCTCCCGGGCCGCGGCGACCGCTGCCGCGGCGTCGGAACCGACGTCGGCGGTGCTCGCGCTGTGGCGCACCCAGCCCGACACCGATCCGGCGACGGGCCCGATGTCCGACTGCAGTGGTGCGTCGAACTTCATGTGTTCGATGGCGTGGTCGCCGACGATGTTGACGATCGGCGCCCCGGCCTTGCGGGCGTTGTGCAGGTTGGCCAGCCCGTTGCCCAGGCCGGGACCGAGGTGCAGCAGGGTGGCGGCGGGCCGGCCTGCCATCCGTGCGTAGCCGTCGGCCGCGCCGGTGGCGACGCCCTCGAACAAGGTCAGCACGGCGCGCATCTGCGGCACCGCGTCGAGCGCGGCCACGAAGTGCATCTCCGACGTGCCGGGATTGGCGAAGCAGACGTCGACCCCGCTCGCCACCAGGGACCGGATGAGTGCGCGGGCCCCGTTCACTGCGCGGCGGTCCCGGCGGTGATCACGTGCACGGACGTGGCGGGCGAGGACACCAGCGTCTGCAGCACCACGCAGTACCGCTCGGTCAGCTTGATGAGGGTGGCGACCTGGTCGGCGTCCGCGCTGGTGTCGAGGTCGAAGGTCAGGCGGATGTCGCGGAACCCGACCGGTGCCTCCTTGTCGACGCCGAGCGTGCCCCGGAAGTCCAGATCCCCCTCGGCGTGCACCGTGCCGCTCACATCGAGCCCCATGTTGGTGGCAACCGCGCGGAGGGTGACGCCCGCACAGGCGACGAGCGCCTCCAGGAGCATGTCCCCGGAACACAGCTGCGAGCCGTCACCCCCGGTGGCCGGGTGCAGACCGGCCTCGGCCAGCGCCGTGGCGGTGCGGACCCGGCAGGCCACGCCGGTGCCGTCGAGCTCTCCCTCGGCCTTGAGAGTGATCAGCGCGGCGGTGGGATCGTCCCGGTACTGCGCCTTGAGCGGGGCCTGCATCTCCTTGAGAGCGGAAGCGTCCATGTGATGATCCTGCCTTGGCCGGGGCGTCCTGTGCAGCCGCGAACCGAACCGGGCGCACCAGTAGGCTCCTGACGTGCCCGACCTGCCGACGACGCGGCCCCGGGCCGACCGCATCGTGACGGTCCCGAACCTGCTCAGCGTGCTGCGGCTGGCCGGGGTACCGCTGTTCCTCTACCTGCTCCTCGTGCCGCGCGCCGACGGGTGGGCGATCCTCGTGCTGGCCGTCGGCGGCTTCACGGACTGGCTCGACGGCAAGCTCGCCAGACTTCTCGGGCAGTACAGCCGCCTCGGCGCCCTGCTCGACCCGGCGGTCGACCGGCTCTACATCCTCGCCGCGCTGATCGCGCTCGGAGCGCGCGACGTGGTGCCGTGGTGGGGAGTGGTGGCGCTGGTCTGCCGGGATCTGGTGCTGGCGGCCACGCTTCCCGTGCTGCGGCGCCGGGGCTATGCCCCCTATCGGGTCACCTACCTCGGCAAAGGCGCCACGTTCTTGTTGCTGTACGCGTTCCCGCTGCTCCTGCTCGGTCAGAACCCGGGATTCTGGGGCGAGCTCGCCCGGCCGTTCGGGTACGGCTTCGCGATCTGGGGCACGGCGCTCTACCTGTATTCAGGGGCGCTGTATCTGGCGCAGTTCGTACTGGCGATGCGGTCGCCGGCGGTGCCACCGGGGGTCGGTGGCCGCGTCGGAGGCGGGGACTAGGCTCCTCGCGTGATTCCCGAGGACCTTCGCTACACCGAAGCCCACGAGTGGGTGCGCGACCTGGGAGACGGGGTGGTTCGGATCGGCATCACCGATCACGCCCAGGACCAGCTCGGTGACGTCGTCTTCGTGCAGCTGCCCGCGGTCGGTGACACCGTCACCGCCGGTGCGGCGGTCGGCGAGGTCGAGTCCACCAAGTCGGTGTCGGATATCTACGCTCCCGTGTCCGGCACGGTCGTCGCGGTCAACGACTCTCTCGAGAACAGCCCCGAGCTGATCAATTCGGGGCCCTACCAGGCAGGTTGGATGATGGACGTCCGGCTGGCCGACGATGCCGCCGCACTGGGCGACCTGCTCGACGCGACGGCGTACGGCGAGCTCACGGGAAGCTGACCGGGCCGGAACCGGACGCCGCCGCGCGGTAGGTTTGCGGAACCCACGGCACGTGGGACGCACAGATCACACAACGAACGTTGCTACATCCATGCAGGAGGAGACCCCGAGGTGACCACGAACGACGGGCCCGGCGTGCCCCCGGAGCGCTCCCCGGAGACCACCTCGGTCTTCCGAGCGGACTTCCTCTCCGAGGTCGAGCCCCCCGCCCAGGACCAGCCGGTCTCCGGCGTCGACGCGCTACCTGCAGGAGCCGCCCTGCTGGTGGTCAAGCGGGGGCCCAATGCGGGGTCGCGGTTCCTCCTCGACCGGCCGTCCACGAGCGCGGGCCGCCACCCCGACAGCGACATCTTCCTCGACGACGTCACGGTCTCGCGCCGCCACGCCGAGTTCCGCAGCGACGCCGGCGAGTTCGTCGTCGTCGACGTCGGCAGCCTCAACGGCACCTACGTCAACCGGGAGCCGGTCGACACCGCTGTTCTGGCCAACGGCGACGAGGTGCAGATCGGCAAGTTCCGGCTCGTGTTCCTCACCGGACCGCGCGAGCCCGGCGCCACAGGCTGAGGACTGGCGCAAGACGGCGGCTCGACGCCCGTCCGGAGGCGGGCGCGGGCCGGGTGCGCCGTGTAGCGTCGACACTGCAGGACCGTCAGGAGGAGGGAAGCGCATGAGCGAGATGCGCGTCGTGGGTGTCCGGGTCGAATTGCCCGCGAACCAGCCGATCCTCCTGCTGCGGGAGACCAGCGGCGACCGGTACCTCCCGATTTGGATCGGTTCGGTCGAGGCCACTGCGATCGCCCTGGAGCAGCAGGGAGTCAAACCAGCCCGACCGCTGACCCACGACCTGCTCAAGGACGTGATCACGGGGTTGGGCCGCAGGCTGGAGCAGGTGCGGATCACCGATCTCCAGGAGGGCACGTTCTACGCCGAGCTCGTCTTCGACGGAGGCGTCAAGGTGTCGGCCCGGCCGAGCGACTCGGTGGCGCTCGCGTTGCGCATCGGGGTGCCGATCCATGCCGACGAGAGCGTGCTTGCGGAAGCCGGACTGGTCATCCCCGACGAGCAGGAGGACGAGGTCGAGAAGTTCCGGGAGTTCCTGGACTCGATCTCGCCGGAGGATTTCCGCGGCGCGCAGCCGTAGTACCCGGCCGAGGCCATCCGGCCTCGACACGCCCGGTTCCGGGTGACTCGCGGCGGCGCGCCGCGTTGACCGGTCGCGCGTACCCGCTTACCGTCGGCTGTGACGGCCCGCCCTTCGGGCCCCGGCGGAAGGAGTTCGGTGGAGAACCCGCCGTCCGGCTCACCAGAACAAGGTGAGCTCTTCCCCGATCCTCTGCTGGGGGCCGGTCTCGATGGGATGCCGGACCAGCTCGTCGGGTTCCGGGGTCCTACCGCCTGCCAGGTTGTGGGGATCACCTATCGGCAGCTCGACTACTGGGCTCGTACGGGTCTGGTCGTGCCGTCCATCCGTGGAGCAGCCGGCTCGGGATCGCAGCGGCTCTACTCGTTCAAGGACGTCCTCGTTCTGAAGGTCGTCAAACGGCTCCTGGACGCCGGGGTGTCGCTGCAGAACATCCGGGTGGCGGTCGAGCACCTGCGCCGGCGCGGCATCCGCGATCTTGCCGGCATCACGCTGTTCAGCGACGGCACCACCGTCTACGAGTGTTCCTCGCCGGAAGAGGTCGTCGACCTGCTGCAAGGTGGGCAGGGCGTCTTCGGAATCGCCGTGAGCGGTGCGATGCGCGAGATCAGCGGGTCGATCAAGGACTTCCCGGTCGAGCGGGCCGACGGCGGCAGCGTCGACGAGAGCCCGGAGGACGAGCTGTCCCGCCGCCGCGCCCGGCGTGCCATCAGCTGAGGCCGCGGCGCCTCGCTCAGGCGTCGAGGAGATCGTCGCGAGATCTGCGTAACCGCCCTCGCGAGGGCGCACGGGCTGATCTCGGAGCGATCAAGGGCCGTCACCGGAGCTCGAGGGTCTGCTGGTGGCGATGCGCGGCATCCAGCAGGCGATGGACGGGTTCGCGCGGGTGAACGCCGGGGTCACCTCACCGGCAGAGTTCTTCTCGGACGAGAACGTCGGACGCATCGTCGGCGCGGAACCTGGTTCACAGGTCTGACAAACGGCGCGGAGCGGCCGGGCGTCGGGAGAGGGCTACGATGTGGCGCGTAGTCGCTGAACCCGCGCGGGAGAGTCCCGATCGCCGTCGCCATTGATGGGGATCGGGCGCCGAAGGAGCAAATCCTCCCCGGAACCTCTCAGGCATCCAGGACCGCCCGGGTGAGACGCCTCTGGAAAGCGACGGGCGTGCCCGTCCGCCGACGGGGAAAGCCCGCTCTGTACGGGGTGAATCTCTCAGGCGCCCGGCAACCGGGCGGGGACAGAGGGGGAGGGCAGCAGTTGCCTGCCCGCCGCTCGCCCAACCTCGGAGGTCCAGTGACCGACCGCCCCGTCCCGCATCACCCGGAGCGCTCGACGCTCCACGACCTCGAGCAGGGTGTCCCGTTCGTCGACCGGCACATCGGGCCGCGACCTGCGGAGCTGTCCACCATGCTGGCGGCGGTCGGCGCTGAGTCACTCGACGCCCTCGCCGACGCGGTGGTGCCCGAGTGCATCCGCGACCGCACGCCTGTCGCCTCCACCTTGCCCCCCGCGGCGTCCGAGCCGGAGGTGCTCGCCGAGCTGCGGGCTCTCGCGGCACGCAACACGGTGACCGTCCCGATGATCGGGCTGGGCTACTCGGGCACGGTCACGCCGCCGGTGATCCGCCGCAACGTGCTCGAGAACCCGGCCTGGTACACGGCTTACACGCCCTACCAGCCGGAGATCAGCCAGGGCCGGCTCGAGGCGCTGCTGACGTTCCAGACCGCCGTCGCCGACCTCACCGGACTGCCCGTCGCGGGGGCGTCCCTTCTCGACGAGGCCACCGCGGCCGCCGAGGCGATGACCCTCCTGCGCCGTGCCGGGCGGGCCACGTCGCCACGGTTCGTCGTGGACGCCGACACCCTGCCGCAGACGATCGAGGTGCTCCGCACCCGCGCCGAGCCCCTGGGTATCGATCTCGTGGTGGCGGATCTGGACGCCGGGCTGCCGGAGGGTGAGCTGTTCGGGCTCCTGTTGTCCTACCCCGGCGCTTCCGGTGCCGTCACCGACCCGTCGTCCCTGATCGCGGAAGCGCACGAGCGCGGAGCACTGGTGGCCGTCGCCGCCGACCTGCTGGCTCTCACCCTGCTCACCCCGCCCGGTGAGCTGGGCGCGGACGCGGCGGTGGGCACCACCCAACGCTTCGGGGTGCCGCTGGGCTTCGGCGGCCCGCACGCCGGCTACCTGTCGGTGCAGGGGAAGCTCGCCCGCCAGCTGCCGGGCCGGCTCGTGGGCCTGTCCCGCGACGCCGACGGCAACCCGGCTCTGCGGCTGGCATTGCAGACCCGCGAGCAGCACATCCGCCGCGAGAAGGCCACCTCGAACATCTGTACCGCGCAGGTTCTCCTGGCCGTCGTCGCCGCGTGCTACGCGGTCTACCACGGGCCGGACGGGCTGCGGCGGATCGCGCGTCGGGCGCATCGCATGGCCGCCGTGCTGGCCGCAGGGCTGCGGGCCGGGGGAGTGGGGGTGCTGCACGGGGAGTTCTTCGACACCGTGCAGGCACGGGTGCCGGGACGAGCGGCGGAGGTGGCCGACGCCGCGCACGCCGCCGGGATCGCTGTGCGCCGGGTGGATGAGGACACGCTGGGGATCGCCTGCTCCGAGGTGACCACGGTGGAGCACCTGGAGGCCGTCTGGGCGGCGTTCGGTGTCACCGCCGACGCCGCCGCGCTCGACCCCGCCACCGAGGACGTACTCCCCCCCGGTCTCGTTCGCACCACCGAGTACCTCACGCACCCGGTCTTCCACGAGCACCGCTCGGAGACCTCGCTGATGCGCTGGCTGCGCAGGCTCGCCGACGCCGACATGGCGCTGGACCGCACGATGATCCCGCTCGGGTCGTGCACGATGAAGCTCAACGCCGCCGTCGAGATGGAGCCGATCTCGTGGCCGGCGTTCGCCGACATGCACCCGTTCGCCCCCGAGGCCGACGCCGAGGGGTCGCTCGCGCTGATCGCCGACCTGGAGCGGTGGCTCGCCGAGCTCACCGGGTACGCGGCCGTGTCCCTGCAGCCCAACGCCGGTAGCCAGGGTGAGTTCGCGGGCCTGCTCGCGATCGCGGCCTATCACCGCAGCAAGGGTGAGGCGCACCGGAACGTCTGTCTCATCCCGGCGAGCGCCCATGGCACCAACGCGGCTTCGGCCGTGATGGCCGGGATGCGGGTGGTCGTGGTGGCCACGTCCCCCACCGGCGACGTCGACCTCGACGACCTTCGCGCCAAGATCGCCGAGCACGGACCCTCGCTGGCGGCCCTCATGATCACGTACCCGTCCACGCACGGCGTGTTCGAGGCGCGGGTCCGCGAGGTGTGCGACCTCGTGCACGAGGCCGGTGGTCAGGTCTACGTCGACGGCGCGAACCTGAACGCGCTGGTCGGACTGGCCAGGCCGGGGGCGTTCGGCGGCGACGTCAGCCACCTCAACCTCCACAAGACGTTCTGCATCCCGCACGGCGGGGGCGGACCCGGCGTCGGCCCGGTGGCGGTCGCGGAGCACCTGGCGCCGTTCCTGCCGGGACGTGGCGGCGCCGACGGCGTGGGTGCCGTGTCCGCGGCGCCGTACGGCAGCCCGGGCGTGCTCCCGATCTCGTGGGCCTACATCCGGCTCATGGGAACCGACGGGCTGCGCCGGGCCACCCTCACCGCGATCGCGGCAGCCAACTACGTGGCGAAGCGCCTCGGTGAGCACTACCCGGTGCTGTACGCGGGGGAGCACGGGCACGTCGCCCACGAATGCATCCTCGATCTGCGTGGGATCACCCGGGACACGGGCGTGACCGTCGACGATGTGGCGAAGCGGCTCGCCGACTACGGCCTGCACGCACCCACGATGTCCTTCCCGGTGGCGGGCACGCTGATGGTGGAGCCCACCGAGAGCGAGGACCTCGCCGAGATCGACCGCTTCGTCACCGCGATGATCGGGATCCGCGCGGAGATCGACCGTGTGGCGGCGGGGGAGTGGCCGGTGACGGACAACCCGTTGCGCGGTGCGCCGCACACCGCGGCGTGCCTGATCGACAAGTGGGACCACCCGTACCCGCGGGAGCTCGCCGCGTACCCGACAGGTGTCACGCCGGGCGTACACGACCGCAAGGTGTGGCCTCCCGTGCGCCGGATCGACGGCGCTCACGGCGACCGCAACCTCGTGTGCAGCTGCCCGCCCGTGGAGGCCTACTCGTAGTCGGCCGAGCACCGGCCGGAGCGGCCCGATCCTCCGCTCTGGCCGGCGCTCTACGAGCTCCGTTGACAATGAATCATTGACGCCGACGTTCAGCAAACGAAAGATTGACCGCCATAAACAGCCGAAACCGAAGACGGCGCTGACCGCCGCGCGAACCTCGGGGGAGCGGTCGAGGGTGGAACCGGCGTCTAAGGTGCTCGCTTCGACCGGGCTCGGGTTGCCGCAACCCGGTGAAGCGACAGTGATCGGGTTTTAGCCGTCGACGCTCCGGGGCTTCCCCCACATCGCGGAAGCGACGCTCTTCGCGAGCCTGCCGAAGTCGGCCGTGACAGCCGAGGGAACCTTCTCGGGCGGAAACAGAGGTTTGAGATCCGCGTACTCTTCCGGAAGATTCGTCGAGATCTCGTTCTTGTAGTGCTCGTAGACCGTCGCGATGTTCCGGCGGACTGCCCCGCCGGAGAAGAGAGATGCTGCCGCGAGCCGGTTGTCGTTGGTGGCCGCGACGGAGGCCACGTCCATCAGGAAGCAGTCCAGGAGGTCGGTGACGTCCTTCGGGCTGGCCTCGGGAGCCTGTGACGTGGCGTCCCTCAGCAGCAACCTCGCCATCTCCAGGGCCACGTCCTTGTAGATCTGGTACCGCGGGCTGCCAGGGAGTACGCCGAGGACGTGATCGCCTTGTTTCGCCGTGGCCGAGTTCATCGTCGAACCGGAGAGACCAGGAACCGGCCAGTCCATGTCTTTGAACATCGCCTCCTCCTCGGTAACTCCGCGCCGGCTCTCGGGAACGGGATGGATGCCGAACTCGTGGGCGAGCATTCCCGCGATGTACCCGATCTCATAGTTCTCGAAGTAGTGCGCGGCCATGGTGACCTGCACGCCATCCGGACCCCGGTCGATCACGTCTGCGGGTGTGTCCGCAGTACGCTTCTCCAGAGTGATCCGGCATGGTCGACCATTGACGTACTTCTTGATGATCGAATGTGAGGAAAGCAGGTCGAGGACACGAGTCGCCTTATCCATGTAGTCCGGCGACACGTTGGTGAACTCGAAGTTCCCGCTTGCCCACCGCATCCGTTGGATGGGCAGGGCGCGCTGCACGGTGGTCACAGTGACCTGCGGACCACGGCCGATGTCCGTACCCACCGGGTCGTGCCACCGGTGCTTGACCATTCCGGTGACGGCTGCGTTACCCGCTGTTCGCTGCAGGGCCAGTACGCCCGCAGGGGTTATATCTCCCCCTGCCCGCCGGCTTGCGGCGGGCGTGCCCACCGGCGGCCGACGCTGCTCATGCGTAGCCTCCTCCGCCGTGTACGGCGGCTTCTGCGCCCGCATCGCGTCCCCCTCTTGATCACATTCCCACGCATGCTTCGCATGCACCGTGGCTGACGAAGCGACATTGCCGAGCGCAGCCTAAGTCCGTTGGGAGGCTAAATGTTCTTGGGGTACCGCGCCAGCAACGGACCGCAAGATCCGACTCGTGAGAGCAGAATGTGGCCGAGCGTAAGGAGCTGATTCCACAAAGCGAACGAGTGGTCGGCGACGCCCGCTAGACCGGGGGAGTAGCCGTAGCCGGCCGGGTCGACGGCCGCCGTTCCCGGGGGAGGTGTGGTCCTGACCGGCCCGAGACGACGACGCCGAACTCACGGTCGTGCGGGCGGGTGAACCCCCTCCAGGCCACCCGCCCGCAGCACGAAGAGGGGCCGTGGACCTGGCCTGATACAGAAATCCTCAAAAGGTTTGCTCGCTTCTTCCAGGTCAATCAATCATTGACGCCTACATACCGTCGATCAAAGATTGACCACCAACACCAGCGCTGACGAAGAAGCGGACCGGCATGCGCGGGCGCCGCTCAGCGATCCGTGAGCAGGACCTCGCACAGCTCGACGAGACGACGCCGCAGGGGAGTGGCGCGCCGGGCGAAGTCGGCCTGGGCACGGGCGTACTCGGCCCGGCCGGCCGGGGTTTCGATCTGAATGGGGGAGTAGCCGTAGCCGGCCAGGTCGTAGGGGCTCGCGCGCATGTCGAGCTCCCGCACCTCCACGGCAAGCGCGAAGCAGTCGGCGAGCAGCTCGGCCGGTGTCGCCGGGGCGAGCTTGTAGGCCCACTTGTAGAGGTCCATCGTGGCGTGCAGACAGCCGGGCTGCTCGTTCGCCACCTGGTCGGCGCGCTCCGGGTGGATGGCGTTGAGCGGCCGCGCGGCACGTGTGAAGAAGCGGTAGGCGTCGTGGTGCGTGCAGTGCACCGGCAGCGACTCGACCACGGCGTCGGTTCCCGCCGGCCCGAGCCGTAGCGGAACTGCTGTGTGCCGGGGTGCGTCGCTGCGATACACCATCGCCCACTCGTGCAGCCCGAAGCAGCTCAACCGGGCGGGGCGAGAGGCTGTCGCCACGAGCAGGTCGCGCACGAATGCTGCCGTCGTGACGAACCGGGGAGGCAAGGCGCGCACGTCGAGCCGCACGTGGTCGCCGTCGCGGACGTGGCCCGGGAGCACCAGCAGCTCGTCCCCGTGTCGCAGGAGGAGTCCAGGCCCCGGCTGCCACTGCTCGAGCCGGGCCGGGCGGAGCGAATAGTAGGTGAAGAGGAAGTCCATGACGGGGTGCGGCTCGCCGCGGCGGCGGCGCTCGCGGTGAGGCGACGTCCAGCGCTCGACACGCGCCCGGTGCACGGCGGCGCGCTCCCGCCAGTCCGGCTCCTCGAGCAGCGTGGGCGCCGCGGAGGGGGCCGGGGTCGTCACGGCGGTCCACGCTACCGACGGACGCTGTGGGCGGGGCGGGCGCCGTCAGCGCTGGAGAGTGTCGAAGCGGTGGCGGGCCTCGACGATGTGCTCCAGGTACCGGTGGGTCCACGTGCACATCTCGTTGATCGTCGCCCGGAGCACGAGTCCGGCCTCGGTGAGGCTGTAGTCGACCCGGGGCGGGACGACCGGATGCACGAGGCGTGTCACCACGCCGTCTCGTTCGAGGCTGCGCAGCGTCTGGGTGAGCATCTTGTGGCTGATCCCCTCGACCGCCGCGCGCACCTCCGTGAAGCGCAAGGTGTCCTCACCGAGGGTGTTGATGATCAGCAGTGCCCATCGGTTGGCGATGCTCGCGAAGATCTCCCGTGCCAGTGCCTCGCTCCGCGCCCGGTCGGCCGGCTCCGCTGTGCTCCTGACCTGTGCGGTCACCGTCAGGTTCCTCTCTCACCGTCAAGTGCGTTCTTCTCGATCACTTCCGCTGTTCCTATCGTGGGTCAGGAACCGAAAAACGACACATGAACGAATGGTGGATCATATGCAGATTCTGCGGACCTACGGCCGACTCTGGGTGGACGATCTCGATCAGGCGCTGCCCTTCCTGCGGGAACTGGTCGGGCGCGAACCTGATCTCCATTTCGCATTCGACGACGTCAAGGCGGCCGCCATCGGGAACTTCCTGGTCATCGACGTGCCGCCGGCGGAGCGGTCGCGGTATCCGGGTACGGCAACCGTGGTGGTCTCCGATCTCGATGAGGTAACGCAGGCACTCGCCGCGCACGGCGGGCACATCACCGTGCCGGAGTCGACGTCCGAAACCGGACGGTTCCTCTACGCCCGCCATGCGGACGGTGCCGAGGTCGAGTACGTGCAGTGGCGGCCCGAGGTCATCGAACGCATCCTCGGCTGACCTGGCACGGCCAGGGGCCCTCAGGCCTGCGCGCGCGGCGCGTGCGTGGCGTCGCGGACCTCACCGACGTAGGTCTCCACGAGATCCTCCATCGCCACGAGCCCGACCGTCCCCCCGCGGCCGTCCACGGCGCGGCCCAGGTGGGCGCGGGCGCGGCGCAGCACGGCGAGCGCCTCGTCGAGCCGGACGGAGACCGGCACCTCCGGAAGGCCGCGGATCCGCTCGATCGGCACGGCGGCGTCCGGGTCGTCGACGAGGTCGAGGATGTCCTTGACGTGGAGGTACCCGCTGAAATGCCCGTCGGCGGCCCGGACCGGGAACCGGGAGAAGCCGGTGTCGGCGACGCTGCGCGCAACGTCGTCGACCGTGGGGTTCACCGGCAGAGCCACCATCTCCTCGCTCGGTACGAGGACGTCACCGACGGTGGCCTCGGCCGAGCGGAGCGTGCGGCTGATGCGGCGGGACTCGTGGTCGTCGAGCAGGCCTTCGCGTCCCGACTCGGCGATGAGATCGGCGAGCTCGCCGGGGGTGAAGGACGTCTCGAGCTCGTCGCGCGGCTCCACCCGCAGGAGCCGCAGCACGCCGTTGGCCATCACGTTGAACAGCTCGATCAGCGGCCGCATCGCCGTGGTGAAGAGAAGGAACGGCGGCACCAGCCAGATCGCGGTGCGCTCGGGTCCGGCGATGGCGATGTTCTTGGGCACCATCTCACCGAGGAGGATGTGTGCGACCACCACGATGGCCAGCGACACCGCGAACGCGATGGGGTGCAGCAGGGCGTCCGGCATGCCCAGCCAGTGCAGTGGGCGCTCGATGAGGTGGGCCACGGCCGGCTCGCCGAGACGGCCGAGCAGCAGCGAGCAGATCGTGATGCCCAGCTGCGACGCCGCGAGCATCCGGGACAGGTCGGCGCCGGCCTTGAGGACGGTCCGGGCGGACGCCGTGCCGGAGGCTGCCATCGCCTCGAGCCGGTCGCGACGGGCGGAGATCAGCGAGAACTCGGCTCCGACGAAGAAGGCGTTGGCGGCGAGCAATGCGATCGCCGCCAGCAGCGCGAGCAGGTCGTTACCCATGGGCGGCCTCCTCCTGCCGGGCAGGGGGCGCAGGGACGGTGTCGGCGCGAGCGAGACGTAGCTCGGCGATGCGGTTGCGGTCGCGGCGCATGACAGTGAGCCGCCATCCGTCCACGTCGACATCCTCTCCGACGTCGGGGATGTGCCCGAGTTGGGCGAGCACCAGCCCGGCCAGCGTCTCGTAGTCGCCGTCGGGCATCTCGAACCCGGTGGCATCGGCCACCTCGTCGCTGCGCAGCAGGCCCGATACGAGCCAGCTGCCCCGACCCAGTGGGCGCACCTGGGCCTGCTCGGCGCGGTCGTGCTCGTCGCGTACGTCGCCGACGATCTCCTCGACGAGGTCTTCGAGGGTGACGATGCCCGCCGTGCCGCCGTACTCGTCCACGACCACGGCGAGCTGCAGGCCGGAGCTCCGGAGCCGGGTGAGCAGCTCGTCGCCGTCGAGCGACTCCGGGACCGTCGGGACGGTCTGGACGATGCCGCGCAGGGCAACGTGGTCCCGCTCGGACGCCGGCACTCCGAATGCCTGCTTCACGTGCACCACGCCGAGCACGGAGTCCGGGTCGCGGTCGTGCACGATGAAACGGGAGAAGCCGCTGCGGCGGGCCAGTGCCACCAGATCGGCCACGGTGTCGTCGGCGTCGAGGGACTCGACCCGCACCCGGGGGGTCATCAGGTCCTCGGCGACACGGTCGGTGAACCGCAGCGAGCGGTCCAGCAGGGTGGCGGTGCCGGCGTCCAGGGTGCCGTGCTGTGCGCTGGAGCGGACCAGCGAGCTGAGCTCGCTCGGCGATCGTGCCGAGCGCAGCTCCTCGGCGGGTTCGACCCCGAGCCGCCGTACGACGGTGTTGGCCGCGCCGTTGAGCCCCGTGATGAGCCATCGGAACGCGTGGGCGAACCCGCTCTGCAACCACACCACGGCACGTGCGGTGCGCAGTGGGTCGGCGATGGCCAGGTTCTTCGGCACGAGCTCGCCGAACACCATCGACAGCGTTGTGGCGAACAGCAGTGACAGCACGGTGGCGGTCCCCGCGGCCAGCCCGTCCGACAGGCCGATCGCGGTGAGTGCCGGACGGAAGAGCGACGCGATGGCGGGTTCGGCGATGTATCCGGTGACCAGCGTCGTGACGGTGATGCCGAGCTGGCTACCGGAGAGCTGGAACGACAGGGCGCGATGGGCCTTCTGTACAGCGCGGGCGCGCCGGTCGCCGACCTCGGCGACGTGGCCGTCGACCTGGCTGCGCTCGAGCGCGGTGAGGGCGAACTCGGACGCTACGGATATGGCCGTGCCGAGGGTGAGCAGCGCGACGGCGACCAGCCCGAGGATCGACCACAGGACGTTCATCGGCCGCGCCGACGACGGATACGACCGCAGGGCAGACGGACGGTGTGCCGGGATGGACCCGGCCTTCTACTGCAACCCGGCTCGGCGGGGTGTGCACGGGGCACAGGCGTGCTCCTCGTCAGGCGGAGCCCTCATCCTAGGTCGCACTGCCTGCAGGGGCAGACCCACGTCGTACCGCAGGTTGTCCGGACGTCGCGCCGGTCACGTCTCGAAGCGGTGACCGGCTCGGGGGATCTAAGTTGCACGGTCATGGACGGCAGTCGCAATGGTGCGCGCGAAACGTCCTCGCCGTTCGTGGACTTCGACCGGGCGGCGTGGGCGAAGCTTGGCGAGAACACTCCACTCCCGCTCACGGCGGAGGAGCTCGACCAGGTGCGAAGCCTCGGGGACGAGGTCGACCTCGACGAGGTCCGTGAGGTGTACCTGCCGCTGTCGCGGCTGCTCACCATGCACGTCCAGGAGGGCGGACGGCTCTACCGGGCGTACCGGACGTTCCTGGGCGCCCGGACCGCGCGCACCCCGTTCGTGATCGGGATCGCAGGGTCGGTGTCTGTGGGGAAATCCACAACGGCCCGGCTGATGCGGCTCCTGCTCGCCCGTTGGCCGCAGCACCCGCGCGTGGAGTTGGTGACGACCGATGGGTTCCTGCATCCCAACGCCGAGTTGGAGCGGCGCGGGCTGATGTCCCGCAAGGGCTTTCCGGAGTCGTACGACCGGCGGGCGCTGCTGCGGTTCGTCACGGAGGTCAAGGCCGGCCGGGCCGAGGTGACGGCCCCGGTCTACTCGCACCTCGTGTACGACATCCTGCCCGAGGAGCGGCTCACGGTGCACCGTCCGGACATCCTGCTGCTGGAGGGTCTCAACGTCCTGCAGCCTGCCCAGCCGGCGCGTGAGGGCGGCGCGGCGCTCGCGGTGAGCGACTTCATCGACTTCTCCGTCTACGTCGACGCGGCGACGGATGACATTCGGCGCTGGTACGTGGAGCGTTTCCTGCGGCTGCGGGAGACGGCGTTCCGCAATCCCGAGTCGTACTTCCGCCGCTATGCGGCGCTGGACGAGGCCGGGGCCATCGCGCGGGCCGAGAGCATCTGGGAAGAGATCAACGGGCCGAATCTGGAGCGGAACATCAAGCCCACGCGGGGCCGTGCGAGCCTCGTGCTCCGCAAGGGTCCGAAACACAACATCACCGGCATCCGGTTACGGAAAGTGTGACCGGAGCGACGGCCGGGAGAAGGCCTGGCACGATGGTCCGATGACCAGCGTTGACCACGTCGACACCGACGAGCAGACCGAGCTCGCAGCCCGGCTGCGTCTGGTCGTCGGAAGGCTGAACCGCCGTATCCGGATCGACGGGCGGGAATCGATCCCACCGTTACAGCTGTCCGCGCTGGTCACGGTCGAACAGCACGGGCCGCTGCGGCTCTCGGAGCTTGCGCGACGGGAGGCCGTGACGGCCCCGACGATGAGCAGGGTGCTCGCGTCCCTGGACGAGCAGGGCCTCGTGATCCGCACGCCGGACCCCAACGACGCCCGGGGCGTGCGGATCGTGTTGTCCGATCAGGGCGCCGCCCGGCTGGCCGAGGTGCGGTCGCACCGCACGGCGTTGGTGGCCCGGCGCCTGGCCCGCCTCGATCCCGAGCAGCGTCGCATCCTCGATGTGGCGCTCCCGGCGCTCGAAGCTCTGCTGGTGGACGAGGAGAACTGAGTGGCGTTCCGGCCTGGATCAGGCCGGTTCGCCGTCGACCAGCACCTTCAGGTCGTCGTGCATGAAGCTCACCCGGCCGGCGATCCGCGACGACTCCGGCAGCGGCTCCGGGTAGCCCCAGGCGGCGTCGGTGAGCTCCCGGCCGTCCGGCAGCCGCACCGTCCAGTAGCTCGCGTCGCCCTTGTACGGGCAGTACGTGCTCGTGGTGGTGGCCTCGAGCGGCACCACCACGTCGTCGGGCGAGAGGTACCAGCGCAGCGGGTACCCGGTCTCGTCGAGCACCAGAGCGGCGTTGGACTCGGCGACCATCGTGTCGCCTGCGAGCACCTGCACGTGGCGGGCCGACCGGCGCACGTCGACCCGGTGGTAGGGGTCGGTCAGTGCTCGCGCCGGTTCGTCCTCGTCGAACCAGGCGTCGGCGGCCTCCCAGTACAGGGAGGCGTAGCCGGCCAGCCAGGAGGCAGCGGGCGTCGGGTCCGGGTAGGCCCAGAGCGCGTTCTCCACCACGCGGTCTCCCACCCGCAGTGAGCGGTAGGTGGCGTCACCCTTGAACGGGCAGTGCGTTGTGAGGTCGCTCGGGACGAAGGCCGAGGCGTCGAGGTCGGCCTCGGGGACGTAGAACCGGGCCGGTAGCGCGGTCTCGTGGAGGAGCACGCCGTGGGTGGTGTCAAGCACCGTCCGACCGGCGAACTCCGCCCGCACCCGGCGTGGGAAGGGATGCATGAGGAGTTTGTGGGCGGGTCCGTCGATGCGGTAGTTGACGGTCTTCGGCGCACCTGCTGACAGCGGCGCGTCGTTGCGAGTGAGGCCCATGGGAAGCCCAACGCCGCACCGGGCGTCGAGCTTCCCCCACGGGACCTCGGTTGGGTTCGCCGGCTCAGATGGCGAGGCTCACGTGGTAGTCGGTCAGGAAGGCCTCGAGCGTGAGGATCTGCTCGAGCCCCCACCGGTTGCCGAACACTGCGCCGGTGTCGGGTGCGTCCAGCTCTGCACGGGCCCGGTCGACGTCGAGCAGGGGTGCCACTGCGGAGTCGCGGTTCGTCAGCAGCGCGGTGAACCCGTCGCGGAGCATCTGGTCGTAGGTCGGGTCCTGGGTGGAGGGGTAGGGGCTCTTGACCCGCTGCACGACCGACTGGGGCAGTACATCGGCGGTGGCGGCCCGCAGCAGGCTCTTCTCGCGCCCGTCGAAGGTCTTGTGGGCCCACGGCGTGCCGAACACGTACTCCACGAGCCGGTGATCGCAGAAGGGCACCCGCACCTCCAGCCCCACGGCCATGCTCATCCGGTCCTTGCGGTCGAGCAGCATGGGCAGGAACCGGGTCAGGAACAGGTAGGAGATCTCGCGCATGCGCCGCTCGTGCGGATCCGCTGCGGCCGGCCCGGTCAGCTCGGGCACCTCCGCGAGCGCCCTGCGGTACTGGTCGTCGATGTAGCCGGGGAGGTCGAGCTTCCCGAGCAACCCGCGGTCCAGGAGCCGCTGAGTGCTCTCCAGACGCAGCGCGTTTCCGCCCAGCCACGGGAAGGTGTCGGCCTTGACGTAGATGGGGTCGTGGAACATCTGGTAGCCGCCGAAGACCTCGTCGGCCGACTCCCCGGACAGCGCCACCGTCGAGCGCTGCCGGATCGCCCGGAACAGCAGGTAGAGCGAGCTGTCGATGTCGCCCATGGTGATCGGCAGGTCGCGGGCGTGGCGGGCGGCGGCACGCACGTCCGGGTCCATGAGCTCGTTGGAGGACAGGGTGATGTCGGTGTGGTCGGTGCCGACGAACTCCGCGACCTCGTGCACGTACGGGCCGTCGGGTGTGGCGCGCATCGCGTCGGGCTTGAAGTTGTCGGTGTAGCCGACGAAGTCGACGGCGAAGGACCGGATCCGCTCCGTGCTGAAGCGCGCGGCGAGCGCGGTCATCGCCGAGGAGTCGAGCCCGCCGGACAGCAGCGTGCACAGCGGCACGTCGGAGATGAGCTGGCGCTGGATCGTGTCGTCGAGCAGTTCGCGGACGTGCCGGACGGTGGTGGGCACGTCGGCGGTGTGCGCGGTGTCGGTGAGCTGCCAGTAGCGCAGCTCCTGGATCCCGTCGCGGGTCACCCGGATGATGTAGCCGGGCGGGACCTCGCGCATTCCGCGGAACACGGCGTTGTGCGGGTCGGCGACGAACCCGAGTGCGCGGCGCAGGCCGTCGGCGTCGACAGCGCGCTCGGCGAGGCTGTTGGCGAGGATCGCCTTGGGCTCGGACCCGAACAACACTCCCTGCTCGGTGGGGTAGTAGTAGAGCGGCTTGATGCCGAGCCGGTCGCGCACGAGCAGCAGCTCATGGTTCGCGGAGTCCCAGAGGGCGTAGGCGAACATCCCGTTGAGCTCACGCACGGCGTCGCGGGGGTCGCGCCGGCCCCACTCACGGTGGGCCTGCAGCACCACCTCGGTGTCGCTGCTCGTCTGGAACCGGCAGCCCGCCCCGGCGAGCCGCTCGCGCAGCTCCCGGAAGTTGTAGGTCTCGCCGCTGTAGACGAGCGCCAGGCTGGTCCGGCCCTCCTCCTCGAGGGTCATCGGCTGGCGGCCGCCCTGGATGTCGATGATCGCCAGTCTGCGGTGCCCGAGTGCCACCGGGCCCTCGACCCAGGTGCCGTCGTCGTCGGGACCGCGGCAGGCCATCGTCGCCGTCATGCCGGCGAGCTCCCGCTGGGCGTCGGGGGTCGTCAGGTCTCGTTCGAAATCCACCCATCCGCAGATGCCGCACATGTCTGGGCTCCCTGAGTTTGCGTAACTATCGTGTAACACCATTGCACCTCGCAACGTTGCTTGCTGCAACGACGTACGCTCACTTCGTGCCCGATCGACCCTTTCCCGGAGCAGTGGTGTCCGTCACCGACTCCATCTCCCAAGTCGAACGAGAGATCACCGTGCTGCTCCGTAGGACGTTGGAGCACTTGTGGGCCCGCGGGTACGGCGAGGGTCCTGTTGACCGCTACACGTATCCGGTGCTGGTCTTGCTCGACTCCCACGGACCGATGTTGCTCACCGAGCTGACGGCGCGGATCGGGCTCAGCAAGCCCACCGTGAGCAGGCAAGTCTCCCGTCTCGGGTTCGCCTCGCTCGTGGAGACATGGCCGGCGCCGCACGACCCCCGTGCCGTCGTCGTCCGCCTCACACCGGAGGGTGCTCGTCAGGTGCAGTTGGTGGGCGAGGCGCGTCGTGAGAGCCTGCGCGCGGTGCTCGTCGGCTGGTCGGACACGGACAGCGACACTCTCGCGACGCTCTTGGCGCGCCTCAACACCGATCTCGCCGGCCATCACGGCGGTGACGACTAGTCAGAAACGGCCCATCCAACCCTTGTGCCGGACCCGGCACGAAACGCCCGTCCGCGCGCTCACCTGACAGCCGTGATGCCATAGTTGCAGAGGAGGGTTCTGCGGGCCGGCGGAGGGGGAGCATGTCGTGGACGGCCTGACCGCCCTGGTGGCCCAGCTCATCGCTGGCCTTCGGGGATACGTGCCGCCCGACGTCTGCCCTGGTGGCTGGCCTTGGGCGGTATCCGGACTGGGCGTGGCAGTCGGGCTGCTGCCCTCGATCGGCATCGTGGTGGTGGCCGCACTGCGCAAGCGCATCGGGTCGCGGTACGGGGTCGGCGAGTCCACGGTGCTGGTCGGCGCCGGGCTGCTCACCGCCGGGCTGCTGCCCCTGCTCGCCTTCATCGCGACCGGCCAGGTGTTCCGGCTCGCCGCCGACGGATCGGACGTTCCCGGGCTGACCAGCAGGCAGCTGGACGACCTCGGGAGCGCGGTGTGTATCGCGGGGCCGCAGTCGAGCTACCTCGGCGGGTACAGCGTCGCCGCGGCGTTCGACATGTCCAGGCCGGTCGAGTTCGGGCTCGCCGTGGTGCTGCTGGTCGGGTTCCCGCTGGTCGCCAGCATGTTCGTGGCCGTGCAGGCCCGGCTGGCCCTCCGTCGCGGCCCGGCCTGGCCCGCCAAGTTCTTCTGGCTGCCGATCCTGCTGCTCGTCGTGCTCACCGCAGAGACACCGGCCGGTAGCTCGGGTCACCTGTGGCTCGGCGTCACCGCGGGGAGCTTCCTCGGGATCTTCGTTGCGCTGACCGCGGGCGTGCCGTCGCGAGAGACCGTGCGCCGCTCACTCGCACCGCCCGCCCCGCGGCCGGTCCCCGCCGCGGCGCGTCCGGGTGTCATCCGGACCCCGCCGGTGCAGACCGGGGCCCGGGCGGCGGTCGCCGAGTCCGCGCGAACCCGGCCGCCGCTCGCCGAGCGCCTCGCCGAACGCTTCGCCGCGCGCGAGGCCGAGCCGCCGGTCGTACCGATTCCGCGGGCCGCTCCGCTGGCCGCCGGCCCGCAGACGCCTGTGGGACCGCCGCCAGGACGGAACGGGGGTGCCCCGCCGCCCACCCTGGTCGCGGGGGCGCCGCCCTACCCGACGGCGCCACCGCTCGCGGGCGCCGTCGGCCGCAACGGCGCCGCGCGCTTCCGGCTGATCAGCAGGCTCGGTTCCGGGGGTTTCGGACGGGTCTGGCTCGCCGATGACGCCCGGCTCGGGCACCCCGTCGCACTCAAGGCGGCGCACGCCCCGGACGCGGAGACCGAGCAGCGCATCCAGCGGGAGGCCCGGGCACTCGCCGCGGTGCGGCACCCGAACTGTGTGCGGATCCACGACCTGGTGCCGGCCGCGAGCGATCCCGGGCTCAGCGAACTCGACGGCATGGTCATCGTGATGGAGTACGTCGAGGGATCCTCGCTCGGCGAGCTGGTGCGCTCGCGGGGCCTCCTCGACGACATGGCCGCCGCCCGGGTCTGGGCGAGCGTGGCCGGGGCCCTCGATGCGGCCCACACGCGCGGAGTGATGCACCGTGACGTGAAGCCGGGCAACATCGTCGTGGACCGCATCGGGCAGGCACACCTGATCGACTTCGGGATCGCCCGCCGGACCGGCGACGCGACGATGACCCTTGCGGGTTTCGTGCTCGGCACCCCCGACTTCCTCGCGCCCGAGGTGGCCTGCGGGGAGCGCGCCACACCGGCGTCGGACTCGTGGCAGCTCGCCGCCACGATCTCCTACGCCCTCACGGGGCACCCGCCGCGCGGCGGGCACCCCGACGCCGTCTCCGGGCTGCGGGCCGCGGCCTCGGGCGCGCCACTCTCGCACCTGCCGAAGCGGTCGGCGCACCTCGCGCTCCTGCACGCCGGAATGGACAACGACCCCACCCGGCGCCCGCCGCTTCAGGTAGTACAGCGGGCGCTCGAGGACTGGCTGCGGCGCAGCGGCGCCCACCCGGACGGCCCGATGACGGCGGGCACGCGAGGCCGTTGAGGGCCGACCAGCCCGCATCCGGCACCGGTCGGCTCGCCGGCGTCGACGCCGCACGCGCGGTGGCGCTGGTGGGGATGTTCGCCACCCACATCCTGCCGTTGCGTGCCGGTGGCGCGCCGACGGCGGTCGGGCTCGTCGCCGACGGCCGGTCGTCGGCGCTGTTCGCCGTGCTGGCGGGGGTGGGAGTGGCGCTGTCCACGGGCGGGCCGCGCCGGCCCGCTGATGCCCGGGCGCATCGCGCCGCCGCGGCCGCACTGGCCGTACGCGGCCTGCTGGTGGGGCTGCTGGGGCTCTGGCTGGTGGAGTTCGACCCGCCGGTCGCGGTGATCCTCGCCTACTACGGGCTCCTGTTCGTGGTGGCGACGCTCCTGCTGCGACTACCGGCAACAGTGCTCGCGGTGAGTGCGGTCGTGGCCTGTGTCCTGGGCCCGACGATGAGCCTGCTGTTGCGGTCGGGCCTGCCGGCCGGGCCCGGTGGCCAACCGGGCCTCGCCGCAGTGGCCCAGCCCGGCGCCCTGCTGGAGACGTTGGCTCTGACCGGGATCTATCCGGTGTTGCCGTGGATCACCTATCTCCTGGCCGGGATGGCTGTCGGCCGCATGGACCTGCGCAGCACCCGGGTGGCAGCGGGCCTGCTGGTCGGCGGCACGGTGCTCGCACTGCTGGCCGTCGGGACGTCGGCGCTGCTCCTGGGGCCCGGAGGCGGTGCGGCGGCGCTCGGCCCCACGGCGCTGGCCCAGCGCCGCTACGGGACCACGCCCACCGGCAGTTGGTGGTGGCTGGCGGTCGACACCCCGCACTCGGGAGCGCCGCTCGACCTCGCCCACACCACGGGCACGGCGCTCGCGGTGCTGGGCGCGATGCTGCTCCTGGCCCGGTGGGCCCGGCCGGCCGTGCTGGTGCCGGCCGCGCTCGGGGCGGTGCCGCTCACGCTCTACACGCTGCACGTCATCGCGCTGGCGGCGTACCCGGGCACGGTCCCCGACGGAAGTCCGGACGAGGGCGCGCTCCTGGTCGGGCACGTCCTGGCCGCCACCGCGATCGCGACGGCACTGTGGCTGGCCGGACGGCGGGGACCTTTCGAGTCCGTGGTCTCGGGTGCCGCCCGGCGGGTTCGGGGTGCGCTCGACCCTGCCCGACCCGCCCCTGCGCCCGGCCGCTGAGATCCCGCAGGACTCAGAACGCCTGCAGGCCCAGCCGCACGGCCAGCACCATCCCGGCCACGGCGATCGCGATGCGCAGCACGGAACCGGGAAGGCGGCGCGCCAACAGGGGACCCGTCCAGCCGCCCACCAGCAGGCCGGCAGCCAGGGGAAGGACGGCCCACCACTCCACGGGCCCGAACACCGCGAACCCGACGGCGGCGATGCCGTTCGCGAGCCCCAGCAGCACATTCTTGAGCGCGTTGCCCTGCAGCAACGACACCGGAAGGGCCACGAGCAGCAGCGCCAGCATCAACACGCCGGCAGCGGCGCCGAAGTACCCGCCGTACACCGAGACGGCGACGATCCCGGCGATCACGCCCGGGCCCGTCCGGTGGGAGGAAGCGGTGACCATCGTCGACTTGATCATCGGCTGCAGAAGCAGCGCGAGCGAGGCCGCTGCGACGAGGAACGGCACGATCCGCACGAACAGCCCGTCCGGAGTGAGCAGGAGCAACCCGGCGCCTGTCGCGCCGCCGAGCACGGCGAGCAGCGCGAACCGCCGGACGGTCGGCCCCTGACCGGTGAGCTCGGGACGGGAGCCGGCGGTGGAACCGAGCGAGCTGAACGTCAGCGCGACCGTGTTGGTGACGTTCGCCGCGGTGGCGGGCATGCCGGCAGCCAGGAGCGCGGGGTAGGAGAACAGGGACGCCAGCCCGGCCATCGATCCGGCCAGCCCGGCAGCGACACCGGCGCCGACCAGCAGAAGGAAGGTGCCGATAACCACGTTAAAGAACTTTAACGAGGCATCGGTTGCGAATCCTGCGGATGCGACCACACCCACAGCGCGGACTCTGCGCCGACGTCGCCCACCCGGACCCGGCCCGACATGGTGTCGGACACTACGTCCGATGCGATGTAGCGTTGTCCGGGCGGGCGAGGACACCCACATCCCATGACCGCTCGACGGAGATCGTGTCCTCGTGGCAGGCCGACGATGTGACCGGCCTCTCCGCCCTCGCAGGAGCGCGAGCGCTACGCGGTCGTAAGGGCAACGGTCGAGGCCCGCGTTCCGGCGGCGAGCCGACTGGATTCCGGCAACGGCAGAGGATGGACAACGGTGGTTCACGGCAGGTCCTGGCAGGCTCATTCCTTCGGCGAGCCGAAGGACGTGCTGCGCGTGGAGGAGGTCGAGTGGGCCGCCCCCACGCCGGGACGTGTGCTGGTGAAGGTCCGCGTGTGCGGGGTCGGCCTGCCCGACCTGCTCATGACCACGGGCGCCTACCCACCGCTGCCCCAGCCGCCCGTCGTGCCCGGTCAGGAAGTGGCCGGTGAAGTCGTCGCCGCCCCTGCAGGCTCGGCGTTCACGGTCGGGGACCGGGTCATGGGTTCCACGGCGTTCGTCGAGGGCTGGGGCGGCTACTCGGACTACGCGTACTTGCGCGAGGCGAAAACGGTCGGTATTCCGGCTGCGATGACCGACGAGGAGGCCGCCGGTTTCGTGATCGGCTTCCGCACCGCTTACGCCGGTCTCTGCGACCGCGTCCGCGTCGCGTCCGGGGAGGTGCTCCTGGTCCTCGGCGCGGCGGGCAACACCGGCGCATCGGCCGTCCAGCTCGGGAAGGCGCTCGGGGCCACGGTCATCGCGACCGCCGGCACCGAGGAGAAGCTCGAGTTCTGCACCCGGATAGGGGCCGACAACGTCGTCAACCACCGGACCGAGGACGTCGCGGAGGCGGTCCTCGCGATCACCGCCGGCCGGGGCGCCGACGTCGTCTTCGACCCGGTCGGCGGCGAACTCGGCACCCGCGCCACGACTGCCGTCGCTCGCCTCGGCCGCATCGCGGTGATCGGCTACGCGAGCGGTTCCTGGCTCACCCTCGATCCGCTCGACATGGTGCTGCGCAACTACACGGCCGCCGGTGTCTTCGCCGGCGGCACCGTCGAGGAGGACCAGGCCGCGTACGGGCAGCTCGTCGAGCTGGCCGAACGCGGCGCCATCAGGACGCCGGTCACCACCGTCGTGGCGTTCGACGACGTTCCCGACGTGATCAGCGCCGTGCCGACCGCGCCCCCGGGGAAGGCCGTCGTCCGCATCTCCTGAGGACGATCCCGAGTCACAGGGCCGTCGCCGGATTCTGGTCCGGCGGCCCGGAGGGCCACCAGCGACCGTCGACCCGGTGGAACGGGTACCAGCGCCCGTCCACACCTCGGCGGATCCTGATCTCGGACTCGGCGCCCGCCGCGAGCAGCTCGGCCTCGGCAGCGGCCTCCTCGGGCGTCGGGTCGTTCCCGGCCCTCTCGAGGGCATCCTGACCTGCGGCTCCGGCCAGCTCCCACGCCCGGACGGCCGAGGCGATGCCCGGCCCGGCCGACGCTGCCACGCGCTGGGCCGTGGCGGGGTGGAGGGCGGCCCACCGTGCGGCGTCGGCCCACTCGGTCAGTGCGACGCCGGGCGTGGTGAGCAGCTCACGTGCCCGCACGGCCGCGTCGGCGGCGAGCAGAGGGAGGGCGTCGGGCGGAAGCCCCGGCGCCTCGGGGACGACCAGCGCCTCCGCCCGCGGCGGGTCGGGCGGTGGCGGCGGGAGCGCAGCAGGCACCGCCGCGTAGGCCTCGGTTGCCGGGACGCCTCGCTCCACCGCGCTGTCGGCGGGCTCCGCGGGGCGCGTGCGGCGCGTCCCGAGTGCCTCGAGCAGCTCGTCGGTGGCACGGCCCCGCAGCAGCAGGAGGACGAACGGGTCGTCGTCGAGCAGCCACGCCGTCTGGTAGCAGAGGGCCGCGGCGTGCTGGCAGGGGTCGCCGATGTCGGGGCAGTCGCAGTCGGACTCGAGGTCGCCGATCGTGGGCAGCAAGGGCACGCCGACTGCGTCCGCTGAGTGCACGAGCGCGCGGGGCACCTCGCCGTCGAGCAGCGCCGCGAGGTGCCCCGCCTCGGCGCCCACCTGGTCGAGCAGGCGGTCCCAGTCGGCGTCGGTCAGCTGCGTGAGATGAACCGTCACCTCGACGATCCCGTCGGGATCCTCGACGACCGCGCTGATCCGGCCCGGCGAGATCGTGATCGGCCCGACCCTGCCGCTGCCCGCGAACCGTCTGCCCCGGCGCAGCAGGACGGCGTCGAGTGCGGTGTCCTCCATCGCCGCGACGAACGCCCGCGCCCACCAGGACCGCCCGCGCCTGCCCGGCCTGGGCGGGAACGCCGCAAAGCCCCGTGCCGTGTTCATCGTTCACCTCCGCGCAGTTCGACGAGGTCGGCCAGCTCGGCGTCGGTGAGCTCGGTGAGCGCCGCCTCGCCACCGGCGAGCACGGAGTCGGCCAACGCGCGCTTGGACGCGAGCAGACCGGCGATGCGATCCTCGACGGTGCCCTCGCTGATCAGCCGGTGCACCTGGACCGGGCGGGTCTGCCCGATCCGGTACGCGCGGTCGGTGGCCTGGTCCTCGACGGCCGGGTTCCACCACCGGTCGTAGTGCACGACGTGATCGGCGCGAGTGAGGTTGAGCCCGGTGCCCGCCGCCCGCAGCGAGAGCAGGAACACCGGTACCTCGCCCTGCTGGAAACGATCGACCATGGCCTCGCGTTCGGGGATCGTGGTACCGCCGTGCAGGAACTGGACCCCCACGCCACGCCCGCGCAGGTGGCGCTCCAGGAGCCTGCCCATCCCGACGTACTGCGTGAACACCAGCGCCGCGCCATCGCCTGCGACGATCGTGGTGAGCAGTTCGTCGAGCAGTTCCAGCTTCCCGGAGCGACCGGCGAGCACCGGCTCGGCCTCGCGGACGTAGAGGGCGGGGTGGTCGCATATCTGTTTGAGCGCGGTGAGCAGCGCGAGCACGAGCCCGCGCCGCGCCATCCCGTCGGCGTCGGCGATGCGCGCCATCGTCTCGGCGACGACCGCCTCGTACAGCCCGGCCTGCTCGCGGGTGAGGCCGACCGGCCGGTCGGTCTCGGTCTTGCGGGGCAGTTCGGGCGCGATCCCGGGGTCGGACTTGCGGCGGCGCAGCAGGAACGGCCCGACCAGCCGCGCGAAGCGCTCGGCGAGCCCGGGGTGGTCACCGGCGGCGATCGGTTCGGCCCAGCGGGCACGGAACTCCGCCTGCCCGCCGAGCAGGCCCGGTGTGGTCCAGTCCAGGATCGACCACAGCTCCAGCAGGTTGTTCTCCACGGGCGTGCCGGTGAGCGCCACGCGGGCGGCCGCCGGGATGGAGCGCAGGGCCTGCGCGGTGCCCGATGCCGCGTTCTTCACGTGTTGCGCCTCGTCGGCGACCACGAGGCCCCAGCGGTGTGCGCCGAGCACGGCGGCGTCGCGGCGCATGGTGGCGTAGGTGGTGAGGACGAACCCCGCGCCGGCGGGGAGGGAGCGGCCCGCACCGTGGAAACGGTGCACGGTGACGCCGGGTGCGAACCGGGTGATCTCGCGTTCCCAGTTCCCCATCAGTGACGCAGGGCAGACGACGAACGTGGGTCCGGCGTCGAGGGCCTGCCGTCGCAGGTGCAGGGCGATGAGTGTGATCGTCTTGCCCAGGCCCATGTCGTCGGCGAGGCAGGCGCCCAGGCCGAGCGAGGTCATCCGGTCGAGCCAGCCGAGGCCGCGCAGCTGGTAGTCGCGCAGCGTGGCGGCGAGCCCGGTGGGTGGGGCGGCCGGCACGGGTGGCGTGGTGATCCTCTCCCGCAGATCCTGCAGCCACCCCGTCGCCCGCACCGGGACGGGGCCGCCGGCGGCGTCGACCTCACCGGTGAGTGCCGCGCCGAGCGCCGCCACCGCCGTGACCGGGCCGAGGGTCCGTTCCCGCGCCCGTTGCCGCGTGGCGGGGTCGACGAGCACCCACTCGTCCCGCAGCCGGACGACGGGCCGGTGACTGTGCGCGAGCTCGTCCCTCTCCTCGGGGGTGAGGGGGTCGCCGCGCAGGGCGAGCTCCCAGTCCAGCATCAGTGGCTCTGCCTCGGCTCCGAACGTCGCCGGCCCGGTGCCGTGACCGGCGACTGCGCGCGTGGAGAGCGAAGGGCGCAGGTCACGCGGCCAGTGCACGGCGATCCCACCGCCGATGAGCCGGGCTGCGGCGTCGCCGAGGAGGTCGGCGACGTCGCCGTCGTCCAGCTCCAGCTCTTCGGGTACGGCACGGCTGAGCAGCTGCTGGAGCGGCTCCCAGAACCGTGCCGCGCGCCGCACGGCCAGCAGCGCGTCGATCCGCGCCCGCGGCCCGAACCCGACCGCAGCCCCGGTCCAGACGTCGGCGAGATCGGCCACGCGGGTGGGGTCGGCGAGCGCGTGGAGCTGGACGACGGCGCGGAACCGGGCAGCGTCGGCATCGGTCTCCACGCGCAACGAGACGCGCACTCCGGCGTCGACACCCGCGGCGACCTCGTCGGACCAGTCCCGCAGCTCCGGCACGGCTTGGGGGTCGGGCGCCGCGAACAGCGAGGTGCCGACGGCCATGGTGGCGGCGGGGGAGCGCGGCAGGGTGTCGGCGACCGCGTCGATGAACGCGCGCAGCAGCGGCGCGGCCGCGGGCAGCTCCGACGGGCCGGCCCCGGGCGCCGTACGGGAATCCACGACCGCGCGCGCGGTCGGCGGCATCGCCGCGGCGAGATCGCGCAGCCGGGCCGCGTCGTCCGCGTCCAGCGGGCCGACCCGCCAGGCGTCGAACCCGGCCGGGGACACTCCCGGCAGCAGCCGGCCGCGCGCCACGAGATGCAACGCCAGTCGTGTCGTCACGGCCCAGAACCGCAGTGCCGGGTCGTCACCGCCGGTGAGCAGCAGCGCGACGGCATCGCCGACCGGCAGCCGACGTACTGCCAGCTCGTGCGCGGCGTCCCCCGGCGGCGGGACGATCACAGCGCTCCCGGGCTCGCCGACGTCCTGCATCGCGGAGCCCCAGAGCAGCACCTGGCCCACCCGCGGCGGGTCGGCCGGGACGAAGCACACCCCTCCAGACTCGAGGAGGGGAGGCCGGGATTCGGTCCGAAGCGTCGGGCTCGACGTCACCGGTCTCCTGCCGTCGCGCCGACATAGCGGGCCAGGTGCTCGCCGGTGAACGAGGCGGGCGACTCGACCAGCGTGGCAGGCGGCCCCTCGAACACCACGTCCCCGCCGTCGTCGCCGCCGTCCGGGCCGAGGTCGATCACCCAGTCGGCGTGCGCGATGACGTCGAGGTTGTGCTCCACGACGATCACCGAGCTGCCGCCCTCGACGAGCCGGTCGAGGAGCCCGAGCAGGTGCCCGCAGTCGGACATGTGCAGTCCCGTGGTCGGCTCGTCGAGCACGTAGATGTTGCTCTTCTCGTGCAGCCGCCCGGCGAGTTTGAGCCGCTGGCACTCGCCGCCCGACAGCGTGGAGAGCGGCTGACCGAGCGTCAGGTAGCCCAGGCCGACGTCCACGACCGCCTGTAGTCGCTTGCGGATGTCACGGGCGGTGAAGAACTCCAGCGCCTGCTCGGCGGTCATGTCGAGGGCGTCGGAGATCGACTTCCCGTTGACGGTGAGGGCCAGCACCTCCTCCGTGTAGCGCCTGCCCCCGCAGTCGGTGCACGTGGAGCGCACACCGTCGAGGAACGCGAGGTCGGTGTAGACCACGCCGAGGCCGTTGCATCCGGGGCAGGCGCCCTCGGAGTTGAAGCTGAACAACGCGGGTTTGACGCCGGTCTCCTTGGCGTAGAGCTTGCGGATCGGGTCCATCACGCCGGTCCAGGTGGCCGGCGTGGAGCGGATGGACGTGGACACCGCGGTCTGGTCGACGACGATCGCCTCCGGGTGCTGTGGCACCAGCACCTCACGAACGAGTGTGCTCTTGCCCGACCCGGCCACCCCCGTGAGCGCCACGAGCACGCCGAGCGGGATGTCCACGTCGAATCCGCGCAGGTTGTTGGCCGAGGCGTTCTCCAGGCGCAGGTGCCCCGTGGGGGTGCGCGGGTTCTCCCGCAGCGTGACCTGCCGGTGCAGGAACTCGCCCGTCAGCGTGCCGGACGACGCCAGGCCGGCCACCTCGCCCTCGTAGACGATCCGGCCGCCCTCGGTGCCGGCACGCGGACCGAGCTCGACGACGTGGTCGGCCGCGGTGATGACGTCCGAGTCGTGCTCGACGACGAGCACCGTGTTGCCTTTGTCGCGCAGCCGATGCAGCAGCGCGTTCATCCGCCCGACGTCGCGGGGGTGCAGCCCGATCGTCGGCTCGTCGAACACGTACATGACGTCCACCAGCGACGATCCGAGGAGGCGCACCATCTTGATCCGCTGCGACTCCCCACCCGAGAGCGTGGAGGTCTCCCGGTCGAGGGTGAGGTAGCCCAGCCCCATGTCGATCAGCGCTCCGACGCGGGTGAGGGCCTCGTCCACTAGCGGCGCGACCTCGGGCGTGCGGAGCGTGGCGAGCACGGCGCGCAGGGAGCCCAGGTCGAGCGCGGTGAGCGAGGGCAACGTGTGCCCGTCCACGGTGGCGGTGCGGGGCGCCTCGGCGAGTCTCGTGCCGGCGCAGGCCGGGCAGCGCACCGAGGTGGTGTAGGTGGCGACGGCCTCCCGCTTGCCCTCGGACGCCTCCTCGACCTCGACGAAGAGCCGGTTGAACTTGGTCTCGACGCCCTCGAAGTCGACCTTCATGGACTTGCGGCCCACGAACTGCAGCGTCACCTTCTCGTCGGCCCCGTAGAGCAGGAGCTTCCACTCCTCGTCGGTGTAGTCGCGCAGCGGCTTGTCGAGGTCGAAGCGCCCGGACCCCGCGTAGGTGTGCCAGTACCAGCTGTCGACCGCCCAGTTCCGGTGCAGGATCGCGCCCTCGTTGAGCGACTTGGAGCGGTCGAACATCTTGTCGTGGTCGAGCTGGATCTTGCGGCCGATGCCCTTGCACTCGGGGCACATGCCCTGCGGGTCGTTGAAGCCGAACACGTTGCTATAGCCGAGGTGCGGCGTCGAACGGCGGGAGAACAGCAGCCGCAGGAACGAGTTGATGTCGGTGACAGTGCCCAGCGTGGAGCGGCTCCCGCCGCCCAGCCGTTTCTGGTCGACGACGATCGCCGTGGAGAGGTTCTCGATCAGGTCGGCGTCGGGCTGGCCCAGCTTCGGCAGGAAACCCCGCACGAACGCGGAGAACGTCTCGTTGAGCTGGCGCTGCGCCTCCGCGGCGATCGTGTCGAAGACCAGCGACGACTTTCCCGACCCGGACACCCCGACGAACGCCGTGATCTGCCGCTTCGGGATCCGTACGGACACGTTGCGAAGGTTGTTCTCCCGCGCGCCGGTGACGACGATGAATTCCTGCTGCATCGGGCTCCCTCGGGGTGGGGTCGGCGGTGCTCGTGCGGGGTGTCAGGGGAGCGGACTCGTCCGGGACGTGAATGTCATCGGCAGTGCCGTCGAGGATGTCACCCGGCTACGTCGTCCGGATTGTCCAGGCGGAACACCGCACAGCGTCCGGCGAGGCCTTGGAACGCCTCCGGCGTGAGCTCGTCGACCACACCGGCGTCGCGCATGATCTTCGCCCCCTCGGCGATGCGGACCGGCCACGCTCGCAGGATCGGCACGGCGGCCTGCGGGTCGAGCTCGACGAGCCGCACGCGCTCGTGAGTCTTCCCCACGCTGAGCGTGCCGGTACCGGCCGCACGCGCGTTGCGGGCCCAGTCGGCGCCGGGGAAGCCTTCGAGCAGGTAGCGCTTCCCGTCCAGGTCGAGCACCGACAGCGGGGTGCGGCGCGGCTCCCCGCTCTTGCGGCCCGGCACGGTCAGCACCGTCAGGTCCTTCATCCCGAGCCCGAGACGCTGCACCGTCAGCAGCACCCGGTTCATCGGCTTCAGCCACCGTGGCGGCGTGGCGGTCTTCTTGGCACTCATCGGCTCATCTCCCGGTAGCGGTACACGGACAGCGGCGCGAACACCGCGACGATCACCAACGGCCACACCACGGCCATCAGCACCGGGTGCTGGGCGACCCAGGAGTCACCACCCCAACCGGGATTGCCGAAGAGCGCGCGGGTGGCGGCCGCCGTGGACGAGAGCGGGTTCCACTCCGCGATCGTCGCGACGACGGCGGGCATCGTGGCCGGGGCGACGAAGAGCCCGGAAAGGAACCCGACCGGGAACTCGAGCGTCTGCACGGCGGTGACGGCTCCGGCGCTGCGCACGAGCAGGCCCAGGTAGATGCCCACCCAGAGCAGCGCGAACCGCAGCAGGAGAAGGAGCCCGACGGCGAGGACGACCGCGCCGGGGCTCCCCGACGAACGCCAGCCGACCACGAGCCCCACCAGCAGCAGCACCCCGAGTGCGATCGCCGAGGTCACCATGTCGGCCGCGGCACGCCCGACCAGCACCGCCGATGGCGCCATGGGCATCGAGCGGAACCGGTCGGTGATACCCCGCTGCGCGTCGGTGACGACGGCGATCATGGTGGCGGAGAGCCCGAAGAGCATCGTCATCGTGAACAGCCCGGGCAGGAGAGCCTGGCGGTAGTCACCCCCGCGGGGCACGGCCATCATGCCGCCGAGCAGGAACGCGAACATCAACACGAGCAGGATCGGGAATCCGACCGCACCGGCCAGCTCGGCAGGTTGGCGACGCAGGTGGGCGAGGTACCGGCGGGTGAGGACGGCGGCGTCGGCCACCGCCCACCACAACCGGGAGCCGGGACGGGTCAGGACCGTCACGCGGCCACCTCCGTGGTCGTGGAGGAGCCGGTGAGCTGCAGGAACACCTCATCCAGCGTCGGGCGGCGGACGGTGAGGTCCTCGGCGTCGATGCCCTCGGCCTGCAGCCCGTGCACCGTGGCCGCGAGCGCCGCCATCCGGTCGGCGACGGGCGCCGCGACCCGCCGGGTGGCCGGGTCGACCTCGGCCTCGGTGCCCGCCACGCGTTCCACGAGCGCCGCGGCGCGCGCGAGGTCGCCGGTGTGCCGCACGACCAGGTCCACCCGGTCGCCACCGATCCGTGTGCGCAGCTCGTCCGGAGTGCCCTCGGCGATCACCCGCCCACCGCCACCTCGGGGAGCCGCCAGCACGGAGATCCGGTCCGCGAGCTGGTCGGCCTCGTCGAGGTACTGGGTGGTCAGGAGCACGGTGGTGCCGCCGGCGACGAGCGCGCGCACGGCGCCCCACACCTCTGCCCGGCTGCGCGGGTCGAGCCCGGTGGTCGGTTCGTCGAGGAACAGCACGGCCGGGGCGAGGATCATGCTGACCGCCAGGTCCAGCCGGCGGCGCATTCCCCCGGAGTAGCGCCCGACCGCTCGACGTCCGGCGTCGACCAGGTCGAACCGCTCCAGCAGCTCGTCGGCTCGGCGCCGGGCGTCGGACGCGGAGAGGTGGAACAGCCGGCCGAACATCACGAGGTTGGCGTGCCCGTCGAGGATCTCGTCGACGGCGGGGTTCTGGCCCACGAGCCCGATCTGCCTCCTGACGTCGGGGGCCTGGGTCGTGACGTCGAGCCCGGCGATCGTGGCGCGCCCGCTGTCGGCGCGCAGCAAAGTGGTGAGGATGCGTACGGCGGTGGTCTTGCCCGCACCGTTGGGCCCCAGGAGGCCGTGGACGGTGCCGGACGGCACAGTGAGGTCGAAGCCGTCGAGTGCCTGCTCGTGGGAACCGGGATAGCGCTTGCGGATCGCCTCAGCCGTGACCGCGGCGGCAGCGGGGACCATGACCCTCCCGATACTCAAACTTGAATCTGGCCGCCGAGTGTGCACAACAACGACCTGGTGTGCAAATTTGAATCGCCCGAAACCGGACGACTGTTACGGCGCCGGGTGCTCCGGTGGGTTCTGCAGCTGCGGCCAGCTGCCGGGCTTCCCCGGGGAGCCCGGCTCGCCCGCCATCAGGTACGCCCCCGCCTCCAGGCGCTCGATCACACCGCGCGTCCAGTCCGCACCACCCGCGGCGGTGTGCTCCCAGAGCCCGAACAGCTCCCGGACGTGCGGAGGCTCCGCCCACGCGTCCACCTGCGCCTGAGCCTTCTCGCGGGTCTGCTCGAGGGTGGCCAGCCGCTCGCGCAGCAGCGTGATCGCCTCCGCGCGGGGGAGTGAGGGCAGCATGGCGAGCGCGGCCCCCAGGAAGTCCGGCCGTGGCTGGGGGCGCCGCACCGCGTCACGCAGGAGCCGCATGAACTCGGCCTCACCGCGCTCGGTGAGCTCGTAGTCGGTGCGACCTGGGATGTCGTTGTGGTCGAGCAGGTGGCCGGCCTGCGTGAGTGACTTCAGCGCGTGGTAGATCGATCCCCACTTGACGTTCGCCCACTCGTCCGCGCCCCATGACAGCAGGTCGTTGCCCACGCGATAGCCATGTGCCCGGCCGTACCCCCGCACGATCCCGAGCACCAGCAGTCGCGTTGCCGACATCCATCACCTCTCGTCACAGGGTGGCGCCAGGGTAGGACAACCTGCCGCGGCCGCCGGATCGGATGATTCCCGGAGCACCCCGAGAGGCGCCCGCGCGGTGGGCGCAGTATGAGCCGACGGACGAGGCACGGGGGGACCACGGTGACGACACGACGGATGGGCCGGATCGCGGCGGCGGGAGCGCTCGCGGGAGGCCTCCTCCTACTGGCGGGCTGCTCCGGGGGCAGCGGGACCGCAACGGCACCCCCGCCCGTACAGGTGCCGCCGGTGACCGGCGCACCGACCGCCCAGAGCGCCCCCACGAGCCAACCGGGCACCGCCCAGCCGACCCGCACGGAGGTCCCGAGCAATGACGGAGCGGCCGCGGGGCCGCAGCGGTGCACCACGGGCGAGCTGTCGGCGTCGCTCGGGCAAGGCGACGCGGGAGCGGGTTCGGCGTTCTTCCCGCTGATCTTCACCAACACCGGCTCGCGCACCTGCGAGCTCCGCGGCTTCCCCGGCGTCTCCTACGTCGCGGGCGACGACGGTCACCAGGTGGGGCAGGCTGCCGCGATGTCGGGCGAGCGTGGAGCGCAGGTCCCGATCGCACCCGGAGCCACAGCCGTGGCCCAACTCCGGCTGGCGAACGCCCTGAACTTCGACGAGGCGACCTGCCGGCCCACACCGGTGCGCGGGCTGCGGGTCTACCCCCCGGGCGACACCGCATCGCTCTTCGTCCCGATGGACGGCACCGGCTGCGCGGGACCGCTCACCGAATCACTGCTGACGGTGCAGACGATCACAGCCCCCTGACGGTGCCGTACGCGGCTGAGGCTCAGCGGCGCAGGGCGGTCTCCTGCTCCATGTGCGACAGCTTCTCGGGATTGCGCACGGCGTAGAGCCCGGTGACGAGGCCGTCGTCGATGCGCACCGCCACGACGGTGTCGATCTCGCCATCGAGCCGCATGATCAGCGCCGGATAGCCATTGACCTGGGCCGGCTGCATCGACACCGCACCGGCGACCCTGCCCAACCCGGCGGCCAGCAGACGGGCCACCTTGTCGGATCCCACGATCGGCCGCGGAACGGCCTGCTTGAGTCCGCCACCGTCGCCCACGAGAACGACGTCCGGCGCGAGGATGTCCAGCAGGCGTTGCATGTCACCCGTCTCGACCGCCCGTTGGAACGCCTCGATCGCGTCTCGGGTCTCGGCTGCCGAAACGACCCCGCGCGGGCGGCGCGCGGCGACATGCGACCGTGCCCGGTGCGCGATCTGACGGACCGCGGCCGGGCTCTTGTCGACGGCCTTCGCGATCTCGTCGTAGGTCAGATCGAACACCTCGCGCAGCACGAACACCGCCCGCTCGGTCGGCGTGAGCGTCTCCAGGACCAGCAGCATCGCGATCGAGACGCTGTCGGCCAACTCGACGTCCTCGGCCACGTCGGGCGCGGTCAGCAACGGCTCGGGCAGCCAGGAGCCGACGTAGGACTCCTTGCGGCGGCCGAGGGAACGCAGCCGGCTCAGCGCCTGGCGAGTGGTGATCCGAACCAGGTACGCACGCTGGTTCTGCACCTCGGCGAGGTCGACGCCCGCCCACCGCAGCCAGGTCTCCTGAAGGACGTCCTCCGCGTCGGCAGCCGAGCCGAGCATCTCGTAGGCGACGGTGAACAGCAGGTTGCGGTGGGCGAGGAACGCCTCGGTTGCGGGGTCCGGACGGTCGTCCCGGCCCATGCCTCCGCCGCGATCATCGGGTGCCGTCCGCGACATGCCGGCCATGGGCGTGACTCCTGTTCACTCGCGACTGTGTCACCACCAGACACCGGGCCCCGCCGTTTTGTGACACCGGGCGGTTGGTGGTGTACGTCACGTCACCGGCGCTGTCACACGGACCGGGACGCCGGCATCTCGTGTTCGTCCACCGCAGCACACAACACCACGAGTGAGGACGACATCATGGACGCCCGGTTCAACCTGTTCGACAACGAGATCGCCGCCAAGTTCGCCAAGCGGTTCGCCAACACCGCCATGGTGATCCACCAGTCGCCGCTGCCGACGTCCACCCAGGAACTGGTGTCGCTGCGCGCCAGCCAGATCAACGGCTGCGGTTGGTGCATCGACATGCACACCAAGGAAGCCGCGGCTGCCGGCGAAACCCCGGTCCGGCTCAACCTGGTCGCCGCCTGGCGTGAGTCGACCGTGTTCACCGAGGCCGAGCAGGCCGCGCTCGCGCTCGCCGAGGAGGGCAGCCGCCTCGCCGACGCCCACCAGGGCGTGTCCGACGAGACGTGGGCCCAGGTACGCAAGCACTACGACGACGACCAGATCGCCGCGCTGGTCTGTCTGGTCGCCCTGATCAACGCCGCCAACCGGCTCGCCGTGATCGTGCACCAGAAGGGGGGCTCCTACGAGCCCGGCATGTTCGCCGCCGCGACCGGCTGATCGACAGCCGAACCCCGGCCCGCGCACGTCCCGCTGGTTCCCTCACGGATGCATGGTGGCGCCGCGCAACACCTTGTCCACGGCGTTGCGCGGGCCGTGCACGGCCAGGCCCACCAGCTTGAGGTCGTCGCGGGCGACGGCCCGTACCGCCGCACGGTTCGCCTCGTCGTGCCCGGTCCCGAACAGCTCCTCGGTGAACACGGCCGCCGGGATGCCCCGGCGGACCGCGCGCTCATGCGCGGCGGCGAGCACCTCCGCGTCGCCGGTGAGCACGAGCACCGGCTGGCGGAACATCGGCAGGTACGGGGTGTCGTCCGCATCGGCGTAGGGCTCGCCGAGCAGTTCGGGGTTGGCCGCGATCCCGCTGGCGAGGAAGGCGGTGACGTTCAGCCGTTGCCACATCTGCAGGTCATCACGCAGCAGTACGGCGATCTTGGTCTCGAAGCGCACGGTTCGAGCGTGCACGGGTGGGACCGTCGCGTTCTTGTACGTTGTGAGCATGCCTGCGGTACGGGCGTGGGCGCCGTCAGTGCCGGGGATCGTCGAGGTCTTCCACGCACGGTTCACCGATCACGCGTATCCCGAGCACGCCCACGACACCTGGACGCTGCTCGTCGTCGACGAGGGCGCGATCCGCTACGACCTGGACCACCACGAGCACGGGGCGTTGCGACCTGCGGTGACCCTGCTGCCGCCGCACGTGTCCCACACCGGGCGGTCCGCCACCGAGCACGGCTTCCGTAAACGGGTGCTCTACATCGACACGGAGGTCCTCGACGAGTCGCTGGTCGGCGCCTCGGTCGACGCCCCGACCTTCGACGACGCGCTGCTGCGCACCCGCGTCGACCAGCTGCACCAGGCCCTCGAGGCCGGCGGTACCGCGCTGGAGGCCGAGAGCAGGCTCGCGCTGATCGGCGACCGGATCCGCCGGCACCTGCGCGCACCGACCGCCGAGCCCGCACCCGACCGGCTCGCCGCGGACCTGCGGGACCTGCTCGACGCCCACACCGTGGCGGGACTCGCCCTGCGCGACGCAGCCGCCCTGCTGCACGCGCACCCGTCCCACCTGGTCCGCTGCTTCACCCGCACCTACGGGCTCCCGCCACACCGCTACCTCACCGGCCGCCGCGTCGAGGCCGCCCGTCGTCGCCTGCTCGACGGTCAACCGCCCGCCGACGTCGCGATCGCCGTCGGGTTCCACGACCAGGCACACCTGCATCGGCATTTCGCCCGCCTGGTCGGCACCACACCAGGCCGCTACGCCCGCAGCTCTCCGCGCGCGAGCTCGGCGAAGAACGCCACCGTGCGGGCCCGTTCGGCGGGTGGTCCCACCGGGCACAGCTGGATCTCCGTGGCACCGGCGTCGGCGAAGCGCCGCACCACCTTCTCGAGCTCGGCCTCGTCACCGGCGACGACGGTGTCCGCAGGGCCGGACAAGCCCTCCCGGTCCAGCGACCGGCGGTAGCTCGGCAGCTCGCCTGCGATGCCGAACGCCTCGGCCACGTACTCGCGCGCAGCGTCCGGGTCGTGGGTCAGGCTGGCGACCACCCCGACCACGACCTGTGGGTCGGGTCTCCCTTCCGCCGCAGCGCGGACCTGCGGAACGACGTACTCCGCAAGCCCACGCGGGCCCGACCACGTGGTGATCACCCCGTCGGCCCGCTCGCCTGCCAGCCGCAGCATCCGCGGGCCGTGCGCGGCAAGCAGGAGCGGCGGCCGGGGTACATCGGGCACCTCCACCCGGCCTGCGGCCGCCACGGTCGCGGTCCGGACGTCGACGGCCTCGCCCCGCAGCGCAGGCGCGAGCACCGCCAGGTGGTCCTCGACATGCTGCCCCGGGCGTGCCCACCGGTAGCCGTAGCGGCTCTCGACGATGACCTGGTGGCTCGGGCCGACACCGAGCGTGAGCCGGCCGCCCACCGCCGCCTGCGTGGTGAGGGCCTGCGCGGCGAGGGCCAGCGGGTGGTGTGGCCACGTGAGCGCGACCGCGGTGCCCAGCCCGATCTGCGGCGCCCTGGCGCCCACCGCGGTGATCAGGGTGAGCGGATCCCACCCGTTCCGCTGTCCGAACCAGGCTCGCGCGAAACCGAGCCGTTCCGCATCCACGACGTCTGCGACCACGGCGGTGAGCGGCCGGTCGTCGTCGATCCACATCCCGATCTGCATGTCCCCCAGCCCAGCGCGTGGTGGGCAGCCGATCAACGAGCAGATAGCCTGCACAGCGATAACAAATCGTGATCGATCACGGTGGATGAGGTACCGGTGGAGGTCCGTCAGCTTCGCTACTTCGTCGCCGTGGCCGAGGAGCTGCACTTCGGACGGGCGGCGGAGCGGCTCGCCGTTGCCCAGCCGGCGGTGAGCCAGCAGGTCGGGCGGCTGGAACGTGAACTGGGCGTGCGGCTGCTCGAGCGCACCTCCCGCCGCGTCGCGCTCACCGGCGACGGTGAGCGGCTGCTCGTCGAGGCGCGATCGGCGATCGCCGCGGTCGACCGGGTGCGTGCGGTCGCCGGCGAGCTGGCGGCGGGTCATACCGCCACGCTGCGTCTGGGCACCAGCCCGGGCCTGGGCGAACGGGTGCGCCGTGGCGTGGCCCGGCTGCGTGACCACACCCCCGAGCTCTCCGTGGTCCTCGCCGACGGCTCCGTGCAGGAACACTGCAGCGCCCTCCGGGCCGGTGCGCTCGACGTCGCCCTCGTGCGGGGCCCGATTCGCGTCCGCGGGCTGCACGCCGTGGAGCTCTGGCGCGACCGGCTTCACGTCATGCTGCCGGCCGACCACCCCGACGCGGACAAGGACGAGGTACCGATCAGCGTGCTGGCCGATCTGACGCTCCGGCTGCCGGAGCGCTCGGCCGACCCCGCGCTGTACGACGCGGTGCTCGTCGCATGCAGGGACGCGGGCTTCGCACCCTGCCTCGGACGGCCCGTGCGCTCCGTCGAGGACGCGCTGGTGGAGATCGGCCTAGGGGAACGGACCACCACGGTTGGCATCGGGTGCGCAGGGAGCGCGGCCGGCGTGGTCGCCCGGCCGCTCGACCCACCGGTGGAGGTGCCCGGCCACCTGCTTCTGGCCCGCGCCGGGGGACAGGAATGCCTCCAGGCACTCGTCACCGCCTTCAGTGACTGAGCGGCGCCCGGTGCCGGCCAGGGATGATCGCATCGGCCGGTGACCGGCGGGGCAGGATGATGCCGTGACCTACCTCGCCGCGCCCGACCGTTACGAGTCCACCTTCCGCCGCTGTGGACGCAGCGGGCTGGACCTGCCCGCGATCTCCCTCGGGCTCTGGCACAACTTCGGCGACGACAAGCCGCTCGAGACGCAGCGAGCGATCCTGCGGCGCGCGTTCGACCGTGGGATCACGCACTTCGACCTCGCCAACAACTACGGGCCGCCCTACGGCAGCGCCGAGCGCAACTTCGGCACGATCTTCGCCCAGGACTTCCGCCCGTACCGTGACGAGCTGATCCTCTCCACGAAGGCCGGGTACGACATGTGGCCGGGGCCCTACGGCCAGGGCGGGGGATCCCGGAAGTACCTGCTGGCGAGCCTCGACCAGTCGCTGGCGCGGATGGGCGTGGACTACGTCGACATCTTCTACAGCCACCGCTTCGACCCCACCACTCCGTTGGAGGAGACGATGGGGGCGCTCGACACCGCCGTGCGTTCCGGGAAGGCGCTCTACGCCGGCATCTCCTCCTACAGCGGGGAACGCACCCGGGAGGCAGCCGCGATCCTGCGCGAGCTCGGCACCCCCCTGCTGATCCACCAGCCGTCGTACTCGATGCTCAACCGCTGGATCGAGGAGGACCTGCTCGACGTGCTCGGGGAGACGGGCGTCGGGTGCATCGCGTTCTCACCGCTTGCGCAGGGGATGCTCACCAGCAAGTACCTCAACGGGGTGCCGGACGACTCGCGCGCAGCGCAGGGCAAGTCGCTCTCACCCGACCTGCTCACCGAGAAGACCATCGCCCACGTGCGAGCCCTCAACGAGATGGCGGCGGCGCGCGGCCAGTCGCTCGCACAGATGGCGCTGGCGTGGGCCCTGCGCGACCCGCGGATGACGTCGCTGGTCATCGGGGCCAGCAGCGTCGGCCAGCTCGACGACAGCCTCGGCGCGCTCGCGAACCTCGACTTCACCAGCGACGAGCTGGACCGTATCGACCAGCACGCCGTGGAGGCCGGGATCAACCTGTGGGCCCGCTCCTCGCAGAACTGAGCGGCCCGGCTCAGGTCTCGACGGGTTCGCCATCCGCGTCGAGCCGCAGCGGGAGCCCGAACATCGGGAACAGCGTCTCCACGTCGAGGAACGAGGTGTACCCGCGGATGCGGCCCTGGTCGATCTCCAGCACCTGCACGGCCCACCCGAAGTAGCCGTCTCCGTCGGGATCACGCCGGTACTGGCCGAACGACGGCTGCCCGTTGGCCTCCAGCGGCACCAACCGCGACCCTGCGCAGCCGATTCCGTGGCCGGTCCAGAACGTGCTGATCTCCTTTGGGCCCTGCAGCCACAACGTGAACGGCGGCATGTTGAGGATGGCGTCGTCGTGCAGCAGCGTGACCAGCTCGGCGACGTCGTACCGCTCGAACGCCTCCGCGTAGCGCGACAGGAGCGCGCGGTGCTCGTCGTCCATCTCGTCGACCGGCGCGGGGTTGTCGAGGTTGTTCTCCGCGAGCGTGGCCCGGGCTCGCTGCAGGGCGCTGTTGACCGAGGCGACCGTGGTGCCGAGCAGCTCGGCGACCTCCGACGCCTTCCACTGCAGCACCTCGCGCAGGATCAGCACCGCACGCTGCCGTGCAGGCAGATGCTGAAGGGCTGCCACGAACGCGAGCCGGATGGACTCCCGGGACACCGCCACCTCCGCGGGATCGGCCACAGTGGGCAGGACGCGAGCGTCGGGGATGGGCTCCAACCAGGAGATCTCGCTGGTGGGAGGGTCGAGCGGCGCCTCAGCGGACCCCGCCTGCCCGAAGTCCATCGGCCGGGCCCGCCGCTTGCGGCCGTCGAGCATGGTGAGGCAGACGTTCGTGGCGATCTTGTAGAGCCAGGAACGCACCGAGGAGCGACCCTCGAAACGGTCGAACGACCGCCATGCGCGCACCATCGTGTCCTGCACGGCGTCCTCGGCGTCGGCCGACGAACCGAGCATGCGGTAGCAGTACGCCGTGAGCTCCACCCGATGTTGCTCCCACGTTGTGGGTGGGGCGGGAGCTTCGGTGGCGACTTCACTCATCCGGGGTCCCCTCTCCTCGCGCGTGCGGCTTCGCGCCGGTGCGGGCAGCGTAGGGGGCGACACCGACAAAACCACCAACGACGGCGTGAACAGGTCCGTTACGCCCGCTGCGGCGCCGATCTCCGTCCGACCAACAGATCGCGGCCGGCGAGGGCCCCGACGACGCCCTGCGGCACGAACAGCACGAGCAGCAGCAGGAGCGGGATCGTCCACGAGCCGGTGGCGTCGTGCACCACGCCGACCAGGAACGGACCCACCGCGGCGAGCATGTAGCCGATGCTCTGCGCCATCCCCGACAGCTGCGAGGCGTGCTGGGCGTCGGGGGAGCGGAGCGCCACCAGGGTCAGGGCGAGTCCGATCGCGGCACCCTGCCCGAGGCCGAGCAGCGCCATCGACGGGATCTCGCCCCCGGGCAGCGTGATGACGCCGATCAGGCCGAGCGCCGAGACACACGTGGTGACGAGGGCCACCGCCCGCTGCCTGCGGAACCGCGCGGCGAGCATCGGCGCGACCATGGATCCGATGATGCCGACGAAGCTCGCCAGCGACAGCAGCCATCCTGCCGCCTCCGCGCCGAACCCGCGGCCCACGAACACTGCGGGGATCCACGCCGAGACGGCGTAGTAGCCGAGCGACTGCAGACCCATGAACGCCGTGACCTGCCAGGCCAGCCGGTCGCGCCAGAGCCCGCCCACCCCGCCCGACGTACCGACGCGGTGGACCCGCCGCGTCTGCGGGAGCCAGACCACCAACGCGACAAGGGCGAACAGGCCCCACAGCGCAAGTGCTCCGCGCCAGTTCAGGCCCGCCGCCTGCGCCACCGGCACCGTGATGCCGGCGGCGAGCGCACCGCCGGCGGAGACCGCCATCGTGTACAGACCCGTCATCACGCCGGTGCGGTGCGAGAAGTCCCGTTTGATCAGGGCCGGGAGCAACACGTTGCCAGTGGCGATCGCGGCGCCCGCCAGCACGTTGCCGACGAAGAGCAGGGCCACCGGGCCCACCGAGCGGACGGCGAACCCGACGCAGAGCAGCACCAGAGCGCCGAAGACCGTGCGCTCGATGCCGAACCGCCGCGCCAGCCAGGGAGCCGCAGGCGCGAACAGGCCGAAACAGAACACGGGTAACGCGCTGAGCACCCCGGCGGCCGTGCCCGACAGCCCCTCGGCCGCCGTGATCTCCGACAGAACCGGGGCGACGCCGACGACCGCAGGCCGCAGGTTCGCCGCGACCAGCACGATGGCAACGCCGATCCACAGCGAGGTCATGCGGGCGGACAGGCGCGGCCGGGACGCCGTGGTGATGGCGGCGTTCACCGGCTTCCCTCGACAAGCCGCCGGGCGGCCTCGAGGTAGCTGTCCGCCGCCGCGCGGGCCGCCGCAGGGTCGGATGCGGCGATCGCCGCGGCGAGTTCGTCATGGCCGGGGAACGCCGCCCGGTCGTGGTCGAGCTCGTCGATCTCGGCGACCGTGCGCTGCAGCGCTTCGGTGAGCCCGCTGTAGAGGTCGATGAGCACGGAGTTGCCGGTGGCGGCGATCACAGCGAGGTGGAAGGCGAGGTCCGCGGAGACGAAAGCCGCCCGGTCACCACCGTCGCGCGAGGCCCGGCGGCCAGCCGCGGCGTCCTGGATGGCGACCAGGTCAGCGTCGGTGCGCCGCAGCGCGGCCACCGCGGCGGCATCGCGCTCCAGACTCGTCCGGACCGCGAGCACGTCGAGCGCCGCGGAGCGTCGAGCACGGCGCAGGATGGCCGCACGGAGCCCGTTGGTCGCACGCACGTAGGTACCGTCACCACGGCGGGGCTCGAGCAGCCCGGCGTGCTCGAGGGCCCGCACGGCCTCCCGCACACTGTTGCGACCGACCCCGAGGGCCGCAACGAGCTCGGGCTCCGGCGGGATCTTCGATCCCAGCGGCCACTCACCGCTCTCGATCAGCTGCTCGAACTGCGTCACGATCTCGTCGCACACCCGTCCGGTGCGCACAGCGGATAGCCCCACAGATCAATCCTAACATCCCATGTTTCACGTCCTGCCCGCCGCGGCCATTGCTCCGTACTCATGACAATCAGGATGATTCGATTTCTGATCAACGGAGTCGTGAGCCGCCCAGGCGGACAGGGCAATAATCGACGGTGCCCGGAACCGAAGCGAAGCTGACGAGAGAGAGTCATGCAGGATCAGGTCATGGATTTTGAAACCGCCGTGTTCGACAAGGAGTACATCACCCTGGGCGACCGGCGGGAGGCGATCATCCGCGGCGGCCGGCACCTCTTCGATCGGCTTCCCCGCGCGTTCGACGGGGTGAACCAGATCGGCGTGATCGGCTGGGGACCGCAGGGCTCCGCCCAGGCGCAGAACCTCCGCGACTCCCTGAACGGCGCCATCAAGGTCGTGGTCGGCCTGCGGTCCGGATCGGGCTCATTCGAGCAGGCGAGAGTGGCGGGCTTCCGCGAGGAGGACGGCACCCTCGGCGAGATGTTCGAGGTGATCCGCGCCTCCGACCTGGTGATCCTGCTGATCTCCGACGCCGCCCAGGCCGAGCTGTACGACCAGATCTTCGCGGCGCTGCGGCCTGGCACCACGTTGGGCTTCTCCCACGGCTTCCTGCTCGGGCACCTCACCGCTGAGGGCAAGCAGTTCCCCGCAGAGGTCGACGTGATCGCCGTCTGCCCGAAGGGGATGGGCGCCTCGGTCCGGGCGCTCTACGTCCAGGGCACCGAGGTCAACGGCGCCGGCATCAACGCCAGCTTCGCCGTGCAGCAGGACGTCACCGGTCACGCCACTGATCGCGCACTGGCCTGGTCGGTCGCGCTCGGCGCGCCTTACACATTCCAGACCACCCTGCGTTCGGAGTACCTCTCCGACCTCTCGGGCGAGCGCGCGATGTTGCTCGCGGGGGTGCACGGAATCGTGGAGAGCCTCTACCGGCGCTACCGCGACCACGGAATGAGCGACGAGAACGCGTTCAGGCACTCCACGGAGTCGGTCACCGGTCCGATCTCGAAGATCATCTCGAAGGACGGGCTCGACGGGCTGTACCGGCGACTCGACCGCGACGGGCGGGCGGTGTTCGCCCAGGCGTACTCGGCCGCGTACCCCGTCGGCTTCGAGCTGACCCACGAGATCTACGACGAGGTGCTCTCCGGCAACGAGATCAACAGCGTGGTGCTGGCGGGGCAGCGGCTGGCCCGGTTCCCGATGGGCAAGATCGACCAGGCCGACATGTGGCAGGTGGGCCAGAAGGTCAGGGCCGACCGCGTCGAGAACGACATCCCGCTCGACCCCTTCACCGCCGGCGTCTTCTGCGGCGTGATGATGGCCCAGGTGGACGTCCTGCTCGAGCGCGGGCACCCGTACTCGGAGATCGCCAACGAGTCGGTGATCGAGGCCGTCGACTCACTCAACCCGTACATGCACGCCCGCGGCGTGGCGTACATGGTGGACAACTGCTCCACCACCGCCCGGCTGGGAGCCCGCAAGTGGGCGCCGCGGTTCGACTACCTGCTCACCCAGCAGGCCTACCCGGCCGTGGACAACGAGCAGCAGGCGGTGGACACCAAGCCGTTCGAGGCGTTCGAGGGGCACGTCATCCACCAGGTACTGCGGGTCTGCGCCGAGCTGCGCCCGTCGGTGGACATCTTCGTGGAGTGACGCCCGCCCGGCCCGGCTCCCGTCGGAGCCGGGCCGGGGGAGCGGGTCGCCTCACTCGCCCGTCGCGGCCCGGAGAAGCTCTGCGCAACGCTCGCACCGCTCGCCGGACACCAGCTCCTGCCAGGTCGTGTCGGACTGTCTCACCCAGTCGGCGTCGATCAGGTGCGCCGGTGTGTTCGTGACCATGTCCAGGGCGTGCACCACGCCGAGCCCACCGGACTGCGCCACCTCGCGGGCGGTGATCCATCTCAGCCGCATGCCGTCCTGTCCACCGAGTGCCGCCTGCACGCTGCTGGTCGACCACACCGCCCCTCCTCGAGCGGTCGGCTCTCCGTCGGCGGTCAGGCCTTCCGCGATCGCACGGAGCGTCGAACCGGCGGCCCGCTCCTCCAGCACACGGCGCACCACGCGTTCCGGCAGCACCGCCGGACGCCCGAGCCGCACGCCGGCGGCGCGCTTCGCCGCGAGCGCGTCCTTCGTCCGCTGCGAGATCACACGGCGTTCGTACTGCGCCGTACTGGCGACCATGTGTGCCACCAGCTCACCGGAGGGCGTCGAGGTGTCGACATCGACATCGAGACACACGAGCTGCCAACCCTGCCGCGAGGCGCGGTCCAGCAGGCCGGAGAAGTCGTGCACCGATCGGGAGATGCGGTCGAGCTTGGACGCGATCAGCACCTCGGCACCGCCCGCCTCCAGCCGGGCGAGCGCGGAGTCCAACTCCGGCCGGTCGAGGTCGCGTCCCGACCAGGCGGCGTCGATGACCCACTCCACCCTGGTCCAGCCGCGGCGGGCGATCTCGGCCTGGATCGCCATGCGCTGCGCGTCGAGCCCGGCACCGGACTCGGCCTGCTGCTCCGTGCTCACCCGCAGGTAGGCGAGCACGCGAGGGTCGCCGGTGGAGCGCACGCGGCGGGTGCGTCGGGGACTGGTCACGCCACAACTTTACGAGATACGGGCCTTTAACGTAAATCTGAGTCGGGGGAGAGATCCGAGCCAGGGGAGTGGTCTCCCTCCGGCTCCCGCCCCAGGGACTCCAGCGCCTCGGCTGCGCCCGCGAGATACGCCCGCTGAGCGTCGTCGGCCGCCACGTCACCGGCATCCACGGCGGCCAGGACGGCACGCAGCGAGGCAGCGACCCGCGCGGGGTCGGGCATGCCGTCACGCTCGCCTCGAGGCATGGGCCACAGCCTGCCGTGGGACGTGCGTGAGCGCACGCACCGCAAGCGCCACGGCGCCGGCCGACACCCGGTCAGGGGTCCGAAGCCCCGACTGGCGAGGGTCCGTTCGAAGATACGTTCGATTCATGAGTGAGAACAACGCCGCCGCGGATCCCCGCCGCAGCGAAGGCGCCGTCCGACGACCTGTCCACGTCGGATACCTCGAAGCGGATCGACGAACTGCAGGAACGCACCGGCCGCGGCCGCTGAACCATCGATGACTGCACGACCCGGTAGCCCGGCTGGTCGGCGCTACGTTATGACAGCTCAACATCACCCGGTGCGAGTGTCCCCGGCCGCCCCGTCGCGTGTCCGCCGGCGCGACTCCGGGCGCGACGTGGCACGATCTCGCGCGTGCCCAGCAGACCCGCCGCGACCCAGCAGCTGCGTGACCTCGCGCTGCTGCGCCGTGTCCGCGATCGGATGGACCGGGAGTACGCGCAGCCACTCGACGTCGAGGCACTCGCCCGCGGCGTGAACATGTCGGCCGGTCACCTCAGCCGCCAGTTCAGGCTCGCCTACGGCGAGTCGCCGTACGCCTACCTGATGACGCGGCGCATCGAGCGCGCGATGGCACTGCTGCAGCGTGGCGATCTCAGCGTCACCGAGGTCTGCTTCGCGGTCGGCTGCTCGTCGCTGGGCACCTTCAGCACGCGCTTCACCGAGCTGGTCGGCGTGCCACCCAGCGTCTACCGGCGCCAGACGACACGCGCGATGGCGGGGATGCCGCCGTGCGTGGCGAAGCAGGTGACCAGACCGATCAGGAATCGAGAAGCGCCGGTTGCCGAGCCGCACCTAGCGTAACCGCCATGGATCTCAGCATTTATCAGACATTCCTCCCGCACGACGACCCGAAGGCCTCCCTGGCCTTCTACCGCGACACCCTCGGCTTCGAGGTCCGCAACGACGTCGAGTACGAGGGGATGCACTGGATCACGATCGGCCCCGCCGACCAGCCCGGCACGTCCATCGTCCTGCACCCGCCTGCCGCCGACCCCGGTATCACCGACGACGAGCGCCGCACCATCGCCGAGATGATGGCCAAGGGCACCTACGCCAGCATCAACCTGGCCACCAAGGACCTCGACGCCACCTTCGAGCGGCTTCAGGCCGGCGACGCCGAGGTCGTCCAGGAGCCGACCGACCAGCCATGGGGCGTTCGCGACTGCGCCTTCCGCGATCCAGCGGGTTCCATGATCCGCATCTTCGAGGTGCGCTGAGCCATCCGGCCACCGCGGCCTGATCTGCTGCGCGAACACCACCCCGCGACGGGGGGCGGCCACTGAGTGCCGCCCCCGTCCCGCTCCCGCGCTCGGCGTCGTCGAGGCGGCGGAGCAACACTCCGACGGCGGGCGGCGCACCGCTCGCGCGAGGTGACCCGGATCTGCGGCACGCCCGATCAGTTGAGAGCGTGCCCACGAACGAGAACCCGACGTACTGCGCCAAGATGGTCGGCCCGAGCCAGGCGACGCCGACGGTGGCCGCCAACAGCGGCCCCGCCCCACAGATGGAGACACGATGAGCACGGCCATGAGGACCGACACGCAGTCGTCTGCGCTGCATGTTGCCGACAGCCACGATCTGATCCGCGTGCACGGCGCGCGCGTCAACAACCTCAAGGACGTCAGCGTCGAGCTCCCGAAGCGCCGGCTGACGGTGTTCACCGGCGTGTCCGGCTCGGGCAAGAGCTCGCTTGTTTTCGCCACGATCGCCGCGGAGTCGCAGCGGATGATCAACGAGACCTACAGCGCCTTCGTGCAGGGCTTCATGCCGACGCTGGCGCGGCCTGATGTCGACGTACTCGACGGGCTCACCACCGCGATCATCGTCGACCAGGAGCGGATGGGCGCAAACGTCCGCTCCACGGTCGGCACCGTCACCGACGCCAACGCGATGCTGCGCATCCTCTTCAGCCGCCTCGGCCGGCCGCACATCGGATCGCAGCAGGCGTTCTCGTTCAACGTCGCCTCGATCAGCGGAGCGGGGGCCGTCACGCTGGATCGCGGCGGGCAGAAGGTGAAGGAGCGTCGCGAGTTCAGCATCACCGGCGGCATGTGCCCGCGTTGCGAGGGCTTGGGCTCGGTATCCGACTTCGACCTGACGGCGCTGTACGACGACACCAAGTCGCTCAACGAGGGCGCGATCACGGTCCCGGGTTACAGCACGGACGGCTGGTACGGCCGCATCTACCGCGGCTGCGGCTTCTTCGACCCCGACAAGCCGATCCGGAAGTTCACCAAGCGCGAGCTCCACGACCTGCTCCACAAGGAGCCGACCAAGATCAAGGTCGAGGGGATCAACCTGACCTATGCGGGTCTGATCCCCCAGATCCAGAAGTCGTTCCTCTCCAAGGATCGTGAGGCGATGCAGCCGCACATCCGGGCGTTCGTCGACCGCGCGGTCGTCTTCGCCACGTGTCCCGAGTGCGACGGCACCCGGCTCAGCGAGGCGGCCCGGTCGTCGAAGATCGCGGGGATCAGCATCGCCGACGCCTGCGCCATGCAGATCAGCGACCTGGCCGGGTGGGTCCGCGGTCTGGACGAGCCGTTGGTGGCACCGCTGCTGACCACGCTGGGAAGGACCCTCGACTCGTTCGTGGAGATCGGGCTGGGCTACCTCTCCTTGGACCGGCCGTCGGGCACGCTCTCCGGTGGCGAGGCTCAGCGCACCAAGATGATTCGCCACCTCGGGTCGTCGCTCACCGACGTCACGTACGTCTTCGACGAGCCCACCATCGGGCTGCACCCCCACGACATCCAGCGGATGAACAACCTGCTGCTGCAACTGCGCGACAAGGGCAACACCGTCCTGGTCGTGGAGCACAAGCCGGAGGCCATCGCGATCGCCGACCACGTCGTCGACCTCGGCCCACACGCCGGAACCGCGGGCGGTGAGGTGGTGTTCGAAGGCACCGTCGACGGGTTGCGGGCCAGTGGCACGCTCACCGGGCGACACTTCGACGACCGGGCCGCCCTGAAGCCGTCGGTGCGGACAGCGTCGGGGGCACTCGAGGTGCGCGGCGCCGACACCCACAACCTGCAGGGCGTCGACGTCGACATCCCGCTCGGCGTGCTGGTCGTGGTGACCGGCGTGGCCGGGTCGGGAAAGAGCTCGCTGATCCACGGCTCGGTGGCCGGCAGGGACGGGGTCGTGGCGATCGACCAGGGCGCGATCCGCGGCTCGCGCCGGAGCAACCCGGCGACGTACACCGGTCTCCTCGACCCGATCCGCAAGGCGTTCGCCAAGGCCAACGGGGTGAAGCCGGCGCTGTTCAGCGCCAACTCCGAGGGCGCCTGCCCCACCTGCAACGGCGCCGGTGTCATCTACACCGACCTGGCGATGATGGCCGGCATCGCCACCACCTGCGAGGAGTGCGAGGGCAAGCGGTTCGAGGCATCGGTGCTGAACTACCACCTCGGCGGCCGCGACATCAGCGAGGTGCTCGCGATGTCGGTGACCGACGCAGAGGAGTTCTTCGGCGCCGGAGAGGCACGCACGCCGGCCGCACATGCCATCCTCGACCGGCTCGCAGCAGTCGGGCTCGGCTATCTCACCATCGGCCAGCCGCTCACCACGCTGTCCGGCGGCGAGCGGCAGCGGCTCAAGCTGGCCACGCACATGGGCGAGAAGGGCGGCGTCTACGTCCTCGACGAGCCGACCACCGGCCTCCACCTCGCTGACGTCGAGCACCTGCTCGGCCTGCTGGACCGGCTCGTCGACTCCGGCAAGTCGGTCATCGTCATCGAGCACCACCAGGCGGTCATGGCGCACGCCGACTGGATCATCGATCTCGGCCCCGGCGCCGGCCACGACGGCGGCCGGATCGTCTTCGAGGGCACACCCGCCGACCTCGTCGCCGCCCGTGCCACCCTCACCGGCGAGCACCTGGCGGCCTACGTCGGCTCCTGACCGACCGATTCGCCGCACGCCCGCCTAGTGTCGGATCACGTGGCCGGCCCCCTGCACTTCGATGCTCTCGCCGAGACCTACCAGCGGGCGCGACCGCCCTACCCGGAAGTTCTATGGGACCGCCTTCGAGGGCTCGAGGTGTTGAGGCCCGGTGTGCGGGTGATCGAACTGGGTGCAGGAACCGGTGAGGCCACGATGCGGCTGCTCCAGGACGGCGCCGACGTCGTGGCGGTCGAGCCCGGTCGAGCACTCGCGGCCCGCCTTCAACGGCGATGTCCGAGCGCTCAGGTCGTCGTCGCCCGCGCCGAGGATGCGGCTATGGGTGACGCGCAGTTCGACCTGGCAGTAGCGGCAACATCGGTGCACTGGCTCGATCTGGGCGTCGTGATTCCCAAGCTGCACCGAGCCGTCGTGCGAGACGGCCATCTCGCGGTGTGGCGGACAGCTTTCGGTGATCCCCGCACGACCACGCCGTTCCGAGATCGCATCGACGCGATCGTCGCCCGGCGTGTCGACGAGCCCGTCAGGCCGGGTCCTGGAGAACTCGACACCGAGGATTGGGCCCGTCTCTTGTCATCGAGTGGCGACTTCGCCGTCGTCCACGTTGAGGAGTTTCGATGGAACATCGACCTCGACGCGGACCAGGTCCACGGCCTGTTCCGCACCTTCAGCAACTGGACAGCCGACGAGGCGGCAGCGGCTGCTGAGGCAGCTCGTGATCTCGGCGGGACGGTGACCGAGCACTACGTCACGCCGCTCATCCTGTTGCAGCGGCAGTAGCTGGGCGATCTCCAGCCGGTTGAGCCGGGATTCGACCGCAGGCTCAGCTGATCGCGCCGGCGTCCTCGGAGACCTCGGGCAGGATGACCCCGGCCTCCATCACGTTCGCACCAGGGATCTCCACGATGAAGATCGCGAGATCCTCCTTCGCATCGCCGGTGATCGCGCACCACGCATCAGCCAGCCCGTGCAGCAGACGGGCCCGAACCTCGGGGGAACGACCAGATCGGATCAGGCCGACCAGCCTGGGACCGATCACCGGCTCGCCGGCTACGAAGATGCTGTCGGCCCCGACCTCCGTGAAGGCGCAATGCACGTAGGCCGACGGAGCGCCGGTGACCTCGGCGTGAACCTTCGTCACGGCCTCGGCGATCTCGGCCTTGTGCTGCAACGTCGCCCCGCCGCTGGGCACGGTGAACTGATAGAAGGGCACGATCAACCTCCGGCATCGTCAGACTCGGATCGAGCGCCATACCAAAGTACCGCTGAGCAGCTAGGACTCGAAAGATGTTCTACAGCTTGCGCCTCGGTCGGCCGACCCGCTGAGCTCAGGGCCAGGCAGCGAGAATCGCAGGGGGATGTCGACGTTCAACGAAGTCGGCGGCCCCCTCTTGAGGAAGAAACGCCGCCTCGCTGACGAGAAGCTGCCCGTCACCGAGGTGGCCCGGCGCGGTCAACTGTTCGAGCTCGGGTGGGCCTACGAGCCGTCGTGACGGTTTGCATGCCCGGGCGGATCGGAGACGGGCTTTTGATGTCGTAGTAGTCGGGTGTCTACAATTTCCCGCAACATGCCGTTGCGGGACTGCCGGCCTGTGCATCAACGGAGTTGATCCTCCCGTCTGCGATTCGCTGGATTTGATCGATCGACCGGGGCAAGACCGAGAAGTCATCAAGCAAGCCATCAAGATCAGGAGCAAGACGGTGACCGAGAACAACGCCGCGACCACGAATTCCGGGCGCGTTGCGATCGTGACCGGTGGATCTAAAGGGATCGGTCGTGCGGCCTCGGCCCGGCTGGGTCGCGAGGGCTACTCGGTGGTGATCGGGTACGGCGGCAGCAAGGACGGCGCCGAGCAAGCCGCCAAGGACGTCGAGCAGGCCGGTGGCCGTGCGATCGCCGTCCAGGCCGACGTCGCCGACGAGACGGGGGTGGCAGCGCTGTTCGACCGGGCCGAGCAGGAGTTCGGCGGGATCGACGTGGTCGTGAACTCGGCCGGCATCATGCCGCTGGCGCCGCTGGCCGAGCTCGACCTCGAGGTATTCGATCGGATCGTCCGCACCAACCTGCGCGGCACGTTCGTGGTCGACCAGCAGGCCGTCCGTCGAGTCCGCAACGGCGGTGCGATCGTGAACATCTCCAGCTCGCTCACCCGGCTGGCGCGGCCGGCGTACTCCGCCTACGCGGCGAGCAAGGGTGGCGTCGAGGCGATCACACTGATCCTCGCCCGTGAGTTGCGCGGGCGCGACATCACCGTCAACGCCGTCGCCCCCGGCCCGACCGCGACGTCACTGTTTCTCGACGGCAAGCCCCAAGAACTCATCGACCGGATCGCCGCCGAGCCGCCGCTCGAGCGCCTCGGCCAAGCGTCCGACATCGCCGAGATCATCGCCTTCCTGGCCGGTCCGGCCCGCTGGATCAATGGCCAGGTCATCTACGCCAACGGTGGCTCGATCGCCTGACGCCCGCTCGCACCGAAGGAATCTCCGATGAGCACGCCAGTCGTGATTTCCGGCGTGTCGAGCGGCTTCGCCATCTGACGAAATCCCGCCGCCGTATCCGGGGATCACCTCATCGCACCCGCGGTCGGCGTGGGCGATGGGCGACCGGACGCATGCCCGGCTACGGCGTCGACGTCGTTCTTCCGCTGTGCGGAGTCAGTAAAACGACGATGCAGAGAAAACTGACTGTCCAGAATTTCCTCGCGATCAGCTGTCACAGATGCGGGGCGTCATCTCGTCTTCAGTAGGTGTCGAAGACTCCAGGCCATCCGAGGGAACAGTCGGATGGAATCATGACCATGACGCATTCGCACCACATCGGCTTGCCGCGATGGAGGTGAGCGACGGACGGCGGTTCCGGGGACGGACGGCGCTGGTGACGGGTGGGTCCTCGGGCATCGGGCTGGCGGCTGCGCGCCGGCTGGCGGCGGAGGGCGCCGAGGTGTTCCTGGTGGGCCGCGACCCCTGCAAGGTCGCCTCGGCGATCGAGGCGGCACGGGCCGCGGCGCTGCCCGGCGCGGCCGTGGACGGCGAGGTCGCCGACGTCACGGACCCAGTGGCGATGGATGCGGCGGTCGCCACGGCCGCGGGCATGGGCAGGCGCCTGGACGTCCTCGTGGCCGCGGCGGGCATCAATGGCGAGGGGAAGGACGCGCTCGAGCTGGATCCTGCCGCGTTCACGCGGGTCCTCGACGTCAACGTCCGAGGCCTGCTGCTGGCGACCCAATCGGCCGCACGGGCCATGATCGCGGATGGGGCGGGTGGGGCGGTCGTGCTCGTGGCCAGCGTCAACGCATTCCAGACGGAGCGGTGCTTCGCCGACTACAACGCGTCGAAGGGAGGCGCCGTGCTCTTGGCGCGGAGCCTGGCCCTGGACCTCGCCGACCGGCAGGTCCGGGTCAATGCCGTGTGTCCCGGCTACGTCCGCACCCCGATGACCGAGCCGTCTCTCGCGGACCCCGCCACACTGTCGGGGATCCTGGCGCACATCCCGCTCGGCCGCGTCGCCGAGCCCGACGAGATCGCTGCGACCATCGCCTTCCTGGCCTCGGACGAAGCCGCCTACATCACCGGTTCGGCCGTCGTCATCGACGGCGGGAGGTCGGCATGAAGCTGTTGTCTCCCGCCGAGGACCTGCCCCCGCACACGTGCTGCGGGCGATTCGCCCTGTGACGCCCGTCTACCGAGCGCGAAAACCTGTCACACCGCCGTCGTCCGATCTCGTCTACACGCCGTTAGCAAGGCATCCGCGAAGAGCGTCCCTGTCCGGCTGCAGCTGGGTTCCTCTGGCGCAGCGCGCTGACGAGCCGTTCATGAGACGCATCGCAGAAGAGCAAGGAGAGACTTGTGCCGGAAGTTCTGATCATCGGTGGCGGATTCGCGGGTGTGCGGTCCGCGGCGGCTGCGGTGCGGCAGCGCCAGGACGCGGGCGTCGCTGCGTCGGACATGCGCGTCACCCTTGTCAGCGCGGGAGACGACCTCGTGATCCGACCGCGCCTCTACGAAGCCGACCCGGGGCGGATGCGTGTTCCGCTCGACCAGGTCCTCGGTCCGATCGGCGTCCGGCGGGTCGCGGCGACGATCACGGGAATCGACACGCAGAAGCGGGAGGTCAGCGGGATCGGGCGGGACGGAACCCCGACGACCCTGTCCTACGACCGGCTCATCCTCGCTGCCGGCAGTCGTGTCGTGCGCCCCACGTTGCCGGGAGCCGAGTACCTGTTCGACATCGACACGCTCGCCGGAGCTGCAGCTCTGGACGCCCATCTTCAGCGGCTTCCCAGCAGGCCGGCAGCCGAGGGCCGCTTCACCGCCGTGGTGGTCGGCGCGGGTTTCACCGGCATCGAGATCGCGACCGAGCTGGGCTGGCGGCTGCGGGCCGTCGCGGAGGAGACGGAGCAGGTCCGGGTCGTCCTCGTCGACCGCAATGAGAATGTCGGGCACGAGCTCGGCGAGGGTCCGCGACCGCAGATCCTCGAAGCACTGAACGAGCTCGGGGTCGAACGACGACTCGGAGTGAGCCTGGAATCCGTGACACCTGAGGGAGCGCGGCTCTCCGACGGATCCGAGATCGCAGCAGCGACCGTCATCTGGACGGCCGGAATGGTCGCCAGCCCGCTGACCGAGCAGGTTCCCGCGCCCCGGGACCAACTGGGACGCCTGACCGTCGACGAGTTCCTGCGTGTGACCGGGGTGCCCGGCGTCTACGCGGCGGGAGACACCGCAGCACCGCACGTGGAGGAGGGCCACACGGTGATGCAGAGCTGCCAGTACGCCATGCCGCAGGGCCACTTCGCCGGCGTCAACGCGGCCGCGGACCTGCTGGGCGCACGGCAGACGCCCTTCGCGCCTCCCCCCTACGTGACGTGTCTGGATCTCGGTCCGACCGGCGCAGTCCTGACCAGAGGATGGGACCGCACGGTCGTCAAGACCCGCGAGGACGCCAAGGGGATCAAGCAGATGATCAACGCCGAGTTGATCTATCCGCCGATCGGCGACGCCGAGAAGATCATGGCGTGGGTGAAGGACGCCCCGAGCCATCCGCTCAGCTGACTCGACTGGTGGCCCGGAGCCCTGACGTCGACTGACAGGGGCGGCAGTTGACCCATTCCCGATCAACGCACGGGCGGTCGCTCTGTCCGATGTAGAGAAGGCGTGGGCGGATCGTCATGAGATCGTCGGCTCGATGTCGATCCGCCTGCTTCACCGTTCGACCTGGGTGGTGAGAGGGTCCGCACCCGAAACCCCCGACTCCCCTTAGCCGATAATCGACGTTATGACAGTTCGACCGTCAGGCCTGAGCCGCGGGGGTCCCCCCAGACTGTTGAGCGCAGGCTGGCTGTCAGTGGATTGCGCAGACGTTGTGTCAGTAGACGCAAGTGAATGTCAGTGCTGGCGGCGAGGATCGAAGGAACAGGGAGAACCGGATGTCGTCGGCCGGGTCGAGGACGCCGCCGGACGGCGTCGCTAGACGAGTCCGTGTCGATGGAGTTCGATCGACACCCAGCAGAGCCTCAGCTCGTGCCGCTCTTTGGTGACCATGGCGCCTCCTCGCGTGCTGGCAGGGCCTGTCGGCCCCGTCCCCTTGGGGTGGCGGGGTGCTGTCCCCCGCCGCCGCAAGAGCGGCCGGTGAGTGAGCCGCACCTGCTGCACTGATCAACACCTGACGTCGCGGCCCCGGCTCTCCGGAACCGGGGCGTCGGCCTGTCAGCACGGTCGCCGCACCGGCGGCCGGAGAGAGCGAATACCAGCGAGGTCTCGCTCTCACGGCCTCGCGTCGGGTGGGTATTCGAACGTGGTGGTGATCAGGTGGTTGGGGGTGGTCGCCACCTCGTGCAGGATCCGATGATCGGGGCCTAGCGACAGGCGGATTGCGATGCCGCCGGGGAACCCGAGTCCGATCTCGGTCTCCTCGGGTCGGCTGGTCAGGATCACTGGCTTGCCGCCGCCCCTGCCGTAGGGCTCAGTAGCGAGGTAGTCCGTACCGCTGAAGGACAACGGGGTTTCCGCGCCGGGGTCGCCGGTGTAGTTGCTGGTGACGGCCTGGTGCACGGTCATCTGCTTGACCCCGCGCATGGCGACCAGCACGGCGGGTAGCAGGGTCGGGTCGCTCGTCGCCGGCCATGGGATGTCCAGGGTGGCGGTCCCGCCGGACCAGGGTGCTGCCGAGACGGTCAGCCGTAGCTGGTCGTTGCCGGGCTGCCAGGTCACCGGGCTGGTGAAACAACCCGGCCCGCAGCCCCGCAGCTTGAGTGCGGCAGGGGCGGCTCCTGGTGCGGTGAGCAGCGCGCTGATCCGGTAGTCCGCCGGCGCTGCGCCGTCGCCGTTGGCGCCACCTTGAGCGACAACGGGGGTGTTGTCTGACCCGGTATTGGCGGGGCCGGTGTCGTCGGTGCCCAGGTCGTCACGGTCGGGGCTGCTCATGCGGATCACGAGCTGCCCAGCGCTGGCGCTGGCGTTCACGGTGATCTGCCCGGCGAGGGTGCCGACCGGCACGACCGGCCCGACAGGCGGGGGTGGCGCGGCGAGGTCGGTGCTGCTGGGGCCAGCCGGCGTCACGGAGACGAGCACCGCGGTGGCGGCGAGGACCCCGACCAGTCCGGCGGCCTCGACCCGGACAGCGCGCCCCAACGGTTGCCCCGCCGCGGCACGGATTGAGTGCCGTAGGCGGCGCCGGGCCAGAGTGGCGATCGCGAGGACCACCGCGATGAGGGCGACTTTGGCCAGCAGCACCAGCCCGTATCGGGTGGTGATCAGCGAGGCGGGTGTGGGGAGCACGATGATGGCTTCGGCGGCGCCGGTGGCGACCACGACCGCGACCAGGATCAGCGCTAGGCGGGCGTAGTCATGGATCAGTAGCCGGGTCCAGCCGACCCGGTCGCGCCAGCGGTGGGCGACCCGTAGCACGTGCACGAGGGTGCCGATCCAGATGCCGGCGGCGAGCAGGTGGGCGATGGTCAGCGCGGTCCCGAGGATCGGGCTGTCCTCGTGTGGATGGGCCCGCAGCCCCTCGGCGACCACCACGACCAGCAGAGCGACCGCGACGCTGGTCCACACGATCGGGCCCCGGTGGCGACGGCCCAGACCAGCGAGGGCAGCCGTGAGGGCGAACGCGAGGATCTCGACCCCCAGCACCCGCCCGGGCCTGGTGCTGACCAGCTGCCCCAGGTTCAGACCGACTTGCGCGCCGGCGAGCACGACCGCGGCCACCGCGCCCAGCCCGGCCCCGACAATGATCAGTGGCCGTGGCCGTGCGGCCCGGTCGGCGTCCACCTCGTGAAGCACGCGGCCGGTGAGCCGGTCACCGGCCAGCCCTCCCAGCGCAAGGGCCAGCCCGGCGAACAGTGCCCAGCGGGCCACGACCACGACCGGCGACTCCACCACGGCACCGGACCCGCCGGCGGGAGCGATCGCGCCGGGCCCGACGGTGAAGGTGATGGTTCCCGACACCAGGTCGCCGTCATCGGCGGTGACCTCCCAGCGGATCCGGTACCCCCCGTTCGGCAACCGTGCAGGCACCAGAGCCGAGAGCCGTCGTCCCCCCAACGACAGCATCGCGGGCCCGACCGAATGGGGCTCGCCGACGGTATCGGTCAGCTCCAGCGGGGCGACGCTGATGGAGACGGACTGATCGAAGTCCAGGCTCAGCGCGGTTGGCGAAGTAGGCACCGCGTAGCCGTCAGGTGGAGTGCTCGCGAGCAGATAGGCGTGCGCAGACGCGGCGGGGGCAGGTAACACCAGCCACAGCAGCGCAACAAGCAGCCCGAGTAACACGCCGCGCGGCCGGCGACGAGTGCCGATGAAATCGGGCGCTGCTGTGGACATCGGTTGCGGACTCAGGGCCACCGCTCCGCATCTGCTGGCATCTCGTGTCGATGACGAGGCTGGTGGGCGAGTGGAGCGTCGCGCTCCGCGGGCCGCTCGACGAGCTGGCGGCCAGGTTCGGCCGTCCGGGCCGTACCCGCGCCGAGCCCACGTGCCCGGCCACGGCCGTGCCTGCGCGCGCTGAGCACCGGGCGCACGCAGAACACGTACACCGCGGGGATCACCAGCACCGCAACCACCCCGGAGAACAACACGGCGATAACCACGGAGAACCAGCCCGACATTACGAATGTCCTGATGTGGACTGCCCGGCCCGATCGGCCTTGAGGATGTCGATCTCCGCGCGCAACGCGGCGAGCTGCTGCTCGGCGCTGGCGTCGTCGGGCCTGCGTCGCTGCCCGCGCATCATCAGCCACCACCAGCCGCGCCCCGGCCGGCGGGCATGGGCAGTCGGTGCCCGGCCGCCAAGTACAGCGACCCCGCCCACGCCCATCAGGACGCCACCGATCAGATAGATGACCAGGTGCTGATTGACGAACAGCCTGCTCAGCGCGGCGGCGCCCAATCCGATGGGCAGGATCACCGTGGCGATCCCGACGCCGAAGACCAGCGTCGCGGGTAACACCCCGCCGCGGTGGCGAAACCCGGTCGCCAGGTATGCGGGCAGCATCACCGACACACAGCACGGGGCCAGCAACGCCACCACCCCACCCAGAAACGACACCAACAGCGTCGTCCCCACCAGCAGCTCACCCATTGCCGCGCTCCCCCATAGCCATTCGGCGCCCTTCCTCACAACCCATCTACTGCCTACGTACGGAGACAGTAGCAACGGGTCAGAGGCAACGGCGACCAGTCCTGGCGAGCGCGACTCGCTCCCGATGTAGGCGCAGGGCCGCGCCATGCCCGACTGGAACTGCTAACCGTGAGATGACGGGCACGCCTCGGGTTATCGCCACCAGGTGAGCGCGGACAGCCGCCGCTCGTACTCCGCATCGTCGATCTCGCCGGCGGCAAAGCGCCGGCGCAGCAACTCACGCGCGGGATCGCTGTCCACAGGGCCGGTGCCGAGGCGGTTCACGTCGCCACCTTCGGCGCGCAACCCGCGGACCAGCCAGACGCCGACCAGCGCCAGCACCGCCACGACCGTCAACATGACCATGAGTCCCGACAGGCCCATGCCGACCGAAATCCCGCACATCATCCCGTCCTCAATTGTGATCTCGTTCCGTCGATCGACGCCCGAACCCCAACGCGGCGGGTGGCATCGTCGACAGGCTCGACACCCCCGAACCTACGCCCTCCGTACGGAGGTAGTAGCTCGATCTATGCTGAACCGGGTGGGCGCGGTCGACGTCGTGGAGGTGGCATGCGCGGGTTCGGTGAACTGGAGGCGGTCGTCATGGACCGGCTGTGGGCCATGGGCGGGTCGGGCACGGTGCGCGAGGTGCTCGAGCAACTGCAGCGGGACCGCGCGATCGCCTACACCACGGTGCTGTCCACCATGGACAACCTCTACCGCAAGGGCCACCTGACCCGGGTGCGGGAAGGAAAGGCCCACCGCTTCCACACTGTGGTCAGCCACGCCGAGCACACCGCCGCGTTGATGCGCCAGGCCCTGGATACCGATACCGACTCCGAAGCCGTGCTCACCCACTTCGTCGGGGAGATGACCGATGACGAGTTGGCCCGGCTGCAACAGGTCCTGGGCCGCCGCGCCGGTGGAACGCCCCGATGAGCCTGGCCGTCTGTTTTCTCGCCTATGCCTTGGCGGTGATGGTCATCGGGCCATCGCTGCTGGTCCGAGCCACCCGTTCCGGGATCGCACCGCGACTGGGGATGGCGGCGTGGATTGCTGCCATGGGCAGCGTGCTCGGGTCCTGGGCGGCAGCGGCCGGTCTGCTCGGCGGGGAGTTGATGAAGACCTGGGGACACCTCGACGGGGCGGTCGGCGGCTGCGTCACCGAGCTCGCCGCAGTGGCCGGTGGAGATCGCGGCGGGATCGTCCAAGCGGGGATGGCCGCCGCGGCCTCACTCACCGCCATAGGGATCGCGGTGGTCGGCGCCCGGGTGGCGCTCGCCTTGCGCCGGAGCCGCGCGGACACCCGCCGCCACGCTGAGGCCGCGCTGCTGGCCGCCCGCGGGACACCACGCGGCCCTGGCGGCGCGCTCGTCGTGGACGCTCCGCATCGCAGCGTCTAATGCCTGCCCGGGCGGACCGACACAATCGTGATCACACGTTCGGCGCTCGACGCGCTCAACGCGTCCCAGCTGGCCGCGGTCATGGCCCACGAACGCGCCCATCTGACCGGGCGTCACCACCAACTGCTGGCCTTCACCGCAGCATTGGCGCGGATCCTGCCCGGCAGCCGGTTGTTCACCGAAGGCGCCCGCGAGGTCGCGCGGCTGGCCGAGCTGGCCGCCGACGACGTGGCCGCGCGCCGCCATGGCCGCGACAGTGTCGTCGACGCGCTGCTCTCTCTGTGCGCACCCGGCGTATCGGTGCCAAACCCGCTCCCGGTTCCGGGGCTCGGCGCAGCCAAAGCCGGTGTCGCCGACCGTGTGGAACGGCTGCTGTTTCCGCCCAATCCGGCCCGCGCGCGTCTTGCCCAAACAGCTGCGATGGCGGCGCTGCTTCTGGGGCCGGCCGCACTGGCCACGCTGATCTTCACTCAGGCCCCGATGTGTGCAGCCGTCCTGATCTGGTGAGTGACGAACGCGCAGTGCCCGAACTCCTGCGCCGCGGAACCGAAACTGGACTATCTCCTTAACCGCGGTCACGGAAGCGCAGTAGCCGCAGCGAGTTTGCCACCACGCTGACCGACGAGAAGCCCATCGCCGCGCCGGCGATGATCGGATTGAGCAGCCCGGACGCGGCCAGCGGAATCAGCGCCAGGTTGTAGACGAAGGCCCAGCCGATGTTCTGCCAGATCGTGCGATAGGTGCGGCGCGCGAGTCGGATCGCGGTCGGCACTCCTGCCACGTCCCCGCGGATCAGCGTCAGGTCCGAGGACTCGATGGCCGCATCGGTGCCGGTCCCCAGCGCGATGCCCAGATCGGCGGCAACCAGGGCGGGGGCGTCGTTGACTCCGTCACCCACCATCGCCACGACCCGCCCGGTGGCCCGCAACCGCGCCACCTCGGACTGTTTGTCTGCGGGCAACACCTCGGCCAGCACCGTGTCGATACTCACCTGCTGCGCGATCGCCTGGGCGGTCCGGCTGTTGTCACCAGTGATCATGGCGACCTGCAGGCCCATCCGGTGCAACTCGGCGACGGTGTCGCCGGCGCCGTTCTTGAGGGTGTCGGCAACGGCCAGCACCCCACGGACACCGCGGTCCCAGCCGACGAACACGGCGGTGTGGCCTTGCGCCTCGACCCGATCGGCGGCAGCCGCGAGCTCGTCGGACAGGATGAGCCCGGCGTCGGCGAGGAACTTGCGCCGTCCCACCCACACCATCACGCCCTCGACCTCGGCCCGCACGCCGTGACCGGCCACCGCGGCGAAGCCGGTCACCCGGGGCAGCACCCCAGCCGCCCGGCCGGCAGCAGCCGCAACGGCCCTACCGATCGGATGTTCGCTGTCGGCCTCCACCGCTCCCGCCCGGCGCAGGAGTACGGCCTCGTCGATTCCGACGCCGACGTGGGTGCCGATCAGGCTCATCTCGCCGCGGGTCAGGGTGCCGGTCTTGTCGAACACCACCGTGGTGATCTTCCTGGTGCGTTCGAGCACTTCCGCACCCTTGATCAGGATTCCCAGGCTCGCGCCGCGTCCCGTGCCGGCCATGATCGCCACCGGAGTGGCCAACGCGAGTGCGCACGGACACGCCACGATCAGCACCGCCACCGCCGCGACCAGCCCGGTGAGTGGATCGCTGCCGATCAGCCACCATCCGGCGAAGGCGGCCGCGGCGATGAGCATCACTGCGGGGACGAACACCGCCGAGACACGGTCGGCCAAGCGCTGGGCCTGCCCCTTGCCGTTCTGCGCGGCCGCGACAAGCGCGGCGATCTGGGCCAACGCGGTGTCCCGCCCGACCGCGGTCGCCCGAACGGTCAGCACACCGCTCGTGTTCACCGTCGCCCCGGCCACGGTGGCCCCCACGGTCTTGTCCACCGGCACCGACTCGCCGGTCAGCATCGACTCGTCCACAGCAGACGCGCCGTCGATCACCTCGCCATCAGCGGGAACCTTCTCCCCCGGCCGCACCCGCAACACGTCCCCGGGCCGCACCTGATCGGCCGGAACCATCACCTCGGCGCCGCCACGGACGAGTCGCGCTTCCTTCGCGCCCAACTCGAGCAACGCCCGCATCGCCCTCCCCGCGCGCCGCTTGGCACGAGCCTCGAAGTAGCGGCCCAGAATCAAGAAGGCGATCAGCAACGACGACGTCTCGAAATAGAGCGCGTGTCCCCCGCGCAGCAGCTCGACCAGCGAGAACACATAGGCGGTCAGGGTGCCGAGTGCAACGAGCGTGTCCATGCTCGCCGACCGCGCTCGGGCTCGGCGGCCCGCCTCACGCAGGAAGGGCCACCCGACCACGAACTGCACCGGCGTCGACACCGCCAGCTGCACCCACGGGCCCCGCGCCTGGTCCACAGCCGCAGGCCAGAACCCGATGCCCATCACCGCCAGGCCCAACGGCCACGCCACGAGCACCCGCCGCAACCACGACCGCTGCCTCGCGTCCTCATCGGCATCTGCCCTGCCGTCGTCGCCACGGTCAGCGCTATCCGTTGGCAGGTCGGGCCGCTGCAGCTCGTAGCCCGCCTTCGCTACGGCAGCCTCGAGCGTCGCAGCGTCAGCACCGTCGGCGTCGAGCAGGACCCGCGCAGTCGCGGTCGCGAAGTTGACATCCGCGCCAGCCACTCCAGGCTGCTTACGCAGCGCGCGTTGCACCCGGTTGGCACACGAACCACAGGTCATCCCCTTCACCAGGAAATCCAGCGTGCCACCCGTGGCCTCAGGGGAGCCGGCTCCTCGGGCGGCAGCCACCGGTGTTTCGGCGGTGTCAGTCATCCGAGCTGCGTCTGCTCTCCGTCCAGGTCACCCTCGTCGTGACCAACGGGGGCCGGAACACGTGCTTGCCAGACTTCACAATCTCGAGCTCCTCGACGATTTCCGCGGTTCGGCCCGTCCTGGGTCGCCTCTCTCCACGTGGCGGCGAACCATTCCCCGGCTTGTCCCCTTCAACAGGACTGCACCGCAGACAGCTGCTTCGTCACGTCCGGGCAGCGGGCGTCCGGCGCTGTGATCGAGACAATCCCGCTGGTACAACCGCGGGCGGTCGTCGACCGGGTCACGGCTGAACGCTGGGGCGAGCGCATACATTCGAACCTACGACCCCACTCCCATCGGGGCGGCTCATTCGCGGATAACGTGACGCACAGCATCATCTACTGCCTCCGTACGGAGACCGTAGGACAATAGCTGTATGGGAAAGGGAGCCCGTCAACGACATCCGGCTGCGTCCTCGGCGCGAGCCCGGGCCCGAAGCGGATCGGTGGCCTCCGCCCGCCGTACCCGGCCATGGGGCTGGTGGATCGGTGGCGGCGGCGCTCTCGTCATCGTGCTGGTGATCGCCATCCTCGCGGTGACCACCAACCGCCCCTCGGCCGCCGGGGCGTCATCGGCATCGAAGATGGACACCAACGCCGCCCTGCTCGCGACCACCGCAGGGGAGGCCAACGGTGCTCCGGTCGACGGGGTGGAGGCCAACTCCACCGAGCAGCTGGTCTTCCACATCCACGCGCACCTGCAGATCTACGGAAACGGGCAGCAGAAGCTGGTGCCCTACGGAGTCGGGATCGTGCCGCCCTATCAGCTCGAGCCGTCGCAGAACGGGCCGTTCGTCGACGCCGGCAGCGCCATCTACTGGCTGCACACCCACGACGAGACCGGCGTGATCCACGTCGAGTCCCCCGTGCAGCGAACCTTCACGCTCGGGGACTTTTTCGACATCTGGCACCAGCCGCTGAGGCCCAACCAGGTCGGCTCGCTGACCGGGCCGGTCACCGCGTTCGTCAATGGGAAGCAGGTGAACGGTGACCCACGCACGCTCCCGCTTGGCGCACACGACGTGATCCAGCTCGACGTCGGGGGGCCGGTCGTCCCGCCCCAGCCCTACACCTTTCCTGCTGGCCTCTGACCTACGCCACTGTCTGGCCAGATTGCCCTGTCGCACTCGCGACGGCGTTGAGGACGTCACCCGCGGCGTCATGCCGTCCGGGTCGATTACCTGACCGCAGGAGCGTGAACCCCTCAACGACGATCGGAGGGCCTCCGCAGACTTTGGTAGTCGGCCACGCGCTGCGCCAGCTGCTCAGTCAACCGGTGCACCTGGTCCAGCTGGGCCAGGGTCCTCCGCATGCCGATATCCCAGGTCTCGCGCAGCTCCTGCAGCGCACACCTCGTCTCGTCGATCGCAACGGCCAGCTCATCACGCGCGCGGGGCCCCACTCTTCTCGGCACCTCCAGGTGTGGGAACGCAGCACGCCGCCGAGCAGCGCGCCGCCGATGAGCAACGCGACCGAGCCGATGATCAACAGTGGCCCCCGGCCACTCTCATTTTAGTGGCGCCGTCGGACTGTCGTTCTGCTGTCGTTCGACAGCTGCCGCGGTCCGCAACTGGTTGAAGCGGACCCTGGAACACGCCGACCTGCGCGACGTCGACGGCGGCCCGATCAGGTTCCTCCCGCACGATTTCCGCAGGTTGTTCGCTACCGAGGTCGTCAACACCGGCCTGCCGAGCAGCTTGCGGACCGGACCACGCTTATGGTCCGAAGTGCTTATCTGCACCTCGACTGGCCGGGCGTTGGGGTGCTGCACCGCCGGTGCAGCTGCACACTTCGTCCGAGCGCGCCAAGTGGAATGACTCGTCCATGTGGTGCGCTGTTGACGTTGGCACACTGATCGCATGAAAGGTTTGACCGCCGAACTCGTGGTCGAGGGTCGCGTCCCGCAGAGCCCGGCTCTCGCTCCGAACGGGCATCTGCTCTGCTACGTTCTCGCCCCCACCAGCCGAATCGGTGACCACCTCGACACCGCACTCTGGCTCGCCGACATCGAAGGCGACGGTGCGTGGCGGCGGGCGACAGCCGACACCGCGACGGAGTCCCGGCCTCGCTGGTCCGCGGACTCGCGCTCGCTGTACTTCCTGTCCGACCGCGACGAGCGTGGCACTCTGCAGCTGCACCGGCTCACCCCCGCCGACGGCGTGGTGATCGCGTTGACCGGCTGGCGCGCTGGCATCGTCGACCACCTGCCGCTCGCCGATCCCAATCTGGTCGCTCTGCTCGCCGAGGACGAGCCCACCGAGCAGGACACGCGCCGCGCCCAGGACCGCGACGACGCCATTGTCGTCGGTGAGCGCGAACCGCGTGCTCGGCTGCGCCTGCTCGACCTGCGCACCGGCCAGGTCACCACCCCGAGCGTGTTCGGCGACCGGCACGTCGTGGAACTGCGGCAACGACCCGACGGTGGCCCGCTCGCCGTACTCACCCAGGCCAGCGCCGACAAGGACTACGGCCCCCGCACCGGCCGACTGCACCTGTTCGACCCCACCACGGGGACCGCGGAGGACCTCGGATCGGTCGAGGCCGACGCACACTCTCTGGCCTGGTGGCCGGCCGAAGACGGTTGGCACCTCGGTTACATCGCCCTCACGCCACCGGTCCTCCAAGCCGGCACCGCGGTGTTCGACCTGGCTATGGGCAGCCGCGTCCAGCGCAACCGCACCGCCGACCTTCCGATGTGCCCCACCGAACTGTGCCAGACCGACGCCGCCCCTCTGGTGGTGTTCGCCGACGGCCTGAACACGACCCTGGCCCGGCTCGACCCCGACGCTCCCACGCCACTGTCGCAGCACCCCGGCCACCTCGACGCCCTCACCACCACCCCCGCAGGCAAGACGATCGCGGCACTGACCGGAACCCGTTACCAACCCACGAACGTTCACGTCGGGCCACCAACCGGACCGCTGCGGAAGATCACGGACACCCGCCCCGAACTGGACGGCATCACGTTTGGCACCCAGCGACCGCTGGCCTATCGTGCCGCCGACGGCCTCGATCTGGACGGTCTGCTCGTACTGCCCGTCGGTAAATCCGCTTCGGACGGCCCGTTCCCGCTCGTCACGATCGTGCACGGAGGCCCCTACGACCGGTACGCCGATCGCCTCCAGTTGTTCTCGTTCCACAGCGCACAGCCACAGTGGCTGGCCACCGCTGGATACGCGGTATTCCTGCCCAACCCGCGCGGCGGCCAGGGCCACGGTCATGAGTTCGCGGCCAGCGTCGCGGGCAGGGTCGGCCGGGAGGAATGGACCGACATCCTGACCGGCATCGACCTGCTCATCGCCGAGGGCATCGCCGACCCCGACCGACTGGGCATCGCCGGCGGGAGCCACGGCGGGTTCATGGCCGCCTGGGCGATCGGGCAGACCGAGCGGTTTCGCGCCGCGCTGGTCAACGCCGGTGTCATCGACTGGGGGATGCTCGCCGCGACCGGGGAGTACGGCCAGTTCGACGTTGCGCTTGGCGGCAGCATCGGGTGGGATGGGATCGGCCCGCACCCGCATGACGCGGTCAGCCCGGTCTCCTTCGCCAGCCGCGTCCGCACTCCGGTGCTGATCCTGCACGGTGCCGAGGACACCAACGTCCCGCTCGGCCAGGCCGTGTACTTCCACCGGGCACTGCGCCACTTCGGCGCCGAGCACGAATTCGTGATCTACCCCAGAGAGGGCCACTCGATCCGGGAACGCAACCACCAACTCGACGTCCTGCGCCGCACCTGTGCCTGGTTCGACCGCTGGCTCCAGCCCTGATCGGGAACGCCTGGTCCTGGCGTGGTTGTTCCCATACTGACGACTGGAAGAAACAAAGGCGGTCTTGGGCAGACCGTGCCGCAAGACGTGCTCGCCCACTTCCTCTGTGAACGTGACGTGGCTGCTGCTTGAGGATGTCGTTCTGCTGTCGTTCAACAGCGTCTTGACCGTGCGCCGATGGTCAGCGGAAGTGGTCGAGCACTGGGTCACACACGGGCTCCCCTACTTCGGCTACGGCCTGGACCTGTTCCCCACCGAACGCGGCACGCTCGTCTCCGAAGCCGCTCGCGGCGCACGGTTCCGCCGCTACCGCGACGACCTCGGCCTCGACGACCGGCTCAACCTGCAACAGCCCCGGCGTTACACAGCGCCACGCCGAACTCGCCGCGGCCCCCGACAGCCGCTACGCAGCCCTGGTCATCGGCCGCGATCCGATGGCAACACGACCGCCGCTCCCACCTTTCGAAGGGCAAGTTTGACAACCCGATTCCCTGCCTGGGACGCCGCGCTCGTCCAACAGGTCGCCGACGTCCTGGGTGAGACCTCCACCGGACTCACCGGCCCCGAGATCGGCCACCTGCTCGCCGTCGTGGGCATTCCCGACCCGGGAAGCGGCATCACCAAGCGTCACCGGCTCGGCGCCGCCTTCGTCCATCAGCAGCAACGCGATAACGCGTCGAACTGCGTGATCCACTTCATCACGGAGGCGATGAGGCCAGTCCGCTACGTCAAGGAACCCGGGTTGCGCACGCTGCGCCAGGACGCCCTCCTCGGCGCCACGTGAGTGAGTGGCGACCCCCACCGTGCGGGGAGCCGTCTCACGATCAGCGGTGGCCCAGTGCCGCGAGACTCGGGAAGATCACCGTGCCGGGGGGCCGACTGCCGCCACAACTGGCTCGCCCGGCACGGTCAGGGGGCGCCGCAGCGCTGCTGCGGCCGCTGCTTGACGACGGCCTCCAGCTTCATGCCCGGTTCTCGTCGACGTGCACGTCCACCCGCTCACCTCCTCGTCCTCCTGACGATGAGGTGATCCGCACATCCTTCGTGGCGACCTCGGATGTGCCGGGTGGCTGGACCTCCGCCAGCGCAACGGCGATGTGAGCACGAAGAGCGCCCTCGACCGCCTCCGCTCGTCTCTGCCCGGTGTCCTTCGCGGTGTCGCGCACCAGACTCCGTGGAGGGCTGGCGAATCCGACCACGTCGATCGTGATCCGAGCACTGCCGGGCGCATGCGGCTGTACGGCACGTTTGGCAACCTGGCCAGCTAGAACGGCCACCAGCTTCGTCTGCAGGTCGCGGAGGACGGACACGCCCGCCTCGAAGGGGATCGACACGATACCCGGCCGCCCTGGCGGATTGAGACGTGTGGACGGCCGCACCGGGCGACCTGCCGTGGCCGCATCGTCAGCGGCCCGCACCCTGTCGGCGATCATGCCGGTGTTCTTCTCGAGCTGTTCGACCGACAACCCTTCGCGGCCCCCGAAGAGGCGCAACTCCAACAACGCCAGCGGAACCTCTCGGTTACCGAGGTCGTCGTCCATGCGCTTCGAGTTGGTGCGCACACCGAGCATCTCGTACTGGTCGAGTTGCTTCCCGAGCTTCAGCTGGCGTAGCGCGTTGTCCCAATACGCTTCGGCGGTTTTCCCTTCAGGGGTCACCGAGAGCTTGAGGAGCTGACCCGGCTCGGGGGGATCGATTCCGCGCCGTTCGAACGATTTCGTGACGAGATCGGAGAACGCCGCTCGATAGCTGGACTCGAACTCCAGGGCCAAGCTTTCACGGTTCTCCTTGAGGAACTTCTTGACCTTGTCCGACAAGGCCCCACGCATCGCCGCGAGCGAGGTGCGGGAAGCGACGAGCGTGTGGTTCTTCACGGCGCGGTCGTGGTCGTCCTCCGCTCTGACCAGGCTCGACAACCTTGCCCCGACCTGCGCGGCCGCAACCGCCATGAAACCCCGCAGCTCTGCGACGTCCCGGAGGTGCGATCGATCGTCCAGCGAGTCGGCCAGTTCCTGGTCGTAACCCTGCTTGCTCTGCTCCTCCGGTGGACGGTCCAGGCTCGTACGCAAGCTGGCGAACATCGCGGCCACACGATCAGCGAAGGCCAACGCGTTCAGGTCGTTCTTGCGTGCGTAGACGAAGCTCGGAACCGTCTCGGCCCCTTCGGTCATCCCGCTCTGCGCCATCGCCATCACGTCGTAGACGCCGCTCAGCGGCACGCCGACCGTGTACTGGGCGTACCGGTGCGATTGCGTCATCCCGCCGGTCGGTTCGACCAACGGCACATCGGCGAATGCCGGATCGACCACGTAACCCTCGCTGGCCGGGAAGATGTCCTTCAACGTCGCATCTGGACCGGCCGCCTTCAACCGGCGAACCGCTTCGTCGATGGCGGCGAACGTCTGCTTCCTGTCGGCTCGGCTGCGCTCCCCGGTCATCGCGGTGGTCGGCGTGCTCACGATCTCGATGATGTGATTGCCCTGGAACGTGTCGAAGTCGATGACGAAGGTAGGCGGCCCGGACTCACCGATCCGAGGCCCCTCCACGACGCTGGCGTATTCCATGTCGGGAGGTGGACTCACCGCGAATCCGGTCTCGAGTTCCACCCCGACGGCACGCTGCACGGCGATGGCACCGCCTGACGGCGCGACAGCCTGGTCCGGTACGCCGCTGGGTGCGGCGGCGTCCGTGTGCATGCTGTCCACGGGTGGGGTCTGTGCCCTGGGCGAGCCCTGCACGACGGGGGCCATCGCGGGCTTCTGGTGCGGTGTAAGGGACCGAGTCGCAGGAACGGACGAGGTCAGCTCCGACTCCATCGGGGCCGCGTCGATGGGCTCGGAACCCGTAGCAGCTGTGCTGCTGGCGGTGGCCGACCTCATCACCCGAATGGCATGCGTCTCTGCTGCGCGCTCGAACCGGTCGGAGGGATCGCTCACCTTCAGACCGGAGCCGTTGTCGGTGCCTGCGACCGCGCCCCAGCGTTGCTGCACGACATGGGCTAGTTCGTGAGCCAGGGTATGTCGGTCGGCGCCGCCGCTGCCGATCACCACATGACGGCCAGACGTATAGGCGCGGGCCCCCAACTCGGCTGCGGAGCTTTCGGCGGCGTGGTCGTCATGGATGCGAACATCGGAGAAGTCCTCACCGAATCGTCCTTCCATGTCGGTGCGGATCGTCTCGTCAAGGGGCCGACCGCCGGAACGCAAGACGTCATGAACAGCGGAACGCTGCACCTCCGGCTCCTCACTCTGGCCGAGACCATGCTGATGCCGACCCTCCACCCCCTGCGCCCCGGGATGTCCAGCCCGCCGGAGCATCTCCACCACGGCCGCGTTACCGACGCTCCTTTGCAGAGCCATCAGGCCCATAAGGGGCATGCCACCCTGTGTGACTGATTTACAGGCGGGTGCGCGCTGGGACTCAAGGCCGGTCGCTTTGCGGTTGTCCTGGTCGCGCATCGATCCTCCTTCTGTCGTGTGTCCTTCTGAAATACCCGAGGTAGGAATGGAGAAGCCGGGCCGAAAAGGGCACACTTCACTGCTCGTGCAGACACGACAAAGTTCACGCCCGCCGGCGCGGGTATGCCAGGAGTGGAACGCTGCCTGCGCCAGGCGCGCCACGTGTTGCGCCCGCACGCTCACCCTCGGCAACACTAACCGATTGTGGCGCAGCCAAGCCAGCGCGTGTTCAATAACGTTTTCGATCTCTCCGCTTGCGCCGTACATGCTCGCCGTGTAGAACGCCCGGAACTTCCGGTCCACCGCATGGTCTTGAACTGGTAATAGCAATACCAATCAGATCTCTCACGCGTGGTCACACATCGTCTGCCGCCGCTCCGCGTACCGCTTCACACGGCGCGCCCCCGATCCCCCACTGCTCGGCCAGGTGACCCACCCCGACCACGGCACGTCCAGCGGGTCCTCGCCCAGAAACGTCTCCACATACCGCACCGTGCACAAGATCCGCTGCTGCCGCCGCCGGGACACCGACCTCATCAAGGCCGTCCTCGTCCTCATCCACGCCGGGTGACACCGAGTGGAAAAGGTTCACTGACCCGTATCGCCGCGCTGTCCACCGACCAGATCCTGTCCACCCCGGATGGCCTGGCCATCGCGCTCGGCAGTGAGCCGGCCGCGGTCCCGGCTCCGTCCGCCGAACTCGTGCTCGACCACCTCACCCGACGGCCAACTCCAGACCAACAACTGCCCCGACAGCCACTGGCTTTCCCAGGTATCCGCCCGGGTCAACACCTGGCTCCGAACACCATCATGATCAGACTCCGCGCTCTGGGAATCGACTTGCGGGGAGCCCGCAACGCCGCGATCAAGGCACTCGTTCAGCGAGTCCCACCACCGATCGTCGCGTCGCAGCTCGGCTACCGCCCGGGAGTCGCCCAACGCCACTCTGAGCTGGCTACAGCCCCGAACAACCGCTACGCAGCACTGGTCACTGACTCGTCATTGAGATGACACCACGGCTCGAATAACGCCAGATCGAATATCAGCGGCTACCGGCAACCTGTCAGGCCTGAGCCGCACCTGCGGACCGAACTGATCCTTGGCCCCGGCCGCCAGCTTGCGCCCAGCGGGCTCGAGGTTCTGCAGGGCCGTCTTCATGGCGCCTCCTCCCCGCGACGCTGCCCGCAGCAAGCCCTACCGGATCGTCAGACGCCCTCCACCGCTTTCAGCCTCCCGGATCCGACCGCGTTCACGAACTGCTGGTAGTCCTGCTCGTTCTGATCGGCGTACCGCTCGGAGAAGTCGGTGATCGATTTGTCGAACGTATCGCCATCGCCGAGGTACTCGGCGATGGCGATCGGGTCGCCGGACCGGGCGTGGGCCCGCGCCAGCGCCCACCCACAGATGCGTGCGTAGAACGTGAGCCCGACCGGTCTCGCCATCTCGACGTCCAGCGAGCCTTTCATGTCGCGCAGCTGGCGCCAGTAGAACTGGCGGCGCGTGTCCAGACCCTTCGCCCAGCCGAGATAGATGTCGCTGGAGGCCTGCATCATCCGCTGTCCCTGCACCACTCGCTCGCCGTGCTGCCGGTACCGACTCTTGGGCAGGTGTCCCTCCAGCACCGAGGCTGTGGCCTCCTTGACCTGCAGGAACAGCGGGTCTTGCGCGTCGCGCCCCTGGAGCAGAACGATGAACGCCCGGGTGCCGACGCTGCCAACGCCGACCACCTTGCGGGCCGCGTCCACGACCTGGAAACGCTCCAACAGTTTGCGCCGGTTGTCCTCCAGGGTGGCCCGGTAGGCGCGGAACTGCTCCTGGATCGCCGGCATGACCTCGTCCGGAGACAGGCCGTAGGACGCGGCCAGGTCGCGCGCCGGGACGACGATCGGCGGCTGGCTGACGATCCGGTACTTCCCGTCGACCATCTCGCCGAGCTTGGAGAGCGCCTGCAGGCTGTCGCGCGTATGCGCCTTCGTCATGATCTTGTCCGCCAGCTTCTCCGCCGTCTTCGTCGCCTTCTCCCCCTTCTTGGCCGACTTCTCCTTCTTCTCCGCCCGCTTCTCCTGCTTCTTCGGCCTCTTTTCCCGCTTGTCCGTCTTCTCTTCCTTTCTGGCCTTCTTCTCCTGTGTGGCCGTCCCGGACACCACGCTGCGGATCGACGCCCTGAGCTCATCCTCGTCCAGATGGGCGTACCAGATGTCCATCGTCCCCATCTGCGCGAACGAGGCCATCGCCTCCCGATAGGCCCGCACCGATGCCAGCGTCACGTCGCGCGTGTCCGCCTTGGAGAATCCGTTGTTGCGACCCGCGATGGTGAAGCTCGCCGCCATCCGCTTCACGTCGTACTCGAACGGCCCGGGCAGGGTCTCATCGAAGTCGTTCACGTCGAACAGCAGGAGCCGTTCGGGCGAGGCGAACAGACCGAAGTTCGACAGGTGCGCGTCGCCGCACAGCTGGGCCTCAAGGCCGGCCACCGGCGTGTCCGCCAGATCCGCCGCCATGATCTTGGCCGCGCCCCGGTAGAAGGTGAGTGGCGAGACCATCATCCGGCCATGGCGCACCGGCACCAGATCCGGCTCTCGGGTGGCATCCTGCTTCTCGAGCAGGGCGACCGGGTCGGGGCGGTCCGAGGAAGGTTCCCACTTCGTATGGCTTGACAGCGGCGCGCGTTCTCGGGCCTCTGAACCCATGGCTTTGCGCTCGTCGACGCTCGGATGAGAGATCTTCCGCACGGCCATCCGGCTCACCTCCCGTGCTGACTGTCTGCCTACCCACCCGGCTCCGGGCCACGTGCGCGCCTCAGGCGCAAGACCCGAGCACCGCTCCTTGTTGCCCCTGCTCATCGACGCTAGGCGCCAATGGCGGACAGGACGTCACCCAGAAAGGAGGACTGCCGCTCGCGTCCATGGGCCCGGGCAGCGCCCGGCCGGCCTGACGGAAGCGCAGGTATGCGGCGGCAGTGCCCAAAGCTTGCCATCGGCCAGCCTCACGAGCATCTGATGATGACGGCTGAACCGCCTGAGAGCCCGATAGCCGAAGCAGCCCGCAGCCTCGAGCCGCACTGGATCTTCCCGGACCAACCGGAGGTCGCGCTCGCCGGGCGGTTCCCGGCCGGGACGGAGTCACGCGAGCACAAGAGGACGAGGCTGCACTGACGCGACACCCTCATGGCGCCTGCGTCGGATGGCTGGCAGCCGCTGTTTCAGGTTCTGTTGGTGGTTGTCCGGCGGGGCCGTGTCGACAGAATCTTCGGGATGCCCAGGTGGGTGACCCAGGAAGACCGCGGATATGACGGCGAGGAAGTTGATCACCTGTTCCTGCCGCGATTGACCAGGAGTCGGTCGTACTACGCCGAGGCCCCCGCAGACGGCCGATCCAGGACTCGGCCGCACGGCCTTGAGTCCAAGCGGAACTGCACACACGTCCGGCGGCCCTGCCACATGCTTGCACGCTGCGGACCGTCGACGCTTCGTGCCACCCTGGCCGCCACGCGCGTTCCCGACACGGTCGTGGTCGGCATCCCGGTCGGAAATCTGGTGTGTCGGGAGGAGTTCGCCGCGGTGCCGGCGACTGTCGGGGTCGAGGAGTCGACTGCGAGGAGATTCTCGTCATGAGCGCAACGTCCGAACCCGCACCGTCACCGCCGTTCACGCACAATCGGGAGTTCTGGATCTTCCTAGGGTATGCGGTGGCCCTCGGGGTGTTCGGCGCGTTCGCCGGTCTGGTGTTCATGGGAGTGATCGGGTTCGGGGGCCGCTGGTATGTCGATTCCGATACGGGCTGGTTCGGCGGGCAGTGGTGGTGGGTGGCGGCCACCGCGGCGGCCGGTGTCGTCGTGGGGCTTTTGCGCCGCTTGACGCGGCTGCCCGAGGAGATCCCCGGCCTGATCGACGACCTGAAGGACGGGCACGTCGACCCGCGATTGGTACCTGGGATCGCGGTCGTCTCGGCGGTGTCGCTAATCGGCGGCGCCAGCCTGGGCCCGGAGAAGGCCCTCGGGTCCATCGGCGGCGGAGCCGGCAGCTGGATCTCCCAACGACGCAAGCTCAGCCAAGAAGACTCGCAGCTGACCACCTTGTCCGGCTTCGGCGGCACGTATGGCGGGCTGTTCTCCAGCACGGTAATCGTGGTGATGTTCATCCTGGAACTCGCTCGCCCCGGTGGTCGACGGTTCGCGAAGGCCCTCGTCGGGGAGATCGTTGCATCGAGTGTCTCCTTCGGGATCTACTTCGCCATCGCCGGCGCCGTCTTCCTCGACGCCTACCAAGTTCCGCAGTACACGTTCGAGAACTGGCAGATGCTGGCGGCGATCCCTCTGGGCCTGCTCGCGGTCATCGTGGTGACGTTGCTGGTGGTGTTCGTCCAGCTAGCGTCACGGCTGTTCGAGCTGGTGAAGCTCCCGGGCGTCGTGCGAACAACGCTGGGGGGTGTGCTGTTCGGGGTCGTCGGAGTGGTACTGCCATTAACGATGTTCACCGGTAGCGATCAGCTCAAAACCGTGCTGGACGATGCAGGGAAACTGGGCGTGGGGCTGCTCGTTGCCCTCGTGATCGCCAAGCAGTTCACGTTCGCGGTGAGCCAGGCGAGCGGGTTCATTGGCGGGCCGATCTTTCCGACGTTGTTCATCGGAGGAACCGTCGGGGTCCTCGTGCACGAGGTGTTGCCCTGGGTTCCCTTGGGCCTGACGTTCACCTGTCTGCTCGCCGCTGTCCCGGGGTCGATCGCAGCCGCGCCGTTCTCGATGGTGCTGCTCGCTGCGTTCCTGACCCAGATCGGCGCGCTGCAGACCGCGCCGATTCTGATCGCCGTCGTCACCGCATTCCTCACCATGGAGGGGGTGAAGTACCTCGTCGCACGCCGCAAAGAGGCGCGCGCAGCCACGAGGAAGCCCGCAACACCGAATTGAGTGTGCTCAGATGCCATGCCGCACTCCTAAAGATCACGAACCGCCTTCTGGGCGTTGACCGCTCGCCGGAGCCGACCTCGGCGCCAACCCGTTCGGGCTATCACCGACCGACGTGGGCCGGGGTCATCCGGGGCGGGTGGGTACAGGGAGTCACCCGGGCGGCAGAGTCGACCCATGCTCGCTGCGGTCAGGGGCGGTGGGCTCGACCTGGTCTCGGAGGTAGCCCGATGTTCACGCCGAACGGCCCGACGGAGGTACGGGGGGCCGTCGAGCCCGAGCAGCCGCACCCGGTTCTGGTCGTGGGGGGAATGGCACGGGTTCTCCGGGCTGTGGCGGCGCATGAGCTTCCCGACCCCGGCCACGGGATCGAGCAAGAGTCCGGATGAGCAACGGCACGGCAGGCTCGCTGGCCGCAGGACCGCCGCACAGTAGCGGCGGCGCGGGCGCGCAGGTGTGCGTCCTGCTCGCTTGCTTTGCCGGGCGGAAGCAGGCCGCGAAGATCCGCAGGCAGCTGGACAAGCGGATCGGGCAGAGCGGGGACGCGATTCTGGATCAGGTGATCGTCAAGATCAACGCCCGGCACAAGGCGCTGGTTCATCACCCGCGCCGGACCCTTGCGGGCATCCTGACCCCTGCGCTGACATGGGGCGTCTTCGGTCTGCTCGCCGGAGGGCTCAAAGGCCTGGGGGTTTGGGCGGTGATCGGCGCCGTCTGCGGCGGCCTATTCGCCTATTACTTCGAGCACGCACTCACCAAAGACGAACTCACACGCATCGGCAGCCGACTACCGGCCAACTCCTCAGCCATCGTCGCCTTCGTGCACGGATCCGATCCCCAGCGAATCCTCTCGTCCGCCGCCGGCTACCAACCCGCGACCGCCAGCGTCGCGGCGATCACCACGGACTTGACCGCCCAGGTGTACCGCGACGCCGCGCAACTGGCCGAAACCTCGGCCACTCGAGCAGGCGCGGCACCGGCAACGGCCGGAGACCAGCCTGCGGAACTGAGCATGCTGCTGGTGCGGTTCGTCGGTGAGCGTGCAGCCCGTCAGGCCGTGGCCGATCCCAGTACCGCTACGCGTCAGGACCAGAAGGCGCCGCAGGTCGAGCTGGTCATTGAGACGAACGAGCACGGCCGGCGCCGGGTCATCAACCCCAACACCGGAGCCGCCACCTTCTCGAAAGGCGCTGCGATTGGCTGGGGCCTTTCCGGCCTGGCGTGGGGGGTCATCGTGGGCTTCGCCGGCGACGGCGGGGTCCTCGGGGCCGCCGAGAGCGGGCTGGTCACCGGTATGTTGTGGGCCGTTCTCGGCCTGGCCGCCGGCGCACTGTACGGCCTGTGGGCAGGGCGCAGCGTGTCTGCCCGCCGGCTCAGAGGGCTCGATCCGATCCTGCCGCCCGACACCTCCCTCGTGGTCGCCTGGGCGGAGGGCTCGCCTGGCCGGCACACCATCGAGCGGTGGGCAAGGTCCGCGTCGCAGCGATTGATCCTGCGCTTCACCCCAGTGGCACACGGCGCCGTGCTGGAGGTGTGACAACGCGACGAGGCACCAGAATGCAGCTGCGCCTGGGCGCCGGGGACAAGCCGATCACACCAGACCGGGGCGGTGCGCAGACCTCAACCGGACCAGGGACGGTCGGCGACTTATCACCTGACCCAAGGACCACTCGACGGGGCCACAACTCGGCACTGGCCGGCCGGCTACAGCCTCGCCCATCTCGGCCCGAACACGATTGGGCTGCACCGCCTGGTCCACGCCGTGGTCCTGGCCCGACTCGACCTCGGAGATTCGAATCGGCGGCGGGTGCTTCCGGCTGAAGCGGCGACGACACCTGAGCCAGTCAGCCGTGGTCAACCAGGTAGCCCCGCGCGTGTGGGGACGACATCCCCGGTGATGCCACGGTCGGAGATGACGGCGGAGCCGTGAGCAGCTCGCTGATCATGTTCGATGAGTGTGACCGGCCGATGGCGGGCTCATTGCCGGGACGCAGAGTCCCGACCGGCGTCAACGGCCTTCAGATTGTCCAGAGCACGCCGGTACTCGGTCTCGTCGATCTCCCCGCAGGCGTATCGCTCGGCAAGCAGCTGTTCCGGAGTCGGCCGCGACGGGACGGACGTGGCGTCATCAGTCCCACGGACGTAGCGGATGAGCGCCGCGACACCCGCGATCACCAGCGCCCAGAAGAGGATCACCGTGACCGTCACCGCCAGCCACGCCCATCCGGTCATGTCACTGCCCCACCAGTACATCATCGGAATCTCCTCGCTACGTGGTGCCGATTTCCGATGGGGCGATCCTGCGCTGTGTGGGCACACAGGATCAGAGGACGAAGTCCCTTCCGACGCGCCACAGGACCTCGCCGCCGCTCCCCTTTTCCGATCGCCAGGCCGGCGACGAGAGGCTACGTACGGTCTTGGGAGGAGAGATTCATGCTCGCGGAGCCACGCGGTTTCGCGACGACGCGCGCCGCCCCTGCTCGAGCGTGCCGATCCGGACGTTGCTGAAGTCGAGAACGACGCCGTCGGGATTCGCCTTACCCAGACGGGTACCGCTGTGGTCACGGACCACTCCGTCCGCCGAAGCCGTGCCGATCCGAACTCCGCTGAAGTCGTACATGCTGCGCTCAGCTCCCCTCTCGCGCTCGATCACCTTGCCCAGCTCCGACTCTCGGCCGACAACGGCGGCGCCGGGACGGGTCAAAGGATGTGCGACACGGGGGCGAGGGTCCTCTGTGCGGGGAGGGCAGCCAGAGCCGAACGTGCCGGGTCGTCGATCTGGATGCGCCGTGCCACGATGGGGCAATGGCGGGATCGGTGGATCTTGCAGGTGGTTCGGGCTACGGCGTCCGGGCGAGTCCGCTCGACGTGCTGAGACTGGCGGGTGAGCCGTTGCCGCTGACGATTCCTGCCCGGATCTACGTCTGCGGGATCACTCCGTATGACGTGACGCATCTGGGCCACGCTTCGACGTTCGTGTGGGCCGATGTGGTCGGGCGGGTGGTCCGCATGACGGGCGTCGACACGGTTCTCACGCGCAACGTCACCGACGTGGATGACGTGTTGACGCGCACGGCCGCCGAACGAGGTCGCCCCTATGACGAGTTCGGCCTCACGCAGGAGTACTACTTCGACCGGGACATGCGCGCGCTCCACGTCCGGGCCCCGACGCACGCACCGCACGCACGCCACCACATCGAACACGTGGTCAGGTTGGCATCGGCGCTACTGGCGGCCGGTGCCGCATACGAACGCGACGGGCACGTGTTCTTCCGCGGCGCCCACGTGCCGGGCGCGGCGGGCTTGCCGAGGGACGAGGCGTTGGCTCTGTCGTCGGAGCACGGGGACCGACCGGACGACGACCTGCGGGACGACCCGTTCGACGTTGCCGTCTGGCATCCCGCCGGCAGCGGCGATCCGGCGTGGCCGAGCCCGTGGGGGCCCGGTCGTCCGGGCTGGCATGCCGAGTGTGCGGCGATGGCGCTCGCCACGCTCGGCGGTGTGGTGGATGTGCTCGTCGGGGGCGCCGATCTGGCGTTCCCGCACCACGCGTACCAAGTTGCGATGGCTCGGGCCGCCATAGGCGCCACCCCGTTCGCGAGGCGAGAAGTCCGGGTGGGAACGGTCGGCCTCGACGGACTCAAGATGGCCAAGTCCACGGGGAACCTCGTGCTGACAAGCGATCTCTTGCGCGGCGCGTCGGGTGCAGGCGTGCGTCTCATGCTGCTGGACAGACGCTGGAACGAGGCATGGGACTACCAGCCGAACGCGCTCCGGGATGCGTCGCAGCTGCTGGAGGAGCTGTACACAGCGGCCGGCAGTCGCGGCACATCCGCAGCTGCGGTCACCGGCGTACGCGCCGCCCTCCTCGACGATCTCGACGTGCCGACCGCCGTTCGGATCGCGGTCGAGGCAGGCGGGGACGCCGCCCGCCAGGTCATCCGCACGCTCGCCCTGCAGTAGCACCCCGATCGCCAGCCCCTGTGCAGGGCTCTGGACCCTCGGATCGGGGCCTAGCGGTCCTGTCGCCCACGGTGTCCCCACCCCCAGGCTGGCAGTCACAGACGGGGCTGAGACATCGAGGTGACCTGGATGAACGCGATCGAACAGGACGCCCGCACATTCGACGAACCCGCAGTAGTCGTGGGGGTCGACGGGACACGCACTGCGCTGGACGCGGTTCGGTGGGCCGCCGCCGAGGCGCGGGTGCGTGGTCTCCCGCTGCGGATCGTCCACGCCGCCCCGTACGTGAGGGGCCAGGACGGACCAGCAGCGCGACGTGCGCGTGACATCCTGGCCCGCGCCTTCACCGTCGCCCGCCGCACCGAGCCCGGGCTGTCCGTCGCCACTCATTGCAGTGGGCAACCTCCTGCCGACTCCCTGCTCGCCGCTTCCGAAAACGCCCGGCTCCTCGTGGTCGGTATGGGTGGCGGTGAACGCCCCCAGGAGGTTCTCATCGGCTCCGTCGCCCTGGACGTGTGCGGATGCGCACCCTGTCCCGTCACCGTCGTCCGTGGCCACCTCGACCGGACGGGATGGCGTCCCGTGCTCGTCGGAGTGGACCGACCCGTCGACGATGCCGCTGTGCTTGACGTCGCGTTCGCCGACGCCCGGCTTCACGGCGACCGTCTCGTCGTGCTGCACGCCCGGCACGGCACCGGCACCGCGTACGAGCGCGCGGCGGGGCACGACCAGGCCGCCCACATGGCCACCTGGGACCGGCTGGCCGACGAGCTCGCGCCGTGGGCGATGCGCTTTCCCGACGTTGCGGTGGAGCTGGAGATCAGGCACGGACAACCGACCCCCACGCTGCTCGCCGCCGCCGTCCAGGCCCGGATGGTCGTCCTGGGTAGCCGCGGGCGCAGCGCTCCTGCTCGGGCTCTGTTCGGGTCGACCAGCCGGCAGGTGCTGCGCCGCAGCACGGTGCCCGTGACGATCGTTTCTTCTCGAGCCGCCCGTCCGGAGGACGCCGAGCCCGGTACCACCCCGGACCGGGAATCCGTCGCTACCGGCGCCGACCTCGATCCACATGACCGCAGCCAGCTCTGGTGATCATTGGGCTTGGTCCGGCCAATCGGCGGTGTCCCTGTGGCGGAACCGGGGCCAGCGTCTTGTGAACGGCCATCTCCGTATCCGTTCCTTGCGACCTGACGAGGCACCCTGTCATGAGGCATGACCCAGGGACGGCGACTTCCCAGGACCACAGAGACGCGACCGAGATTGCCACCGCTGCCGGCGAAATGCTTCTCGATCTCCAGGTCGACCTGCTCGGTGCCAACCGTCGCCAGGACGAACTGCAGCTCATAGCGGACCGATCTGCCAACGACCTGATCCTGCAACAGCTCGCTGTTCGTCACCCGGACGATCCCGTTCTGTCCGAGGAGGAAGAGGACCCGACAAGCAGGCTCGCGTCAAGGCGTGTGTGGATCGTCGACCCCCTCGATGGGACGCGCGAGTTCGCAGAGGGGCGCGACGACTGGGGGGTCAACGTCGCGCTCGTCGTCGACGGTGTCCCTGTCGTCGGAGCCGTGGCGGTCCCCGGCGTCGGAGACACCCTCAGCACCTCACACCCCCCGGGCCTTCCCACACGCGCACCGTGGCCGCTCATCGTCGTGAGCCGAACTCGGCCCCCGGTGTTCGCCGCGGTGATGGCCGAGCAGCTTCGTGCCGAACTGAGGTCGCTCGGCAGTGCCGCGGCGAAGACCGCGGCCGTCGTCACCGGCGAGGCCGACATCTACATCCACGCAGGCGGCATGCACGAATGGGACTCCGCAGCCCCGGTAGCTCTCGCAACGGCCTGTGGTCTGCACGCATCACGGATGGACGGGAGCGCTCTGCGCTTCAACCAACCCGAGCCGCTTCTCCCGGACCTGCTCATCTGCCGCCCCGAACTCGCTGACGAGGTGCTCGGCGTGGTGCGAGAGGCACTCGACTGACGGCTGGACCGCACGGTCCCGTCACCCCCGCTCGGCTGACCCACCCCGCGACGCCGTCGGGCCGGAGCCGCGCCGCAACGCCTGCAGCTCGACGGTGCGCTGGAGATCGGACGAGGTGATGACACCGACGACGCGGCCGTCCTGCTCGACGACGAGCACGTCGCGGCCCGGCGCGATCGGCCGCTCCAACACTTGCTCCAGCGGGGTTTCCGCGTCGAGCCTGTGCTCGGACGGCAGCGGCCGGGCCACCGCCTGGACGGTTGTGGTGAATCGGGACGCCGGATCAACCGCAGCAAGATCGGTGAGGCGCAGGACGCCGACGGGCCGCCCGGAGAAATCGATCACGGGGAACACGCGGTACCGGGGGCTGTCCGGCGTGACCAGCCGGTCGATGAGGGCCTGTACCGTCCACCAGCCTTCAGCCAGCGCGGGTTCCCTCGACATCACATCAGCGGCCGTCAGGCCCTGGACGCTCTCGGCGAGCACACCATGGACGCGCTCTGCGCCGGCCGCGAAACCGAGGAACCCACCGACCAACAGGAGCCAGAGCCCATCCGGACGGCCCTTGAGCACCAGGAAGATCCCCAGTCCGGCGAGCAGGCCACCCAGGATCTGGCCTGCGCCGGCCGCAGCCCTGGTGGCACGCTCGCGATCACCGAGGGCCCACCAGATCACCCCGTGGAGCACACGGCCCCCGTCCAGCGGACTCCCGGGGAGCATGTTGAACACCCCGAGCATGACGTTCACTGTTGCGAGCCAGGACAGGACCGCGCCGATCAGAGCCGGTGCTCCGAGCCACGTGGTCGCCCGTGCCACACCAGCGAAGAGGCCGGCCAGCGCGAGGCTGGTCAACGGGCCGACCAGAGCGATGCGAATCTCGGCGGCGGCCCGGGCCGGTTGCTGCTCCAGCTCGGAGACCCCGCCGAGTAGCCACAGCGTGATCCGCCGGACGCCCAGGCCGGCGCGGCGCGCGACGAGCGCGTGAGCGAGTTCGTGCGCCAGCAACGAGAGCACGAGCACCAAGGCCGCCACCGCGCCGGCAAGCAGATACGCCGCCGGCGCCCTGCCCGGCACCAGCACCGGCAGCACCGTCACCGCCAGCAGGTCTCCGAGAACCAAGACGCCGACGAGCGCCGACCAGTGGGCGCCGACACGTATCCCGCAGATACGCCCGAACGACACCGTTGCCCGCATTGCGCCTCCCGCTCTGCACCTGCTCATCCGACGGACGGCCGCTCGCACGATGGTCCGGCCGCGGCCGGCCGGACCGGCAGGGCCGGAGGGCGCCGCCTGACAGGACGCTCGACCTGAAACCGATGGGAACAGCGCCACCCGAAATCACCTGGTGAAGGTGGCGATCCGACGTGGCCGGCGTGCTCGTCTATGCCATGAGGAGGGCCAGGATGATGAACCGTGAAGAGGAGCGCCGGCTCAGCGAGATCGAACGCCAACTCTGCCTGGAGGACCCGCAGCTCGCGGAGCGGTTCGCGCGTTGGCCTTCACCGCGGCGACGCTGGGGGCGGCCGGTCGCGATCTCGATGGCTATCCTCTGCCTCCTCTTCGTGCTGATGGGAATCGCCGCCGGGTCGGGCGCGCTCGTCCTCTGCGGCCTGGTGGTACTGAGCGTGGCCGTCTGGCTGTTCCTGTCCACCCGACGCACGTCCTCATGAGCCCGAACCGCTCAGGGACCCGGGCCAGATCCCTGAACGGCTCGAGCATCTACCTAGCGTGTCCACTTCGGACCCATGACGTCCCATTCACGTTCCCAACTGCGGGCGTTGGCCGCGTTGATCGCTCGTTTCACCCTCACCCAGACGAGAGCCAGCACCGACCCGCCCAAGAGAATGACGCCGACACCGGCCAGGACACCGGCGGCGACGAGTTCGAAGCCGGTCGGGGGTGGTTCCACGACGGTGCCGTTGCGGTCCAACCACACCGCAACCTCGGATCCCGCAGGTGTTCCACCCGTTGCCGGAACAGGGCCGGTCCGCGGCTCGCCGTCGAGACCCACCCACGTCGCCTCTACGGCGACTCGTGGTTGGTATCCAGAATCGGAGGGAAACAGAGGCGACGTCTCGAGCACAGTGGCAGTCACCTTGGTTCGTTCCTGCCCCTCGGCCAGTGCACGCTCGGCCACCCGTCCATGGGCAAGCACGCCGACGACCATCGCGGCGACGATGAGGAGCAGCGATGCGGAGATCAACACCCACGTCACGGCGTCCTCGACGAGATCTGTCATCCGCCGGGGCATCTCGGTGTTTTCCACATGGCGCCCCTGCTCGTTGGGCACGGCGTTCACCGAGCCACCGTCGCGGAGGTCCGTGCCGCCTGGCCGGCATCACCGACGGAATCGGGTTTTGCGACCACAACGGGGCACGGAGCGAATTCGACGAGCCCGCTGCTCGTCGAGCCGGGCATCATCCCGCCGACCTCGTGATGGCCCCGATGGCCCACGACCAGCATCCGGGCCGAGGATGCGTGGTGCATCAGCGTGCGCAGCGCCGTGTCCTCGGCCAGGATCCGCTCGACCGGTAGCGCCGGGTGGGCCGCTGCTACGAGATCGAGCTCGGTGTCGAGCAGGTGTGCACCTTCCTCGACCCGAACGCTCTCGTCTTCCGGGCTCCGCCGAGCACCACCGTGCGGGCCGGGCGCAATGTCCGCCCAGGTGTGCACCGCGACGAGCCGCGCACCCAGCGACTCCGCGAGATCTGCGCCGAGCATCAGCGCAGCGTGCCCGGCGGCGGAGCCGTCCACACCCGCCACGACAGGGCCGCTCCGCGGCGGCGGCACCTGCGGAGCGGGTCCACGCACGACGGCGACCGGGCACGGGACACCGCCGATCAGACCGAGCGCGACCGAACCCGCGAGCATCCCCGTCCATGCGCCCTCGCCGTAGCTGCCCAGAACGAGCAGCCGAGCTCGGGATGCCTGGTCGGCGATGATCTCCACGGTCGCTCCCGACACCACCCGCACCTCGTCGACGTCTGCCCCGGCCCGCTCCGCGCCGCGCGCCAGCTCCGCCAACCACGGCGGCGCCGGCGGGTTCGGTCCGTCGTCCGGGGTACCGGGCGCGACGTGCACCAGCCGCAGCGGAACGCCCCACACCGAAGCGAGATCGGCAGCCCACTCGGCAGCGTCCCGCGCCGAGTCCGACCGGTCCACTCCTACGACGACGGGACGCGTGTCTCGCGTGATCGCCTCCGTCGCGTGACCGTCCATCGCGCTGCCCTCCGTCCGGGCCGCGCTGCTGCGGCCCTGGTCAAGGCTGGCGAGAGCTGGCGGTAACCGGACAGGGCCAGGGGTCCGGTGCCCCCAGGCCGAAGGGCCTCGGGGCATCGTGGGCAGAGAGGCCGAGGAACGGGTCAGCGGCGCAGCACCACGGACTCCAGTGGCCGGCGCGGGGTGGGTACCAGTTCGAGCCCGCTTGTGGCCCATCCGATGCGGATGACGAGCTGCGGTACGGCATCAGGCAGTCGCAGAACACGGGACGCCAGCTGTCGGCGGGTATGAGCGACCTCGAGGGCATGGCTGAGCGGGGTTGTGGCCAGCCGGTGGTGGGTGGCCGCGAGCAGAACCGCGCTGGTCGCCTCACCGGCGCGCAACTGGTCGAGCATGCCGTCCTCGGCCGTGGTGAGTACCAGCAGCGTCGAGCCGTCCTGATCGGGCTCGCTCGGATACGCAGGACTGGTGAGCCGCCCCGGAGGGAACGGGCGCAGACCCAGACCCAGTGGCTGTGCACCCGCGGTGGGACGAGATTCCGCGGGCACCCCGTCGCGTGCGTCGCTGTAGCGCCGTGTCCAGATCGTGAGCTCCGCGCTGTAGCCAGGGATGTGGCGCTGCTGAGATGCGGCCTCCACGAGCACGGCGATCAGCTGTCGTCGCGAGGCGTCGTCGGTGACGGGGTGCAGCACCGCTCCGTTGGCCGTCGCAGTGGCCGTGAGGTCGGCGAGGACGCTCGCGGGAACCGACTGGGCGGTGAACCGGCGCCGGTCGGTGTGACGGAGCTCGATCCCCCGTGCGAGCTCGGCGTCCGCGGGTTCGGGCGATCCAGGCCGGGGACGGATCGTCGCCAGGTGGTCGCTGTTGTCCGGGTTGGGCAGGCGGTCGACGCTTGCCGCGAGACCTGCCGCGGCGAGGGCGACGCGGAGGTGGTGCAGCGCGGCTCCGCAACTGATGATCAGGTCGCGCTGGTCCGGGTCGGTATCGACGAGGTGGCGGGTGCGATCGGCGTGCAACTCGACACCGACGTCGGTAAGACGCCACCGCCAGGGTTGGGTGTTGTGAACAGACGGCGCCCGCTGCGCTCTCCGCAAGGCGCCCCAGAGGCCCGCAGAAGTCCTCATCTGCGTACTCATGGGCGTACAGTGCCTCATCTCGCGATGATCAAACTAAGGCCTAAAGTCCCGGCACACCCGGGCCGATTCGTCCCGAGCCTGAGGTCCGTACTTTGATCCAGATCAGATTTCATGAACAAGAATCTGCATGGGGTCACACCCGTCGCGATCACCAACGCCGAGCTGACCAATGAGTTCATCCAGCCTCTGATCGACGCTTCCCAGGAACGCAACAGGTTCGCCGCCTGCGGAGTCGGGCTCGATCGGCGCCGCGCCGCCTGGTCTGCGGGCCCGGCGCACAACGCGCCGACCGCGACGTGTGCCACAGACCGAACACACCGAGCGGATCCGCACGGCGTTGACCGGGCCGCAGTCCGGGGCGGTCCTGGTGTCCGACCTCGCCGATGGCGTCAGCGTCGTCGATGCATCTGATGAAGCCGGTACAGCCGCGCGTACCGGCTGGCTCACGAGCCCCTCGATCGACTCGGCAGCGACCGAACCGAGCGACTGGTAGCGAAAAGAATCGCTTGGCAGAGTCATATTAATGACGCGTCGCATCGCATCCTCGACCGAAGGCCGCGAGCTGCCGAGAACGATCTTTTACCACACACTGCCTTGTCCTTACTTTCCACGCCTGCGCCACCCATGCGGCTTGCCCTACTCGACCATTCGGCCCTTATCCTCCGCAAGCCAACGCTGCTGAATCCCCGTACACTTGCACGGAGGCGAAGGAAGAGTGAGCATGTGAATGTGTCACCAGGGGGATGCCGAGCGTGCCGACACAACTACTGACAGCACGCCTTCAGCTCCGGTTACACTGAACAGCATAGGGCGGACAGGCGTCGCCTACAAAGGCCACGAAAACGTCCTCAGTGGGAAGCGATGCGGGTTTCCACTGATCATGCTCCACTCGTCAGCGACGACGGTGCCGAATCGACTCCAGCAAGGCCACGCGACCTCATGCCGGTCGCCAGCGGCGACCGCCGCAAGAGGACCGATGAGCCGCGGTCGCCATCGGTAAACCGACAACGGGCACATCATTTGCATTTGGGGGAGAAAATGCACGACACGATCTTCGTCAGCCGGTGGGGGCCGGCGACCAGATCATTGACTCGCTTGATTCTTCCGCCGAGCTTTGAGCGTCTGGCGCCCGACGCAGGCGCGTCGAGTGATGTGGACGCATTTTACCGATCCGGCCCCGGCTGATGCAGGAGCGGATACGCGCAAACGCCCGGCGGACCGCCGGCGACGCGGCGGCGGTGAGCGGGCTCGAGATATTGCCATCGGTGGAGCTGAACACCGGTGGTGCGCTGGAGCTGTTGAGCGGTGCGGCGGTTCTGGCATGACCCGCGCAGCTGTCTACCTGCCCGACCGGTTCGGCGGGTCTGAGGGGCGGGATGGGCCGGGCCGGCTCGCGGAGATCGAGTTCGATGTCCTCGAGGCCGAATCGGCGCAGCTGGTGTTGCCCGAGGTCACGGTCCGCGACGAGCGCGGCGGGGCGTTGTTCACCGGCGGGGGGTTGGTGTTCGATCCTTCCGCCGGCGGTGGTCCGTGGGCCGGCGCGACCTCCGACCGGGCGGCGCGGGCGTTCGGAGTGGTCAACACGGCCTTCCATACCCAGCGGACGCTGCGGTATGTCAGCGGGCTCTTAGGGCACACACTGCCACATCTGCTGGTTCGCATCGGAATGCACGAGCAGTCCCGCCGATGGGGTGGCGGGCACTACCGGCTACCCGGACAGGGAGTTGGAGCCGACCCGGAGGCGACCAGCCCAGCCGGAGAGGTGCATCTGGGTGGCGGCGCGGGCTTCGTCGCCCGGTCCGGCACCGACCAGTACTTCCGTGCGCCCACCCATAATCCCGCCATCGTCTGTCACGAGGTCGGCCACCACGTGTGCCGGCACACCGCGGACTTCAGGCTCAACCGGCTTCGCCCACCCGGGCAGCAGACCAACAAGAAGACCGCTTTGGACGAAGGCACCGCTGATGTGATCGCCGCGATAATGCTGGGCTCCCCCGACATCTACGGCTGGCACCGTCACGCCATCCCGCACACCGAACGACGACGCCGCAAACTCGACCCCCGCTGGACGATGGCCCACTTCCAGGGCGGGCACGACAGCGACCCCCACGACGATGGCATGGTCTGGGCCTCCGCCTGCTGGAGCGCCCGCCAACGCGTCACGGACATCAATGCCGATCCCACACGCTTCGACGCCTTGCTGCTACGCGGGCTGGAACTGGCCGGACGCGACGATCCCGCAGGCCTCAACCGTGACGCCCTCCGCGAACGGCGCCACTTCTCCCGGCTCGTGGCCGCCATGGCCCGAGCCGACCCCGCCATGGCCCCCCATGTCCTAGCCGCCATGGCCGACCACGGCATTCACCTTGGCGTCAGCAACAACGACCTCTCCCGAGCCGCCCGAACCAACTCCAGCCGGCTGGTGAACGAATGAGTAGCGGCTTGTCGTTCGTTCGAGGCCGGCGTTTCCACCAGTCGATCACCGCACAGACCGGATTGTCCATGATAGACGAGAGTTGCTCTGACGAGCACAGCATGCTGGTAGCCAATTGGCGGCGAGAGCACGTTTCCCATGGCGACCGAAGAGTCGGACGGCCAGGAGCCGGAAAAGGTCGCAACATATCCGATACCGGGCTTTCCGACGCCCTGGTTCACAATGTGTGGTATGCACCACCCGGGGAGCGCCGCGAAGAGGCTCTCAATCGCCGAACGGCTGCGACCGGGGCGTCCCGCTCACGCCAGGACGTGGTGATCAGTGCAAGTCGAGGCGTATGTCAGAGCACGCTGCTTGTCCCGCAGTCGCCCACACATCGCCCGCGACCTCTGGATGAGCATCATGGATGATCGGCACAAGAACATCGGATGGCACCGTGGGGAGCGCGCTCGGGCCGCGGTCTTCTCGGCAGCGGTGTTGGCGTTTGTCCTGAGCCCGTTGCTGCAGTACCGGCGCCCGATCCCCGAGCGTGTCGACGGATTCCCACTGTCGTGGTACCCGATGTTCAGCACCAAGCGGAACCGTCAGATGTCCGTCATTCACGCCGTCGGGATCACCGACGACGGCGGCCGCCTCACCCTGCCCTCCGGCGCGCTCGGCACCGGTGGCGTCAACCAGGTGCGCCGCCAGCTGTACCGGGTGGCCGTGCGGGAGGCCCGGCCGGACGCCTACGCCGGCGACCTGGCTGCCCGCGTCGCCCGCAGTCCGGACTGGGCGAACGTCATCCGCGTCGAGGTCGTGCGCACCCTGTTCGACCTGGACGACTGCCTGACCAGCAGACGAGTCGACGGTGAGTCGACGGTGCTGGCGTCCGCGGAGGTACGGCCGTGATCCGGCGGCTGCGGCCGGGCCTCGTGACGCCCGTGCCGGCCGCCCGGCTCGGGTTGGTGCGTGTGTTGATCGGCGGCCACACGTTTCGGCACCTGCTGTGCCGTCGGCGGCAGTTTCGCAACATCGTGCGGACCAAGCCCGAACTCTTCGCGCCGGTCGGTCCGGTGCGGGTGCTGGCGCGGCCGTTGCCGCCTGCCGTCGCCGACGCGCTCAACGACGCGACTCTCGTCAGCACCGCGCTCTTCACACTCGGCATAGGCGGATCCGTCGTGGCGCGGGTGCACGCTGCACTGCTGACATGGACACTCGCCTACCGCAACTCGTGGTCGATGGTCTACCACAGTGAGAACCTGCTGGTGTTGCACACGCTCGCGCTCAGCGCGGGCCGTGCGGCCGATGCGGTGTCGATTGCCGCGGCGCTCCGGGGCGGGCCGGCACCCGCCGCGCACCCCCGGTATGGCTGGCCGCTGCACCTGATGAACGGGTGCACGGCGGCTGCATACCTGCTGGCGGGCGTGGCCAAGGTCGCAGGGGAGTCGGGCTGGGCGTGGGCCAGCGGTGACGGCCTGCGCCGGCAGGTCGCGATCGACGGCCTGCGCAAGGAGGTCTTCGGCTCGCACGCCAGCCCGCTGGCTTACCGGCTCTACCCACACCGGCGACTGTTCACGGCAATGGCGGTGACCTCGCTCGTCGTCGAGCTGGGTGCGCCGCTGGCACTGATCGACCGCAGGCTCGGACGGCTGTGGGCGCTGGGCGCATTCGCCATGCACTGGGGGATCCTTGCCGTGATGGGCATCCGGTTCCGCTACCAGCTCACGGGCGTGGCGTTTGCGTCCTGGTTCGACTTCGAACGCGCCCTGCGCGGGGTGGCGTCGTGACTCAGAGCGAGCGCCACGCCATGGTGATCGGCCCCCGGGAACAGGTACTCGGCGTGCCCGGCAGCGGCGGGGTGCTGGTGTTCGACGGGCTGTGCGGATTCTGCACCCGGGCGGTGTACGCCGTGCAGCGCTGGGACCGGCGCGGGCGCGTGAGGGCGTTGCCGCTGCAGGGAAGTCGGGTGCTGGAGCTCACCGGGCTGACCCGCGAGGAAGCGCTCCGCGAGGCGTGGTGGATCCGTGCCGATGGTGGGCGGCTGCGAGGCGCCGAAGCGATGACCGCCGCTCTGGCCGCGGCCGTCGGGATCCCACTACTGCAGCTGTTCCGCATCCCGGGGGTCCGGCCGCTGGCCGTACGCGGCTATCGGTGGGTGGCCGCGCACCGCCACCTGCTGCGCGGCGTCCGGCCGCATTGCACGCGGCCCTCGACCCGGTGCGACGCATGACGTTGCCCCGTTCGGTGCTCACGCTGCGCGGCAGAGCTGCGACACCCGGGATCACCAGCACCCACGGGCGCGCAGCACCTCGCTGAGGATCGGCACGAAGTCCGTCAGGCCTGGGCGGTGGGCCGGACGATCACCTCGTTGACGTCGATGTCGGCCGGCTGCTCGATCGCGAACGCGATGGCACGGGCGACGGCCTCCGCGGGCATCGCGACCTTGTCCCTGAGCGTGACGAGCCGGGCCCTGGCTTCCGGGTTCGTCATCGAATCCCCGAAGTTCGTGTCCGTCATCCCGGGCGAGATGATCGTCACGCGCACCGAATCGCCCGCCTCTTGGCGTAGACCCTCCGAGATGGCGCGCACGGCGAACTTCGTGCCGGAGTAGACCGCCTGGGTCGGCACCGTTCGGTGTCCTGCCGTCGAGGCGATGTTCACGAACTGCCCGGCGCCCTGCTTGCGGAAGACGGGCAGCGCGGCCGCGATCCCGTACAGCACGCCCTTGATGTTGATGTCGATCATGGCTTCCCACTCCTGCACGCGCAGATCGTCGAGGGGCGAGACCGGCATCACACCGGCGTTGTTGACGAGCACGTCGAGCGCGCCGTACCGCTCGCACGCCAGCTCGACAAGAGCGGACACGTCCTCGCGCCGGCTCACATCGGTGCGCACATGGGCGACCTCTCCCCCGGTATCGCCGATGCGGGCGGCCACAGCCTCCAGCCGATCCCGCCCGCGGGCCCCGAGTACGACCTTCGCGCCTCGCTCGGCAAGGAGGAGCGCGGTCGCCTCGCCGATTCCGCTGCTGGCGCCCGTGATGGCGACCACCTTGTCTCTGATTCCCGGCATGGCGTTTCTCCTTGCGATGTAAGAGCCCTATCACTCGCTAGGGTAAGAGGGCACTTACATCTAGGCAACGGGAAGGCGGGTGTCATGGCCACCACACACGAGGGCGACCCCGCCGCAGGGCGGCGCTACCACCACGGGGACCTGCGAGCGGCACTGATCGCGGCGAGCTTCGAGCTGCTCTCCGAGGTCGGCATGGCCGGGTTCTCCGTCGCCCAGCTCGCGCGCAGGCTCGGCGTCAGCACCGCCGCCCCGTACCGCCACTTCCGCGACCGCGACGAACTGCTCGCCGCCGTCGCGACCGAAGCAGCAGGCGAGCTCACCACGGCGGTGCGCGCAGCCGCCGACGCCGCAGGGCCGGACCCGATCGACCGCTTCGCAGCCACCGCCGGCGCCTACGTTCGTTACGTCTCCGCACGTGGGGCCGGGTTCACCGTCATCTTCGCCGAGAGCCTGAGACACCTTCGAGACGCAGGCCTGGCCGAAACCGGCCGCGAACTCATGACCCTGCTGCTCGAACTCGCCCAAAAGGCCCGCCCGCTTCCGCCCAGCGAGGCCCTGCAACTGCTGGAGCAGCACGTGGCCATCGCACACGGCTACATCACCCTCCACACCGACGGGTTCCTCGACCGTGGCCACCCGACCATCGACGAGATCGCCGACCGCGCCACTCACGCGAGCGCGGCCCTCGTGCGGGGTACGGGCACCGTCTGATCGTCGTGAGATCTGGCTGTTCGCCCTCCACAGGGCCGAAAGCCGGACCTCGGGACGATCTTCGGTCAGCTCCGAGGCAGCACCAGGGCGCGGTGCAGCGCGTGCAGGGCAAGCACCAGCAGCGCCGGCAGCAGGAGCCCCACACCGGGCAGCGTCACGGCGAGAAGCGCCGCAATGAGAGTGACGCCCAGAGCAGCCGCCCCGGCAGCGGGCACCCGCAGGAGCGCGGCCCAACCCCCGGCGAGCGCTTCCCGCCACGAGCCGCCTCCCGCAAGCCGGGGCACGGCCAGCAGCACCACGGAGAGCAGGCCCGCGGTGGCGACGAGCAGCGCCACCAGCGCCGGGGTTCCCCCCGGAACCACGCCACTGGCCAGCCACCGCACCTGAGTCACCACCACGAGTGCCGCGAGCACCCCGACCACGCTGACGGCGACGCCGGGCAGCAGGCGCCAGCGCAGCTCGGCAACCATGACGCGCCACGACGGCAGGTCGTCGTGATCGGCCCAGTGGGCGACCGCGGACGACAGCACCGCCACCACCGCGCCGACGGTCACCAGCGGCAGGCTGAGCGCCGTGGCCACCAGGCCGAGCAGGCACAGCTCCGACACCCGTCGCAGTTGCTCCTTCCAGCCGCGCCCCGAACCCGTCGGCTCCGGCGCGCGACGGCGGGCCACCGCACTCCCCCTGCCCGCGGCATTCATCCCTTGATCCCGCTCGTGTTGATCCCGTCGACGATCAACCGCTGGAAGAACAAGAAGAACAGGAAGACGGGCAGCAGCGAGAGAACGGACATCGCGAACATCGGCGCGATCGCGTTCTGCCCACTGGAGTCGAGGAACAGCCGCAGGCCGATCGGGACCGTGTAGTTCGTCAGGTCGTTGAGGTAGACGAGCTGGGAGAAGAAGTCGTTCCAGGTCTGGATGAAGGAGAACACCGCCGTGGTGACGAGGGCGGGCTTCGTCAGCGGCAGCACGACGTGGAAGAACCGCCGATAGGGGCCGCATCCGTCGATCGCGGCGGCCTCGTCGAGCGTGCGTGGGATGCCGCGCATGAACTGCACCATGAGGAAGACGAAGAACGCGTCGGTGGCGAGGAGCTTCGGCACGATCAGCGGCAGCGGGGTGTCGATCCAGCCCAGCGCGTTGAACAGCACGTACTGGGGCACGATCAGCACGTGGTGGGGCAGCAGCAGGGTGCCGATCATCAGGGCGAACCACACACCCCGCAGCGGGAAGCGCAGCCGGGCGAACGCGAACGCGGCGAGCGCGCACGACACGACGTTGCCCACCACCACGCCGACGGATATCACCATGCTGTTGAAGAAGAACCGGCCGAACGAGACCCCGGGGATGCCGGCCCACCCCTCGGCGTAGTTGCCGGGCGTGAACTCACGCGGCCAGATGTCGAGGTTGTTGGAGATCTCCTGTGGCGCCTTGAACGAGGTGCCGATCATGTAGGCGATCGGGTAGAGCGCCACCACCAGCAGCACGACGAGCACCACGTGCGCCGCCGCGCCGTCGTACCAGCGCCGGGAGACAGCGGGTGGCTTCGCCGGCTCGGGTGTGACCGTGACCGGGGCGATCGTGGTCGGGACGCCCATCAGCGCTCCCCCTCGTCGGCGTAGTGGACCCACAGGGAGCCGCTGCGGAACACCAGCGCCGTGACGATGCCCAGCGCCACGAGGAACACCCACGCCATCGCGGACGCGTAGCCCATCTGGAAGTCACCGAATCCGCGCAGGTAGAGGTAGAGCGTGTAGAGCAGGGTGGAGTCGGCCGGTCCCCCGAGGCCACCGCTGATCACGAACGCCGCCGTGAACCCCTGGAACCCGGCGATGGTCTCCAGGACGAGGTTGAAGAACAGCACCGGCGAGAGCAGCGGCAGGGTGACGTGCCAGAACTGCTGCATGCGCCCGGCACCGTCGAGCGAAGCGGCCTCGAACATCTCGGCGGGTATCTGTTTCAGACCCGCCAGGAAGATCACCATCGGCGCCCCGAACTGCCACGCCGCGAGCAGGATGAGCGTGCCCAGAGCCGTTGACGGGTTGGCGATCCAGCTCCGGCCCTCGATGCCGAAGAAGCCCAGCACCTCGTTGACGGCACCGGCGCCGCCGAACAGCGTCTGCCACACGATCGCGATCGCGACGCTGCCACCCAGGAGCGAGGGCACGTAGTACAGCGACCGGTAGAGACCGACACCCCGCCGGTTGCGGTAGAGCAGCAGCGCCACTCCGAGCGCGACGGCGAGCTTCAGCGGCACGGAGACCAGGCCGAACACCAGGGTGGCGCCCACCGCGTGCCAGTACTTCGGGTCGTCGGTGAACATCCGGACGTAGTTGTCCAGCCCGACCCACTCGGGGTCCTGCAGCAGGTCGTAGTCGGTGAAGCTCAGGTAGAGCGAATACAGCATCGGCAGCAGGGTGATGCCGAAGAGGCCGAGCAGCCACGGCGAGAGGAAGACGTAGCCGGCGACGGCCTCCCGCTTCCGGTCCGAGCGGCGGTGGGCGGACGGCTGGACGGCCGCCCCTGCCGCGCCCGCCGCCACCGCGGACCCTGCCGGCGTTTCGAGTGTCTTGCTCATCGCGCGCGGCTCCCGGTCAGCTGCTCGCGCGTTCGAGCTCGGCGGTGGCCTGGGAGACGAACTCCGCGGCCGCCTCCTGAGGCGTCTGGCGTCCGAAGCCCGCGTTCTCCGCGGCCGCGATGAGAAGCTGACCCATCTGGTTGTCACCCTGCGCGGGCACGGGCGGTGTGTCCCCCGCCTGGGCCGTGATGCGGTCGTCGTAGGCGGCCACGTACTTCAGCTCGTCGGTGAAGGTCGGAACGAGGGCGGCGCTGACGTCGTCGTTGGGGGGAAGCCCCCGCTCGGTGCCGAGGATCGCCCCGGCCTCGGGGTCGTTGACGAAGAAGTTGATGACGTCGACGGCGGTGCCCACGTTCTCGCCCCGCCCGTAGGCGGTGAAGAACTGCGAGGGACGTGCGTACGCGCCGCTCGTCGCGCCGGGGATCGGAACGAGCACCAGGTCGTGGTCGGTGGCCTTGTTGAGCTCGGTGAGCTGGTTGTCGTAGGAGAAGCTCGCCGCGGTCTGCTTGGTGACCACCGTGTTCTTGGAGATGTCACCGGCGTTGGCGGGCTGGGCGACCTCCGCCGACGATGCCGCGCCACTGGTGCGCAGGCCCGCCCACAGCTCGAGCCAGGCCGTGACGTCCTGCGTGGTGAAGCCCGGCTTCTGGCCGTCGTAGAGCTCCTTGCCGTTCTGGCGCAGCCAGTACTCGAAGAAGCTGATGTTCGCGCTCTCGTCGCGGACGCCCGACACCTTGCCGCCGGTGCCCTGCGTGACCTTGGCCGCCCAGGCGCCGAACTCGTCCCAGCTCGCCCAGCCGGTCTCCGGGGGGAGCAGCCCGAGCGGTTCGACGACCGTGCGGTCGACCGCGAGCGCCTGCGTGTTCGAGGCGAGCGGCACCGCGTAGAGCTTGTCGTCGAGCTTTCCGGTGCCCAGCAGCTTGGGGTCGATCTTGTCGACCTTCAGCGTGGAGCCCTGCCACGGGGTCAGGTCGGCGATGAGCTCCTTGTTGGCGTACTCGCGCAGAACGCGGTTGTCGATCTGGATGAGATCGGGCGCGTTCCGGCCCGCCGCCGACGTGTTGATCTTGTCGTAGTAGCCGGCGTAGCCCTGCCACTGCGTGGTGAAGGTGACGTTGGGGTGCTTCTGCGTGTAGAGGTCGAGCACCTTCTGCGTGAGATCCGCGCGCGCGGGGCCGCCCCACCAGGCCACCGCGAGCTGCACGGGCTGGTCGGTGACGGGTGCGGCGCCGGGCTCCTGATCCCCCGCGGAACCCCCGCAGGCCGCGGTGGCGAGGATTGCCAGCGCGGCTCCCGTGGCCAGCAGATGCCGCAGCCACCGCGAACGGCGACGCATACCGGAGATGGTCATGAGGGAGCTCCTTCGATCACTCACATGCTTGCTGCCGCTGTGCGCCGGGACACACTGCGTGCTCGAGCCCATTAGGTCAGGGGTCGGGGGCCGGGTCAATGGCTCTTGCGGAAGTTTTCAGGCGTTTGCATCATGACGTCATCGCCACCTGCGGGCGCCCGGCGAGCCGCGGAGCGAGCAGGCAGCCCGCGCACCTGCTACAAGCGTTTGCAGCCCTCTTCGCACCCCCGCCCCGACGGCAGGAGCTTCATGACCGCCAGCGCAGCACACTCCACCGCGACCCCCACCGCCCGGCGCACCCGTTACGCGGTCGTCGGTCTGGGCAGCCGTGCACAGATGTTCGTCCGCGCCATTGCGAGCACCCACGCCGAGCACGCGCAGCTCGTGGCGTTCTGCGACGTGAACAGCACGCGGATGCAGGTGCACAACCGCACCGTGCAGGGATTCGGGCTACCTCCCGTGCCGACCTACCAGCCACAGGACTTCCGATCCATGCTCGAACGCGAGCAGGTCGACACGGTCGTGGTCTCCACGATCGACCGCACCCACGACGAGTACATCGTGGCCGCGCTGCACGCCGGCTGCGACGTCGTCACCGAGAAGCCCATGACCACCGACGCCGACCGCTGCCGGCGCATCCTCGACGCCCAGGCCGAGACCGGCCGCGCGGTGACCGTCACCTTCAACTACCGCTACAACCCAGTACACGCCAAGGTCCGCGAGGTCATCGCCGAGGGAGCGATCGGCGAGATCGGCTCGGTGCACTTCGAGTGGCTGCTCGACACCCGCCACGGCGCCGACTACTTCCGTCGCTGGCACCGGGACAAGGCCAACTCCGGCGGGCTCATGGTGCACAAGGCGACCCACCACTTCGACCTGGTCAACTGGTGGATCGCCTCGTCCCCGGAGGTCGTTTTCGGTCTCGGCAAGCTGTTCTTCTACGGCTCCGCCAACGGCACCCGCCGCGAGCTCGCCCACCCCTACACCCGCGCCCACGGCGCGCAGTCGGCAGCGGGAGACCCGTTCGCGCTGGACCTGGCAGGTTCCCCCACCCTGCGCGCCCTCTACCTCGACGCCGAGCACGAAGACGGCTACCACCGCGACCAGAACGTCTTCGGCGACGGCATCACGATCGAGGACGACATGACGGTGGCCGTGCGCTACCGCAGCGGCGCGACGATGAGCTACCACCTCACGGCCTACTCGCCGTGGGAGGGCTACCACGTCGCGTTCAACGGCAGCCAGGGCCGCCTCGAACTCGACGTCGTGGAGAACTCCTTCGTCGACCCCGGCACAGCAGGCACAGCACCGGGCGAAGCCCTGCACGGCGTGGACGCGGCACCCGAGCACTCCTCCCGGCTCACCGTGCGCCGCCACTGGGAGAAGCCGCTGGAGATCGACCTGCCCGAAGCAACCGGCGAGGGCCACGGCGGCGGTGACGCCAGGATGCTCGCGGAGATCTTCGGCGGGCAACGCCCCGCCGACCCGCTCGGACGCGCCTCCACCCACCGCGACGGGGCACAGTCGCTGCTCACCGGCCTCGCGGCCAACCGATCCTTCGAAACCGGCCTGCCCGTGCACGTGGACGAGATCCTGGCCCTCTGACCTGGGCCGGTGACGTCAGCGCGTCGCCGCCGGGGCCGCGGGTAGGGGCGCCGTGGTCGAGCGGACGATCAGCTGGGTGGGCAGCCAGCGCTGCAGCTCCGTGGTGGGCTGTGGGTCGTCGAGCAGCATGTCCACGGCGGCCCGCCCGGCGGCCTCCATCGGCATCTGCACCGTCGTGAGGGGTTCGGTGGTCATCGACGCCATCTCGATGTCGTCGAACCCGATCACGCTCATCTGCCCCGGTACGGAGACCCCACGGGCGGCGAGGCGGTTGAGCACCCCGATGGCCATGAGGTCGTTGAAGGCCAGCACGGCGGTGACGCCACGGGCCAGCGCGAGGTCGGTGGCCTGGATGCCGCCCTGGAACGTCGGCGGGAACGGCCCGAGCTCGACGGCCTCGACGTCGCAGGCGGGAGCGGCCGCGCGCAGCCCACCCAGGCGCTCCTCTCCGGCCCAGGATGCGGCCGGGCCGGAGAGGTAGGCGATACGCCGGTGCCCGAGCGCGGCGAGGTGCTCGACGGCCTGCCGGACGCCGTCAGCGCTGTCCATGAGCACGGCGGGCAGGCCGCCCTCGACGCGGTTGACCAGGACGAGCGGCGACGTGCCGACCAGTCGGTGCAGCTCTGCGGAGTTCTCCCGGGGCGAGCACAGGACGATGCCGTCGACCTGCTTGGCCATCGCCCCCACCATCTCGGCCTCGACGCGGGGGTCCTCGGCCGCGTCGGCGAGGAAGACGACGTGCTGAGCGCCCCGGGCGCGGGCCGCGCACCCCTTGAGGACGGCGGAGAAGAACGGGTTGGCGACGTCAGGGACGACCACGCCGATGTTGCCGGTTCTGCCGGTGACGAGGCCGCGGGCGGCACGGTTCGGCTGGTAGCCGAGCTCCTCGGCGGCCTGCAGCACCTTCCGGCGCGTCTGCGGGTGCACCATGTCGGGCACGGTGAACGCACGGGAGACGGTGGACACCGACACCTCCGCGACCCGGGCCACGTGGTGAATGGTCACCGCCATCGGATCGTCGCCTGCGTCGTCGCCCGGATCTTCACAGCCAAGCCCGCTCCCGTCCTCGCTGCCCAACTCTGCAAACCGTTTCACGGAGTGTCAAGCAGAACCAGCTGGTCGGGCGGCGGGCCTGGCGAGGCGGGGAAGGATCAGCCCGGGGTGGGGGGCTGGTCCACCAGCTGGGCCAGGTAGAGCTGCTCGCCGAGCCGGTCCATCAGCTCGAGGTTCGTCTCGATGTAGTCGATGTGGTGCTCTTCGTCGGCGAGGATCTTCTCGAAGATGTTGGCCGTGGTGATGTCACCCTTCTCCCGGCACATCGTGATCCCCGGACGAAGGCGTTCCACGACCTCGAGCTCGATGGCCAGGTCGGATTGCAGCTGTTCGCGTACGGTCTGCCCGATCCTCAGAGAAAAGAGGCGCTGGTAGTTCGGCAGCCCCTCGAGAAAGAGGATGCGGTCGGTGATTGTCTCGGCGTGCCGCATCTCGTCGATGGACTCGGCACGGGTGTAGGCCGCGATCTTGGTGAGGCCCCAGTTCTGCTGCATCTTGGCGTGCAGGAAGTACTGGTTGATCGCCGTCAGCTCGCTCGTGAGCTGGTCATTGAGCAGTGCGATGATCTCCGGGTCGCCACGCATAGGCGCGACGGTATCGGCGGCGCCCGAACGGGTCGAACTCAGCACCGCCTTTGTGCAGGTCAATACACCCTTAGTGTGAGCACCCTCAGTGTGACGACCCTTAGTGTGACGCTCAGGCAGAAACCGGCATTTCTGCTAACTCCGATGGAGCGTGCGCAGCGGCGAGGAAGACATCGATGTGGTCGTGGCACGAACCGCAGCCGGTGCCGGCTCCGCAGGCATCGCCCACGTCCTCGACCGTGCTGGCACCGCGCGCGATGCAAGAACGTATCTCGGTGTCGGGCACCGCCGCGCAGATGCAGACGTACACAGGCGCTCCTTCGTTAAGGCAAGGCAAGGCTATGCTGACAGCGCCCCGCATCGGGCGCAAGCCCCTAATCTGACCCCGTGTCACTGGACGAGTACCGCCGCAAGCGCGATCCGCGGCGCACCCCGGAACCGGTCCCCGACACGGATCCACAGGCGTCCGACCCGGGCCACCGCTTCGTCATCCAGGAGCACCACGCGCGGCGGCTGCACTGGGATGTGCGTCTGGAGCGCGACGGCGTGCTCGCCTCCTGGGCCGTGCCGAAGGGCCTGCCGACCGAGCCCGAGACGATTCGGCTCGCGGTGCGCACCGAGGACCATCCGATCGAATACCTGGAGTTCTCCGGGGAGATCCCGGCGGGTGAGTACGGCGGCGGCGCGATGACGATCTGGGACACCGGCACGTACGAGACCGAGAAGTGGAACCCGCGCGAGGTCATCGTCCGGCTGCGCGGCGCCCGGGCGTCGGGCCGGTTCGTGTTCATCCGCACCGATCGCAAGGGCGGCAAGGACAACTGGCTGCTGCGCCGCTCCGATCCCGCTCCCGGCCGGGAGCCGCTTCCGCACGACGCGCTGCCGATGCTCGCGACACCCGGACCGCTCCCCCGGCCCGGCGACGGCCCGGAGAGATGGTGGCAGATCGGGTTCGGCGGGCGCCGGGTCATCCTGCGTGTGGACGGCGGCCGCATGACGATCACCGACGGGGACGGCGAGGAGCTGTCGGTGCCCCGGCTGCGCGAGCTCGGCCCCTCGCTCGGCGCCACACAGGTGCTGCTCGACGGCGAACTCGTAGGGCCGACGGACAAGGCCGAACTGTGGATCGGCGACCTGCTGCACCTCGACGGCCGAGACACGTGCCCGCTCCCGTTCCGGGAGCGGCGGGCGTTGCTGGAACGGCTCCCGCTCGACGGTAGGCACTGGAAGCTCGCCCCCGTCTTCCACGGCGGCGGCGCCGAGGTTCTCGCCGCGGCCGGGCAGCAGGGCCTGCCCGGTGTCGTGGGCAAGGACGCCGACTCCGCCTACGAACCCGGACGGCGCAGCGAGCACTGGCTGGAGGTGGCCACGGAGGTCGCCGGTGGCGCACCGTCGCGACAGCAGTCCCCCAAGCCCGGCCCGGGCAGGGCAGCAGCAGGAGTCGGACGGGCGCGGCTCACCAACCCGGACAAGGTGATCTACCCGCTCACCGGCACGACCAAGTCGGACGTGCTCGCGCACTACATGGCCGTCGCCGACGTGATGCTGCCGCACCTGCGCGACCGCGCGGTCACGCTGGTGCGGTGGCCGGACGGGGTGGAGAAGTCGTCGTTCTTCGAGAAGGACGTCTCGCGGCACGCGCCGGAGTGGATCCGGACCGCACGGGTCGGCACGCCGGGCGGGCGCTCCGAGTCCGCCGACTTCCCCCTGATCGACGACGTCGAGGGCCTGGCCTGGGCGGCCAACCTCGCCGCGCTCGAACTGCACGTCCCGCAGTGGCGGATCGGCCCGCGCGGCGGACACCAGCCCCCCGACCTGGTGGTCTTCGATCTCGACCCCGGTGAGGGCACCACCGTGGTCGACTGTGCGCGGGTGGCCGAGCGGATCGCCGAGCGCCTGTCCGACGACGACCTCGCCGCCTACCCTCGCACCAGCGGCGGCAAGGGGATGCAGCTGTACGTGCCGGTCACGGTGACCCGTGCCGAGCAGACCTCGGAGTTCGCGAAGGCCCTCGCCGAGGAGCTCGCCCGCGAGACACCGGGGCGGGTCACCGCCGTGATGGCGAAGGCCCGCCGGCGCGGCAAGGTGTTCGTGGACTGGAGTCAGAACAATCCGCACAAGACCACGATCGCGAGTTACTCCCTGCGCGGTCGGGCCCGGCCCACGGTGGCCACGCCCGTGACGTGGGAGGAGGTGCGCGCCTGCCGTCGACCCGAGGACCTCGTGTTCACCGCAGCCGACCTGCCCGCGCGGATCGCCGAGCACGGCGACCTGCTGGCCCCGCTGTTCACCGAGCGGAAACGCCTGCCCCGTCGCGCGTGACGAAGCCCTACTGGCACTCTCCACGCGTGGATCAGCACCCCTACCTCGGCGGTGGGTACCCCCGGGCCTATGCCCACCGCGGCTGGCACGTGGACGACCTCGCGGGCTGCGAGAACACGCTCGCGGCGTTCCACCGGGCCGTCGAGGAGGGATTCGGCTATCTCGAGCTGGACGTGCACGCGAGCGCGGACGGCGTGCCCGTCGTCCACCACGACGCCACCCTGGACCGCACCACCGACGGCGCCGGGCTGATCGCCGATCTGCCCGCCGCGGCGCTCACGCAGGTGCGGGTCAACGGACGCGAACCGATCCCGCTGCTCGAGCAGGTACTCACCGAGCTGCCCACGACGAGGATGACCATCGAGCTCAAGGCCCACGGCGTCGTCGAGCCCGTGCTCGCCGTTCTCGAACGCACCGACAGCTGGCACCGCGTGTGTCTGGGCAGCTATCACGACGGCCGGCTGACGAGAGCGCGGAAGGCGGCCGGTGCCCGGCTGTTCACCTCGCTCGCCCAGGCCTCTGCGTTCGGGTTGCGCGCCCGTGCCTGGCTCGACGCCCTGCCGCGTCCGCTGTCGTCGCTGCCCATCCCACCCGTGCAGGGCAACCTCGCGCAGCTGCCCCGCCGCTTCGGCGCGCTCACGGTGGTGGACGAGGCCCTGCTGCGCACGGCACACGACGGCGGGCGCGAGGTCCACGTGTGGACCGTCGACGATCCGGTCGAGATGGGCGCGCTGCTCGACCTCGGCGTCGACGGCCTGCTGTCGGACCGGCCTGACCTGCTGCGCGAGGTGCTGCACTCCCGCGACGCCTGGCAGGAGTCGTGAGCTCCGACCTATCCGAGAACCGCCGCGGTGGCGCCGGCCGCGGTCAGATCCTGGCCTGGGGGTTCTGGGACTGGGGCTCCTCGGCGTACAACGCCGTGATCCTGACCTTCGTCTTCTCCGTGTACCTCACCGACTCGGTCGGGGCGGACCTACCCGGCTCGGTCGACGCGAACAGCTGGCTCGGCTACTCGATCGGCGCTGCCGGCCTGCTCATCGCGCTGATGGCCCCGGTGATCGGGGGCCGCGCCGACAAGGCCGGTCGCCGCAAGCTGTCGGTGGCGATCTGGACGGTGCTCACGGTCGTGGCGACGGCCGGGCTCGTCCTCGTGCAGGACGACTACCACTACCTGTGGCTGGGCCTGCTGCTGCTCGGGCTGTCGTCGATCTTCTACGAGCTCGCCTCCGTGTCCTACAACGCCGTGCTCACCCAGGTCGCGACGCCCGCGACGATCGGCCGGGTATCGGCCTTCGGCTGGGCGATGGGCTACTTCGGCGGGATCGTTCTGCTGCTGCTGGTCTATGTGGGATTCATCAGCGGCGACGGCGGTGCGCTGGGCGTCCCCGCCGAGAACGGGTTCAACATCCGGGTGGTCGCGCTCGTCGCGGCCGGTTGGTTCCTCGTCTTCGCGCTGCCGATGTTCCTGGTGGTACCCGAGCTGCCGCCGCAGGCCGACCGGCGCAAGGCGCCCGGGATCGTCGGCTCCTACCGTGCGCTGTTCCGTGATCTGCGCGCCCTCTACCGCACCAGCCCGCACACCCTCTATTTCCTCGGCGCGAGCGCGTTGTTCCGTGACGGCCTCGCCGCGATCTTCACCTTCGGCGCGGTCCTGGCCGTCACCGTGTACGGGATCGGGGCGGGCGATGTGCTCATCTTCGGGATCGCGGCCAACGTCGTATCCGCGATCGGGGCGCTCGCGGCGGGCCGGATCGACGATCGGATCGGGCCGAAGGCGGTGATCGTCGGTTCGCTGGTGGGGATGCTGGTGGCCGGGGTGATCCTGCTGTTCGTGTCCGGACCGACGATGTTCTGGATCTTCGGGCTGTTCCTCACGCTGTTCGTGGGGCCCGCGCAGTCCTCCTCGCGCACCTTCCTCGCCCGCCTCGCCCCGGCGGGCCAGGAGGGCGAGCTGTTCGGCCTCTACGCGACCACCGGCCGTGCCGTGTCGTTCCTCGCCCCCACCCTCGTCGGCCTGTTCACCTATCTGTTCGGCTCGGACCGCGCCGGGATGATCGGCATCCTGCTGGTGCTCGTCGCCGGCCTGCTGGCGCTGTGGCCGGTCCACCCACCGGCCCACGCGGCGGCGGAGACAGTGGAGGCATGACCACACCGGAGGCGCGCGAGCGCACGGGCTGGGTCTTCTACGACTGGGCCAACCAGGTCTTCCAGACCTCCGTGGTCACGGTGTTCCTCTCGCTCTACCTGACGGGGGTCGCAGAATCCGCCGCGCGTGCGTCCGGGCAGCCCTGCACGGGCCGCACCGCGCTCGTCGACTGCAACGTCTCGCTGTTCGGCATCGACGTGGCCGCAGGCTCGGTCTACGGCTACCTGATCTCGCTGGCCACGCTCCTGCAGGTGCTGGTGCTCCCGATCACCGGCGCGATCGCCGACCGCACGCAGGACAAGCGGCGGATGCTCGGGTTGTCGGCGTTCGTCGGGGCCGCCGCCACCGCGGCGCTGGCCCTCGTGGCCGGCACGAACTGGCAACTCGGGTTCGCGCTGTTCCTGGTCGCGAACACGGCCTACGGCGCATCGATCGTCGTGTACTACGCGTTCCTGCCCGAGCTCGCCCGCCCCGACGAGCGCGACGCGCTGTCGGCCCGCGGGTGGGCGTTCGGCTACCTCGGAGGTGGCCTCGCCCTCCTCCTGCACCTCACGATCTACCTGAGCCACGATGCGATCGGTCTCTCCGAGGCCGACGCCGTGCGGATCTGTTTCCTCACCGCGGGCATGTGGTGGGCAGGGTTCACGCTCGTGCCGCTGCGGCGGCTGCGCCGCCATCAGAAGCCGCAAGGCGACGAGCACGGGGCGGCCGTGTTCACCGCGGGGTTCCGCCAGCTCGCCGCGACGCTGCGCGACGCCCGCCGGTTCCCGCTCACGCTGGCCTTTCTCGCGGCCTATCTGGTGTTCGCCGACGGCATCTCCACCGTCTCGCAGATCGCGGGGCTCTACGGCGAGCGGGAGCTCCTGCTACCCCGGTCCGTGCTCATCGCGACGATCCTGATCGTGCAGTTCGTCGCGTACGGCGGCGCCGTGCTGCACGGCCGCCTGGCTGCCCGGTTCGGCGCGAAGCGGACGGTGCTCGGCAGTCTCGTCGGGTGGACCGCCGTCGTGTGCTGCGCGTACGCGCTCATCCCGGGTGCGGTGGGTCCGTTCCTCGCGGTCGGTGTGGGGATCGGAGTGGTGCTGGGCGGCACGCTCGCGCTCACCCGCTCGATGTTCAGCCAGCTCATCCCGCCCGGCAGGGAGGCCGAGTACTTCTCGCTCTACGAGATCGGCGAGAAGGGCACGTCGTGGTTGGGTCCGCTGCTCTTCGCCACGGTCGCCGACGTCACGGGGTCCTTCCGGCCTGCGATAGCCTCGCTCGTAGTGTTCTTCGTCGTGGGCGGAGTGGCCCTCGCGTTCGTGCCGATAAGGCGGGCAATCAGGGCCGCGGGTAACGAGCAACCGCTCCGCGTGTGAACACCTCGTCAACGGCGGTGACATAAGTCACAGTTGGCTGACACGTCACAGTCGCGTGTGTAGCTCCACCCGATCGGGGACACTCACCGGTCGGGGCGTGAAACGTTTGGTGTCCGTCATGCGACAAGGACACCTGACGGAACCGGCCCGATGGCGGGAACAGACGGCTGCTCCGCAGACGTTACACCCGGTGGATTCGCCCGAGGGAGCCTCCCTCGGGCCGTGAACGGGAGGACGACGCATGGCCGACCGCGTGCTCCGTGGCAGCCGGCTCGGGGCTGTCAGCTACGAGACCGATCGCAACCACGACCTCGCACCGCGGCAGTCGATGCGCTACGCGTGCCCGCGGGGGCACGACTTCGAAGTGCCCTTTGCCAACGACGCGGAGGCGCCGGCGACGTGGGAGTGCCGTCTTCACGGCAGCATTTCCAGGCTTGTCGACGGGAGCGAGCCCGAGCAGAAGAAGGTCAAGCCGCCACGCACCCACTGGGACATGCTGCTCGAGCGTCGCTCGGTGGCTGAACTGGAGGTGCTGCTCAACGAGCGGCTCGAACTTCTGGCCGAGCGCCGTCGCGAGATCGCCTGACGCAGTTCCTCGAGAGCCGGGTCGCCCATCGGGTGGCCCGGCTCTCGTGCGTCTGAATGCAGAGGGCCGGTCGCTGCGGGCGACCCGAGCGTCAGGAGTCGAGAACCTGAGCTGCGCCGCGCCGCACCACGGGCGGCTGCGTGGACCACGGGAAGTTGATCCACCGGTTGGTGCGCCGCCACACGTACTCACACTGCACGCTGCTCTGCGGCTTCTCGTACACCACCGCGCAGCGGACGTCGGCCACGTGGCCGACGCAGAAATCGCGCACGAGCTTCAGGGTGGCTCCGGTGTCGGCGACGTCGTCGGCGACGAGCACCCGCGCGCCGGACAGGTCCACCACGTTGGGCACCGGCGGGAGCATGATCGGGACGGGCAGTCGTTCGTTGACCCCCGTGTAGAACTCGACGTTCGCCACATGCAGGTTCTTCACGTCGAGCGCATAACCCAGCGAACCGGCAACGAACAGGCCGCCCCGCGCGATCGACAGGATGATGTCGGGCTGGTAGCCATCGGCCGCGATCTGCTCGGCCAGCTCACGCGCCGCCGTGCCGAACTGCTCCCAGCTCAGTTCCTCGCGAGCCTCGGTCATGCACGCACCGGGCCGCCGGACACCGCGTCGTCGCGGCCGTGCGAGCGGCGCAGCACCCGGGAGGTGCCCCAGCACATCACACGCCAGAACGCCTCGGCGACGATCGCACCGCTCATCTTGGACCTGCCGCGCTCCCGCTCGGTGAACGTGATCGGGACCTCGCGGACCCGGAACCCACCCTGCACGGCCCGCCAGGCCATGTCGATCTGGAAGCAGTAACCCTGCGACGAGACCTCGTCGAGGTCGAGCTCCTCCAGCACCTGCCGGCGGAACGCCCGGTAGCCCGCGGTGATGTCCTTGATCGGCACACCGAGCGCAATGCGGGAGTACAGGTTGCCGCCCCGGGAGATCAGCTCGCGGTGCATGGGCCAGTTACGCACCACACCGCCGGGCACGTACCGCGAGCCGATCACGACGTCGGCGTCGTCGAGGGCGGCGAGGAGGGCCGGCAGGTCCTCGGGCGGGTGGGAACCGTCGGCGTCCATCTCGACGACGAACTGGTACTCGCCGCGCAGGGCGGCGGCGAAACCGGCGAGGTACGCGGCGCCGAGACCGGCCTTGCCTGCGCGGTGCAGAACGGAGATCCGCGGGTCGGCGGCGGCCAGCGCGTCGGCGAGCTCACCGGTGCCGTCGGGGCTCGCGTCGTCCACGATCAGGACGTCGGCCGTGGGTACCGCGGCGTGCAGACGGGACAGCACCGGTTCCAGGTTGTCCCGCTCCTCGTAGGTCGGGATCACCACCAGCACCGGAACCGTGGGCTCAACCATCCTCGTCCTTCCCCACACGCGTGGCCGTGCGACGCCGGGCCACAACCCCGACGCCGACCGCCACCACTCCCAACGCGACCAGGACCCATTCGGGTACGGCGCTCAACCGAGTGGCCAGCGTAGTGGTGTCCTTGAGAGTGGTTCGATCCACCAGGACATCGGGCGTGAACTCGCGGGTGCTGGCGGTGACCGTGCCGTCCGGTGTCACCGTGGCGCTGACGCCGCTCGTGGTCGCCACGATCACCGGCCGGTCGTGCTCGACGGCCCGGACCCTTGACATCGCGAGCTGCTGGTAGGTCATCTCCGAGAACCCGAAGGTGGCGTTGTTGCTCGGCACGGCGAGCACGGTGGCCCCGGCTTCGACGCTCTGTTCGACCAGGTCGTCGAACGCGATCTCCCAGCAGATGGCGATCCCGACCCGGACGCCCGCCATGTCCACCGCGCCGGTGCCCGGGCCGGGCACGAAGTACCCGGCGCGGTCGACGTAGGACGAGAAGTGCCGGAAGAAGTCGCGCCACGGCATGTACTCGCCGAAGGGCTGCAGCCTGCGCTTGTCGTTGCGCTCGACGACCCCGACCCCCGGTTGCCACACGAGGGCGGAGTTGGTGGTGGTGCGGCCGTCGGGGTTGCGGAGTACGGCACCGACCAGGATCGGGACATCGATGGCGCGTGCGGCGCGGTCGATCTGCGCGGCCGCATCGGGGTTCTGCAGCGGGTCGATGTCGCTGGAGTTCTCCGGCCAGATCACCAGGTCCGGCTTCGGCCGCTTCCCGGCCGCGACGTCGGCCGCCAGTTGCTCGGTGACGCGGACGTGGTTGTCGAGCACGGCGCGGCGCTGGGCGTTGAAGTCCAGGCCCAGGCGCGGCACGTTGCCCTGGACGGCGGCAATCGTGACGGTGCGGTCGGGCGCGCCAGGGGTGGCGGGTACGAGCGCGGCCAGCGGCCCTGCCACCAGCGTCAGCACCAGGATGGCGGCGGGCGTGGCCAGCGCGATGGGACGGCGCCGGAGGACGCCGGGATCACGGACGATCCGGCGCACCAGCTCGCCGAGCGCCAGCCCGGCCAGCACCGTGGCGAACGACAGCAGCGGCTCACCGCCGATCGACGCCAGCGGCAGCAGGGGTCCGTCGGGCTGGCCGAACCCGACGCGGCCCCATGGCAGCCCACCGAACGGCACCCGCGCCCGCAGCGCCTCGCCGCCGATCCACACCGCGGCGGCCCAGATCGGCGCGGCGGGTAGCCGGGACACCAGGGACATCCCCGCGCCGGCCAGACCGAAGAACAGCGCCTCGAACACGCACAGCGCCACCCAGGGCACCGGGCCGACGAGCGAGCCGATCCAGACCAGCAGCGGGAGCAGGAACGCGAGCCCGAACAGGTAGACCCAGCCGAACCCGGCCCGCACGCCACGGCCCCGCAGTACCGCCCAGAGGAGCGCGAACGCCGGCAGCGCCAGCCACCACAGGGTGCGGGGCGGGAAACTCAGATACAGCAGCACACCGCCACCGGCCGCGGCCACGAACCGCGTGGCGAATGCGGCCCAGGCGCGGCGACGCCACCGGGCGGGAGGAGGCGGACCGGACTCGGACGGCTCCGACGCGACGGTGGTGGTTACGGCCACGGGAACAGAGCCTACGGCGCGGATGTATGACCGCCGTGACCAGCGGCACGCAGAACCGGACGACGGGCTGCGGACCCTCTCCGAACCGGCATGTCGCCCGTCCTGTTCGGCACGGATGTCGGACCTATCCGGTCAGGCAGGCACGGGAGCGAGCAGGTGCACGTTGCCGAGCGCGTCCAGGAGACCTGACCCCCCGCTGCGCCGGTACCACTCGAAGCCGTAGGCCGCGGCGAAACCCGCGGCCGGCACCGCGTCGGGTGCGATCTGGGAGGCGTGCGCGATCATCGCCTCCCGCTTGGCCTCCAGGTGCTCGGCGGAGCCGGACACGGCGAGGCCGATCTCCGCGGTCGCCCGGCCGAAGGGCACCGCGGCCGCGCGCGCAGCTCCGTGCACCAGGTGGCCGTCCCGGGCCGTCACGTGTAGGTGCTCCCTGTCGACCGTCATCCGGTAGGCGCTCGCCTGGACCATCTCGGCCGCTGTGGCTCCGATCCGGAACACCGCCCGGTGGTCGGGGTGGCCGTAGATGCCGTGCTCGTCGTCGTGGACGACGGTGCCGGCGCCCTCGTCGTCGGCGATCTCGGCGACGTGGCGCGCCAGTTTCAGCGGGTCGGCGGCGCTCAGCGCGCGTGCGTGCTCACCGGCAGTCCAGCCCGGGAGCCCCGAATCGCGCTTGCCGAGCAGGACCAGGCGGGACACTCCGAGCAGCTCGGCCGCCCGTTCGAGCTCGGCCACGCGGCGCTCGGGGATCGTCTCGCCGGGTCGCAGCGGAAGGCGGGATCCGCCGAGCTCGCCTGCGGTGGCGACGACCAGCACGGTGCGTGCACCGGCCTCGGCCAGGCGGCGGAGCGTGATTCCGGTGAAGATCGCCTCGTCGTCGGGGTGGGCGTGCAGCACGAGGACGGTGTGGCCACGCAGATCGGGGGAAGCGGTCACGTTCGTGATCACAGACTGTGCGGGCCGCGAGGGCGGCCGGATGGACGGAAGCGGGGGTGGTCAGCTGCGACAGCGACAGCAGCGACAACACCCCGGACAGCAGCGGGACACACCCGCGAAGCCCGTCCGGTCCGTCATGACGCGAATGCTCCCACACCAGGTAGGGCGTCGTGCAGCACCACCCCCCTGTGGGCGGTGCGCAGGCAGCGCGGCGGCCGGGCGTGATCGACGGCGTCGGAGCCGGCATCCCAGACGGTGTAGGACGCCGGGGCCCCGGGCGCCAGCCTGCCGGCGAGCGGGGACAGCTCGCCCGCGGCGCGGTACCCGCCGGCCGTGTGCGCCGCCAGCGCCTCGGGCCGCAGCAGCCCTGATCCGGGAGTGTGGTGGTGGACTGCGGCGTGCACGGCCGCCCACGGTCCCAGCGGCGTCACCGGCGAGTCCGACCCGAACGCCAGCACGACCCCCGCGTCCCGGAGCGCGGCCAAGGGGTTCATCCCGGCCGCCCGGTCCGGGCCGAGCCGCTCGGCGTACATCCCGGCAGCGCCGCCCCAGAGAGCGTCGAACATCGGCTGCACGCTGGCGACGACGCCGAGTTCGGCCAGCCGCCGGGCCTGCTCGGGATCGACCATCTCGAGGTGCTCGACGCGATGGACGGCCGCCCGCAGGGCCTCGACCGATGTGGCCGCAGCGGCGGCGTCGAGCCCGGCCAGGAGAAGGTCGGTGGCGGCGTCGCCGATCACGTGGAAACCCGCCTGCGCCCCGGCGCCGGTGCAGGCCGCGACATGCGTAGCGACGGCGTCGGCGTCCAGGTAGCGGTTGCCGGTGCACCCCGCGGCATCGATGTAGGGGGCCCGCAGCGCGGCGGTGCGCGATCCGATCGAGCCGTCGACGAACAGATCCCCGGCCAGGCCGTACGCGCCGGTGGCGGCGAGCAGCTCACGGGCCTCGCCGGCCGTGGCCACCGCCTCGCCCCAGTAGCCGACCACCTCGGGACCCGGACGACCCAGCAGCTCGGCGAGGTCGTCGGCGGAGGAGATGTCGGGCCCGGCGCACTCGTGAACCACGGCGATGCCCCGGGCGGCTGCCGCGGTGAGGAACGCGGTCTGGGCTGCGGCTCGGCCCGTGCTGTCCACCGCGGCCAGCGCCGCCCGCCTGGCGTGGTGGTGCGCGTCGGCGGACAGCGGACCGTCGGACCAGCCCGCTGCGCCGACGGCGGCGGGTGCCCGGTCGAGCAGCGCGGAGGAGACGAGCGCCGAGTGCACGTCGATCCGGCTCAGGTACACGGGCGCACCCGCGGCGGCCCGGTCGAGCGCGGCGCGCGTGGGCAGCGGGCCCGCCCAGAGCTGGTCCTCCCAGCCATGGCCCCAGACCAGCGCGCCCGGGCGCTCGGCCGCGCGGGCGGCCACCTTCGCGAGCAGCGCGTCGGGCGACGCGCAGCCGGTGAGGTCGACGCCGTCGACCAGCAAGCCGGTGGCCGTGGCGTGGACGTGGGCGTCGACGAACGCCGGGGCGATCACCGCGCCGTCCAGATCGAGCACGGTGGCGCCCGGCGCCCGCTCCCGGGCCTGCGCGGCCGTGCCGACGAAGCTGATGCGGTCGCGGTCGAGCTCGACGGCCTCGGCGTCCCCCCGGCCGCCCGGGTCGAGGACCCGGGCGCCGAGCAGCAGGGTGCGGGTCACGCCGCCTGTCTACCCCACCGATCAGTAGGGGCGCTTGGGCATGATCATCCACAGCACGATGTAGATGACGAACTGCGGGCCGGGCAGCAGGCAGGACAGGAGGAACGCGAGCCGGACCGCGAACGGGCTCCAGCCGAAACGTTCGGCGAGTCCCGCGCAGACCCCGGCGATGACCTTCCCGTGCTGCGGGCGGGCCAGTGTCGATGTCACGAGGAGCTCCTTCTTCCAGGTGCGGCGTCCGTCGCCGCTCAAGATCCAGTCTGCGCGGCGGCGGAAGGGGGGAACTCGGTGACCGCCCCGATGCGGCCCTGAGTTCTTCCCGGATATACCCCCGAACGAGGGAAGGCACTCGCCCATCGTGAGACCTACGCTGCTCCGCCCGGGCGGTGGCGCTGACCTGTCCACTGATGTCGCCGGACGCCCTGGCCGGGGTTCGGACCCGCGCCTAGCGTCGTCATCGTGAATCGATCTCGCTCCCCGCTCGCCGTGGTCGCCATGGCCTGCCTGCTCGCCGTCGTCGCGGCGCTGCTGGGCGGGCCGGCAGCAGCCGCCGAGGCGCGGCCCACGGCGATCGTCGCACTGGGCGACAGCGCCGCATCCGGCGACGGGGCAGGCGACTACGAGCCCGGCACCCGCGGGGAGAACGGCGACTGGTGCCACCGCTCGCCGCACGCGTACATCAACCGCACGGGGCTGGCCGAGCAGTCGGTCAACCTCGCCTGCTCGGGTGCCGACGCCGCCGCCGTGGCCTTCGGCGGCAGCCACAACACCGAGGGGTCGCAGGCGCAGCGCCTCATCGACGTCGCCGGCCGCTACCAGGTCACCACCGTCGTCCTGCAGGTCGGCGCCAACGACGACGCCGCACTCACCGCCACCGGCATCGCCTGCATCGCGGCGTTCCTCGACACGCGCCGACCCCCGTGCCGCGACACGATCGGGCCGCTGGTCGGCGGCCGCATGGCCGCCACCGCGTCGAAGGTCGAGGCAGCGGTACGCGACGTCCGGGAGGCGATGCGCCGTGCGGGCTACGCCGACAACGGCTACCAGCTCGTGCTGATGTCCTATGCCTCGCCGGTCACGGAGCACGCGGTGCGCGCGCAGGCGCTCCAGGGCTGTCCCTACAACAAGGCCGACGCCGGGTGGGGCCGCACCGCTCTGTTCCCCGCCCTCTCGGCCGCGCTCGCGGGCGTCGCCGAGCGCACCGGCGCGCGGTTCCTCGACATGGTGCGGGCCACGGAGGGCCGCGAGGCCTGCAGCCACCCCCTGCCGGCGGACGAGTGGCAGCGCCGCATCACCGTCGACCCGCAGGCACTGGTCCATGGCGGTCTCGACGCGGTCGGCTTCCACCTCGCCCAGGAGTCGTTCCACCCCAATGCGGCAGCGCACGCCGAGATGGCGCGGTGCCTCGCCGACTTCGTGCGCTCGCCCGCGCCGGCGGCGTCCTGCGTCACAGGGGCCGATGGCCGCAACCGTGTGGAGGGCGCGCATCCGGCTCCGGCGGCTGCCTGAGGACGCTGCAGCCGCTCAGGCCTGCGCGCCGGGCCTGAGGTCGGGCGGGCACCCCTCGGCCCGGCCCGCAACGGCCCTGGCGCCTCGCCCGGAGTCCGTCAATGCCCTGGACGCGGCGTCAGAGCACCACGAGGTCGCGCGGTCGGCCGTTGAGCCGCTCACAGCCGTCGTCGGTCACCACGACGATGTCCTCGATCCGGGCGCCCCACTCGCCGTCGAGGTAGACGCCGGGCTCCACGCTGAAGGCCATACCCGGCTCCAGCGCCAGCGCGTTCCCGCCGACGATGTACGGGTCCTCGTGCACGTCGAGTCCGATGCCGTGCCCCGTGCGGTGCACGAACCGCTCGCCGAGCCCTCCCGCGCTGATCGGCTGCCGCGCAGCGGCGTCCACCTGCTCGGCGGTGACGCCCGGCCGGACGGCGGCCACAGCGCGTTCCTGCGCGTCCTGCAGCACGGCGTAGGCCTCGCGCACCGACTCCGGCGGGGTGTTCCCCACGGCGTAGGTGCGGGTGCAGTCCGAGTAGTAACCGCTCGGCAGCGGGCCGCCGATGTCGATCACGACGACGTCCCCGTCCGCGATCACCCGGTCGGACACGTCGTGATGCGGGCTGGCGCCGTTGGGCCCGGAGCCGACGATCACGAAGGCGGCCGACGTATGGCCCTCCTCCACGATCGCCGCGGCGATGTCGGCACCCACCTGCTGTTCGGTGCGGCCGGGCTTCAGGAACTCGGCCATCCGGGCGTGCACGCGATCGATCGCCGCTCCGGCCGTGCGCAGCTCGGCCACCTCCGCGGCGTCCTTGCGCATCCGCAGATCCCGCAACACCGGGCCGGCCAGCTCCTGCAGAACCTCCGGGAGCGCGTCGCGGAGACCGAAGACGTGAGCTGCCGGCATCGAGTCCACCACGGCGACCCTGGTCGGGCCGCCCGCGAGGTCGCTGACCAGCAGGTAGGGATCCTCGCCGTCGATCCAGGTGACGACCTCCACGCCGAGATCGTCCAGCGGGAGCCCGGCGTAACCCGGTGCTTCCAGCCGCGGCACCACGAGGGCCGGGGGCGCCCTGTGGCCGGCGGCGGGTAGCACGAGGCAGGTGAGTCGCTCGTGGGACTCGCCATCGGCACCGATCAGGTAACGCAGATCGGTGCCGGGGGTGACGAGCAGCAAGTCGGTGTCGTGCGCCGCAGCAACCTCTCCGGCACGGCGGATGCGGTCGGCGAGCAGCGCGATCGGAACGGCCGGTGTCATGGATGGCAGCGTATTCCGGCAAGCTGTCCCAGCGTGACCGCGCCTGCGCCCTCTTTGATGCTGCTGGATGCCGCGAGCCTCTACTTCCGCGCCTACTTCGGCGTACCCGAGACGATCACCGCGCCGGACGGCACCCCGGTCAACGCGGTGCGCGGGTTCACCGACATGGTGGCGCGGTTGATCACCGAGCGGAGGCCCACGCGTCTCGTCGCGTGCCTCGACCTGGACTGGCGCCCGGCGTTTCGCGTCGAGGCGTTGCCGTCCTACAAGGCACACCGGGTGCCCGGTGAGCCGGACGTGGCCCCCGCCGGACTCCCGGAGATAGTGCCCGACACCCTCGCGCCCCAGGTCCCGATCCTGCTCGAGGTGCTGGCCGCGGCCGGCATCGCCACTGCCGGCGCCGAGGGCTACGAGGCCGACGACGTGATCGGCACGCTCGCCGCGGGTGAGCGGACGGACCCGGTGCTGGCCGTGAGCGGCGACCGCGACCTGATGCAGATCGTGCGCGAGGAACCCGTCCCCGTGCGCTTGCTCTACGTCGGCCGGGGCCTCGCGAAGGCCGAGCACCTGGGCCCTGCAGAGGTGGCCGCGAAGTACGGCGTGCCCGTCTCCCGGGCCGGTGAGGCCTACGCCGAGATGGCCATGCTGCGCGGCGACCCGTCCGACGGGCTGCCCGGTGTGCCCGGCGTCGGGGCGAAGACCGCGGCCACGCTCGTCGGTCGCTTCGACTCGTGGGCCGAGCTGGTCGCCGCCGTCACCGACCGGGCGGACGCGCGGCTGTCCCCGCCCGTCCGCACCAAGTTGGCGGCGGCGGCGCCGTACCTCGCGGTCGTGGAGCCCGTGGTCCGGGTGGCGCAGGACGCCCCGGTCCGCCACGACCGGGCCGACGCCCTGCCTGGATCACCTGCCGACCCGGACCACCTGGCCGCGCTGACCGAGCGCTGGGGACTCGGCGGCTCGGTCGACCGCCTGCTCGCCGCTCTGGCGAAGAACGCCGTGGCCGGGTAGGCCGCAGCTCAGAAGAACGTGCCGCACCACGGCACCTCGGCTGCGGCGAACGCGGCGTCGGCCCGCCGGACGGCGCCCGGGTCGGGTGCGCTCCACCAGCCCGTGGCCACGAGCTGGGACGGCGTGCGGTCCCCGAGGTAGGCCATCGCCAGCGCCGCCGCGTTGCACTCCAGCTCCGGCGCCACCGGTCCGCCGAGAGGCCCGATGAGCTCCGCGCTGCCGTCGGCGATCCGGTAGACCCCGGCGTTCTTCTCCAGCAACGGGTCGTGCACCGCGAGCAGCACCGGGTCGGCGGGCCCGTAGGAGCGGGCGGCCAGTGCCGCGGGCACGTCCACGAGCCGCAGCCACGTCTCGTCGCGCTGCCCGGTGACCACGCAGGCCCGCGGGTCGCCCAGCAGGAGCTCCAGGGGCTCGTCCAACGGCCGCAGCTCGGTGTGAACCGAGGTGATCAGGTCGACGCCGAGCAGGAACCGCCAGAGCCCCGCGGTCGCCTGCACGTCCGCGGCCTGCAGGTCGGCGATCTCCAGCGTCTGTTCCGTGAAGCCGGCGGCCGAGGTCCGGAACGCGATCGCGAACCCGTCGTCGCCGCCTGCTCCCGTGTGCACGACGCCGAGGACCGGCTCGCGATCGTCGATCCTGTGGCCGAACATGCTCTGCCACCACCGGTCGGGCCTCGTGATGCTCCCGACGCGGTTCAGCGCGAGGGCCGCGTGCACGTCCCGCATCGTCGGGAGGATCTCGTCCCGGTCGAGCAGCCGCACCGACCCACCCAGCGGCGCGCCGGACCGCCACCCCGCACGCTCGGCATTCACTTGTAGGTCCTGCCCGCGCGTGGCCACCCCGTAGCCGAACCGCCCGTAGATCCGCGCCTCGCTGGCCCGCAGCGTCGCCACCGGCTCACCTCGCGCCGCGACATCGTCGAGCTGGGCCCGCATCATGGCCGTCAGCAAGCCGCGGCGGGTGTGGTCGGCCCGCACGCCGACGCGCGTGACGGCGGCCATCGGGAGCACGGCGCCACCGGGCACCACGAGCTCGCTCGGGATGGACGTCGCCGTGGCCACCAGCGCGCTGCCGTGGTGGATACCGAGCGTGCGACCGGGGCTGTAGGTCGCGGCGCTGTGGGTCCACCGCTGGTCATCGACCGGGCCGCGGTGGATCGTGGCGGCGAAGAGCGTGTGGGCCGATCGGATCTGGTCGGCCTCGAGGACGCGGACGTCGGGGTTCACGGAGCGTGATGCTGCCCGAAGCCCTCTCCCCGGCAAACCCAGTTCCCGGCCCTCCCTGGGTCAGGCGGGACGGCCCACCTCGTACGCGCCGTCCGAGCTCGTGATCGTGATCGGGACCTTCACGGGGGCGCCGTCTACGGTGGCCTGGCACTCGAAGCTCGTGCCCTCGGCGACGCGGATCCCCTCGTCACACTGCACGGCGGACACGTCGAGGTTGTAGTTCTGCGCGAGGACCCGCTGCACCCCGTCCTGCAGGGCGGCCTGGTCGAACACCTTGCTGACGAAGAACCCCGGCCAGACGAACCCGAGCACCGCGATCACCGCGATGACCACGACACCGCCGATGATCGGGAGGAGCAGGCGCTTCACGCCGCTCTTCCCTGCAGGAGCCGGCGCAGGCGGGCGGCCCTGCCCCCACTGCTGCTGACCCGCAGGCTGCTGCTGGCCCGCCCACTGCTGGGTGGGCTGTTGCTGCCCCCAGCCCGGCGACCCGAACTGCTGGGGCCCACCGGGCTGCGGCGCGCCGTAGGGCTGCTGCGGGCCCTGAGGGCGGCCGTAGGGCGGCTGCCCGAACTGCTGAGGCTGCCCGTAGGGCGGCTGACCCGGGTGGGGCTGGCCGTAGGGCGGCAGACCCGGTTGCGGCTGGGGCGGCTGGCCGTACGGCGCCATACCCGGCATGGTCTCCGAGTGCTGTGCCGGCATGCCCGGGACGGTCTCGGTGTACTGCTTGTGCGGAGTGGCGAACTGCCCCGGCTGGGGCGGTGGCTCGTTGCCCGGGCCCTGCGTCGGGACGGCGCGGGTCTCGGGGCCGGTCGGAACCGCTCGGGTGTCCTCCGGATCCCCGTCCTGTGGCTGCTGGCCCCAGCCGCCGGGCGGCTGCTGACCCCATGGCGGTTGATCCGCCGGGTTCCCCGGAGGACTGCCATGCGGCGGGTTGGGACCCTGGGGCGCGCTCATCGGGGACCTTTCTGCCAGGTGCGGTCGGGCGATCCAAGCACAACCCGATCACGGACCCGGGAACACCCTGCTCAAACGGCGCCCACGGCGACCACTCCGCGCCGCACAGCCGCCACGGCCTGCGCCGCCGAACGGCCCACACCGTCGCTACGGCCCATGACGCCGGCGATCTGATCGAGCAGATCGAGCACCTGACGGCACCAGCGCACGAAGTCGCCTGCCGAGAGCTCAGCGCCGTTCTGCTCCGCGGCTGTCAGCACGACCGACAGCGACTCACCCCGTGCCCAGCGGTACATGGGCCAGGCGAATCCGAGGTCGGGCTCACGGGTGCGGTCCACGCGGTGGCGGCGCTCGTCGCCCTCCAACTCGGCCCAGGTCCGCACCGTCCGGCCCAGCGCATCCGACACGGGACCCGAGGGCACCTGCGGCATCGGGCCGTTGTCCCGCCGCGACTCGTAGACCAGCGACGACACCACCGCGGCCAGCTCCGCGGGCCCCAACCCGTCCCACACGCCGTGGCGCAGGCACTCCGCGGTCAGCAGATCCGACTCACCCCAGAGCCGGGCGAGCCGCTCGCCGTGTTCGGTGACCTCGTCGCCGTCGAGATAGCCCCGTTCCGCGAGGATCGCGCGGATCCGGTCGAGCGCCCGCGCCAGGGAGTGGGTGGTCGCCCGGACCTTCTGCCGCAGCTGTTCGGTCTCGCGCTCCAGACGGGCGTACCGGTCCGCCCACCGCGCGTGGGCCTCCCGGTCGTCGCAACCGTGGCACGGGTGGGCACGCAGGGTCCGGCGCAACGTCGCGAGCTCCGGATCGTCGGCGCCTCCGCCGCGCGAGCGCCGCCGGGGCACGGCGGGAGCGACGATCCCCGTGTTGCGCAGCGACGACGCGAGATCGCGACGCACGCTCGGTGTCCGGTGGTCGACACGCTTGGGCAGCCGCATCCGCCCGAGCGGCTCGACGGGCGTGGGGAAGTCGGCAGACGAGAGCCTGCCCGCCCACCGGTCCTCGCTGAGCACCAGCGGGCGCGGGTCGGAGCCGGGGGCGAGACCGGGATCGAGCACCACGGCGAGACCGGCGCGCCTGCCACCGGGTACCGCGATGACATCCCCGGGCCGCAGGGCCCGCAGTGACTCGGCCGCGGCCTCCCGGCTGTCGGCCACGCCCTGACGCGACAACGCCTTCTCCCGCTCCCCGACGCGGCGGCGCAGCGCGGCGTACTCGGCGAAGTCCCCGAGGTGGCAGTGCATCGACTCGGCGTAGCCCGCCAGCGCCTCGTTGTTCCGTTCGATGCGCCGAGCCAGCCCCACCACCGACCGGTCCGCCTGGAACTGCCCGAACGACTTCTCGAGCAGTTCGCGGGCCGCCTCCGTGCCGAGCCGTTTGACCAGGTTGACGGCCATGTTGTAGCCGGGCCGGAACGAACTGCGCAGCGGGTAGGTCCGGGTCGACGCGAGCCCGGCGACCTGGACGGGGTCGACCCCGGGCTGCCAGATCACGACCGCGTGCCCCTCCACGTCGATCCCGCGGCGGCCGGCGCGGCCCGTGAGCTGCGTGTACTCGCCGGGAGTCAGGTCGGCGTGCGACTCGCCGTTGAACTTGACCAGGCGCTCCAGCACGACGGTGCGAGCGGGCATGTTGATACCGAGGGCCAGGGTCTCGGTCGCGAACACCGCGCGGACCAGGCCACGGACGAACAGCTCCTCCACGGTCTCCTTGAACGCGGGCAGCATCCCGGCGTGGTGGGCCGCGATCCCGCGCTCCAGCGCCTCGAGCCACTCCCAGTACCCGAGGACCGCGAGGTCGGCCTGCGGGAGGTCGGCGGTGCGGCGCTCCACCGTGCGCCGGATCTCCTCGGCCTCGACCTCGGTGGTGAGCCGCAGTCCGGAGCGCACACACTGGCCGACCGCGGCGTCGCAGCCCGCCCTGCTGAAGACGAACGTGATCGCGGGGAGCAGCGCGTTGCGATCCAGCCGGTCGATCACGGTGGTGCGCGACGGAGGCCGGAACCGGGTGGAGGACCGGCCGTTCCCGCCACCGCGCGGGCCGCGGCCCCGTCCCCGGTCCCACACGGCGCTCTGCCGGTCGAGATCACGGGTGTAGCGCACGAGGTCGGGGTCCACCTGCAGCTCGCCGGCGGCGTCCTCGCCCGCGAACAGGTCGAGGAGCCGGTTGCCGACCATCATGTGCTGCCACAGCGGCACCGGCCGGTGCTCGTCGACCACCACGGTGGTGTCGCCGCGCACGGTCACCAGCCAGTCGCCGAACTCCTCCGCGTTGCTCACGGTGGCCGACAGGCTCACCAGCGCGACGTGCTCCGGGAGCTGGAGGATGACCTCCTCCCAGACGGCACCGCGGAAGCGGTCGGCGAGGTAGTGCACCTCGTCCATCACCACGAAGCCCAGGTGCTCGAGCTGACGGGACCCGGCGTAGATCATGTTGCGCAGCACCTCGGTGGTCATCACCACCACCTGCGCGTCGCCGTTGATGACGGTGTCGCCGGTCAGCAGCCCGACCGCGTCAGCACCGTGGCGCTGCACGAGGTCGGCGTACTTCTGGTTCGACAGCGCCTTGATCGGGGTCGTGTAGAAGCACTTGAGACCCTGGGCGAGCGCGAGATGCACCGCGAACTCACCGACCACGGTCTTCCCGGCACCGGTCGGCGCGCACACGAGAACCCCGTGCCCGTCCTCGAGAGCGGAACACGCCGTGTGTTGGAACCCGTCGAGCTCGAAGGGGAGACTCCCCGCGAACTCCGCGAGACGGGGACGTGCGGCGCGGCTCCTGGCGGCGGCGTATGCCTCCGCGGGAGCGGGATTGCTGCTGGCCACCGGCCCAGGTTTCCACATCGGAGCACCGCCGATCGGGACTGCCCGGTCACAACGGGGCAATCGTGCGTCATGAGAAGGTCGTCCCGTGTCCTCGCTCTCCGATATCGCTCCCGCATTCGTCGCACTCGCACACCGCATCGTCTGGGCCACCACCGCCACCGTCGACACCCACGGCAGGCCGTGGACCCGGATCCTGCACCCCATCTGGGAGTGGGACGGCGAGCGTCTGATCGGCTGGGTCGGCACCGGCCCGTCGCCGACCAAGCAGGCACACCTGAACGCTCATCCCTACGTCTCGCTGACCTACTGGGACCCCTCCCACGACACCGCCACCGCCCAGTGCCGGGCGAGCCTGCACACCGACGAGGAGACGCGGACCGAGCTGTGGGAGCGCTTCCGCTCGGCCCCGGAACCGGTCGGCTACGACCCGGCGATCATCTCCGGCTGGGACGGGCCGCTCTCCCCCGGATTCGCCGCGCTGCGGCTGGAGCCGTGGCGCCTGCAGGTGCAGCCGTCAGCGGTGCTGTTGGCGGGTGAGAACGACAAGATCATGGTGTGGCGCGAGGCCGCCTGAGCCCGACGCGGGAACACCGGGCCCCGACGAGCGCTCCGCCACTGCGCAGCAGCGGCGGAGCGGCTCGGGCTCAGGTGGCGTCGTCGACCCGATGGGGAGAGTCGGAGTTGTTGCGCGGCACCTCGATCGGGCCGGGGGCGTCAAGGGTGCTCGGCTCGTCGATCGAACTCGGGGTGACGTCGATCTTGCTCGGCGTGGTGTCGATGGGGCTCGGGGCGTCGGGGTCCCACTCGTCCCAGCCCTCGGCGGCGCGCCGTGAGGCTCGACGACGGTCGTTGATCCGCGTGATCTGGATGGCGATCTCGAACAGCGCCACGAGGGCCAGCGCCAGCGCCAGCATCGAGATCGGATCCTGACCGGGGGTGGCGATCGCGGCGAAGACGAACAGGGCGAAGATCAGCCCCCGCCGCCATGCCTTGAGCTTCTCGTAGGAGATGACGCCCGCGAGGTTCAGCATCACCACGAGCAGTGGGATCTCGAAGCTGACCCCGAAGATCAGCAGCAGCGCGATGATGAACGAGAAGTAGTACTCACCGGTCAGCGCCGTGGTCTGCACCTCGTCGCCGATGCTGAGCAGGAAGCTCAGGCCCTGGGTGACCACCAGGAAGGCAAGCACCGCCCCGAAGACGAACAGCACCGCGGCGACGGAGACGAAGGTGAGCGCGTAGCGCCGCTCCTTCGCGTAGAGACCGGGGGTGATGAACCCCCAGATCTGGTACAGCCACACCGGGCAGGCCAGCACGATGCCTGCCGTCATGGCGACCTTCAACCGCAGGTTGAACTGGTCGAACGGGCCCGTGGCCAGGAGCGTGCAGGCGTTGGGATCGGCACTGAACTGACCCCGCGACGATGCGGGGATGGCGCAGTAGGGCTCCTTGAGCAGGTCACCCAGGCTGGGCAGGCCGAAGAAGTTCGTGCCGTACCAGATGTAACCGATGATCGTGGTGAGCGCGATCGCGATCAACGCGATGGCGAGCCGATTGCGCAGCTCGTAGAGATGCTCGATGAGGGTCATCGTGCCGTCGGGGTTCTTCGGCCGACGGCTGCCGAACTTCACGGAGAACTTGGCCACCGGGCTGGGCTACTGCCCGGTGTTGCTGGCACCCGGCTGTGTGGTGCGGGTGCTCTCCGGCCGGGGCTCCTGGACCTGAGCGGGCTGCGATGCGGGAAGAGCTGCGGGCGGCGCAGGCTGCGCGGCCGGCTTGTCGGTGGTGGCGGCAGCGTCCTCCCGCGGCGTCTCGTCGCTCTTCATGCCCTTCATCTCGCCCTTGAAGACACGGGCGGACTGTCCGATGGAACGCGCCATGTCCGGGAGCCGCTTGGCACCGAACAGGAGCACCAAGATCCCGATGAGGATCACGAATTCCCAGCCGCCGAGGCTCGGCATGATTCTCGTCCTTCCGCCGTGGGCACGTGCCGGGGAGTCTACGCCGCCCGGAAAGCCCGATACGGGCGCGGGCCTGCCCCGATGTAATGGTCGTTGCTCATTCGTAAGGACGTCGCCGGGCGTTCACCAGCTGCTGCAACAACGCCATGCGCCCTCGCGTATCGACCTGCAGCTCCGCGCTCGCCCGACGGAACCGGCGCACCGGCGGCACGGCCAGCAGCAGCACGAGCGCCAGCAGCACGAGCCCGGCGCCCGCGGTGACCACCGCGGGCAGGAACTCACCCATCGTTTCGCTCCCCACCCTCGTCGCCGTCCTGCTCGCCCGCCTGGTCGACGCCGCCCGCCTCCGCGGCGATCAACGCCTCGCGTGCCCGGCGGCCGACGGTCTGCACCAGCTCCGGTGGCTCCAGCAGCCGCGCCCCGCCGCCGAGCCCCAGCACCAGCCGGACAAGCCAGGCCGGGTCGGCGTAGCGCAGCAGCACCCTCGCCCGGTTCCCGTCGAGCTCCACGACCTCGTCGACGGGGTAGTACTCCGCCACCCACCGGGCCTCGGGCTCCAGCAGCAGCACGGCGGAGCGGTGATCCTCGCTGGGACGGAACAGGCCGTGGGACACGTCGGAGGGTTCGGCGTCCGGCGGCGGGGCGGCCGGCTCGTCGAGCACCTCGACCTCCTCCACGCGGTCCAGCCGGAACATCCGCACCGCCTCGGCCCGGCGGCACCAGGCCTCCAGGTAGGCGCGCCCCTCCACGATCAGCAGCCGCATCGGGTCGATCGTGCGCTGCGAGACGGCGTCGCGCCCCGCCGTGTAATAGACGATGCGCAGCGCCCGGCCCGAGTCCAGCGCGTCCCGGACGGTTGCGGTGGCCGCCGCCTCCTCGTGTGGCAGGTCGACCGCCACACCCACGCTGCCCGCGTCGCCGACCGCCCGCTCGATCTTCGCGGTGGCCCGCTGGACAGCCGCCGTGTCGACCATGCCGGGCACCTCGGCCAGCGTGCGCAGGGCCACCAGGAGCGCGGTGGCCTCGGCCGTGGTGAGCCGCAGCGGGCGGCGCATTCCGGCGTCGTGGGTGACGGTGACGGTGTCGCCGGAGAACGACAGGTCCACCAGGTCGCCCGGTCCGTACCCGGGCAGGCCGCACATCCAGAGCAGCTCGAGGTCGCGTCGCAGCTGCCGCTCGGTGACGCCGAAGTCGGCCGCGGCCTCGGCGACCGGGATGCCCGGCCGCGCGAGCAGGTAGGGCACCAGCGACAGCAGCCGCGGCAGCCGCTCGGTGACCCCGCCGGTGCTCATCGCCACGTCCCGGCACGGTCGGGACGGCGCAGCCGCCCGACGGGCCCGCCGACGTCGGTGACCAGGGTGGGGTCGCCGGTGGCGTCGTCGCCGGTGGCGTCGGACGCATGTGCTGCCGCGGACGCCGCCCAGTTGCTCCGGACCGCCTCGGCGAGGCTCTCCGGGCCGAGCACCGCGACGTCCGGACCGTGACCGGCGAGCCAACGGGCCACGGTCTCGACGCTGCGCAGGTCGAGCTCCATCTCGTCGCCGGGCCGTCCGCCGTGCGTACGGCGGCCGATCATCCGCGCGAGCCTGCGCAGGCCCTGCGCCCTGCCGTCGGCGACCCACACCCTGGCGGTGCCGCTGACCGGGGGCGGGTCGACGTTGTGGCGCACCATCGCCATGAGGTCGATGTCGGCGGGCACCGTGACGGCACCCGCGGGACCGACCGGGGTGACGGAGTCGTTGATGCGCGACACCCGGAACGAGCGGGGCGCGTTGCGGTCGCGGTCGTGCCCGACGAGGTACCAGCGCCCCCGCCACGACACGACGCCCCACGGTTCGACGATGCGCCGTTGCAGCGCTCCACCGGGACCACCACGGCGGTGCTCGAACATGACGACGCGCCCGGAGCGCACTGCGGCGAGCAAGGGCGCGAACGCCGGCTCGGTGGTGCGCACGCGTGGCTGCACGCGGCCCTGTTCCTCGTCGACCTCGACGCCGGCGGCGCGCAGCTTGACCAGCGCACTGTGGGCGGGAGCGGCCAGGTCGGGGGAATCCCACAACCGGGCCGCGAGCGCGACGGCGGCGGCCTCGTCGGGCTCCAGGTCGATCTCGCCGAGCTCGTAGTCCTGGCGGGCGATCCGGTAGCCGTCGACCGTGTCGAAGCTCGACATGCGCCCGGTCTCCAGCGGCACACCGAGCTCCCGCAGCTCGTTCTTGTCCCTCTCGAACATCCGGAAGAACGCCTCGTCGCCCCGGGCGTCGGCATAGCCCGGCACGATCTGGCGGATCCGCTCGGCAGGTAGGAACTGCCGGGTGGACAGCAGGCAGAGCACCAGGTTCACCAGACGCTCGGCCCGTGCAGAGGACACGACCGGCATCGTACGACCGGCACCGCCCGCATCGTGGGCGACCGGCGCAACCTGGTCGAGTGTCTCAGCTTGCGACACCCGAACCCTTGACCCGATTACCCCCCGAGCCGAGGCTCTGCGAGGTATCCGCCGGACCGGGGAGAGGCACCGTGGACCACACAGACACCAATGCAGGCCGGACCGGCGACACGGACCGTGTCGAGACGTTCAACCCGTGGACGGTGGTCAACCTCGTGTTCCACCACCTCGCCGACCAGGGCCTGCACCCGGTGCTGGGCGAGGCGGGGGACCCCGCGGTGCCGGCCACGGCGCTGCTGCGCGCGTTCGGGATCGAGCCGGGACGCAACGACGAGAGCGTGACCTCGCCGCTGGTGCAGGACGAGCTGGCCGAGCTGCGTGCCCGGATGCTGGGCGAGCGCTGACGCGCTGACACAGGCGCGGATACGAGTGCTGCGGCGCCCGTATCCGCGCGAGGCCTACAGAGAGGCGATCAGCCGGTCGACGCGCTCGTCGACCGCGCGGAACGGGTCCTTGCACAGCACGGTGCGCTGCGCCTGGTCGTTGAGCTTGAGGTGCACCCAGTCGACCGTGAAGTCCCGCCCCGCGGCCTGGGCGGCGGCGATGAAGTCGCCGCGCAGCTTGGCCCGCGTGGTCTGCGGCGGGGTGTCCTTGGCCGCCTCGATCTCCCCGTCGTCGGTGACCCGGTCGACCATGCCCTTGCGCTGCAGCAGGTCGAACAGCCCGCGGCCGCGCCGGATGTCGTGGTAGGCCAGGTCGAGCTGCGCGATACGCGGGCTTGCCAGGTCCAGGTCGTTGCGGCGGCGGTACCGCTCGACCAGCCGGTGCTTGATCGCCCAGTCGATCTCGCGGTCGATCAGCGACAGGTCCTGCGACTCGACGGCGTCGAGCGTGCGGCCCCACAGCTCGAGCACCCGCTCCATCGTCGGGTCCTCGGTGCCACGGGTGGCCACGTGCTCGACCGCGCGGCTGTAGTACTCGCGTTGGATGTCCAGCGCGCTCGCCTCACGCCCGCCGGCGAGCCGGACCGTGCGCTTGCCGGTCAGGTCGTGGCTGATCTCGCGGATCGCGCGGATCGGGTTGTCGAGGGTGAAGTCCCGGAACTGGACGCCTGCCTCGATCATCTCCAGCACGAGGGTGGCCGAGCCGACCTTGAGCAGCGTGGTGACCTCGGACATGTTCGAGTCGCCGACGATCACGTGCAGCCTGCGGTAACGCTCCGCGTCGGCGTGCGGCTCGTCGCGGGTATTGATGATCGGGCGCGAGCGGGTGGTGGCCGAGGAGACCCCTTCCCAGATGTGCTCGGCGCGCTGCGACAAGCAGTACACGGCACCCCGGGGCGTCTGGAGCACCTTGCCCGCGCCGCAGATCAGCTGGCGGGTGACCAGAAAGGGCAGCAGCACGTCCGCGATCCGCGAGAATTCCCCGGCGCGTGCGACGAGGTAGTTCTCGTGGCAGCCATAGGAGTTGCCCGCAGAGTCGGTGTTGTTCTTGAACAGGTAGATGTCGCCGCCGATGCCTTCGTCGACGAGCCTGCGCTCGGCGTCGACCAGCAGGTCTTCGAGGATGCGCTCACCCGCCTTGTCGTGGGCGACGAGTTGGGTGAGGGAGTCGCACTCCGCCGTGGCGTACTCGGGGTGACTTCCGACGTCGAGGTAGAGCCGGGCACCATTGCGCAGGAAGACGTTCGACGAGCGCCCCCACGACACGACCCGGCGGAACAGGTAACGCGCAACCTCATCAGGTGAGAGTCGCCGCTGTCCGTGGAAGGTGCATGTGACCCCGAATTCGGTCTCCACACCGTAGATCCGCCGCTGCATCCCGTCAGCGTAGGCGCAGTACGCCCCTTGATGTCATGGCTGTGACCGACCGGTTCGGGCGCGTCGTCCGAGTAGTTCTACTGAAGCCGGTCGCCGATTACGCCGTTAGCGTTGCCCGCGGTCGGTCCGCCGGACGCTGGGGGGTGTCCGGCGGACCATCTGATTACGGTGGGTCCGCATCGGGGCCTCACCAGGTGCTCCTCCGGGTGCAGAAATACGTGCGTACTGTCAGCCCGTGATTTCTTGGTTGCAGCGGGCTGCCGACGAGGTCAACGACGCCGACCGAGCCGTCTCACGGGTGATCTCCTCCATGCCTCCATCACCGCTCGACAGCACCATGAAGGCGGTGTCGACGGCCGCCAACCACAGCCTGCTCTGGTTCGGGATCGCCGCGCTGCTGGCGGCGCGGCGCGGAGCGAGCCGCAAGGGCGCCTTCCGGGGGGTTCTCGCGATCGCGGGCGCCAGCGCCACCGCCAACGCACTGCTCAAGCCTGCGCTGCCGCGCCGGCGCCCCGCTGCCGCCGAGCTGCCCGCCTACCAGATCATCGACAATCCGCCGACCTCGTCCTCGTTCCCGTCCGGGCACGCGGCGTCGGCCGCGGCGTTCGCCACGGCGGTGGCGTTGGAGAGCCCCCGCCTCGGTCTCGCCGTGGCCCCGCTCGCGGCCACGGTGGCCTACTCGCGGGTGCACGTCGGCGTGCACTGGGCGTCGGATGTGCTCGCCGGAGCGGCCCTCGGAAGCGGGATCGCGCTCGCCACCCGCCGCTGGTGGCCGGTCCGGCGCACCGACGAGGCCAGGGCCCGCCCGCTCGACGCGGTGCCCGAGCTCGTACGGGGAGAGGGCCTCGTGATCGTGTCCAACCAGCGCTCGGGCGTGCCGGACTACGACCCGGCGACCGAACTGGAGACCGCGCTGCCGGCGGCAGTCGTGCTGCGCGCCGAGCCGGACCGCGACCTCGACGAGCAGCTCGACACCGCGGTGGCCGAGCGGGGTGACTGGGTACGCGCGATCGGCGTGGCCGGCGGGGACGGTTCGGCCGCGGCCGCCGCCGCAGTGGCCGGGCGGCGCAGCCTGCCGCTGGTGGTGGTGCCCACGGGCACGCTCAACCACTTCGCCCGTGACGTGGGCATCTACGACATGCAGGAGGCCGTGGACGCCACCGGCGCAGGCGAGGCCGTTGCCGTCGACCTCGGCCTGATCGATGTGCACCCGGGCCACGGGAGCGACCCCGAGACGGAACAGGTCGTGCGCGTCCGCTGCTTCCTCAACACGGCGAGCCTCGGCTCCTACCCCGACATCGTGCGGCTGCGCGAGCAGTGGCAGTCGCGGTGGGGCAAGTGGCCGGCCTTCGCCGCGGCGCTCGTCACGGTGTTGCACCGCGCCGAACCCGTAGAGATCAAGATCGACGGCCGCTGGACGTCGGTCTGGTTCCTCTTCGTCGGCAACGGGCCCTACTACCCGCGCGGCGCGGTGCCGGCATGGCGGCCCTCGCTCGACACCGGCCTGCTCGACGTGCGCTGGCTGCGCGCCGACGTCCGGTTCTCCCGGTTGCGCGCCGTCGCCGCGCTGCTGCTCGGCGCACTGGGGCACAGCCGCGTCTACCACCAGCGCGAGGTGCCGGAGCTCGAGGTCGAGCTCGCCGTGCCGGGCATGCTCGCCACCGACGGCGAGGTCGTCGAGGAGGCAGGCCGCTTCACGTTCCGCGTCGCGAAGGACGCCATCCCGGTCTACCGGCGCCACGAGGAGAGGTGGACCGGGCGCGAACGCCCCTTCATCGGCTGAGCGGCCCTGAGTGGCTCCGGACGGGCGGAGCCACCTCAGGGGTGCCCGGACGGCGTGAACGGCACGCACGTCGCGAATCAGGGCACCGGACGGGCGCCGCTAACTGCCCCCGCTACCGTAGGGCCGCGTGATGACCTCGAGGTTGTGGCCCTCGGGCGAGGAGAAGTACAGGCCGCGTCCGCCGTCATGGGTGTTGTGGCCCGGCTGGTTGTGCCCCGGGTCGCCGTAGGTCGCCACCTTGCGCTCGCGCAGCCTGCCCGCGACCGCGTCGAACTCCTCCTCGCTGATGAGGAACGCGTAGTGCTGCGAGGGGACATCGTCGGTGTCCATGAAGTCGAGACTCACGCCGTTGCTCAGTTCCACGACGGCGAACGGCCCGAACGTTCCGGGTTCGGGCAGGCCGAGGACCTCGGCCACGAACCGGGACTCCGCGTGCTTGTCCCGGGCCGCGACGATGGTGTGGTTCAGCTCGATGCTCATGACCCAAGGGTGCGACCTGAACCCAGGTGCAGGTCAAGCGCTACGAGCCGGTCGGCCCGCGGGACGGCTACGAGCCGTTGGTGCTGCCGTTCGAGCCGTTGTCCCCGCTCTGCTCGCCGTCGACGGCCCCACTCCCCGCCGGCAGGTCGTCGCCGCCGGCCACGGTGGGGGCGGCAGGGGCGTCGACCGCGCGGTTCGCCTCGGGCAGCAGATCCCGCAGGACCTGCCCGGTGATCCGCCGGAACGTGCGCCGTGGGCGCGTGCGGTCGAGCACCGCCACCTCGAGCGCGCTCGCACCGAGCACGCGGGCGGCCTGCGCCCCGCCGTTGCCGCCCGACGGACCGGAGCCCGCCGCCCCGGCGACCTGCAGGGCCTCCACGGCGACGCCGATCGCCTGTCCCAGCTCCATGCCGGCCCGGTAGGTGTCCTTGAGCTTGGCGCTGATCGGGTCGGTGGTGCCGCCCATGACCACGAACTGCGGCTCGTCGGTGATCGAGCCGTCGTAGGTGATGCGGTAGAGCTGGTCGCCGTCCGGCGTCTCGCCGACCGCGGCGAGGCAGAGCTCCACCTCGTAGGGCTTCTGCTGCTCGACGAAGGAGGTGCCGAGCACCTGGGCGTAGAAGTTGGCGAGCATCCGGCCCGTGACGTCACGGCGGTCGTAGGAGTAGCCGCGCACGTCGGCCATGCGGATGCCGGCGTTGCGCAGTGTCTCGAACTCGTTGTAGCGCCCGACGGCGGCGAACCCGATGCGGTCGTAGATCTCGGAGACCTTGCGCAGGGCGCTGGGCCGGTTCTCGCTGGAGCGGTTCTCGGCGACGAACAGCACGCCGCCGGTGTAGGTGAGCACGACGACGCTGCGGCCGCGGGCGATGCCCTTGCGCGCCAGCTCCGAGCGGTCGCGCAGCAGCTGGTCGACGGAGGAGTAGAACGGCATCGTCACGGGGCGGACTCCAGAGGCGTCGCAGGGATGGGGAGCACGGCAGGGTTGTCCGGCGAGCTATCCGCCGGGTTTATCGGTACGACCGGCGATGACAGCGCGGACGACCGCCTCCATCTCCTCGTCGGAGCGGCGTACCGCTCCCTCCTCCGCGGTGATGCTGACGACCACCGGGTAGATCTTGCGGACCAGGTCCGGGCCGCCGGTGGCGGTGTCGTCGTCGGCCGCGTCGTAGAGCGCCTCGACGGACGTGCGCACGGCCGCGGCCAGATCGGCCTGGGGATCGTAGAGCTTCTTCAGCGACGACTTCGCGAACACCGAACCGGAGCCCACGGAGTGGTAGCCGAGCAGCTCGTCGTAGCGGCCACCTGTGGCGTCGTAGGTGATGATGCGGCCCGCCTTCGACGGGTCGGCGGCGTCCATGTCGTAGCCGACGAACAGCGGCACGACGACGAAGCCCTGCAGCGCCGCGCCGAGGTTCTGCTGGATCATGCTGGCCAGCTTGTTGGCCTTGCCGTCCAGCGAGAGCGGCACGCCCTCGATCTTGTCGTAGTGCTCGAGCTCGACCGTGAACAGCCGCACCATCTGCAGCGCGATGCCCGCCGAGCCCGCGATCCCGATCGCCGAGTGCGAGTCGGTGATGAACACCTTCTCGATGTCACGCTGGGCGATGACGTTGCCTGCCGTGGCCCGGCGGTCACCGGCGATGATCACCCCGTCGGCGAACGTGAGCGCGACGATGGTGGTGCCGTGCGGAACCTGGAGGCCGCCCACGCCCGCGGCGCCCGGCGTGACCCCCTCGGCAAGCCGGCCCGGAAGCAGATGCGGCGCGTTGGCCGTGACGAAGTCGGTGAATGACGACGGGCCGGGCGCGAGATACGCGCCCGGGCCCGGTGGGGCGACCGGCAGCCGGGGCTCCATGGTCAGGTGAGTGCCTCTCGTCGTGCAGTGCGTGGCTGGTGCGGTGACGCAGGGGGCGGCTACTCGCCGCCCTTCTGGACGTACGCCCGGACGAAGTCCTCGGCGTTCTCCTCCAGGACGTCGTCGATCTCGTCGAGGATCGTGTCGACGTCCTCGCCGAGCTTCTCACGGCGCTCCTGGCCGGCTGCCGCGGCGTCGGCGCCGTCCTCGTCGTCGCCGCCACCACCACCCTGACGCTTGGTCTGCTCCTGGGACATGGCCGTCTCCTCTTCGCCTGCCCGGTGCCGTCGACTGCACGGCGTACCGGGGTCCGGTATTTGAACTTTACCCAGCCGATCGGCGACACGCCCGCGATCGAAGCCATGCCGATGGGCGAGTCGCGGTTCAGCCGCGGGTCAGCGCCTCGACCAACTCCTCGGCGGTACGGGAGTTGTCGATCAGTTCACCCACGTGGCGGCGCGTGCCGCGCAGCGGCTCGAGGGTGGGGATCCGCACCAGGGATTCGCGCCCCAGGTCGAAGATGACCGAATCCCAGGACGCCGCGGCCACCTCGGACGGGTAACGCTCGAGACAGCGGCCACGGAAGTAGGCGCGGGTGTCCTCCGGGGGCCGGCGCATGGCGGCGACCACCTGCTCCTCGGTGACCAGCCGCTTCATCGACCCGCGCGCCACCAGCCGGTTGTAGAGGCCCTTGGCCATCCGCACGTCGGTGTACTGCAGGTCGACCAGCTGCAGCCGCCCGGAGTTCCAGGCCAGCCCGTCGCGCTCGCGGTAGCCCTCGAGCAGCCGCAGCTTGGCGGGCCAGTCGAGGCGGTCGGCGCACTCCATGGGGTCGCGGGACAGCGCGTCGAGCACCTCACCCCACAGCTGCAGGACCTCGGCCGTGGCGTCGTCGACGTCGGCGCCCATCGTGTTCTCGACGTGCTTCTGCGCCTTCTCGAAGTAGGCACGCTGCACGTCGACGCCGGTCATCTTGCGGCCGTCGGCCAGGTCGACGAGCGTCTTGAGCGAGGGGTCGTGGCTGATGCGGTGCACGGAGCGCACGGGTTCGGCGAGACGCAGCTCGTCGAACCGCACGCCGTTCTCGATCATGTCGAGCACGAGGGCCGCGGTGCCGACCTTGAGCAGCGTGGAGTACTCGCTCATGTTCGCGTCGCCGATGATGACGTGCAGGCGGCGGTACTTGTCGGCGTCGGCGTGCGGCTCGTCGCGGGTGTTGATGATGCCGCGCTTGAGCGTGGTCTCCAGCCCGACCTCGACCTCGATGTAGTCGCTGCGCTGCGCGAGCTGGTAGCCCGCCTCGTCGCCCGAGGCACCGATGCCGACCCGTCCCGCCCCGCAGATGACCTGACGCGTCACGAAGAACGGCGTCAACCCGGCCACGATCGCGGGGAACGTGGTGCTGCGGGCCATCAGGTAGTTCTCGTGGGAGCCGTAGCTGGCCCCCTTGTTGTCGACGTTGTTCTTGTAGAGCTGGATCCGCGGGGCGCCCGGCACGGTGGCCGCCCGCATCGCGGCCTCCTCCATCACCCGCTCCCCCGCCTTGTCCCAGATGACGACGTCGCGAGGCGTGGTCACCTCGGGGGTGGAGAACTCCGGGTGGGCGTGGTCGACGTAGAGCCGGGCGCCGTTGGTGAGGATGACGTTGGCGGCGCCGAGGTCGTCGAGCTCGGACTCCGCCGGGTTGTGCACGGTGGGGGCCGACAGGTCGAACCCGCGCGCATCGCGCAACGGGGACTCCACCTCGTAGTCCCACCGGGCCCGGCGCGAACGTGGGATGTCCGCTGCCGCTGCGTAGGCCAGCACCACCTGCGTGGACGTGATCACCGGGTTGGCGGTGGGGTCGCCCGGCACCGAGATGCCGTACTCGATCTCGGTGCCCATGATCCGGCGGGCGGTCATGGGCGGCCCTCGACGTGCGCTGTCATGGGTCGAGCCTAACCGCGGCCGGAGGATGATGAGCGCATGCAGGCAGGGACCCCCGCAGAGGATGAGCCCGTTGCCGTCTATGACCCGGGTGGAGCAGTGGTCGGAGTGGCCCCGCGCGGCGTGGTCTACCGGGACGGACTGTGGCACGGCACCACCGGCGTGCTCGTGCGCAGCGTCGACGGCGAGCGCGTGTACCTGCACCGACGGTCACCGGACAAGCTCATCTTCCCGAGCATGTACGACTGCTGGGCGGGTGGGGTGATCGGGCCGGACGAGGCACCCGACGACGCCGCCGCCCGTGAGCTGGCCGAGGAACTCGGTGTCACCGGCGTGTCGCTGAAACGTAGCTACGAGCCCTTCGCCTACGACGACGGCACGCTGCGCTGCCACGTGTTCACCTACGAGGTGCGCTGGGACGGCCCGCTGCACCACCAGCCCGAGGAGGTCGTGTGGGGGGACTGGGTGACGCTCACCGAGCTGCGTGCACGGCTCGCCGACGGCCGGCGCTGGCCCTTCGTCCCGGACGGCCGCGTGGGCATCGAACGCTGGCTGGCCGCCCGGGACGCCGGGATCACAGGTTGATCATGTGCCCGGTCAGGCCGTGGAACGCCTCCTGCAGCGCCTCGCTCAGTGTGGGGTGCGCGTGCACGTTGCGGGCGAGCTCGTGGGCGGTGAGGTCCCACTTCTGCGCGAGCGTCAGCTCAGGCAGCAGCTCCGTCACCTCGGGGCCGATGAGGTGCCCGCCGAGCAGTTCGCCGTAGGTCTCGTCCGCGATGAGCTTGACGAACCCGCCGGGCTCCCCGAGCCCCTGCGCCTTGCCGTTGGCCGTGAACGGGAACTGGACGACCTTGACCTTCCAGCCCTTCTCGTCCGCCAACGCCAGCGCCTGCTCCTCCGTGTAGCCGAAGCTCGCCACCTGCGGGTTGCAGAACGTCGCCCGGGGCATCATCACGTACTCGAGCTCCTGGGTCTCCGCGCCGGCGATCGTCTCCGCCGCCACCACCCCCTGTGCCTCGCCCACGTGCGCGAGCATGAGCTTCGCCGTGACGTCACCGATCGCGTAGATGTGCGGCACGTTGGTGCGCATGTGCTCGTCGATCGCGATGGCACCGCGCTCGGTGAGCTCCACGCCGGTGTTCTCCAGGCCGTAGCCCTCGGTGCGCGGGGTGAAGCCGATGGCCTGCATGACCTTGTCGGCCCTGAGCTGCTTGGTCTCCCCGTTCTGGGAGACGGTGACCGTGACCTGGTCGCCCGAGTCGTCGATGGACTCCACCCGGGTGGAGGTCAGGACGTCGACGCCGTACTTGCGGAAGCGCTTGGCCAGCTCCTTGGACACGTCGGCGTCTTCCAGCGGGAGCATCCGGTCCAGGAACTCGACGAGCGTGACCTGCACGCCGTAGTTGCTCATCACGTAGGCGAACTCGACGCCGATCGCGCCACACCCGGCGATGATGATGCTGCGCGGCAGCTCACGGCTGAGGATCTGCTCCTCGTAGGTCACCACACGCTCCGACAGCGACGTGCCGGGGAGCAGCCGGGTGGTCGCGCCGGTGGCGATGATCACGTCGTCGAAGGTGATCGTCTCCGTGCCGCCGTCGGACAGGGCGACCTCGATGGTGGAGGCGTCGACGAACTTGCCCCACCCGTCGATCTCTTTGATCTTGTTCTTCTTCATCAGGTAGTGGACGCCCTTGACCCGGCCGTCGGCCACCTTGCGGCTGCGGTCGAACGCGGGACCGTAGTCGACGGACACGTCCCCGGAGATGCCGAAGGTCTTGGCCTCCTGGGTCACCAGGTGGGCGAGCTCCGCGTTGCGCAGCAGCGCTTTCGACGGGATGCAGCCGACGTTCAGGCACACCCCGCCCCAGTACTTCTCCTCCACCACCGCGACGCTGCGGCCCAGCTGGGCCGCCCGGATCGCTGCGACGTACCCACCGGGACCCGCTCCGAGAACCACGACATCGACATGTGAAGCCATGCAACGACTCTAAGACCCACAGCGGGCGCCCAGTCGCGGCCTAGGCGCTACGCCTGGTCGTCGTACTTGTCCTCCGAAGCCGGCCAGACCGGCGCGTCGGCCAGGTTCGCCACGAGTGTGTCGCTGATGTCGCGCAACGCCCGCATCTGCTCCGGGCTGAGCGCGTCGAACATCGCTTCGCGTACCGCCTCCACATGGCCGGGAGCCACGGCCTTCAGACGGGCGAGCCCCTCGTCCGTGAGCTCCGCCAGCGCTCCTCGGCGGTCGTCCGCGCACGGGCGACGACGCACCCAGCCCGACTCCTCGAGCCGGGCGACGGCATGTGAGAGCCTGCTGCGCGACGACATCGCCGACGTCGCGAGCTGGCTCATCCGCATCGAACGGCCCGGGGCCTCGGAAAGCCGCACCAGGATCTCGTAGTAGGCGTGCGGCAGTCCGGCGTCCTGCTGGAGCTGTCGCTCGATCCGGTCGAAGAGCAGTCGACAGGAGGTGAGGTAGCTGCGCCAGGTGCGCTGCTCCTCTTCGTTGAGCCACCGGGTGTCAGGCACCACACCTCCGGAATAGGTCAGCCGTGATGTTGTTCAGGGTAATGTCGCTCTCAACAAGTGAGAGTTCAAGAGCCTCACGGAGGTCAACATGACCACATCCTCGGTCCAGATCCCCGGTTACGTCGCGGCCACATGGGACATCGACCCGGTGCACTCCGACGTCTCCTTCTCAGTCCGCCACATGATGGTCAGCAAGGTACGCGGTCGCTTCACAAACTTCTCGGGCGAGATCGTGACAGGTGAGGACATTTCCGACTCCTCGGTGAACGCCACCATCGCCGCGGACTCCATCGACACCGGCAACGAGCAGCGCGACAACCACATCCGCTCCACCGACTTCTTCGACGCCGACAACCACCCCCAGTGGACGTTCCACTCCACCAGCGCCCGTGCCGACGGCGACGAGATCGTGCTGCACGGAGACCTGACGATCAAGGGCGTGACCAGGCCGGTCACGCTCGCGCTGGAGGCCAACGGCTTCGGTCCGGACGCCTTCGGCGGCTACCGTGCCGGGTTCTCGGCCAGCACCACGATCGACCGCAACGACTTCGGCGTCGACATCAAGATGCCGATGGACGGCGGCGGCGTCGTCGTCAGCGACAAGGTGCAGATCACCCTCGAGATCGAGGCCGTGCGCCGCCAGGCCTGACCGGCTGGACAACCGGCTCCATGATGGCGGTGGCGGCGGGCGAGAGGGACGTTCCCTCGCCCGCCGCCACCGCCATTCGATTACCGGGTTCCCACTCCGCCCCGCTCACCGCCTCGACATTCATCCTGCCGGGTATGGCGGGCGTCGGGCTCGGCGCGCATCAGCGGTTCGTGTTCCGATGGAGTTCGGTACGACGCCGGTGACAACGGCAGTCACCCTCCTCACCGGCGCCGTCCCGCTTCCCTGACGCGGAAGGAGACCGATGAGCGCGCGAACGAGCACAGTGCGGATCGGCTGCGGGGCGGGGTTCGCGGGCGACCGCCTCGAACCGGCCCTCGACCTCGTCGACCGCGGCAGGCTGGACGACATCGTGCTCGAATGCCTCGCCGAGCGGACGGTCGCACTGGGACACCAGCGGCGGCTCGCGGACCCGGCGGCCGGATACGACCCGCGCCTGGTCGCCCGGTTCTCCCGGCTCCTGCCGCTGGCCGTCGAACGCGGGGTGCGTGTCCTGACCAACATGGGCGCGGCCAACCCGCTCGCGGCCGGCGACGTCACCCGCGACCTCCTCGACATGGCGGGGTCCGCGGCGCGGGTCGCCGTCGTGACCGGCGACGACGTGCTGGAGGGCCTCGACCTCGACGCCCCGGCCCTGGAGGACGGCAAGCCACTGCACGAGCACGGCGAGCTCGTCTCCGCCAACGCCTATCTCGGCGCCGACGCACTGCTGCCCGCCCTCTACGCCGGCGCCCAGGTGGTGATCACCGGGCGGGTCGCCGACCCGTCGCTGTTCCTCGCCCCGCTCGCCCACCGTTTCCGCGCCGACCTGGACGACCTGGCGTTCGCCGCCGGGGGCACCCTCGTCGGGCATCTCCTGGAATGTGCGGGCCAGCTCACCGGCGGTTACTTCGCCGACCCCGGCGTCAAGGACGTCCCGAGGCTCGCCGAACTGGGCTTCCCCTTCGCCGACGTCGAGTCCGACGGCTCGGCCGTCTACGGCAAGCTCCCCGGTACCGGTGGGCGCCTCGACCGGGCGACGGTGCGCGAGCAGCTGCTCTACGAGGTCACCGACCCCACCGGCTATCACACGCCCGACGTGGTGCTCGACCTACGCCGGGTGACGGTCACGCCGTTCGGGCCGAGCAGCGTGCGCGTCACGGGGGCCGTCGGGCGGCCACGACCGGACCGGCTCAAGGTCACCGTGGGCTACCGCGCAGGCCACAAGGTCGAGGCCGAGATCTCCTACTCGGGGCCCGGTGCCGACCGCCGGGCCGCCCTGGCCGCCGACATCGTCGCCGCCCGGGTGGCCGGGCTGCCGCTGCAGCCGCGGATCGAGGTCATCGGCGTCGTGCCGCCCGACGCCGACGACCGGGTCGAGTGCCGGCTCCGGGTGGCGGCGCTCGGAGCCGACCCCGCGACCCTCGACGCGATCGGGCACGAAGTGGAGGCGCTGTACACGAACGGTCCCGCGGGGGGCGGCGGCGTGCGCGTCAGCACGGGCGAGGTGATCGGCGTGGTGTCCACCCTCGTACCGCGCACGACGGTGCGTCCCGGCGTCACGATCCTGGAGGCTCCCGGTGTCCGTCCGGCTGCATGAGATCGCGCATTGCCGCGCAGGCGACAAGGGCGACGTCGCCACGCTGTCCGTGATCCCCTACGTCGACACGGACTACGCCCTGCTCGTCCGCGAGCTCACGCCACAGCGGGTGCGCTGGCGGCTGGCCCGGTACGTCGGTGGTGAGGTCCTGCGGTTCGAGCTGCCGCTGTTGCCCGCCCTGCAGTTCGTCTGCACCGGGATCCTCGACGGCGGTGTCACCACGTCGCTCGCGCTCGACACCCACGGGAAGTCGCTCAGCTCCCGCCTGCTCGCGTTGGAGCTGCCCGACTGATGTCGGGGTGCGGGGCTACCGTGCTGGTGTGTCCTACCGGGAGAGCCCGTCGCCGCAGGCGCTGCGCACCGAGGTCGAGTGCGTGTGGACGGCCGTCGTCGATGCAGGCGCCCCGACGGAGACACTGGACGTCCTGCCCGACGGTTGCATGGACCTCGTCTGGACGGGCGGTGAGCTCGTCGTCGCAGGCCCGGACACCCACCCCCACCGCGCGCGCCGCGAGCCCGGGGTGCTGAGCGCGGGCCTGCGCTTCGCGCCCGGCAGGCTGCCCGCGCTGCTCGACGTCCCGGCCGCCGTGGTGCGCGACCAGCGCGTCCCCCTCCATGAGCTGCACCCTGGCCTGGCGCGGCGGGCCACCGCCCGGCTGGAGGCGGGCGCCGCTCCCACCTCTGTGCTCGCCGAGGTGGCCGAGGCGCTGCCGGGTGGGCCTGCAGAGCCCGCCCTGCGTGCCGTGGCCGCCCGGCTCGGAGCCGGTGCCGCGGTGGCCGCCACCGCCGACGGTCTCGGCTGGACCGACCGTTCCCTGCATCGCCGCTGCCTGGCCGCGTTCGGATACGGGCCCGCCGTGCTGCGGCGCGTGCTGCGCTTCCGCCGCGCCGCCGCTCTGCTCTACGCCGGCGTCCCCATCGCCGAGGCCGCGGCCCGCGCCGGGTACGCCGACCAGCCGCACCTCTCCCGGGAGGTGCGGGCGCTGGCGGGTGTGGCCCCCCGTCAGCTCGCGAGCGGGGCGAACAGGTCCACCCCGTTGCCGTCCGGGTCGAGCATCACGGCGTAGCGCTGGCCCCAGAACGCGTCGAACGGCGCCATCTCGCTGCGGTAACCCGCATCGGCGAGCTCCGCGTACAGGGCGTCCACAGCGCCGGCGTCGGGCAGGGCGAAGGCGAGGCCCAGCCGTCCGGCACCGGGCACCGCGTGCCACTCCGGATGGAACGAGCGCACCGTCTCCTCGGTGTCGAACAACAGGCGCAGCCCGCCGGGCAACGCCACCTCCACGTGCGGCTGGTTGTCGGCCTCGGCGGGCACCGGCAGCCCGAGGGCCCGATAGAACCCGAGCGCCTTCGCCATGTCGGCCACCACGACCCCGACCGCGTCCAACCGTGCTTCGATCGTCATGGCAGGCACCGTAGGGCCCGGCACAGCGGGCGTCGTGAACGAATCGGACGCACGCTCGGCAGTGCCCTCACAGACGCCGGTCAGAGGGGGCCGACGTAGCTCCAGCGGCCGTCCTCGCGAACGAACTCGCTGTTCTCGTGCAGCACGTCGGCGCGCCCGCGGTTGGTGCGGTGGGCACGGAACTCGACCGTTCCCGTCGCCCCCAGCAATCCGCCCCCGGTGCCGCCGAGTATCTCCAACCGCGTCCACTCGTCGTCCGGGTCGAGCAGGAGGCGAGGGGGGCGGGTGTCGGGATGCCAGGTCTGCAGCAGGTACGCCGTGTCTCCAGTGGCGAAAGCGGTATACCGGGAGCGCATGAGCAGCTCGGCGGTAGGAGCCGCCTCCCCACGATGAAACCGCCCACAGCAGACGGGGTACCCCTGGGGAAGCCCGCATGGGCAGCTCGCGACCACACCCAGATCTTCTCGCGTCTGGGAGCCGTACTGCTGTCAGGGGCCATGCCCCGGCAGCACTGCGGCTCCGACACACACCTGCGGCCCGGTTCCCTTGGGGCCGGGCCGCAGGTGTGTGTGGCTTTTACAGGTACTGGCCCGTGTTCGACGCCGTGTCGATCGCGCGGCCCGTCTCGGCGTTCTTGCCGGTGACGAGGGTGCGGATGTAGACGATCCGCTCCCCCTTCTTGCCGGAGATGCGCGCCCAGTCGTCGGGGTTGGTGGTGTTGGGCAGGTCCTCGTTCTCGGCGAACTCGTCGACGATCGCGTCCAGCAGGTGCTGCACGCGCAGACCCGGCTGGCCGGTCTCGAGCACCGACTTGATCGCCGACTTCTTCGACCGGTCGACGATGTTCTGGATCATGGCGCCGGAGTTGAAGTCCTTGAAGTACAAGGTCTCCTTGTCACCGTTGGCGTAGGTGACCTCCAGGAACCGGTTCTCCTCGGTCTCGTCGTACATCCGCTCGACCACACGCTGGATCATCGCGTCGACGCAGGCCTTGCGGTTGCCCGCGAACTCCGCGATGTCGTCGGTGTGGATCGGCAGCGTCTCCGTGAGGTACTTGGAGAAGATGTCCTGCGCCGCCTCGGCGTCCGGCCGCTCGATCTTGATCTTCACGTCCAGGCGGCCGGGCCGCAGGATCGCGGGGTCGATCATGTCCTCGCGGTTGGAGGCGCCGATGACGATGACGTTCTCCAGGCCCTCGACGCCGTCGATCTCCGCGAGGAGCTGCGGCACGATCGTGGTCTCCACGTCGGAGGACACGCCCGAGCCACGGGTGCGGAAGATCGAGTCCATCTCGTCGAAGAACACGATGACCGGGGTGCCGGCCGAGGCCTTCTCCCGGGCGCGCTGGAAGATCAGCCGGATGTGCCGCTCGGTCTCGCCGACGAACTTGTTGAGCAGCTCCGGGCCCTTGATGTTGAGGAAGAACGCACGGCCGTCCTCGGGGTTGTCGCCGCGGACGGCGGCCACCTTCTTGGCCAGCGAGTTGGCCACGGCCTTGGCGATGAGCGTCTTGCCGCAGCCGGGAGGGCCGTAGAGCAGCACGCCCTTGGGCGGACGCAGCTCGTACTCCTTGAACAGCTCGGCGTGCAGGAACGGCAGCTCCACGGCGTCGCGGATCTGCTCGATCTGCCGGAACAGGCCACCGATGTCGGAGTAGTCGACGTCGGGCACCTCCTCCAGCACGAGGTCCTCCACCTCGGCCTTGGGCACCCGCTCGTAGGCGTAGCCCGCCTTCGTGTCCACGAGCAGGGAGTCGCCGGGCTTCAGTGGAACGGCGTCGGGGTACTCCGCACCGGCGATCAACGGCGCGGCCAGCCAGACCACCCGCTCCTCGTCGGCATGCCCGACGACGAGCGCGCGCCCTGCCAGACCGTCCTCCGTGGGCTCGGAGAGCACCTCACGCAGTGCACACACCTCACCGATGCGCTCGTAGTCGCCTGCCTCGACGACGGTGAGCGCCTCGTTGAGGCGGACTGTCTGCCCACTGCGTAGCTCCGCGGTGGTGACCGCGGGCGACACTGCGACACGCATCCGGCGCCCGGAGGTGAAGACGTCCACCGTCTCATCCGGGAACCGCACCAGGAACACGCCATAGCCGCTCGGTGGCTGCGCGAGGCGATCGACCTCCTCGCGCAGCGCGACGAGCTGACCCCGAGCTTCCTTCAAGGTCTCGGTGAGCTTCTCGTTGCGCGCGGACAGCTGAGCAAGCCGGCTGGCAGACTCGGCGAGCCGCTGCTCGAGCACGCGAACGTGCCTCGGCGACTCCGCGAGCTTGCGGCGCAGCAGAGCCACTTCCTCCTCGAGAAAGCGGATCTGCGCCCGAGCCTCCGCGGGGCTGAGTTCCCCGCCGTCACCCGGGTCACGCCTGCCGGGACCGTCGTAGGGGTTCACGGCATCCTCCCTCCGTGTTCCGTTTCCATACGGTACCTGCGAACGAACGTTGAAGGCCTGCGACGAACCGGTGATCCACCACTCAACCGGACGGCACCTTGACGCGTCGACCCCTCGTGGTCCGTCCGGGGCACGAGCGGAAGTTCGTCCGGCTGGCGTCACCGACTGGTCGGCCTGCGCTGAGGGCGAGGCGGGACCACCCCCTCGGCGAGCCGGCGGGCCGACACCAGGAACGCGGTGTGACCCTGCATACGGTGGTCGGGCCGCACTGCCAGACCCACCACATGCCATGGCCTGACCAGGCATTCCCATGCCTGGGGCTCGGTCCAGCACTGCTGCTCACGCAAGTCCTCCACGAGCCGCGAGAGCTGCGTCGTGGTGGCCACGTAGCCCACCAGGACCCCACCCGGAATCAGTGCTTTCGCCACTGTATCCAGGTGTTCCCAGGGGGCCAGCATGTCCAGAACGACACGATCGACCGGTTCGGCGTCACCATCATGAGTATGAAGATCAGCGACCTTCAAGGACCAGTTGGGTGGCGAATCTCCGAAGAACTGGCGAACGTTCCGTTCGGCGTGTTCGGCGTGGTCGGCCCGGATCTCGTAGGAAATGACCGCGCCCTCGGGTCCGACAGCCTGTAGGAGCGAGCATGTGAGCGCGCCGGAACCCGCTCCCGCCTCCAGCACGCGGGCGCCCGGGAAGATGTCGCCCCACATGAGGATCTGGGCGGCGTCCTTCGGGTAGATCACCTGCGCCCCGCGCGGCATCGAGAGCACGTAGTCGGCCAGTCGCGGCCGCAGCGCGAGGTAGGGGGTGCCCACCCGCGAGATGACCACGCTCCCTTCCGGCTTGCCGATCAGGTCGTCGTGCGCGAGGCCGCCGCGGTGGGTGTGGTACTGCCCGCCCGTCTCCAGGGTGAGCGTGTAGTGGCGCCCTTTCGGATCGGTCAGCTGCACGCGGTCGCCGGGACGGAACGGGCCACCCCGCGCAGCGAGAGCGGGCGCCTCATCGGAGAGCGGTGGCAGCGGTCTGGACACGAGGCACAACGCTAAAGGGTGGGTACGGCGTGGGTCGCAGCGACCGGCCGGACCGATCCCCGTTCGTGATCCGGGCATCGGATGCCCGACGTCGTGGCAACCCGCTGTACACGACGGCCCGGTCCCCGGGCGTCCCGGCGCCGCCCGGAAGTGTCGGTGGTGTCGCCTACCCTGCGGAGCGTGACGGACACACACGGCGCAGGCCACGGGCTCGGCACGGCCACCGCCGAACCCGCCACCCCGGGCCCCACGGCGATCACGCACGGGCCGATCCTCGACGGCGAAGTCGCCGGAGCATCCACCGACGCCGGCACCGCGCGGTCCGAGACCCAGGCCACCACCGACTCCACCACGGGCCGTCCGCGGCGCCGGCCGGCGCTGTCGCCGTCGCGGGCGGGCGATTTCAAGCAGTGCCCGCTGCTCTACCGGTTCCGCGCGATCGACCGGCTGCCCGAGCGGCCCACCAGGGCCCAGGTCCGCGGCACGGTCGTCCACGCCGTGCTGGAGCGGCTCTACGACCTGCCCGCTGCGCAACGGTCCCTCGACGCCGCCCGCGAGCTCGTGGCGACGGCGTGGGAGCAGCTGTGTGCACAGGAGCCGGAGTTGGTGGGGCAACTGTTCGACGGCCCCGAGGATCCGGAGCTGACGCCGTGGCTGGAGTCCGCCGGGCCGCTCCTGGAGGCGTACTTCCAGCTCGAGGACCCTCGCCGGTTGGAGCCCGAGGCGCGGGAGCTGCTGGTCGAGACCGAACTGGAGTCCGGCCTGCTGCTGCGCGGCTACATCGACCGGCTGGACGTCGCGCACACCGGGCAGATTCGGGTCGTCGACTACAAGACCGGCGCGGCGCCGCGGCCGGTGGCCGAGGCGCGGGCGCTGTTCCAGATGAAGTTCTACGCCCTCGCGCTGCTCCACCTGCGCGGAGTGGTGCCCACCCAGCTGCGGCTGATGTACCTCGCCGACACCGAGTCGCTCACCTACGAGCCAGAGGAGGCGGAGCTGCGCCGCTTCGAGCGCACGCTCGACGCCATCTGGCAGGCCATCCGCACGGCCGGGGAGTCCGGGGATTTCCGTCCCAACCCCAGCAGGCTCTGCGAGTGGTGCAGCCACAAGGCGCTCTGCCCGGCCTGGGACGGCACCCCGCCGCAGTACCCGGGCTGGCCGGCCGATCCTGCCGACGTCAACGCCGAGGAGAGCGCCCTGGAGCGGGCCGGCTGAACCCGCCGGCCTGGCCTGCGTCTGGCCCGGGGCATCATCGGGGGGTGCCAGCCGACGTGCCCGAGCTCGAGCCGTTCTACCTGCCGCTGGACGGCGCCGACGGCGAGCGCTTCCACGCCACCCCGTCCACCACCGGGCCGTGGTTCGCCGACGCACAACACGTCGGGCCGCCCTCGGCGTTGCTGGTGCGGGCTCTGGAACGCTGCCCGAGCACGGCTGACATGCAGTTGTCCCGGATCACCGTGGAGGTCCTCGGTCCCGTACCCGCCGGAGAGGTCCGGGTCTGCGCTGACATCGAACGGCCGGGACGCACGGTCGAGCTGCTCGCCGCCGAGATGCACGCGGGCGGCCGCACGGTGCTCAGGGCCCGTGCGTGGCGCCTGGCCCTCGGCGACACGAGCGCCGTGGCCGTCGGAGAGGCCCACCCGCTACCGCCGCCGGAACAGGGGACACCCCGCCAGGAGCTACCGCCGGGCTGGCTGCCGGGCTTCATGAACTGTGTGGAGTGGCGCTGGCTGCGCGGCTGGTTCGGCGAACCCGGCCCGGGCACCACCTGGGGACGGCTGCGCGTGCCCCTCGTCGAGGGCGAGGCACCCAGCCCGCTGCAGCGGCTGGCAGTACTCGCCGACACCGCCAACGGCGCGGCCTCCCCGCTGGACCTGACGAGCTGGCTCTTCGTCAACACCGAACTCACGATGCACCTGCACCGGCCGCCGGTCGGGGAATGGATGGCCGTGGCCGCCGAGACCGTGCTCGGCCCGACCGGCATGGGCACCGTGTCCGGCGTGCTCTTCGACGAGCGCGGGCACACCGGGCGCTCCGCGCAAAGTGTGGTGCTGAGGCCTCGCTAGAAGCGCTCAGATCCCGATGCCGGTGCCGTCCACCGCCCGGCAGGAGCGGATCTCCGAGGTCAGGATGGCGCGCACGCCGAGCGCGGCAAGGTCGTCCATCACCTTGTTGGCACACGTCCGGCTCACCATGGAGCGCACCGCGAACCAGCCCTTCTGCATCAGCGGCGACACGGTGGGCGCCTGCATGCCGGGCGTAATGCGCTTGGCTTCCTCGAGCACGTCCTCCGGGCAGTCGTAGTCGAGCATCAGGTACTGCCGCGCGTAGACGACTCCTTGGACACGTGCCGTGAACACCTGCTTGGCCGACTTGACCTCGACGGTCTCCTCGCGGTCGGGTCGCGGCTCGCGCTCGATCAGCGTGGCCTGCGACGCTGCTATCGCCGCACCGAACGGCTTGAGGCCGTGCTGGCGCAGCGTGCGCCCGGAGGAGACGACATCAGCGATCGCATCGGCCAACCCGAGCTGGACGGAGATCTCCACGGCACCGTCGAGCTTGATGATGTCGGCGCGGACGCGGTTGCGAGCGAGGTGGGCGCGGACCAGCCGGGGGTAGGACGTGGCGATCTTCTTGCCCTCGAGGTCCTCGAGCTTCCATTCCCGGCCGTCATCCGTGCGTTCGGGGGCCGCGAAGCGGAACTTCGACGCACCGAAGCCGAGCTCGATGACCCGCTTCACCTGGCTGCCCGACTCGTCCATGAGGTCGGCACCCGTGATGCCCAGGTGCAGGTCGCCGGAACCGACGTAGGTGGCGATGTCCTTGGGCCGCAGGTAGAAGAACTCGATCCCGTTCTCCTCGTCGAGCATGCTGAGGTCGCGCGAGTCCGACCGCTGCCGGTACCCCGCCTCACGCATCATCGTGGCGGCAGGCTCGGCCAGCGTTCCCTTGTTGGGGAGTGCGACGCGGAGCATCAGAGTTCTCCTAGTGCCTTGCTGTGTCTTACAGGAACTTGTAAACGTCTTCGAGCGAGATCTTGCGCCCGAGCATGAGGACCTGGATGCGGTAGAGCAGCTGGGAGATCTCCTCGGCCAGCGCGTCGTCGGCCTCGTGCTCGGCGGCCAGCCACACCTCGCCGGCCTCCTCGAGCAGCTTCTTTCCTTGCGCGTGTACCCCCGCGTCGAGAGCCGCGACCGTGCCCGAGCCCTCCGCGCGGGTGGCGGCCTTCTCGGTCAGCTCGACGAACAGCTCGTCGAAGGTCTTCACGTTCGCTCTCTCCTCACAACATCATCGTCATACGTCGACAGGGTCGACGCGAAACAACCGCACCGAGCGTGCTGCGCCCGGTGCATGTGGTGCGCCGGGTGGTTCGCCGAACGGTCGCTGTGCGCATTATGGGGGGCGCGATTTATTCGGCGAACGGCGGCAGTGCCACTGTCCAACGGCGCCATTGCCGACTGCACCCCACGGCTCACTTCCAGCGCTAGGCCACGCGGTCGGTGCGCACCCGAGCGTAGGCGTCGCGCACGTCGTCCGCTGTGAGCCCGGCGAGGGAGCGACGCTGAACACGTGCCGGACCTGGCGGAACGGCCACCTCACAGGGCACAACGAGCACGGCCGCGCCCGCCCGCTCGGCCGCGAGCGTCCCGGTCGGAGAGTCCTCCACCGCGAGGCACTCGTCGGGGGCGACCCCGAGCAGCTCCGCCGCCCGCAGGTACGGATCCGGGTCGGGCTTGCCGCGCGGCACCTCGTCGCCACACACCGTGACGAGAAAGTGCTCGCGCCCGATGGTCTCCAGCGCCATCTCCGTGAGCGCCCGTTCGGTGTTGGTGACCAGCGCCGTGGGCCAGCCTGCTGCGCGGACCATGCGCAACGCGTCGAGCGCGCCCGGCCGCCACTCCAGGCCGGCCGCGAACAGCTCGCCCGTTCGCGCCGTCATCCACTTCTCGGCGTCCGCCATCCGGACCGGATCGTGGTCGAGCCCCAGGTCGTCGAACATGAGCACCAGCGTGCGGGCCATGTTCGACCCGATCATGGCCTCCCGGGCTTGCGGACTCAGCTCTCCGCCGAGCCAGCGAGCCGTCTCCGCGAGAGAGATGCTCCAGACCTTCTCCGAGTCGACCAGGGTGCCGTCCATGTCCCACAGAACGGCCGCGGGAAGCTCGGCATCGGTGTTCGGATCCGACGAGCGATCCTCAGCCCGCATTGAAGTACTTCGCCTCCGGGTGATGCGCGACCATGGCGTCGGTGGACTGTTCCGGATGCAGCTGCAGCTCCTCCGAGAGTTCCACGCCGATCCGCCCGGGCTGTAGCAGCTCGACGATCTTGGTGCGGTCCTCGAGGTTGGGGCAGGCGCCGTAGCCGAGCGAGTAACGCGCCCCGCGGTAGCCGAGCTTGAAGAACTCCTCGACGTCGGCGGGGTCCTCCTTCGCCACGGCGTCACCGGTCGGGAATCGCAGCTCCTCGCGGATGCGCCGGTGCCAGTACTCGGCGAGCGCCTCGGTGAGCTGGACGCCCAGGCCGTGGACCTCCAGGTAGTCGCGGTAGGCGTCCTTCGCGAACAGCTCGTTGGCGTAGTCGGCGATCGGCGAGCCCATCGTGACCAGGTGCAGCGGCAGCACGTCCACCTCGCCGCGTTCGACGGCGAGCGTGCGCGGCCGCCAGAAGTCGGCCAGGCACAGGTGCCGGTCGCGGCGCTGGCGGGGGAACTCCAGCCGGAACCGCTCCGCCGCGTCGGCACGCGGCTCCTCCAGCACGAGCAGCGCGTCCTTCTCCGACACCGCCGGGAAGTACCCGTAGACGACGGCGGCGTGCGCGAGCACACCCTCGGTGGACAACCGCTCCAGCCAGTACCGCAGCCGCGGGCGGCCCTCGGTCTCCACCAGTTCCTCGTAGCTCGGGCCGGAACCACCCTTCGCCCCGCGCAGACCCCACTGGCCCAGGAACAGGGCTCGCTCGTCGACCATCCCGGAGTAGTCGGCCAGGGACACGCCCTTGACCACGCGGGTGCCCCAGAACGGCGGGGTGGGCAGCGGGTTGTCCACGGTGACGTCAGAGCGCTCCGGCAGCGGGCCTGCCACCTCGGCCTCGGCCGCCTTCCGCTTGGCCGCGACCCGCTGCGACCGCTCGTGGCGGGCGCGGCGCTCGGCCTTGCGGGCCTCCTCCTCGGCGTCGACCTCGGGTGCGTCACCGCGGGCGCGGGCCATCGTGGCGTCCATGAGCCGCAGGCCCTCGAACGCGTCGCGCGCGTAGGCGACCCGGCCGTCGTAGACCTCCGAGAGGTCGTTCTCGACGTAGGAGCGGGTGAGCGCGGCCCCGCCGAGCAGCACCGGGAGCTTCGTGGCGACCCCCCGGGAGTTCATCTCCTGGAGGTTCTCCTTCATGATCACGGTGGACTTCACGAGCAGCCCGGACATCCCGACCGCGTCGGCCCGGTGCTCCGCGGCGGCCGACAGGATCGTGGAGATCGGCTGCTTGATCCCCAGGTTGACCACGTTGTAGCCGTTGTTGGTGAGGATGATGTCCACGAGGTTCTTGCCGATGTCGTGGACGTCGCCCTTCACGGTGGCGAGCACGATCGTGCCCTTGCCGTCGCTGTCGGTCTTCTCCATGTGCGGCTCGAGGTGTGCCACCGCCGTCTTCATCACCTCGGCGCTGGCCAGCACGAACGGCAGCTGCATCTGACCGGAACCGAAGAGCTCGCCGACGGTCTTCATGCCCGCCAGCAGCGTGTCGTTGATGATCTCCAGGGCTGGGCGGGACTCCAGCGCCTCGTCGAGATCGGCCTCCAGTCCCAGCCGCTCGCCGTCGACGATCCGCCGCTCCAGTCGCTCGAACAGCGGCAACCCCGCCAATTCCTCGGCCCGGCCCGCCTTCGCCGACGAGGCCGTGACGCCCTCGAACAGCTCCATGAAGCGGTTGAGCGGGTCGTAGCCCTCCCGCCGCCGGTCGTAGACGAGGTCGAGTGCCACCGACCGCTGCTCGTCGTCGATCTTGGCCATCGGCAGGATCTTCGCGGCCGACACGATGGCGGTGTCCAGCCCGGCGTTCACGCACTCGTGCAGGAACACCGAGTTCAGCACCTGCCGCGCGGCGGCGTTGAGGCCGAACGACACGTTCGAGACACCCAGCGTGGTCTGCACGTCCGGGTAGCGGCGCTTCAGCTCGCGGATCGCCTCGATGGTCTCCAGCGCGTCGCGGCGGACCTCCTCCTGACCGGTGGTGATCGGGAACGTCAGGGTGTCGACGACGATGTCCTCGACGTGCATGCCGTGGTTGGTCGTGAGGTCGCGGATGAGCCGGTCGGCCACCCGCACCTTCCACTCGGCGGTGCGGGCCTGGCCCTCCTCGTCGATGCACAGCGCCACCACCGCGGCCCCGTGCGCGCGGACCAGCTCCATCGCGCGCTGGAACCGCGACCCGGGACCGTCGCCGTCCTCGTAGTTGACGGAGTTGATGATCGAGCGCCCGCCGAGCCGCTCCAGCCCGGCCCGCAGCACCTCGGGCTCGGTGGAGTCGAGCATCACCGGCAGTGTGGACGCGGTGGCGAGGCGCCCGGCGAGCTCGGCCATGTCGGCCACACCGTCGCGCCCGACGTAGTCGACGCACAGGTCGATGAGGTGCGCGCCGTCGCGGGTCTGCTCCCGCGCGATCGCGACGCAGGACTCCCAGTCCTCCGCGAGCATCGCGTCGCGGAACTTCTTCGACCCGTTGGCGTTGGTGCGCTCGCCGATCATCAGCACCGAGGTGTCCTGGCGGAAGGGCACGGTGGCGTACAGCGAGCTCAGCCCGGGCTCCGGCCGAGGGGACCGCGGCGCGGGGGCGAGGTCACGAACCGCCTCCGAGACGGCACGCACGTGCTCGGGAGTGGTGCCGCAGCAGCCGCCCACCAGGCGAAGGCCGTAGTCGCGCACGAACGTGGACAGCGCCTCGGCGAGCTCGTCGGCGGACAGCGGGTACTCGGCGCCCTTCGGGCCCAGCCGCGGCAGGCCGGCGTTGGGCATCACCGACAGCGGGATGCGCGCGTGCTTGGACAGCGTGCGCAGGTGCTCGCTCATCTCGGCGGGGCCGGTGGCGCAGTTGAGCCCGATCAGGTCGATGCCGAGCGGCTCCAGGGCGGTGAGCGCCGCCCCGATCTCGCTGCCCAGCAGCATCGTGCCGGTGGTCTCGACGGTGACCTGCGTGATCAGCGGGACCCGGCGGCCCTCGTCGGTCATCGCCTGCTTCATGCCGAGGACTGCGGCCTTGACCTGCAGGAGGTCCTGACACGTCTCGACGACGAGCGCGTCGGCACCGCCGGCGAGCAGCCCGCGCCCGCACTCGGCGTAGGCGTCGCGCAGCCGTGCGAAGGTCTCGTGGCCGAGGGTGGGCAGTTTGGTGCCCGGTCCGACCGAACCCAGCACGTAGCGCGGACGGTCCGGCGTGCTCATCTCGTCGGCGACACCACGGGCGAGCTCGGCACCTTTCAGCGCGAGCTCCCGGATCCGTTCCGCAATTCCGTACTCGGCCAGGTTGGGGAGATTCGCCCCGAAAGTGTTGGTTTCGACGGCGTCGGCGCCCGCCTCGAAATAGGCGCGGTGGATGCTGCGCACGACGTCGGGCCGGGTGGCGTTCAGAATCTCGTTACAGCCGTCGAGGCCGTCGAAGTCGTCGATGGCGAGGTCGGCGGCCTGAAGCATGGTGCCCATCGCGCCGTCGGCGATCACCACCCGCTCCGACAGGGTCTCCATCATGGTGGTGTCGAAAGCAGGCGGTGACTGGGTGCGGATGTCAGGCTGCACAGTGGACACGGTAGCGGCCGGGGGAGGCGTCCATCGCGCTGCGGCCTCCGGCCGTAGGCTGGGCGGATGACCGATCGCGAGCCGGAAACCGGAGCGGAGACCGAACTGCCCCGCCTCGTCGACCCGGTGCTGATCGCCGCGTTCGAGGGGTGGAACGACGCCGGGGAGGCGGCCAGCACGGCGCTGGAGCACCTGGAGCTGAGCTGGGACGCCGAACCTTTGGTCTCGATCGATCCGGAGGAGTACTACGACTTCCAGGTCACCAGGCCGCATGTGCGGCACGCCGGAGGTGTCACGCGCAAGATCGAGTGGCAGACCACCCGGCTCTCGGTGGCCACACTTCCCGGCACCGACCGGCACGTCGTGCTCGTCAACGGAATCGAGCCCAACCTGCGCTGGCGCACGTTCTGCGCCGAGTTGCTGGGCTATGTCGAGAAGCTCGGTGTGACAAAGGTCATCACCCTCGGCGCCCTGCTGACCGACACCCCGCACACCCGGCCCACGCCGGTCAGCGGGATCTCCTACGACGTGTCCTCCGCGGGCGACCTGCAGGTGGAGCCGTCGAGCTACCAGGGGCCCACGGGGATCGTGGGTGTCTTCCAGAACGCCTGTGTCGAGGCGGGCATCCCCGCGGTGTCGTTCTGGGCGGCGGTGCCGCACTACGTGTCGCAGGCCCGGGTGCCCAAGGCCGCCGTCGCGCTGCTGCACCGCGTGGAGGAACTGCTGGACGTGGAGGTCCCCCTCGGGGGTCTTCCCGAGCAGGCGGAGGAGTGGGAGCGCACCGTCTCGGAAATGGCCGAGGCGGACGACGAGGTGCGTGAGTACGTCCGTCAGCTCGAGGAGCAGGCCGAGGCCGATGCCGACGTGCTCCCCGAGGCCGACGGCGACGCCATCGCCGCCGACTTCGAGCGCTACCTGCGCCGCCGCGGCACCGGGGGCTCGGGCAACTGATAGACCCACCGCTATCCCGCACTTCCCCCCGCACTCGCCTCGCCAGAGCTGGTCTCTACGCCGGAGCAGCCCTGGGCCCCTTCGGAGGCGGGATCACCGTCGCGATGCTGCCGGAGCTTGGCGCGTCGTTCGACGTGTCGGCGGCCACGGCGTCCTTGTCGATCACGGCCTACACGGCGCCGTTCGCTGTCGTGATGCTCGTGTCGGGCACGCTCGGCGAACGCTGGGGACGCCGCCGAACGGTCACCGTCGCCTACATCGCGTACGTGATCACGTCGGTGGCGTGCCTGCTCGCGCCTACGCTGCCGCTGTTCCTCGCGGCTCGCGCGATGCAGGGAGCCGCGAACGCGTTCACGTCTCCCCTGCTGCTCGCCGCGCTGGCCAGCAGCGTGCCCGCAGGGCGCCTGGGCCGGGCGCTCGGCTGGTTCGGCTCGATGCAGGCGATGGGCCAGACCTCCGCGCCCCTGGTCGGCGGGCTCGCGGCCGAGGCCGACTGGCGAATCGCATTCGCCGGGGTGGCTGCGGTGGCCGGCGTGCTCGCCGTCGTCGGCATTCCGGCGGGCGGTGCGCAGCTGGGGGAACGGCCCAGTCTCCGCACGGCATGGCAGCCCTCGGTGCTGCGCGCCGGCGTGGTGGCGGCGGTCGGGTGGGGCTGCCTGTCCGGGCTGAACTTCCTCGTCGCGCTGCGGCTGGAGGAGGAGTTCGGCGTCGGCGCCGCAGCGAGAGGCCTGCTTCTCACCTCCCTCGGGGTCGCCGGCCTGCTCACGGCGCGGCTGGTCGGCGGCGGGATCGACCGGATCGGCGCCCGGCGCAGTGTCCTGCTCGGTGCTGCGCTCGGGGTCATCGTCGTGATCGGGGTGGGTCTCGCACCGACGGTGTGGCTGATCGGCGTCATCTGGGCGGTGGGCGGGGTCGCCACCCAGTTCGTGCTCGTGGGTGTCAACGCCATGGTGCTGCGCCTTGCCCCGGAGAACACGGGCGGCACGATGTCGACGGTGCAGGCGGTGCGCTTCAGCGGAGCGGCCCTCAGCCCGGTGGTGATCACACCCGTCTATCACGCGGAGCCGCTGGCGGGCTTCCTGCTGCCCGCCGCCCTGCTGGCAGTGGCAGTGCCCGCGCTGCTCCCGCCCGAACGACGCCCCTGACGAGGCCCCCGAGACCGCGACATGGACACATATCGCTGTTCTGCATGCGGACGAACAGCGATATGTGCCCATGTCGCGGCATGGGTCACGCTGCTCGGAGTGCCGCCTCTACCGTGTAGATCATCTTCCTGGGGTTCGCCAGCAGGGGTTGCGTCACGAACACGACGTCCCATCCGGCGGCGTGCACCCGGTTCAGCCGTTCGCGATCGTGGTTGAGCGCCCAGAGCTGCCCGTCGCGCCACTCACCGTCGTACTCGACCGCGACCTTCCGCTCGGGAAAGGCGAGATCGACACGGGCGAGGCGACCAGAACGGTCTTCTATCCAGTACTGCGGCACCGGATGCAGGCCGGCCAGCTCGAGCCACACGCGCACCTTCGACTCCGGCCGCGACTCCGCCCTGGCGTCGGCCAGCTCGACGACCCGGCGGCCGGTGACGATGCCGCGGTCCGACCGTCCGGTGACCAGCGCGGTCAGGTCGGTGTGCTCGACCAGCCCGGCCCGGAGGACGACGTCGAGGTCGGCGACGGCGTCCGGGAGCGGCCGGGCAAGCGTGAGGTCGAGCGCCATCCGCAGCGGAGAGGCGATGCGGCCGCTGTGCCACGGCTCGGACTCCTCGCGGGCGAGCTCGGTGCGCCGCAGCCGAATCCCATCGCGCCAGGTGATCCGGCGTCGCAGCGGAGCGACCACCTCCACCGGGTCGTGCGGCCGTGCGAGCTCGCAGCCGCGAATCGTGGCAGCAGAGCGGCCCGTGATGACGGCGTCCGGTGGCAGCACGAGGGTGGCGCCCTGGCAGCGGACCGGGTGCGTCACCGCGATACGGCCATCCGCGTAGACGTCCCGGAACAGGTTCGTGACCAGCGGGCCACGTAGTTGGGCATGGGTGAGATGACCGGCCGCAACGGCCTCCGAGCCCCGAAAGATCATGAGGACACGATCAGCGGGACGCCGCGCTACGTCGAACGCCTGTCCACACGCCCCGAGCCAGGAAGCCAGTTGTCCCCATAAAGGAGATTCCCCTTGCGCCGCGCGCCTCCTCGTCAGACCGCGACATGGACACGTGACGCTGTACGTACCCGCGCAGAACAGCGACGTGTGTCCATGTCGCGGGGCCGGGGGCGGTGTCAGGGTTGGAGCGTGGTCAGCAGGGCTCGGGCGTAGGCGCGTTCGGCGTCCACATCGATGTGGCGTTCCTCCCCGTCACGCCCGCTGATCACCACGGCGAACCCGTCGCGAACCGGCTCCAGTCGCAGGAACCGGGGGCCGAGGGCGTGGCGCAGCTGCCCCTCCGAGGGCAGCCACACCACCGCCTCCTGCTCCACGCTGTCCAACGCCCATTCGGTGGTGCCGTTGAAGCGCAGCAGCCGGCCGGTGGGCGCCTCGTGGACGTCGACGGTCAGCTCGCTGACCACGAACACGTCGGCATCCATCCCCCGGTCGGGGATCACGAACCGGTCGCCCGAAGCGGGGTTCCACGGGAGCCCGGCGGCACGCAACCGCAGCGCCAGATCGACGGTGATCACTTCTCGGTCAGCCCGAGGTCGCAGCGTGGCGGCGCAGGTCGTCGAGGTCGACCCAGTCGAGGGTGCGGACGTGCGTGGCCTCCAGCACCACGGGCGGTGCGACTCCCGCGGCGAGCGCCTCGGCCCAGCGGGAGGCGCAGACGCACCAGCGATCGCCCGGCCGCAGTCCGGCGAAGCCGTACTCGGGGCGCGGGGTGGACAGATCGTTTCCGCGTTCGGCGCTGAACCGGAGAAACTCCTCGGTGACCATGGCGCAGACGGTGTGCACGCCATCGTCTTCCGCGTCGGCCACGCAGCAGCCGTTGCGGGTGAAGCCGGTCATGGGGTCGGTGCTGCATGTCTGCAGCTCGCTGCCCAACACGTTGCCCGCCATGTGCTCCACCCAACCAGAACGGGTAGGCCGACGACATGACGCAATCGCCGCATCCCGACCCGGAACCGCCCCGCCCGCCCGGCGTACCGGAGCGGGACCTGGAGATCCCGATCGACACCGGCGACACGCAGGTGCCGGACGGCACGGACGTGCAACCCGACGCGGGGACGGTCGAGCCGCCGGACTGAGGTCGTGCCCCGCCGGCGGCCCGAGCTCCCTACAGCGCCACCCCGAGCAGTGCGTCGACGGCGTCGCGGACGAGGGCGGGCGCGTTCGTGTCGCCGCCGCGACGTTCGAGCGCCTCCGCTGCCCACGCGTCGACGGCGGCCAGAGCCGCGGGGGTGTCCAGGTCGTCGGCCAGGTGGGTGCGCAGCCGGAGCACGAGGTCCTCGGCGCTGGGCCCGGCGTCGAGGGCGGCGGCTTGGCGCCAGCGGGCGAGGCGGGCCTGCGCCTGCGCGAGGAGGTCGGCGGTCCACGGCCGGTCCTCGCGGTAGTGGCCCGAGAGCAGCGCGAGGCGGATGGCAGCCGGGTCGACGCCTTCCGCCCGGAGCTTCGAGACGAAGACCAGGTTGCCGCGCGACTTGGACATCTTCTCGCCGTCGAGGCCGATCATCCCGGTGTGTGTGTAGTGCCGGGCGAACGGGTGCTCACCGGTGAACGCCTCGGCGTGGGCGGCTCCGAACTCGTGGTGCGGGAAGATCAGGTCGGACCCGCCGCCGTTGAGGTCGATCTGGGTGCCGAGCCGGTTGAGCGCGATCGCGGCGCACTCGACGTGCCATCCGGGACGTCCCGGCCCGAGGTCCGACGGCCATGACGGCTCGTCCGGACGCGCCATGCGCCACAGGAGGGCGTCGGCGGGGTGCCGCTTGCCCGGGCGGTCCGGGTCGCCACCGCGCTCGCGGGACAGCTCGATCATCGTGGCTTCGTCGAGGTGGGACTCGTAGCCGAAATGACCGGTGACGGAGCTGTCGAAGTAGACGTCCGGGTACTCCGGGTCGTCGATCCGGTACGCCGCTCCCGAGGCCAGCAGCTTGCCGACGAGCTCGGCGATCTCCCCCATCGCCTCCACGGCGCCGATGTAGTGCCGCGGGGGCAGCACCCGCAGCGCCTCCATGTCCTCGCGAAAGAGCGCCGTCTCGCGCATGCCGAGCACGACCCAGTCGTCCTGGTCGCGGGCGGCGCGCTCGAGTAGAGGGTCGTCGATGTCGGTGACGTTCTGGACGTAGTGCACGTCGTGGCCCAGGTCCCGCCACAGCCGGTTGACCAGATCGAACGCCAGGTAGGTGGCGGCGTGGCCGAGGTGTGTGGCGTCGTACGGGGTGATCCCGCAGACGTACATCGTGGCGGTGGGCCCGGGCGCGGTCGGGCGGATGCGGCCGGTGGCGGTGTCGTGAAGGCGCAGCGGCGGACCGCCGCCGGCGAGCCGTGGGACGTCGACGGTTGCCCAGGTTTGCATGACGAACAACTTACGCGTTCAGGACGGCCGACCTGCCACCGTCGTCGCCCGCTTCACTGCCAACCGGCAGGCAGCCTCGCCTCGATGTCGCGCAGGTGCCGTCTCGCGCAATCCGGGCAGAGCCAGCGCACCCGCCCGTCCGGCTCCCGCTCGTGCACCCAGGTCAGGGTGGCTGCGGTGCCGTTCTCGCAGATGGTGTGGCAGTGGTGACAGGTGGGCACGCACACAGCATGCACGCTTGCCCAGCACGGGCGGCGTCTGCCAGTCTGAGTCAAGTCGTCTAGACCAAACATCTAGCCGGGTAGGAGTGCAGTTGCGTACCGTCATCGGCATCGACATCGGTGGCTCCAAGACCCACGGCGTCCGCTCCGTGGACGGAGTGCCGGTGGGCGAGGCGGTCGCCGGGAGCGCGAACATCGCGGCTGTCGGCGTCGCCGAGGCGGGGCGCCAACTCGACGCGCTGCTCGCCCGCCTCGATCCGGCGGGCGTCGACGCCGTGTGCGCGGGAGCGGCCGGCGCCGACGGGGCCGACTCGATCGGAGCCCTGGAACGCCTTCTGGCCGAACGGGTGCCGGGCGCGAGCGTGCTGGTCGTACACGACGCACGGCTCGTCCTCGCCGCCGCAGGGCTCGACGCAGGGGTCGCCCTGATCTCCGGAACCGGATCGGTGGCCTGGGGATCATGCGCCGACGGCACCGAGGCCCGCGCCGGGGGCTGGGGCCACCTCCTCGGCGACGAGGGCAGCGGCTACCGCATCGCGCTCGACGCCGTACGGCACGCCCTCGACCGGATGGACGCCGGGGCGCCGGTCGACGCGCTCACCACCGCGCTGCTCGAGCGCTGCGGTATCGCGGCGCGCGAACAGCTCATCGACCACGTCTACGCCACGCAGGACCGGCGGTACTGGGCAGGTCATGCCGGCACCGTCGTCGAGCTGTCCGGTGCCGGTGACGCCGCCGCCGTCGCGATCCTCGACGAGGCCGCCGACGCGCTCGCCGCGCTGGCCGGGCGGGTGCTCGACCGGCTCGGGAACCCAGGGCCGGTCGTGCTCGGTGGCGGCGTCCTCGTGCACCAGCCGCTGTTGCAGGAGGCGGTCCGCAACCGGCTCTCGCACGCCGAGGTCCGGGTGCTCACCGAGGCGCCGGTGGCCGGTGCCGTGCGGCTCGCGGCCACGCTCGGCGCGACAGGTTCCGAGCAGCCGCGGATCGTCGCGGGTGCCGGGGAGGCGCGGGCATGACGGCCGTGGCGGCGAACCGTCCCGGCCGCCTCATGGCGGCGGAGATCGCCGAACAGCCCGCGGTCTGGCGCAGGTTGCTGGCCGACGGGCCCGGCGCCGGGCTGGACGCAGCGGCAGCGGAGATCCGCCGCCGCGCGCCGCGCACCGTGCTGTTCGTGGCTCGCGGCACCAGCGACCACGCCGCGCTCTACGCCAAGTACCTCGTCGAGATCGGCCTCGGCCTCCCCGCCGGGCTCGTCTCCCCCTCGACGATGACGGCGTACGGCGCCCGGCCCGACCTGCGCGACGTGCTGATGATCGGGGTCAGCCAGTCCGGTGGCTCGCCGGACCTCGTCCGGTCGCTGGAGGTCGCCCGTGCGCAGGGCGCGCTGACGGCCGCGGTCACCAACGACGCCACCTCCGCCCTCGCCCGCATCGCCCACGTCCACGTCGACGTGCTGGCCGGCGCGGAACGGTCGGTGGCCGCCACGAAGTCCTACACGGCCCAGCTGCTCGCGCTGTACCTGCTGCTGGACCGGGTGCGGCAGGTCGGCGAGGCCGGGCAGGGAGGTGAGCTCGCCGCTGTGCTGCCCGACCTGGCCGACGGTGTGCTGGCCCGCGACAGCGAGATCGCCGCGATCGCCCAGCGCTACCGGTTCGCCCAGCGGATGATCACCACCGCCCGTGGTTACTCCTACGCCACCGCGAGGGAGGCCGCGTTGAAACTGATGGAGACGGCCTACGTCTCCGCACAGGCGTTCTCGGGCGCCGACCTGTTGCACGGGCCGCTCGCGCTCGTCGACCCCCAGGTGCCGGTGCTCGCCGTGATGGCCGAGGGCGTCGGTGGCGCCGCGATGGAGCAGGTGCTGCCCCGCCTGGCCGAGCGCCGAGCCGACGTGTGCTGTGTGGGGCACCCGGCGGCCGTGGCGCAGGCCGCGGCCGGGTTCGCGCTGCCGGCCGGTGTGCCCGAGGCACTGTCCCCGCTGCTGGAGATCATCCCGTTCCAGCTGCTCGCCCTGCACATGGCGGTCGCCCGCGGCGGCGACCCGGATGCTCCCCGCGGTCTGAGCAAGATCACGGAGACGCTGTGAGCGCACGTGCCACGAGGACGGGTACCGCGGCGACGCTCCTGGCCGCCGACACGGTCGTCACCCCCACAGCTGTCGGACCGGGATGGGTCGAGCTCGCCGGCAGCAGGATCGCCGCCACTGGCACGGGCGCCCCACCCCGTCGCGCCGACGTGGACCTCGGCGACGCCGTGCTGGTCCCGGGCTTCGTCGACATGCACGTCCACGGCGGAGCAGGCGCGGCCTTCCCCGACGGCGACCCCGAGCAGGCCTTGCAGGCGGTGCGGTTCCACCGGGCGCACGGGAGCACCACGATGATGGCGAGCCTCGTCGCGGCTTCACCTCCGCAACTGCTGCGCGCGGTGGAGGCACTCGCCGATCTCGTCACGGACGGCGAGCTCGCCGGCGTGCACCTGGAAGGACCGTGGCTGGCCGCCGCCCGCTGCGGCGCCCACGATCCGAGGCAGCTACGCGACCCCGACCCGAAGGAGCTGGACCGGCTCCTGCGCGCCGGTGACGGCGCTGTGCGCATGGTGACGCTCGCACCCGAACGGGCGGGCGGGCTGAACGCGGTCCGGCGGATCGCCGACGCCGGCGTCATCGCCGCACTGGGACACACCGACGCCAGCTACGCGCTCACGCGCTCAGCGGTCGCCGCGGGTGCGCGCGTGGGAACGCACCTGTTCAACGCGATGGCGCCGGTGCACCACCGCGAGCCGGGGCCTGCGGTCGCCCTCCTCGAGGACGCCAGGGTGACCGTCGAGCTGGTGACGGACGGACTGCACGTCCACCCGGCCCTGTGGGAGCACGTCCTGCGGAGCACGGACGGACACCGGGTGGCGGCGGTGACGGACGCGATGGCGGCCGCGGGGATGCCCGACGGCGAGTACCACCTCGGGACGTTGCGGGTGGCGGTGACCGACCGGGTGGCGCGGGTGGCGGAAACCGGCACCATCGCCGGTAGCACGGCCACCACCGAGGCGCTGTTCGCCAACATCGTGCGGCACGCGGCGTTGCCCCGCGACGAGGCACTCTCGCGGGCCGTCACGATGACGGCGGAGACGCCGGCGCGGGCGCTCGGGCTGACCGAGGTCGGAGCGATCGAGCCCGGCCGCCGGGCGGATCTCGTCGTGCTCGACCCCGATCTGCGCGTGCGGGACGTCTACCGCGCCGGGATCCGGCTCAGCTCCCTGCCACTCGCCGGGTGACCGAACCCGGAGCTCACCGGTGGATCGGTGAGCTCCGGGTTCGGTCAGCGACGGGTGCGCAGGTAGTCCGACACCACCTCGGCACCCAGACCGTCCAGCGTCGGTGCGACCACCCGCCCGCCGCAGCGGCGGGCCACGTCGTCGATGAACGCCGCCAGCCGCGGGTCGTCACCGAGCATGAAGAACGTGAACGACGCCTGCAGCCCGGTGAGCCGGTCGACCTCGGCCACGGTGGCCCGCAGCGTCTCCCGGCTCGGTGGCCAGTGGAACACCGCTTCACCGTCGGGTTCGAGGTGCGCCGTGGGCTCGCCGTCGGTCACGACGAGGACGACGGGCTGCGCGTCGGGGTTGCGGCGCAGGTGCTGCCCGGCGAGCAGCAGCGCGTGGTGCAGGTTGGTGCCCTGCTCCCACACACCCTCCAGCCCGACGAGCTCCCCCAGCTCCACCGACCGGGCGTGCCGGCCGAAGGTGATCAGCTTGAGGTCGTCGCCACGGAAGCGCGTGGAGATCAGCTGGTGCAGCGCGAGCGCCGTGCGCTTCATCGGCACCCACCGCCCGTCCTGCACCATCGACCACGACGTGTCGACGCACAGCGCCACCGCCGCGCGGGAACGCTGCTCGGTCTCGACGATCTCCACGTCGGTGACGTCGAGCACCCGTGAGTCCCCGGCCGCCTGACGCAGTTGCGCGTTGAGGAGCGTCCTCGGCACGTTCCACGCCTCGGTGTCGCCGAACGCCCAGGGCCGCGTGGCCCCGGTGGCCTCGGCCGACGCACCGGACCGGCGCGTCTCCCGCTCCCCACGCCGAGCGCCGATCTTGTCCACCACGTCGCGCAGGGCCGCCTCACCGAGACGCCGGAGCGCCTTCGGCGACAGCTGCAGCGACCCGTCCGGTGCCCGCTCGAACAGGCCCTGGCGCTCCAGCTCGCGCTGGAGGTCGGCCAGCGCGCGGGCGTCGACCCGTGCCTGGTCGCCCAGGTGCTCGCCGAGGGCGTCGAGGTCGATGTCCTCCATCCGCGCGCCCGGGTAGCTCTGCGAGAGCTGCTCGGCCAGCGCATCGAGCTGCCCGAGCTGTTCCATCGCGCGGGTCGCCTCGCCCATGCCGAGCGGGTTGTCGCCCCGGAACCGGCCCTGCCCGTCCCAGTCCTCGCCCGGTCGCATGCCCTGCAGCTGCGCGTCGAGCTGGGCCAGCGCCTGCGCGAGCCGCGGGTCGCCGAAGGCCTGCTGCGACAGCTCCATCAGCTCGGCCCGCTGCTCGGGGGTCATCGAGTTCAGCATCCGCTGGGCCGCCGCCGCCCGCTGCGCGAGCAGGTCGACGAGCTCCTCGGTGTTGCGCGGGTTCTCCGGGAAGAACTCGCCGTGCTTCTGCATGAACTCCTGGAACTGCTGGCCGGTGTCCTGACCGGCCGCGTGGTTCGCGAGCAGGTTGTTGAGGTCGTCGAGCATCTCCCGGATGCGCTCGACGTCCTGCGGGGTGGCGTTCTCCATCGCCTGCTTCATGCCCGCAAAGCGCTGGTCGAGCATCTCGCGGCCGAGCAGGTCGCGGATCTCCTCGTAGGCCTCACGGGCGTCGCTGGACTGCCAGTCGTAGGAGTCGAGCTCACGCACGGCACCGCCGGTGTCGGACGGCAGGGCGTCGAGCTGCATCTCGCGGAACCGGGCGTCGTCGGTGTCCTGGCGACCGAGCGTGTCGCGCTCGGCGTCGAGGGCTCGCTGGAGCAGCTCGCGGACCTCCTGCAGCGTGCCGTCGAGCCGGTTCTCCCGCTGCAGCCGGCTGCGCCGCTGCCAGACCTCGCGGGTGAGCTCGTCGAGCCCACGCCGGTTCTGCATGCCGCGGCGCAGCAGCTCCTGGAGAGCTGAACGCGGCGAGGCCCCCTCCATGACGTCGCGACCGATCTCGTCCATCGCGGCCCGGAGGTCGACCGGCGGGGCGAGCGGGTCGGGCCCGTCGGTGTAGGGCCCGTAGGCGTAGCGGCGGTCGCGTCTAGCCATAGCTCACCGTGTCACCGTCGTCGGACTCGTCCTTGGCCAGGCGCCGCGTGAGGAACAGCAGCTCGAGGGCCAGTTCGGCGGCACTCGCCATCGGGCCGGGGTTCTCGGTGCCGCCTGCGTCGAGCCGCTTGGCCACCTCGGTGAGGACCTCGACCGCGGGTAGAGCAGCCACCACCTCGTGGGCAGCGACGCGCTCCCCCGTGCGTACGGGCGAGCCGGAGACGGCCTCGGCGAGCGGGTTGAGGTCGATGCCGCGCAGGCGGGCCCGAGCGGTGTCGGCGGTGGCCCGGCGCAACAGGTGCTCCAGGTGCTCGGACTCGCGCCCCTCCTCGCCGGAGGCGAACTCGAGCTTGCCCCGCAGCACGGCGGGCACCGACTCCAGGTCGACGGGACGCGCCACGGCGCGCTCCTCGCCGGTGATCGCGGCCCGGCGCAGGGCGGCCGCGGCGACCGTCTCGGCGGCGGCGACGGCGAACCGCGCCGACACACCCGAGCCCTGGTCGACCGCGCTCGACTCGCGCAGCGACCGCGTGAACCGGGCGACGATCTCGATCAGGTGCCGAGGTACCTCGGCCGTGAGCTCGGCCTCCTGCCCGACCAGCGCGATCTCGTCGGCGAGCTCCAGCGGGTAGTGGGTACGGACCTCGGCCCCGAAGCGGTCCTTGAGCGGTGTGATGATCCGCCCGCGGTTGGTGTAGTCCTCGGGGTTGGCCGACGCGACGAGCAGCACGTCCAGTGGCAGCCGCAGCGTGTAGCCGCGCACCTGGATGTCGCGCTCCTCCATCACGTTGAGCAGCGACACCTGGATGCGCTCGGCGAGGTCGGGCAGCTCGTTGATCGCCACGATCCCGCGGTGAGCGCGGGGAACGAGGCCGTAGTGGATGGTCTCGGGGTCGCCCAGCGAGCGGCCCTCGGCGACCTTGACGGGGTCGACGTCGCCGATGAGGTCGGCGACGGCCGTGTCGGGGGTGGCGAGCTTCTCGGTGTAGCGCTCGTCGCGGTGTCGCCACGCGACGGGCAGGTCGTCGCCCAGCTCGGCGGCGCGGCGACGGGACGCGGGGGTGATGGGGTCGTAGGGGTGCTCGCCGAGCTCGGAGCCCTCGATGACGGGGGTCCACTCGTCGAGCAGGTTGACGATGGAACGCAGCAGCCGAGTCTTGCCCTGGCCGCGCTCGCCCAGCAGCACGACGTCGTGCCCGGCGATCAGTGCGCGCTCGAGCTGCGGGAGAACGGTCGACTCGAAGCCGACGATGCCGGGCCACGGGTCGCGCCCGTCCCGGAGCGCGAGGAGGAGGTTCTGGCGGATCTCGTCCTTGACACCACGAAGCTCGTGGCCGGACGCCCGGAGAGCACCGAGGGTGCGGGGAAGATCATGGGACACGTAATCAACGTTACGCCGCGATCCACACCCTTCGCGCGTGGGCACGAGTCCCCAAGCCCGATCTTGACCTCAAGTCGAGTTCATTTCTTACGGTCATCGCCGCAGGTCACTGGGTGTGAGGGAGAATCATGAAGGCGATCCGGCAGTACGAGTTCGGACCGGCGATCAACCTACGGTTCGAGGAGGTCCCCGATCCCGTACCCGGTGAGGGTCACGTGCTCGTCCGGGTCGCCGCGGCCGGCGTCCACCTGCTCGACACGTTCATCCGGGCAGGCATGACGGGCGGCCCCTTCCCGCCGCCGCCGCTGCCGATGACCCCGGGCCGTGAGGTGTCGGGCGTCGTCACCGACGTGGGGCCCGGCGTGGAGCCCAGCTGGGTGGGACGCCAGGTGGTGGCCCACCTGGGGATGGCCAGTGGCGGTTATGCCGAGCTGGCACTGGCCCCGGCCGCGGCGCTGCACCCGCTGCCCGACGGACTGGCCCCGCAGGCGGCGGTCGCGATGATCGGCACCGGACGCACGGCGCTGGGCATCCTCGACGCCGCCGAGATCGTCGCCGAGGACGTCGTGCTGGTTCCCGCGGCCGCGGGCGGGATGGGGACCCTGTTCATCCAGGCCGCGCGGGTCGCGGGCGCCACTGTGGCGGGACTGGCCGGAGGGCCGGACAAGGTGGCACGGGTCCGGGCGCTGGGGGCCGACGTCGCCGTCGACTACAGGGCGGTGGGCTGGCGCGATGAGCTCCTCGCCGCACTCGGCGGGCGCAAGCCGACGCTGCTGCTGGACGGCGTCGGCGGCGAGGTGGGCCGGGCGGGACTGGAGATGCTCGACGTCGGAGGCCGGATCGTCATGTTCGGCTGGTCGGCCGGCGAGCCCACGCAGTTCACCAGCGCCGACGTCGTGGCGGGGAGCCTGTCGACCGTGTGGGTCACCGGGCCGCGCATGCTGCGCCGCTACGGCGGACTCCGGCCGCTCGAGACCCGCGCCCTGGCCGAGGCCGCAGCGGGCCGGCTGGTGCCGGTGGTGCATCCGGCGTTCCCACTCGCCGACGCGGCACAGGCTCACACCGCGTTGGAGGAACGGGGCACCACGGGCAAGGTCGTCCTCGCCCCGTGATCATCATGTGATCACGGTCCGACCGGTATCCACGGTCACGCCGACAACACGGTCCGTGGCCGGATTCGAGAACTGAACCACCTACTGCAGAACCGTCGGGTGAGCGCATTCCGCGGCATCACTTCTCGTTGCTGTCGAGCGCGTCCGCAGGAGTGTCGGATCGCGCGCTTCACCCGCCCGATCGGATTCAGTCGAATGAGGACGGATCGGGGGTGAACCGCAGCCTCCGGCACACGATGTCGTGGGCCACATCGGTGAGCAGCCGTTGCTCGCTGAACGCATAGGCGCGCATTCTCGCGAGCGCCTCCGTGGCGCTGATCCCGAGCTGTGCCAGGACCATGCCGGTGGCCTGGTGGACCTCGGCCCGGTTCCCGATCGCGAGGTCGAGCCACGGGCCGTCCCCCGGGCCGGTGTGGGATCCGAGCATCATCGACGTCGCCGCGCTCGCGGCGCGCAGCGCGTCCCTGCGCTGGTCGGGCGGCAGCGACCCCGGCGTCCGGCGGTAGAGGTGGAGCACCCCGAGGTTCACCGGACCCCACTGGAGGGGCAGCGCGAAGAGGGCCCTGGCGGGGGTGCGTTCGACGACCGCCGCAGCGAAGACCGGCCATCGGCATGCCTCGGCGGTGTCGCAGATGTCCGGGACGAGCACCGGACGACCGGACGCCGCGGCCTCCGTGCAGGCCCCCTCTCCGAGGCTGAACTCGAGGTCGTCGAGCAGGGTGGCGGTGCCGTCGCTGGCCCACAGCATCTCGCGCGCGACGCTCGCCGGCCGCAGCATGACCGCCGCCCCGTCGACGTCCTGACCGGTCAGGCACGCCCGGCAGACCCGCTCGGCGAGGTCGCGGTCGTCGCGGACGGTTCCGGCGCCCGCCAGTACCGCTCGGGTCGCGGGGCCGACCTGACCGCCGGCCGGGCCGCTCATCCGCTGCACGAGACGCCACTCGATGGGCTTGCCACCGTGTTCCCTTTCGGACCGACCGCGCTTGTGGACCAGCACGGTACGTCACTCGCCTCACGGATAGATGACCCGGGTGGGCCCGAACGCCGCATACGGGCTGGTCCAGGCAGCGGAGCGCAGCGGGGCGGTGGCTGCGTATCTCGATCTCGGAATCGATAGTATTTGCCTCAAGATTCGGCGCTCGAGCCGATCTCGGGTACCTTCCTCGATCCGTATACCAACGGACCTTGTAATGTTTTCGAAAGGTCCGGCGAGGAAGTAGTGTCAGCCGTTCTGATGATGATCCGGACATGCCGGACAGTGGTTGGTCCGAGAGCGTTCTTGGGCAAGGAGAAACAGGCGATGAGTGAAACGATCAGTGGCCGCGAGGGTCTCTTGAGCAAGGCCTTCGTCGGGCTCGCGGACGCCCTCATCGACGACTACGACATCGTCGACCTCCTGAACCAGTTGGTCGGCGACTGCGGCACGCTGTTCGCCGCCGACGCCGTGGGCATCCTCCTGGCCGACTCTCAGGGCTTTCTGCAGGTCGTGGCCTCGTCGGACGAGGACGTGAGCCAGATGGAGCTGCTGCAGCTCCAGGCCGACGACGGCCCCTGCGTCGAGTGCGTACGCACGGCGAGCCCAGTGGCCGTCCCCGACCTCGCCGAGGTGGACGACCGCTGGCCCGCGCTCACCGAGGCGATGCGGACGCGTCGGCTCTACAGGGCGGTGTACGCGGTCCCGCTGCGGCTGCGTGGCACGGCGATCGGCGCCATGAACCTCTTCCGCCGGGAGCCGGGTTCGCTTCCCGACGACGACCTGGCGCTGGCCCAGGCGCTCGCCGACGTGGCCACGGTGGCGATCCTCCAGGAACGTGCCGTCCGACGCGGGGAGGTGCTGATCGAGCAGCTCCAGACGGCCCTGAACAGCCGCGTGATCATCGAGCAGGCCAAGGGCGTACTCGCCCAGCACGGCGGGCTGACCATGAGCGCGGCGTTCGAGCGCCTGCGCAGCCACTCCCGCAACCGCAACCAGCGCATCAGCGAGGTAGCCCGGCGGATCGTCGAGGGCGACCTCGAGCTCAGCGCGCTCGACGCGCCCCGCACCGCCGGGTAGCGGAGCGGTCTGCGGTCCGCACCAGGACCGCACGGGGGAACACCCCACCGGCACTCGGGGGCGCACCGGCTCATCAGCAGGCCCGCGCCAGCGCAGGCTCGCCGCATGACCATCGACACGGCCCTGCCCGACGACACCGCGCTGCCCGACGCCACCGACCTGTTCGACGGACCGCCGCGATCCGGGAGCGACTACGCGCAGCTGTCGCGCCGGATCGCCGCCGCCGGTCTGCTGGATCGCCGGCCCGGCTACTACGTCATCCGCTTCCTTCTCGTGGGTGCGCTGATCGCCGGGACGATCAGCACGTTCGTCCTGCTCGGGGACTCGCCGTGGCAGTTGCTCGTCGCCGCGGCCGCCGCCGTCGTGTACGGACAGGTCGCGCTGCTCGCCCACGACGTGGCGCACCGGCAGGTCTTCCGGACCAGAAGGCCCGCCGTGATCACCGGCAGGGTGCTCGGCAATCTCGGCATCGGGATGTCCTACGGCTGGTGGATGGACAAGCACACACGCCACCACGCGAACCCCAACCACGAGGGACTTGACCCCGATGTGGAGGCGGGAGCGCTGGTCTGGACCGGTGAGCAGGCCTCGGCGGCCCGCGGCCTCACCCGGTTCGTGAACCGCCATCAGGCGTTGCTGTTCTTCCCGCTGCTCACCCTGGCCGGTATCGACCTGCGCAGGAGCAGCGTGCGGGGGCTGCTGGGCGAGCGTGGCGCGATGGTGCGCGGCCGCAGGCTGGAGCTCTGCCTGCTCGCGGCGCACGCCGTCGGGTACCTGACGGCGCTGTTCCTCGTGCTGCCCCCGGTTCTCGCGATCGGCTTCTTCGTGGTGCATCAGGCCCTGTTCGGCGTGTATCTCGGTTCGATCTTCGCGCCCAACCACAAGGGGATGGCGATGCCCGAGGAGCGCCTGGACTTCCTGCGCAAGCAGGTGATCACCTCTCGGAACGTGCGGGGTGGCTCCCGCACCGACGGCCTGCTGCACGTGGCGATGGGCGGGCTCAACCACCAGATCGAGCACCATCTGTTCCCGAGCATGCCGACGCCGAACGTGCGCCGTGCACGCCCGATCGTCCGGAGCTTCTGCGCCGAGATCGGGGTGCCCTACCACGAGACGAGCTTGGTGCGGTCCTGGGCGGAGGCGCTGGGACAGCTGCGCCGCGCCAGCGCGCCGTTGCGTGCAGAGCGCGGGTGACCGGAACGTTCACGACACGCGCCGCGCGGAACGAGAGGCTCGTCCCATGACCGTGCATCCGACGATCGACCTCGCCGCCGCGCGCGACTTCATGGCAACCCACGCCCGCCCGCTCGACCGCCACAGACTCCGGCTGCTGCTCGGTGAGGGCGGCCCGCAGGCCGCCCTGGCCGCGCTGGAGGCCTACAGCAACGCCGACGGCGGGTACGGCTGGGGACTGGAACCGGACCTGCGGTCGTGTACCAGCCAGCCCGGGGCGGCACTGCACGCCTTCGAGGTGTTCGCGGAGATCGGGCCGACGACCTCGCCGCGCGCCTCCGCGCTGTGCGACTGGCTGGAGTCGGTCTCGCTCGCCGACGGTGGTCTCCCGTTCGCCCTTCCGGTGCGCGACCCGGCGGGGACGGCGGCGTGGTGGGCCCACGCCGACCCGCGGACGTCGTCGCTGCAGATCACCGCGATCGTCACCGCCGTCGCGCTGCAGGTGGCCCGGCACGACCCGGCCGTCGCCGCGCATCCGTGGCTCGCGGGGGCGACGCGGTACTGCCTCGGCGCCATCCGGACGATGACCGACGCCCCGCACGCACTCGTGCTGGCCTTCGCGTTGCGGTTCCTGGATGCCCTGCACGACAAGGACCCCGCTGCAGCCGCTGTCATCGCGAAGCTGGGCGTCCATGTGCCGGCGAGCGGTGTCATCCCTGTCGAGGGTGGCACCGAGAACGAGGTGATCCGCCCGCTGGACATCGCCCCGGTGCCGGGACGCCCGGTGCGGGCCCTCTTCGCGCCCGAGGTCGTCACCGCGGATCTGCATCGGCTCGCCGCTGCCCAGCAGGACGACGGTGGCTGGCGTGTGGAGTACGCACAGTTCTCGCCCGCAGGCGCTCTCGACTGGCGCGGTCACGCCACGGTGGGGGCGGTGACGGTCCTGTGGGCGAACGGGCCGGCCTGAGCCGCTCCGGGGCGGGCTGGTCAGGGGAAGAACAGCAGGGCGGTGGGTAACGCCACCAGCGCAGCCGCAACGAGCCGGACGAGCACCCGGACCGCGGGCGGCAGGGGCTGTGGCGGGGCCGTGATCCGGCCCAGCCGATCGTCGAGCCCGTCGGTGAAGGAGCTCAGAGCGGCCGCCGGTGCGGCACCGCCCATCGTCCGCAGCGCCCCCGTCAGCTCGTGCGGGGTGACCTGGCTCGCTGCCACGTCGTCGGCACGCATCTCGATCAGTGTGGCCACGGCCAGCTGCGCGCAGACCATCCCGCGGATGAACGGCGCCGTGGCCCCCCAGGCGACGAAGGGGAGCACCACCAGATCGTGGCGCTCCCGCAGGTGGGCCTGCTCATGAGCGAGCACAGCCTGCACGGCTGGTGGGTCCAGGACATCGAGGACACCGGCGGAGAGCACCAGCCGCGACCGCAGGCCCGGCAGGCAGTACGCAACCGGAATCGGATGGTCGAGCACGTGGGCGCCGGGCACGGCAGGCCACGGCGTGCCCAACAGGTCGAGCAGGTCACGGTGGCGACGGCGGGCCCGCACGGTCCGCACCGCGACCGCCGCCAGCACCCACAGCAGCCGCAGCGCCAGCGCCAGCGCCGCCAGCAATGCGATGAAATGGACGAGCGTGAGCGCCCGGGGAACCTCGCCGACCGCCAGTGCGTCGAGGGCCCCGGACGCGGCGACCGGCAGCGACGGCCCGAGCGGCGAGAGGCCGTACACCACTCCGGAGCCGAGCAGCGCCAGTCCGCCGGCGAGCCCGACCGCCTGCCAGACGAGCAGGGCGCCGACGGGGTCGCGAGCGGGCCAGTGGGCGGCTGCGAGCGCCCTGCTGGCCGGCTCGGCGAGGAGTACGCCGAGCACGAGCAGACCGAGCGCGGTAAGCGTCATCGGTAGCAGATTGGTTCAGTCGAGCAGCTTGCGCAAAGCGGCACGCTCGTCTGCGGCGATCGTGCCGAGGAAACGGGCCAGCACAGCCCCCCGGTCCGGCGCCGCATCCAGCGCGTCACGCATGAGCTCGGCCACGTGATCCTCACGGCTCGCCACCGACCGGTAGCGGTGAGCCCGGCCCTCCCGTTCCCGGGTGACGAGGCCCTTGCGCTCCAACCGCCCGAGCACCGTGAGCACCGTGGTGGTGGCCAGATCGCGGCTGGCCAGCGCCTCCTGCACATCGCGCGCGGTGACAGGTCCGGTGGCCGACCACAGGGTCTCCATCACGGCCCGTTCCAGTTCCCCCAGCGTCGGCACTCATCCATTCTACTTCAGGTAGAAGGCTTCCGGGGACCTCCATCTGGGGATCTCCACAACGATTCTTTACCCCGGGGCAACAGAAGTCGACGATCACGAGACAGCCGGTGGCCGACCTCACTCGCCTCCAGGTGCCGGAGGCATAGTTGGGGCCATGGCTGACGCGGGCGGCATCCGTATGGGCTCGGCGCGGGGGCGATGGGTGCTCCTCACGACAGTGCTCGGATCGAGCCTCGCGATGATCGACAGCACCGTGGTGAACGTGGCGCTGGCACACATCGGCGCCGAGTTCGACGCCGGGTTCGTCGCGCTGCAGTGGACCGTCAACGCGTACACGCTCACCCTCGCCTCCCTGATCCTGCTCGGCGGCTCGCTCGGTGACCACTTCGGGCGTCGCCGCATCTTCGTCATCGGCGTCGTGTGGTTCGCGGTGGCGTCGCTGCTGTGCGGTCTCTCCCCGAACGTCGAGACGCTCATCGCGGCCAGGGCACTGCAGGGCATCGGCGGTGCGCTCCTCACGCCCGGCAGCCTGGCGCTGATCTCGGCGTCGTTCCACGGACCGGACCGGGCCGCCGCCGTCGGCGCCTGGTCGGGCCTCAGCGGGATCGCCGGCGCCATCGGGCCCTTTCTCGGGGGCTGGCTCGTGGAGTGGAACTGGCGGGCGGTGTTCCTCATCAACCTCCCGCTGGCCGTGCTCGTCGTCGTGGTGGCGCTGCAGCACGTACCGGAGAGCCGCGACACCGAGTCCGTCCCCGGCCTGGACATCTCCGGCACGGCGCTCGCCGTGCTGGGCCTCGCCGGGCTGACCTACTCGCTCACCGGGCTCAGCGAACGCGGGGCGACACCGGACCTGATCGTCGGCCTGGTCGTCGGGATCGCGGCGCTGGTCGCGTTCGTGCTGGTGGAGCGGCGTTCGCACCACCCGTTGGTGCCACCCGAGCTGTTCCGCAACCGGACGTTCAGCGCCACCAACGCAGTGACGCTGCTGATCTACGCCGCCAACGGCGTGGTGTTCCTGCTGCTGGTGCTGCAACTGCAGACCGTCGCCGGCTTCAGCCCGCTCGCCGCCGGCACGTCCCTGCTTCCCGTCACGGTGATCATGCTGGCGTTCTCCGCGCGCGCCGGAGCCCTCGCCGGACGGATCGGGCCGCGGTTGCCGCTGACGATCGGTCCGCTGATCAGCGCGGCGGGCTTGCTGCTCATGCTGCGGATCGGTGCCGACGCGACGTGGCTGGCCGACGTCCTGCCCGCCGTGGTCGTCTTCGGCGCGGGTCTGGCGCTGACCGTCGCGCCGCTCACCGCCACCGTGCTCGACAGTGCCCCGGACCGCTACGCAGGCTCGGCGTCGGGCGTGAACAACGCGGTCGCCCGGGCGGCGGGGCTGCTGGCGGTGGCCGTGATCCCCGGTGTCGCCGGCATCAGGGGTGACGACTACGCCGACCCTGCTTCCCTCGAGGCCGGGTTCAGGACCTCGATGGTGATCGGGGCGGCCCTGCTGGTGGGGGCATCGCTGCTGGCGTTCGCGGTGGTCCGGCGCCCGCTGCGGGCGGCGGAGGCCGATCAGGTAGATGCCCCGCACCGGATGCCGATCGAGGACTACCCGCACTGTGGTCTCGTCGCCCCGCAGGTCTACCCCCAGGCAGAGCAGGTGCGCGACTGAGCCGGTCAGGCGCGGTCGCGAACCCGCCCGCACACGGGATACACGAGGGCCGCCGCGCACCGGGGCGCGGCGGCCTCGTGAGGTGTCAGCTCATGCGGCTCAGCGGAGCTTCAGCGCCTCCGCGAGCTCACGCAGGGCGGGCAGCGGGTCGTCTCCGTTCGGCAGAACCTGGGCGCACACGTGGTCGGCGCCGGCGTCGAGGTGCTCGGTGAGGCGGGCAGCCACGGCGTCGGCGTCACCGTGGGCGACGAGAGCGTCGATCAGCTGGTCGCTCCCGCCGTCGGCCACGTCCTCGTCGCTCCACCCCAGTCGCTTGAGGTTGGACACGTAGTTGCGCAGGCCGAGGTAAGGCTTCTCGACGACAGGACGCCCGATGGCCCGGGCGCGCTCCGGGTCGGTGTCGAGCACCACCTTGTGCTCGGGCGCGAGCAGCGTGCCCTCTCCGAGGATCTTCCGCGCCTCGCGGGTGTGCTCCGGGGTGGTCAGGTACGGGTGGGCACCTGCCGTCCGCTCGGCGGACAGTGCGAGCACCTTCGGCCCCAGTGCGGCGAGCGCGCGCCCCTCCACCGGCACCTTCGCGGCGTCGAGGCGGTCGAGGTAGTCGACGATCATGTCGTAGGGCTTGCGATATTCCTTGATCGCCTCGGGGTGCCCGATGCCCACTCCGAGCAGGAAGCGGCCGGGGTACGCCGCCTCGATCCGGTGGTAGGACGCCGCCGCCTCCTCGGCGGCGGTCGTCCACATGTTGACGATGCCGGTGGCCACGGCGATGTGCTGCGTTGCGGCGAGCATCGACTCCGCGAGGGCGAGGTCCCCGGGAGGCGAGCCGCCGATCCAGATGGCGCCGTAACCCAGCGCCTCCACCTCCGCCGCAAGCTCCGGGCTGAGCCCAGCCGCGCCCCGCCATACTCCGTACCGCCCGAGTTCTACCGTCATGTCCGCGCCAACCTCGCCACGTCCCGGCGCATTCCGGGCACTGTCGGTGGCGGCACATAAGGTCACGCCGTGAACCGAGAGCTGACCACTCGGGCCGCTCCGCTGCGGATGCGTCCGCGGGTGGTTGTGCCCGCCGACACGCGTCTTCCACGCGACGCCCCGGCCGGCACCGAGGCGGTGATCGTCGGCGGAGGGGTGGCCGGAGTCACAGCCGCGGTCGTGCTCGCCGAACGCGGCGTGTCGGTCACGCTGCTGGAGGCCGCACCCACGCTCGGCGGCCGCCTCGGCGCGTGGCCCCACACCCTGCCCGACGGCACGGAGCAGGTGGTCGAGCACGGTTTCCACGCCTTCTTCCGCCACTACTACACGTGGCGCTCGGTGCTGCGCCGGATCGACCCGGAGCTGAGCTTCCTGCGCCCGGTCAGCGGCTATCCGGTGATCTCCCGGGAGCACCCGCCCGAGCAGCTCACGGGCCTTCCCGGGGCGCCCCCGCTCAACCTGATCACGCTGTTCGCCCGCTCCCCCAGCCTGGGCCTGCGCGATCTCCTCGGCTCCCGGCAGGCGCTGGCCGCCGAGCTGCTCGCCTACGACCGCGACCGCACCACGGCGCTGTTCGATGCCGTACCGGCAGCGGAGTTCCTGGCCGGGCTGCGGATGTCCGACCGCGCGCTGGCGATGCTCTTCGAGGCGTTCGCGCGGTCGTTCTTCGCCGAGCCGGAGGCGCTGTCCACGGCCGAGCTGATCGCGATGTTCCACTACTACTTCCTCGGCAACCCCGAGGGCATCGCCTTCGACGCGCCCGCCACCGACCATCTCACCTGCATCTGGGAGCCGCTGCAGGCTCTGCTGGAGAAGCGCGGCGCGCAGGTCCGCACGTCCACCGCGGCGAGCGCGCTCGTTCCGGCCGACGGCCACCGCTGGCGCGTCGAGCTCTCCGACGGTTCCACGCTCGACACCCGCCACCTGGTGCTGGCCGTGCACCCGGGCGCCCTGCGGAGCCTGCTCGCGGCGTCACCGCGCGCCGCCGAGGTCGCTCCGCGGCTCGCGAGGAAGGCGGCCGCGCTCCCCCTGGCCCCGCCGTTCGCCGTCACCCGACTCTGGCTCGGCTCCGACGTCGCACCCGAACGTCCCGTGTTCAACGCGGTGAGCCGGGAACCCACGCTCGACTCGATCACCGTCTACTCCCGGCTGGAGCAGCCGTGCGCCGAGTGGGCGGCACGCACCGGTGGGGCGGTGCTGGAGCTGCACTCCTACGCCTGCTCCGCCCCCGACGCCCACACGGCCACCGCTCGCATGCGCGCCGAGCTCGCCGCGCTGTGGCCGGAGACGCGCGACGCCACTGTGGTACACCTCCAGCAGCGGTTCGAGGCCACAGCCCCCACCTTCCCGCCGGGCGGTGCCGGCACAAGGCCCACGGTCAGCGGAGACGGCAGAGGAATCCGGGTGGCGGGCGACTTCGTGGACACGCCCTTCCTCACCGGCCTCATGGAGCGTGCATCGGCGTCGGGCGTGCTGGCGGCCAACGACGTGCTCGCCGAGGTCGGCGCCGGTCCGGAGGAGATCCTGAGCGTGCCGCAGCGCGGGTTGCTCGCCGGGCTGCTGCCCCGCCGCTCCGCCGCATGGCGCCGATGAGGATCGCGCTCGACCCCGGGTCACGCGACGGCCCGGCCCGGATCCAGCGGCTCGACCACGACGGTGCGCCGCTCGGATCCCCGGAGACGCTCGGGCCGCTGGCCCGCGTCGCCGACCTGGAGCGTGACAACGCGCCGCGGTGGGTGGTCGCGCGGGCCCGCACCTACCGGCGGCTGCTCGCCGCCGGGGTGCAGGTGGCGCGCGCCCACGACGTCGAGCTGGTGGAAGGGCTTCTCGTAGGAGCGGCAGGCCGCTTCGGAGACCCGCACGGGCTCGCAGCGGCCGTCGACCGGCTCCATGGGCGCACGCCCGAGCCCGACCGGCCCGACGCGGACGACGGGCCACCGGCCTTGTTCGAGACCGCGGCGGCCACCGACGAGCTGGCCGACCTGGTGGCCGTTCATGCAACGCAGCAGCAGGCACTCGCCGCGGCCACGCCGGGAATGCGGCTGCTGGCCGCCGCGGAATCCGCCGGGATGCTCGTGGCCGAGGAGATGACCTGCCACGGGCTCCCGTGGCGGGCCGACGTGCACGACCGGCTGCTCACCGATCTGCTCGGCCCCCGCCCCGTTCTCGGTGGCCGGCCGCCGAAGGTGCAAGCGCTGGCCGACGAGGTGGTCGCCGCCTTCGGTGGCCGCCCGCTCAACCCCGACTCACCTGCCGAGGTGATGCGCGCCTTCGCCCGGGTCGGCCACGAGCTGCAGACCACCCGGTCATGGGAGCTGCGGCAGATCGAGCACCCGGCCGTGGAGCCTCTACTCGCGTACAAGGAACTCGCCAGGCTGCACTCCGCGCACGGATGGTCGTGGCTGCGCAGCTGGGTCGACGGCGGCCGGTTCCGGCCCGAGTACGTGGTCGGCGGTGTCGTGTCCGGCCGCTGGGCCACCCGCGGTGGGGGTGCTCTGCAGATCCCGCGTGCCCTTCGCCCGGCCGTGCGCGCCGATCCGGGATGGCGCCTGGTTGCGGCCGACGCCGCCCAGCTCGAGCCCCGCGTGCTGGCGGCGCTGTCGGGGGACCATGCGCTCGCCCCCGGCGAGGACGACCTGTACTCCGCACTCTCGGTCCGCGAGTTCGGCGGCGACCGCGCCACGGCCAAGCTCGCGCTGCTCTCGGCGATGTACGGACAGACCTCCGGCGGTGCCGGCGCGTTGCTGGCCACTCTGCGCAAGCGGTTCCCGGCGGCGATGGCCTACGTCGAGGACGCCGCGAAAGCGGGCGAGGAGGGCAGGCTCGTGCGCTCGCATCTCGGGCGCACCTGCCCGCCTGCGCGGCCGGGCCACGAGCAACCGGCCGCGGCACGGGCCCGCGGCCGGTTCACCCGCAACTTCGTCGTGCAGGCCACCGCGGCCGAGTGGGCGCTCGTGTTGCTGGCCGAGCTGCGGCTGTCGCTCCGTGCGGCCGGGAGCCCGGCGCAGCTGGTGTTCTTCCAGCACGACGAGGTGCTGCTGCACGTCCCTGCCGAGGCCGCCGAGGAGACCGCGGCAGCCGTCCGCGCGGCGGCGAACACGGCCGGCCGCCGGCTCTTCGGCGCGGCGCCGGTGCAGTTCCCGATGCACCCGCGGATCGTCGAGAGCTACGACGAACGCTGATCCACGCCCGTCGGGCGGCCGGCAAGCCACGGAATGCTCAACCGAACGGTTGACGATTCTTCGCCGAGATCTCTATATTCAACCGAGTGGTTGAACGACTCGACGCGGTCTTCCACGCCCTCGCGGATCCGACGCGCCGGGCGATGGTGCGGCGGCTCGCGGAGGGCGAGCAGACGGTCAGCGAGCTGGCCTCGCCCTATCCGATCTCTCTCGCGGCCGCGTCGAAGCACGTCAAGGTGCTGGAGCGGGCCGGGCTGGTGCGCCGCACCGTGCACGGCAGGCGGCACGTGTGCCGCCTGGATCCCGCACCGCTCGCCGCAGCCACCCACCACCTGCGGTTCTACGAGCAGTTCTGGACCGACCGGCTGGACGCCCTCGAAGCGTTCGTCACCACGCCCACGGAGGAAGCCCGATGACCCTCGTCCCGCACACTGTCTCCGTCTCCCGCATCATCGCGGCGAGCGCTGCCACGCTCTACGCCGCGTGGACCGAGCCCGACCAGATGCGCCGTTGGTACGCCACGGTGGTCGACGCCGACGTGCGGGTCGGCGGTCGCTACCGCATCGAGCTGCACGAGGCCGACGGCAGCGTCAACGGCTTCGTCGGTGAGTACCTGACGCTCGAACCCCACTCCCGGATCGCGTTCACCTTCACCCACCACTCGCAGACGCCCGCGGACCAGATCAGCGACGAGACGGTGACCGTCACGTTCCACGAGGTCGCGCCGGGCCGCACCGAGGTCACGATCACCAACAGCTGGACCGGTCCCGAGTTCGAGCCCTCGTACTACGACACGCTCCGAGAGGGCTGGGAGGAGTGGATCAGCCGCCTGGAGAAGATCTTCTGAGCCCGACCCCGGGCTGAGCCCGCAACGCCCGCTCCAGCGCCGTGCGCAACCAGGCGGTCAGCGCCGGCTCATCCTGCTGGCCCCGCACCAGTGCGGTGAGGATCAGTCCGTCGAGCGTGGCGGCGAGCTCATCGGCCGACCGGTCGGGCTCCGTCGCCCCGAGGGGTCGCACCAGGTCCGCGGTCAGGCGACGGATCGTGTCTCCGCCTCGCTGCAGCTCGGCACGCAGGTGGTCATCACGCACGGCCGCGAGGGTCAGCTCGTAACGAGCCAGGGTGCGGTACCGCTCCCGCGTCACCATCGCGACGCAGACGGACGCGAGCGCTGCTGCGAGGCCCGCGACGTCCGTCGCCGCGGACCGCACCTGTGGGAGGTCGACGCGCATGTCGATCTCCAGCAGCCGCTCGACGCACCCGGCGACGAGGGCGGAGCGGCTGCGGAAGTAGTACGAGGTGCTTCCGGGCGGGATTCCGGCGGCGGCGTCGACCGCGCGATGGGTGAGGCCTCGCATGCCCTGCTCCGCCAGCACGTGCAGCGCCGCGTCGAGGATCGCCGTGCGTCGATCACTCAATTCCTCTACCTCATGTAGAACATCATGCGATACGGTCTCTACAAGCGTAGAGGGGCTGCGGATGCACATCGTCGTGGTCGGAGCGGGCCTGGGTGGGCTGGCGGCAGCACTGGCCGTCCACCGGGCGGGACACGAGGTCACAGTGCTCGAACGGGCGCCCGAGCCACGGGAGACCGGCGCCGGAATCGGCCTCCCGCCCAACGGAGTACTGGCGTTGGACGCGCTCGGGCTCGGGGAGCCCGTACGGGCCCGAGCCGTTCCGCTCGACGGTGGCGCTGCCTTGCGTGACCGGCACGGACGCCCCCTGCTCACGACCGACCAGGTCGCCATGGCCGCGCACGTCGGCGCACCGTTCGTGGCCGTGCCCCGGCCGTGGTTGCACGGTCTACTGGCCGAGGCGCTCCCCGCCGGCACTATCCGCACCGGCTGCGCGGTCACCGCGGTGCGCGAGGTGGGGGCGCACGTCGAGCTCGATGGCTCGGCGGATCTGCGGGCGGACGCCGTCGTGGTCGCGGACGGGGCCGGGAGTCGGCTCCGGAGGGCCCTGTTCCCAGGACATCCCGGCCTCGCCGGTTCCGGCGAGAAGGCCGCGCGGGCCATCGCCGCCGTGACTCCGGCGAACGTGCCGATGGTGGCCGGCGAGTTGCTCGACCACCGCACCGGTGACCGGTTCGGCTGCCTCCCGATGGCCGAGGGGGTCTACTGGTACTCGGCCTGGCGGGCGAGCGCGGAGGACGGAGCCCCGATCGCCACGGCGGACGAACAGCACCGATGGCTGCGCAGCCGCCGAGCCGACTGGCACCCGAGCGTCACAGCGCTCATCGACGCGACCCCGCCCGAGGGCGTGCACGTGGTGGAGACGGCGCAGCTGGCACGGCCGCTTCCTGTGTTCGCCATCGGGCGGGTCGCTCTGCTCGGCGACGCGGCCCACGCGATGACCCCCGACCTCGGGCAGGGCGCCTGCCAGGCGTTCGAGGACGCTGTGGCCATCGGGAACGAGCTCGCCGGAGCAGACCCCACCGACGTGCCCGACGTCCTGCTCGCCTACTCCGCCCGGCGGCACCGTCGTACGGGCGAGCTGCAGCGAGCCGCCCGCCGGGTGAACCGGGTGCTCCGGCTCACCGGCGCCCGAGCCCGCCTACGGGACACGGTGCTGCGATGCGTCCCGCAGGCTTTCGCCACGCGGGCGCTGGCAGCGCAGTTCCGGTTCGACGCCGAGCCCGGATGACCCTGGTCCGACGCGCATCAGATGTCCACGACCGGCACGGAGCGCCCGGCCAGCGTCTCGATCACCGCGGTGGCCATCGCCGACATGCCCAGCGCGTTGGGGTGCACCGGCGCGGCCGGAGCCGTGGGGATCAGGCCCTCGATCCACTTGGTCCCCGGCAGCGTGCACACATCGTGGCCGATGAAGGGGGTGTAGGTGTCGATGTACTCGACACCCGCGTCCTCGGCTTCGTCGGCGAGCATCTCGTTGAGCCGCTTCTCGGTCTCCCGCAGGTAGGCCACGTCCCCCGGGCTGAACGGGATGGCCGGAAAGCAGCCCGGGCCGGAGTCGGGGAGGATCGCCGGGTAGCCGACGACGAGCACGCGTGCGTCGGGAGAGCGCTCCTCGATCTCGTCCAGGGCCGCGGCGATCTTCGGCGCCGTGGCGTCGATCCGCTCCGCGAGCTCGTCATTGCCGTCTTCCGTGTAGAAGTCGCGGCACGCGGCTCCGGCAGGCGCCAGCGGGGAGCGCGTGGCGCACTCGCTGATGATCGAGCCGAAGCCGATGTCGTTGCCACCGATCGTGACCGTCACGAGTCCGGTGTCCTCCGACAAGGCGTCGAACTGCGGATCGTTCACCCCCGGCTTCACGGTCTGGGGCGCCGTGAGGTGCTCTGTGCTGGCCGCGCTGCAGGTCACGTCCCGGAAGTCGGGTAGCGCGAGGACGCCCGCGACGATCGCCGGGTAGTTCCGGGTGGAGCGCTGACACCCGGCGGGCTCCCCGGTCTGCACCGGGATCACGGGACCCGCCGCGTAGGAGTCGCCGAGTGCGACGTAGCTGGGCGCCCCCTCACTCTCCGACGGGGCAGGCTCGGCATCCGCGACCGCAGGTGCGGCCGCCCCCGCTGCCATGACAGCAGCCAGAACCAGCGGCAGGGCCCAGCGGCGGGCGTGATGGCGCACGCTGCGCCAACGACGACGAAGCGATCACGTTACGGCGGGTCGCACCAACGGTCATCTCTGTCACTCGCTCAGGCGGGCCGCACGGTCCTCGAGGTAGCGCTGCTCCGGCACGCTCGTGGTCCGGCGGGCGGCCTCCCGGTAGGCAGCCAGGGCCGCCACGAGGTCCCCGGCCATCTCCAGCAGGTGTGCACGGACCACCGGCACGCGGTGGTGCCGCGCGACCCGGTCGTCGGAGTCGAGCGTGGCGAGCAGGTCCAGACCGGCCTGCGGCCCGTCCACCATCGCCACGGCGACGGCGCGGTTGAGCGTGACGATCGGGCTCGGGGCCACCACGTCGAGCACCCGGTAGAGCGCGGCGACCTGCGGCCAGTCGGTGTCCTCCGCGCGCTTCGCCTCGGCGTGCACCGCCGCGATCGCGGCCTGCAGTTGGTAGGGCCCGACCGGCCCATGCGCGAGTGTGGCGCTGATCAGCTCCACCCCCTCCGAGATGAGGGCGCCGTCCCAGGAGTCGCGGTCCTGCTCGGCCAGCGGCACGAGGGCGCCGTCGGACCGGGTGCGGGCGAAGCGGCGTGCCTCCGTGATCAGCATCAGGGCGAGCAGCCCGGCGACCTCGCCGTCGTCGGGCAGGAGCCGCAGCAACCGGCGGGCCAACCGGATCGCCTCGCGGGTGAGCTCGGGGCGTTGCAGGTCAGGGCCGGAGGTGGCCGTGTACCCCTCGTTGAACACCAGGTAGAGCACGTGCAGCACAGCACCGAGTCGCTGTCGCCGCTCGGCTTCGGCCGGGGCGGCGAACTCCACGCCTGTGACCGCGCGTTTGGCACGGCTGATCCGCTGGGCCATCGTCGCCTCGGGCACCAGGAACGCGCTGGCGATCTGGGCGGTGGCCAGTCCGCCGACGGCCCGCAACGTGAGCGCGACCTGCGACGGGGGCGACAGCACCGGGTGGCAGCACAGGAACAGCAGGGTGAGCGTGTCGTCGTGGGCGGTCTGGTCGACGTCGGCGGCTGCCGCCGTCTCCTCCGGCCCGGCCAACGCTGCCGCGGTGGTCTCGCGGCGCCTGCGTGCGCTCTCGCTGCGCCACTGATCGGCCAGCCGCCGGGCTGCCACGGTGATCAACCAGCCACGCGGGTTGTCCGGCACCCCCTCGGCGGGCCACTGCACGGTGGCGGCGAGCAAGGCATCCTGCACGGCGTCCTCGCACGCGTCGAACTGGCCGTGCCGCCGCACCAGCGTGGCGAGGACCTGCGACGCCAGCGGGCGCAGCAGCTCACCCATCTCCATGCGCGGGTCGCTCACATCTCCATCCCGGCGGGGTCCATCAACGGGCGGACCTCGACCGCGGCCGTGTCCGCTCCCCGGAGCAGCGCGGCGAGTTCGAGAGCCCGGTCCAGGGTCTCGCAGTCGACCAGCCAGTAGCCCATCAGCTGCTCCCGTGCGTCGGCGAAGGGACCGTCGGTCGTCTCCGCCGCCCCGTCGCGCACCCGGAGTGTGCGGGCCAGACCGGGATCGGACAGTGGCGCCCCGGCGACCCACTCTCCCGTCTCCGGGATCTCCTGCAGCAGCGGGTCCCGGGCGTGCGGGCCCGGGACACCGTAGGTCAGCAGCATGTACTTCATCTGGGTGCTCCTCGTCGCCGTGCTCCTACCTGGACGTCGGATCCGCGCGACCGTTCTCGACACCGTCATCCCGCTCAGATATGCACGGGCGGCCCGACGCTGGCAGGGTCCATACCGAGGTGAGAGCCGTGGAGCGGGAACAGCCGGGCGCCGGGCAGGTGCTGATCGTCGGCGCTGGCCCCACCGGACTCACTGCCGCCCTCCTGCTGGCCCGGCTCGGAGTGTCCTGCACCGTCCTGGAACGGCGGGCCGGGATCCATCCACTGCCACGCGCCGTGCATCTCGACGACGAGGGGGCGCGGATCCTGCAGCGGGCCGGCATCGGTGACGCGTTCGCCCGGATCAGCATCCCGGCGGCAGGCCTGCGGCTGCTCGACGCCCGGCTGCGGCCTTTCGCGGAGTTCCGCCACGACCGGCCCGTCGGCGTACACGGTCACCCCGAGTCCAACCTGTTCCATCAGCCGGATCTCGAGCGCCTGCTGCGTGACGAGCTGGCCCGCCAACCACTGGCCCGGCTGCGCGAGTGCGCCGAAGTCACGGGCGTGAGCCTGCCTGCCGGACGTCCCGGCAGCGTGCTCGTGCACCTCACCGACGCACGCACCGGAGCCCGCGAGCAGCTCAGCGCGGCGGCGGTGCTCGGCTGCGACGGCGCCGGCAGCACCGTCCGCGACGCCATCGGTGCCCGGCTTCGTGACCTGCGGTTCACCGAGCGGTGGTTCGTCCTCGACGCCCGTTCGGACCGGCCGCTGCCCACCTGGGGTGGGGTCGACCAGATCTGCGACCCGCGCCGCGCGGCGACGTTCCTCCCGCTGCCCGGCGACCGGTACCGGTGGGAGTTCCGGATGCGGCCCGGCGAGACCGCGGAGCAACTGATGCGCCCGGAGCGGATCGCCACACTCACCACACGGTGGACGAGGCGGGCCGGCGGCCTCGATGTACTGCGGGCCGGCGAGTACACGTTCCGTGCGCGGATCGCCGACCGGTGGCGGCGCGGGCGGGTGCTGCTGCTCGGTGACGCCGCGCACCTGACGCCCCCGTTCATCGGCCAGGGCCTCGGCGCCGGGCTGCGCGATGCCCACAACCTCGCCTGGAAGCTCGCCGCCGTGCTGGACGGCGGCGACGAGGACACGCTGCTCGACAGCTACCAGGCCGAGCGCGGGCCACACGCCGAGGCGGTGATCCATGGTGCGGTCCTGGTCGGTCGCGCCATGACCGGTGGCCAGGACCTCGCGGCCGCGCTGCGCCGCCCGGTGGCCGGCCTGCTCCTGCGGATACCGGGCGTGCGGACGGCCGCGCAGCGCGGGATCGCGACGCGCTACGACCCGGGGCCCCTCGTCGAACGCCGCCGGCACCGCCGGGATCTGTCCGGGACCCCCTGCCCGCAACCGACCGTCCGGGTGGACGGACGTCCGGTACGGCTCGACGAGGTCCTCGGCGACGGCTACGCACTCCTCGCCACCGGCTGCGTGCCACGTTCGGCCCAGGCCAGGGCACGCCGACTCGGTGCCCGGACGCTGCGACTCGGCCCCGGCCCGCACGCCGGCGAGGTGACGATCGAGGACGGCGAGGAGCTGCTCGCCTGGCTGGAGCGCGCCCGGGCGTCAACCGCCCTGCTGCGCCCCGACCGCATCGTGCTGGCGACAACCCCCCGCTGACCCCCGCGAGTCGTCGCCACGTGCTCAGCCTTGCCGCAGCAGCGCGACGTACAGCGTCAGACCAGGCCCGAACGCCATGGCCACGACGGCCCGCCCCGCTCGTGAACGACCGGCGGCGCGCAGCGCGTCGAGCACGAGGAGAACGGTGGCCGACGAGCAGTTGCCGCGTTCGGCGAGCACCGCCTTCGAGGCGTCCAACGCATCCGCGGGGAGGGCGAGCTGCTCGGCGACCGTGCTCAGGATCCGCGGCCCACCCGGATGCACGGCCCATCCGTCCACGTCCTCCGTGGTCAGCCTGTGCCGCCCGAGCAACTCCGACACCATGGCGCGCACGTGCCGGGCGAGCACCCGCGGCACCTCGGGCGAGAGCCCCATGCGGAAACCCAGGTCGGTGACCTCCCAGGTCATGTGGTCGGCGGTCGCCGCGTCGGTGAGCGCGGCGATCTCGAGGACCTCCAACCCTCGCCGTGCCCCCGGTGCGTCCGGCAGCACGACGATCGCGGCGGCGGCGTCGCCGAACAACGCGTGGGAGACGACCTGGCCGAGATCGATCCGGCCGTGGTCGTCGGCGGGCGGCTGCACGTGCAGCGACGTGAGCTCCAGGCACAGCACGACGGCGGGCTTGTTGCGGGCGACGACGTAGTCGCCTGCCGCGCCGAGGGCGGGGATCGCCGCGTAGCAGCCCATGTGCCCGATGAACAACCGCTGCACGTCGGGCGCCATCCCGAGGTCGGCGGCCACGCGGATGTCCAGCCCGGGCGTGACGTATCCGGTGCACGAGGCCACCACGAACAAGCCCACCTCGTCGGGCGCGAGGCCCGCGTCGGCCAGCGCCGCGGCCACGGCCTCCTTGCCCAGCGGGACCGCCTCGCTGACATAGCGCCGCATCCGCTCGCCCGTCGACCACAGCGATACGTCCTCGTCCGCCGGGTTCACCGCGGCGTGCCGGCGCTGCACCCCGGCGCTGCGGAAGATTCGTTCCGCCATCCGGTCACCCGCGAAGTGGCGCGCGAAGAACCCGTCCCACATCTCGGTCTGGCGGAGGGCGCCGCCGGGCACGGCGGCGCCGAAGCCCGCGATGAACCCCGATCCGCTCACGGCGTCGACTCCCCGCCTAGCCCGGGGCGTCAAGCCCGCCTCCCGACGGCCTGGAACAGCACAGCGGTGGTCGGCACCGCGACCATGGCCACCGTGTCGGCCCGGCCGGTGAGCCAGCGGGCGAGCCCGGACAGCGACGGACGGATTCCGCGCAGCTGCAACGTCACACCGTGGCGTGCGCACTCCCGCACGAGAAGGCCGCGGTCGACGAACAGGGCCGGATCGTGGATGCCGGGTGGCGCCGCGCCGGGTATGCGTTCGGCCAGCGTCACGGCGATGAACCGGCCCAAGGCTGTGGCAGCCAGGGTGTCGATCACGAGCAGACCGCCCGGACGCAGCAGCCGGCAGGCCTCACGCACGGCGGCCGGCAGGTCGGGCACGTGCTCGAGGATCTCCCCCGCCGCGACGACGTCCGCGCAACCGTCGGCCAGGGGCACGGCCGTGACGTCCCCACGCACGACGGTGACCCCGTGCGCCGCGGCCTGGACCAGCGCGGACGCGCCGATGTCCACCCCGACATGCCGGTAACCCGCGCCGGCGACGTGCGGGGCGAGCAGACCCGCCCCACAGCCGAGATCGACCAGGACCGCGCCGGGCCGGGTCGCCGGTGGCACCAGCGCGCCGCGTGCGGCCGCGAGCCAGTGGAGCATCGCGAACGGTCCCCGCGGTTGCCACCAATGCTGCGCGAGGTCGTCGTACTGCGCCGGATCGTTGCGCGCTAGCTCGCTGGTGCGGTGGTTCCGGAGCGCGGGCACGAGCATCAGGCTGCCAGACTGGGCCGCATGCGGCCTGTCGCCGCGACCACGGTCGCGCTGCTGCGCTCCTCTCACCCTGAGCCCACCGTTGCGGTCACCGTCATGGTCACGGCCCTCGCCGTCACCACGGGGCGCGACCTACCCGGGGTGCTGCTGGTGGCTGCGGCGGTGCTCACCGGGCAACTGTCGATCGGCTGGCTCAACGACCTGCTGGACGCCGAGCGCGACGTCGCCGTCGGGCGCCAGGACAAGCCGGTGGCCGCAGGCGCCGTCACGAGGCGGACCGTGGCGGTGGCCACGCTGCTGGCGGCGGTGGCCTGCCTGCCGCTCTCGCTCGCGTCCGGAATCGCCGCCGGGCTCGTGCACATCGTCGCCGTCGCGGCCGGGTGGGCCTACGACCTGGGGATGAAGTCCACCGCGCTCTCGGTACTGCCCTACCTGGTCTGCTTCGGGCTGCTCCCGGTCTTCGTCGTGCTCGGGCTACCGGGCACGCCGGTGCCGCCGTGGTGGCTCCCCGCGGCGGGCGCGCTGCTCGGCGCCGGTGCGCATTTCGCGAACGTGCTCCCCGACCTCGCCGACGACGCGGCCACCGGTGTGCGCGGGCTGCCCCACCGGATCGGGGTGGTGGGCAGCCAGGTCGCCGCCGCGTTGCTGCTGCTCGCCGCCACGGTGCTGCTCGCACTCAACGCGCCCCTGCCGGCCGTGTTCAGCTGGGGCGTCCCCGTGCTCGCAGTGGTGATCCTCACGGCCGGGTTCCGCGCCGGGCGCCGACCGGGCTCGCGCGCACCGTTTCGTGCGGTGCTCGTGGTGGCCGCTGTCGCAGTGGTGCTGCTGGTGGCGTCGGGCCCTGCGCTGCTCGCCCAGCCGGGGGTCACCGCTGCCGTCAGCCGCGGCCCAGGGTGACGTACGCGGCAGCCACCCGGGCCAGGGCGGTCAGCGGCGCCGTGCCGCGGCCGAGGCCGAGGTCCACAGCGGCGTCGAACACGGACTGGTGGCGGGCGGCAGCGGTGACGGCCGCGTCGAGGAACCGGGCGTTCGACACGAGACGGGAGAGGAAGGCTCCGTGCTGGTGGTGCAGGCCGAAGGAGCGCGTCATGGCGCGCCGGTGGGCCGCGCCCGCGTCTGCTCCCAGGAGCGCGGCTCGGCCGGCGAGTACCCCGGAGGCAACCGCGTCGAAGATCCCCTCACCCGTCAGGGGGTTGATCATCGCCGCGGCGTCACCGGCCAGCAGTACCCGGCCGTCGGGATGGTGGCGCGGCCCTGTGGAGAGCGGAAGGTGGTGCCCGCGCACGGTCTCCGGGGCGGGCTCGTGTCCGGGCAGCAGCCTGCGCATGGCATCGAGGAGCTCCTGCCGGGATCCCGCTCCACGGCGGTCGAACACCCCGTATCCCACGTTGGATCCGCCGCCGGGGAGCGGGAACGACCAGGCGTAGGCCGGGTAGCGGCCGCGCGCGAACTCGATCACCAGCGCGTCGGGGCGCAGCGTGGTCGGGGCGTAGCCGCGGATTGCGACCGCCGTGGCCGCTGACGGGGTTTCGGGTGCGCCCAGCAGACGACGGACCGTCGAGTTCGCGCCGTCGGCGCCGATCACGACCCGCGCCCTGATGCTCCCGTCGAGCACCACCTCGTCGGCGCGGACGTCGATGCGGCGCACCCGATGGCGGCGCAGCTCCGCGCCGCGCGCGACCGCTGCGGCGACCAGCTCTGCGTCGAACACCGCCCGCGGAATCACCCGGTTGGGACGTGCACAGATGCGCGAGACCAGGCGCCCACCCGGGCTGCGCAGCTGGAGCCGGGGCACAGCGGGACCCAGACTGGCCAGGTTCGGCACACCGAGGGCCTGGAGCAACTCGAGCACCTGGGCGGCGATGCCGTCCCCGCAGGTCTTGTCGCGCGGGAACGCCGCCGCGTCCAGGAGCAGAACACGCGCGTCGGGGCGCAGCTGCAGCACCCGTAGCGCGCTTGCCGACCCGGCCGGTCCGGCGCCGACAACGGCGACGTCGTACATCTCGTCCACCCTGAGGTTCTACCCGAGCCCGCCGAGACCCAACGTGGCCACGTACCCCGTTTCACGCCGGCGAGTCGCCCATTTCCCGTCCGCGAGTCGCCCGTGGCGCTGCGCTAGCGTCCGCGCCATGAAGCAGCAACGGCGCGCCCGCGCGATCGCGATGACGCCGGACGAGGTCGACGCGTTCCTCGCGGAGCAGCGCACCTGCCGGGTGGCCACCGTCGGCAGCACCGGCCCGCACGCCACCCCGCTGTGGTTCGTCTGGCAGGACGGGGCGCTGTGGCTGACCTCACTGTCGCGCAGCCAGCGCTGGACCGATCTGCAGAACGACCCGCGGATCGCGGTCGTCGTCGACGCCGGGGAGGACTACGGCGAGCTGCGCGGGGTGGAGCTGCGCGGGCGGGTGGAGGTGGTGGGCGAGGTGCCCCGCACCGGAGAGCCGCTGCCCGAGCTGGACGGGCCCGAGCAGGCCTTCGCCGACAAGTACAGCGGCGGCACCATCGTCCGCGACGGGCGCCACGCCTGGCTGCGCCTGGTTGCCGAGAAGATCACCAGCTGGGACTTCCGCAAGATCGGCAGCTGAGAAACGATCATCGTCGGGGACGCCGGAGCACCCCGAGCACGAGCACGAGCACGGCGGCGAGCGTGATCTGACCGCCGAGGACGATCCGGTTGACGTCGACGGCGGGGTGCCAGCTCACCTTCCCGTCCGGTGCGACGGAGAAGGCACCCATCGGCCGCGCTATCGCCGCCGCCCCGGTGCTCGCCGCACCCGGTCGCATCGCACCCACGCCACCGCCGGCCCGCACCCGCGCGACCGGCACCAGCGTGGTGCCCGACGCGCTCGTGACCGCTGGGCCGAACACCTGGTCACGCCCCAGCCGATCGGCCACGGCGGCCACGACGTCGGACGACACGGACCGGGCGGGAACGTTCTGGGCGGGGCGAGCAGGAGTCGAGTCGGTCATGCCGCACAGCCTGCCGCTCACCCCGGAACGGGGCTACGGCAGGATCGAGTCGACGTAGCCGCCGTCCACCCGCAGCGCCCCTCCGGTTGTGGCCGAGGCCAGGTCGGAGCTGAGGTAGGCCACCATGTTGGCGATCTCGGACGGCTCGATCAGCCGCTGCAGCAGCGACTGCGGCCGGTTCTCCAGCATGAACCGGCGCTGGAGCTCGTCCCACGGCAGATCCTCGCCCACCATGGTCGCCACGAAGTCCTCGACGCCGGCGGTGTGTGTGGGGCCGGCCAGCACGGAGTTGACGGTGACGCCGGTGCCTGCTGCGGCCTTCGCAAAGCCGCGCGACACGGCCAGCTGTGCCGTCTTCGTCACGCCGTAATGCACCATCTCCACAGGTGTCACCACCGAGGAGTCACTGCTGATGGAAAGCACGCGGCCCCACCTGCGCTCGATCATCCCGGGCAGGTAGGCGCGGGTCAGGCGTACCCCGGCCAGCACGTTCACCTCGAAGTAGCGCCGCCACTCGGCGTCGTCGATCTCCAGCACGGGCCGGGCTTCGAAGATCCCCAGGTTGTTCACCAGCACGTCCACCTGGGGCAGCTCCGCGACGAGCGTCGCGGCCCCTTCCTCGGACGCCACGTCCGCCGCGATGCCGAGCACGTCGGCGCCGGGCACGGCGGCACGCACGCGCTCGACGGCGCCGTTGACGCGTTCCTCGCCTCTCCCGTTGACCGCCACCCGCGCGCCCGCCTCGGCGAGCCGGGTGACGATGGCGTGGCCGATCCCCTGGGTGGAGCCGGTGACCAGTGCCGTTCTCCCGTTGAGGTCGATGTTCATGCCTCGTGCAAGGTTCACGGCTGCGTTTCCCTTCCCGCGCGCCGGGTCAGAACAGCTCGTACGACGCTCTGGCGACGTTGAACCCGTGCCCGGTCCGGGGATTCTCGCAGCGCATGCCGCTCTCCTTGCTCACACAGACCACGTCGCCGAACCGAACGCCCTGCCCGTAGTCGAGGACGGAGAGGGAGGAGTCGGCCACGGTGTCCCCGACACAGGACAGCTGGCCCTTCCCCGACCCGGCGAGGATCGCGCCGGTGCCGTAGGACTGGGTGCAGTCGGCCGGCGGCGGTGGCACCTCCCACGTGCGCTGGACGACGTCGCAGCGCACGTCGCCGGTGGACATGCGGCACGCGATGTTGCGGCTCGGGGTGGCGAACTGCGCGGATCCCGTGCCGAACCGGTGGTCCGTCTCGCCGTCGATCACCGTGACGTCCGGGTCCGACGATCCGGCCGAGGGCACCGCCGATGCGGTGCTGTCCGGGCCCGCTGCCGCCGGGGCCGCGGCGTCGCCACCGCCGACCGTGAACACCGCGGCCAGTGCGATGCCGGCTCCGGCCAGGGCTGCGACGACGACCGCGGCGATGATGCCCCACTGCCGGCGCGTCAGGCCGCCAGGACCGCGCGCCGGCCGTTCCGGCAGCAGGACGGGGGCTCCGACGAACGTGGACGGCCCGGACCGATCAGGCGTGCGAGGAACGGGGATGGCGCCGCGGGGAACCGGTGACGGCGAAATGGGCGCCGTCTGAGCACGTGCCGGGGCCGGTCCGCCGGATGTCGGAGCCGGCCGCGCTGGTGGCGCGGCCGGGCCGGCCGGTGCCGGGACCGGTACGGGCGACGGCGGCGCGGCCGGTGCCGGGACGGATACGGCCGGAGGCGGCCCGGCCGGCGCCGGTACGTGGGGAACGGGCGCCCGCGCAGCGGGGACGCGTGGCGGCCCGGCCGGTGCCGCCACGGCGGCGGGCGCGGCGGCCGGTTCCGGCTGGTCCAGCTGCCGCAGCAGATCACGCACGCGGGCGGCCGTGGGTCGCGCGGTGGGGTCCTTCGTGAGGCATGCCAGCACGGCGTCGCGCAGGGGCCCGTCGATCGGTCCGAGATCGGGGGCGGTGTGCGAGATGCGGTGCATCACACCGGGAACGGAGTCGGCGGCGAACGGGGAGCGGCCCGTGGCCGCGAAGCCGATCAGCGACCCGAACGAGAAGATGTCGGCGGCCGGTCCGACATCCCGGTGCCCGGCGATCTGCTCCGGTGACAGGAAGTCGGGCCCGGCGATCACGTGGCCCGTGTGGGGCGCCCCCGCGGGGGGTTCGGCGGCCCGGGCGACACCGAAGTCCATCAGCCGCGGCCCGTCCTCGGCCAGCACCACGTTCGACGGCCTGAGGTCCCCGTGCACGAGGCCCGCGCCGTGCAGGGCGACGAGCCCGTCGGCCATCCTGACGGCCAGCGCCACCGTGCCCTGGCGGCTCAGCGGACCGTTCGCCTCCACGTAGGCCTGCAGCGTCGGGCCTTCGACGTAGGCGCTGGCAAGCCACGGTGGGTTGCCGTCGGGGTCGGCGTCCAGCACGGCAGCGGCGAACCACGGCGGCGCCGTGGCCGCGAGCTGCACCTCCCGCCGGAACCGCTCGCGGAACCCGGGCAGGGCCGCGAGCTGCGGATTCACCACTCTCAGCGCCGCGCGCCTGTCACCGTCGTCGACGCCGAGCAGGACACGGCCCATCCCATCTGTCCAGAGTCGGCCCGTTACCCGGTAGCGACCCAGAACGCGGGGGTCGTCCGCTGCGATCTGTTCCATCGCCGGGGCACGCTACCGGGCCCCGTTGATCATGGACGTCCGGTCACCAGCGGCCAGAGTCCCTCGGGTCCGGCGGCCAGTGCGGCCGCTCCGACCTCGGTGTTCCACTCGGCGTCCGAGCCGTCCTCGTCACGCCACGCCCACAGGCGGGTGGTGACGAGCCGCAGGTCGTGCTCGCGGGTGAAACCGATGGCCCCGTGCACCTGGTGCGCGATCCGGGCGACGACACCCGCAGCCTCGCCGGTGCGCGCCTTGGCCGCGGCGACGGCGAACCGCGATGCCGGGTCCGTGAACCCGTCCGCGGTGACCGCTGCAGCAGCGGCGGACGCCGCCGCCGACGCCGCGGCCACCTCGGCCGCCGCCAGGGCCAGCTGCTGCTGAACCGCCTGGAACCGGCCGATGGGGCGGCCGAACTGCACCCGCTCGCCCGCGTAGCGCACAGCGGCGGCGAGTGCACCTCGCGCTGCCCCGGCGAGCAACTGGGCCCGCCCGAGCGCGGCACGCAGCCGGAACTCCTCCGCCGCCCCCTCCGGCACGCCGGCGACGGCATCCGAGGGCACCTCGCCGTCGACGACGACCGCGTCGCGCGGCTCCTCCGCAAGGTTGCTGCCGTCGGTGACGGTGATCTGTTCGGGGCCGAGCAGGACGACGTGGTGCGGGGTCAGCACGGCGATCCCGGCCGCCGCGCGAGCCCACGGCACGCGCTGGAGCGCGCCACGGACCGCCGAACCCTCGACATCCAGCGTTCCGGTCACGGCCGTCAGCGGCCCGGCCGGCACGCCGATGCCTGCGGCGTGCAGCAGCCAGCCCGCCAGCAGATCGGTCTCCACCACGGGCACCCGCGCGGCGTACGCACCGGCCTCGGCCAGCACCACCGCCGCGTCGGAGAAGCTGCCCTCACTCCCGCCCGCGTCGGCCGGCAGGGTCAGCCGGGCGAGTCCGGTGCCCTCGAGGGTCTTCCACAGCTCGGCGTCGAACCCCGTGCCCGCATCCCGCGCGGCGGCGAAGATCGACTCGGCCAGCTCGCGCAGCTCCGAGTTGTCGGTCATCGCAGCCCCATTCCCCGCGCCACGATCCCGCGCAACACCTCGTTGGTCCCACCGCGCAGCGTGAAGCCGGGGGCGTGCAGCACCGCGTCGGCCAGGAGCCGCGCGTAGCCACCCTCGGCACCGGGGTCCGGCGGGGTCGAGACGAGCAGCCGGGCCGTGTCGATCACCTCGTTCTCGTACCGCGTGCCGAGGTCCTTCACCACGGCTGCGGCCAGCTCCGGCGCCTGCCCCGACTCGAGCGAGCCGGCCACGGCCAGCGACATCCGCCGCAGCGTCCACAGACGGCTGACGAGGCCGCCGAGCTCCCGCTGCGGCGTGGACCCACTGGCCAGAAGTTCCCCGACGAGGGCAGTGAGCAGCGGGAACGTCGAGAGGAACCGCTCCGGTCCGCTGCGCTCGAACGCGAGCTCACTGGTGACCTGCCGCCAACCGGCGCCGATCTCACCGAGCACCATGTCGTCGGGCACGAACACGTTGTCGAACACGACCTCGTTGAAATGGTGTGCGCCGGTCAGCAGCGGGATGGGGCGGATCTGCACACCGGGCGAGTCGAGCTCGACGATGAACTGGGACAGCCCCGCGTGCCGGTTCTGCTCGTCACGGGGCGCGGAGCGGGCGAGCGCGAAGAAGGCATGAGCGTGGTGGGCGCCGGACGTCCATACCTTCGTGCCGGTCAGCTCCCACCCACCGCTGACCTGCACGGCCTTCGTGCGCACGGCCGCCAGGTCGGAGCCGGCATCGGGCTCGCTCATCCCGATCCCGAAGTACACCTCGCCCGCCGCGATCCCGGGCAGGAACTTGCGTCGCTGCGTCTCGGTGCCGAACCGCATGAGGCTGGGGCCGATCTGGCGGTCGGCCACCCAGTGCGCGGCCACCGGAGCACCCGCCGCGAGGAGCTCCTCGGTGACCACGTAGCGGTCCAGCGGGGAGGCGCCGTGGCCGCCGTACTCGACCGGGATGGTCATCCCCAGCCAGCCGCGGCGGCCCAGTTCCTTCGTGAATCGCTCGTCCCAGCCCGAGAGCCACACGTCGGCGCGCGGTGTCCACGCTCCTGCGGCCCGCTCCTGCTCGAGGAACGCCCGCACGTCGGCACGCAGTTTTGCCGCGCGCGGCGGGAGGTCGGTCGGGGGCGGCACCAGCGCCGGCAGCCGCGCCATCGTCTCCGTCACCACCCCATCCTGCGACATTCCCCCGATGGCGGCAGTGGTGATCGGGTCACAGATCGGCGACCTGCACGCTTCGCCTCACCGCGGCCGCGTTCCCTCCCGGCCGGAGAAGGTGCCCATGGGCCCGTGCATCCTCGGAGTCACAGGGACAGTCACGTCCGGCCGACCGTGATTAGCCTCGAATCGTGGACAAGGTCAACGCCCTCGGCGAGTACCTGCGCGCCCGACGCGGTCTGGTGCGGCCCGAGGACGTGGGGCTCGTCGCCGGCCGGCGGAGGCGGGTGTCCGGGCTTCGCCGCGAGGAGCTCGCGATGCTGGCAGGTATCAGCTCCGACTACTACCTGCGCCTGGAGCAGGGACGCGACCAGAATCCATCCGCCCAGGTGATCGACGCACTGGCTCGGGCGCTGCTGCTCGACCCGGCCGCGACCGCCCACCTGCACGAGCTGGCCCGCGCGCCCAGCCGCCGCCCGGCGCGCCCGCGAATCGAACGGATACCGACCGGGACCGCCCAGCTCATCGACCAGCTCCCGATGCCCGCGTACGTGTCCGGCAGGTACCTCGACGTGCTGGCCGCCAACGCGCTCGCCCGTGCCCTGTCCCCGAACTTCGCACCCGGCAAGAACTTGTTGCGACAAGTGTTCCTCGATCCCGGTGACCGCGAGCTGCACGTGGACTGGGACCGCGCCACGGCGAGTGTGGTCGGCGGTCTGCGTGCCGCAGCGGGAGCCGACCCCGAAGACCCGAACCTGGCGGCGCTGGTCGGCGAGTTGTCGATGCGCAGCGATCGGTTCCGCAGCCTCTGGGCCCGCGCCGACGTCGGCCATCGCCGGGACGGCACGAGCCACATGCAGCATCCGCAGGTCGGTGAGCTGCATCTGCGCCGCGAGAAGCTCGCCGTCGTCGGCGCCGACGGACAACAGCTCGTCATCTACCACGCCGAGCCCGGCACCGACTCCGCCCGCGCCCTCGCCCTCCTCGGATCCATCGCGGTGACCGACGCACGCGACAGCGCACTCGCGGACGAGGACGCCGCCCGCTGAACCGGCCGCCCGACGCGGAGCAAGGAGGAACATCACGTCGGGTGCGCCCGCCCGTTCGCGGTGAGAGCATCGGGCCATGACGAACTCCGCCCTGACCAGCAACTCGAGTGCAGACGAGGCGCGGGTCGTCGATGCGGTCCCCACCGGCCTGTTCATCGGCGGCTCCTGGCGACCCGCCGCGTCCGGCCGCACCCTGACCGTCGACGACCCGGCCACCGGGAAGGTCCTCTGCGAGGTGGCCGACGCCTCGCCCCAGGACGGGATGGACGCCCTCGCCGCAGCGGTCGCGGCCCAGGCCGCCTTCGCGGCGATGGCACCCCGGGACCGCGGTGAGATCCTGCGCCGCGCCTACGAGCTGATCATGCAGCGCATCGACGACCTCGCCCTCCTCATGACCCTGGAGATGGGCAAGCCGCTCGCCGAGTCACGCGGGGAGATCTCCTACGCGGCGGAGTTCTTCCGATGGTTCGCCGAGGAGGCCGTGCGCATCGACGGCGGGTACGCGGTCGCGCCCAACGGTGCGAGCCGATTCCTCGTGCAGAAGCAGCCGGTCGGTGTGTGCCTGCTCATCACGCCGTGGAACTTCCCGATGGCGATGGGCACCCGCAAGATCGGGCCGGCGATCGCGGCCGGGTGCGCGATGGTGCTCAAGCCCGCAGCCCAGACGCCACTGTCGATGAACGCGCTCGCCGCGATCCTCGCCGAGGCGGGCCTGCCCGACGGCGTGCTGAACATCGTCACCACCTCGGATGCGGGCGGTGTCATGGAGCCCCTGATCCGCGACGGACGGGCGCGCAAGCTCTCCTTCACCGGCTCCACCCAGGTCGGGCGGAAGCTCCTGGAGCAGGCCGCTGAGAAGGTGCTGCGCACGTCCATGGAGCTCGGTGGCAACGCGCCGTTCCTCGTGTTCGAGGACGCGGACCTCGACAAGGCCGTCGAAGGCGCGATGCTCGCCAAGATGCGCAACATGGGCGAGGCCTGCACGGCCGCCAACCGGTTCCTCGTGCACCGTTCCGTCGCCGGGGCGTTCGCCGACCGGCTCGCAGAGCGGATGAGCGCTCTCAACGTCGGCCGCGGCACCGAGGACGGCGTCGACGTCGGGCCGCTGGTCGACGCGAAGGGCCGCGACAAGGTCACCGAGCTCGTCCGTGACGCGCTGGATCGCGGCGCCACCGTGCGCGTGGGCGCCGTGCCGGTGGACGGACCGGGCTACTTCTACCAGCCCACGGTGCTCACCGACGTTCCGCTGCAGGCACGGCTCAGCGCGGAGGAGATCTTCGGGCCGGTGGCCGCGATCAGCGTGTTCGACGACGAGGACGAGGCCGTCGCCGCGGCGAACGACACCGAGTTCGGACTGGTGAGCTACCTGTACACGGAGAACGTGACCCGCGCGCTGCGGGTGTCGGAGCGGCTGGAGGCGGGGATGATCGGCCTCAACACCGGCCTGGTGTCGAACCCTGCGGCCCCGTTCGGCGGGATCAAGCAGTCCGGCCTCGGCCGCGAAGGCGGCAGCGTCGGGATCGAGGAGTTCCTCGAGACGAAGTACGTGGCGATCGGCTTCGGCGGCTAGAAGGTGCTGAGCAACTCGGGCCGGATGGGACCCGGTTGCTCAGCGCTCCTGGCGCCGCCGGCGGGGCTGCGAGAGCTCAGCCCCCCGGCGGTGCTGCGGGGTTGGCAGCCGGAGCTGCCGGTGCGTTCGCGTCGGCCGGTGCGTTCGCGTCGGCCGGTGCGTTCGCGTCGGCCGGCGCGTTGGGATCCGCAGGCGCGTTCGGATCCGCAGGCGCGTTCGGGTCGGTGCCGGTGTCCCCGGAATCGCCGGAATCCCCGGCGTCGGGCCCGTACACCTTCGTGGCCGGGTCGGTGCCGGTGAGGACCGACTCGACCAGCAGCGCACCACCCTGCACCGCGATGAGCGACATCAGCCCGACGAGTACGAGCACCGACGTCGCCGTCAGGAGCTTCACCTTGACAGGAGTGCGTCCCAGCCGGCCCTGGCCGGTCTCCACGACCCACGCCCGCGCCGCCACCACCACGAGGAACAGCGCGAACGTCAGCCAGACCCAGATGTCCTGAGCCGGATTGATGACGAGGTTCTGAGCCAGGATCATGCTCAGCCTCCTGGGGTCGGGGCCGGGGGCGCAGCCGGCACGGTCTTCTTCAGCACGGCGTCGAAACCGTCCTGGTACGTCACCACGTACTGCCCTGAGGCCACCAACTGGCGGATGACCTCGAGAGTCCAGCCGGGCTTCATGCCGTTGAGCACCACGCCCTGCTTCTCCACGGAGGTGAAGGTGATGAGCACGTCCGGGGACTCGGCCTCGATGCAGCGGATCGGGTCGTCCGACAGCTCGGAACATCCCTCGACCACCGAACCCATGCTGTGGGTGTCGATGCCCTCCACGCCGTACGGCCCGACGTTGCCGAGCGGCAGGATCTCCTGCCCCGGTGGAGTCGTCTCGATGGTCTGCCGGGCCAGCGCCACTTCTTGCGGATAGACGACCTGGTAGGCGTCGTTGCCGCCGCGGATCAGGATCAGCAGGGGGAACAATGCCGCCATGCCGATCGCGAGCACGACCTCCCGGGAACGCTTGCGCCGCACGAACGCTCGCAGGGCGTCAGCCCCGAGGATCGCGAGAACGGGGAGACCGTAGAGCACGATCCGCAGGAACACCTCGCCGCCGTAGCCCTGTGCGGCGAACGCCATCGGCACCACCGCAAGCGCGATGGGCACCAGGTCGCGCTTGCGACGCCAGTAGACCCACGCCCCGACGATCGCGAGCATCCAGGTGAGCCCCGGCATGAGGATGCGGAGGTACTTCACCACGACCTGGCCCGTATCGCCGGTGAGCCGGTCTGCGACGCCCGCCTGCAGCGCGTCGCCGGCGTTGTCCGACCCCGTGATCAGGCTGAGCTGGGTGATCCAGAACTCCCGCGCGGAGATCACGAAGTACACCGCGAAAGCGACGACGGCCAGGAGCACCAGCCCGCGCCCCCGGAACCGGCCGACCACGGCCAGCACCACGAGCTGACCGATGATGGCGAACGGGGTGAGCTGGTGCTCGGGGATCACCGCTACCAGGCATAACGCGGCGCAGAAGTAGATCAGTAGCAGCTGACGCGGCGGCAGCGACGGCCTGTTCGGCGGGGTCATCGCCGACACCAGCCAGCGGCGTAGCAGCGGCAGCCGCTTCGACTCGGGATGTGGGAAGGGCCAGCCGGGCACACCGGCCGAGTCGGTGCGGCGGGTGGCCAGCGGGCCGAGCGCGAACGTCAGCACCGTGAGCATCAGCACGATCCCGGTGGCCTGCGGCGAGAAGTAGTCCTGCTCGATCCAGTTCAGCCCGATGAACAGCCACGCGGCGGCCCACGGGGCACGGGAGCCGCCGAGCATCGAGCGGGCCAGCGCGTAGATGCCGATCGCCCACACCGTGACGACGACCGGGGGGAACCAGCGCAACACGCTGTCGAGCTGTTCGACCCCGCCCGCGTCCCGGAAGAACGCCCACTGGGCGAAGAAGGCGGGCCAGTAGAACCGGGCGTCGATCCCGGTGGGCGGGATGCCGTCGTGGGCGAGTGCGTCGGTGAAGCCGGCCAGCAGCCATGCCGTGGTGAACCGAGCCACCGGCTCCACCACGGACGGCATGCCGACCGAACAGAGGATGAGCACACCGGTGGCGGTGGACAGCATCGGGATCCGCGGCCGCGGCGACCACAGCTCTGCCACACAGGCCGCCACCGCACACAGCACCGACGCCCAGGCAGCCGGACCGAGGACCGTGGCCAGGCCCCAGCCGTCCATCGCGCCCAGGTTGGTGGTGGCCGCGGCCACCGGCAGCAACGCCACGGCGGCCAGCGCCAGAATCGGCGAGAGCCAGCGGTAGATCCCCGGCTCGGGCGGAGCGGGCGGAGCCGGCGGCGGACCGCTGCGCGGGCGAGGTGGCTGGGCCTGCAGCATGGTGGTGGGAGCGTCGACGCCGGCGGGCCGCATTGCCGTTGTGGCCTGGTCGACGTCGCTCCGCGGGCGCCTGTCGTCGCCCGTGGAGCGGGTGTCCGTCGAAGTCACGGCCTTGCCACCTCCACATCGAACCGGCGACTCGCCGGCGTGAACATCACGACCACCGCGCAGACGACCTGGACGGCGATGTATCCGATCGCCACGGGGATGAGCGAGGACACCCCGGCACCGGTGACCGGGGTGACGAGGGCTGCCACCACCACCAGGATCGAACTGCTGAGCTGTAGGCGTGCGTAGCTCATGGCCGCGCCGGTCGCCTGCCGCACACCCAGCTCGTGGGCTACGACCAGCCGGAACGCCAGGCCCAGCAGGAGCAGCCGCAGAACGTCGGCACCTTGCGCGTAATCCTCACCGAAGATCAGCAGCAGCGGGTAGGCAAGTGCGGCACCGACCGCCAACATCGGCAGGAAGATCCCGAGCAACCGGCGCCGCGCAGTCGCGGCCAGCTCCCGCACACGGTGTGGCTCCCGGGCCACCGTGACCGCCAGTGAGTTCATGAAGAACATCCCGGCGAGGTCGATCACCGCGATGGCCTGCCACGCGATGAAGAACACGGCGCCGGTCTCCGGCCCGAACCGCAGGTTCACCAGGATCGGCACCTGGTTGTAGAGCAACGCCCCGCCGGCCTGCCCCACCGCCGTGGGAGCGAGGAACGCGATCATCGCGCCCCGGCTCGGGAGCTTGCCGCCCGTGGCTCGTTCGCTGGCGCGACGCGCGAGCACGAAGATCACCAGCGAGCCGACGATGATCCAGACGACGACCGGACCGATCCACGACAGCACGATGCCGAAGGAGCCGAGCGCGAGGGCCCCGCCGAGGAACACCAGCAGGGCGATGCGGACGACCGCGAAGATCGCGTTGCGCCAGACCGCCCACCAGGGCTTGCCGAGCGCCACGAGGAGGAAGTCGTGGACGGGGAACACGCCCCACCCCGCGGAGGCGATCGCGAACAGCAGGAAACCGGCCGCGACCGGCAGGGCCGGGCCCGCCGAGATCGTGGCCAGCCGGGGCGCGAGCAGCGCATACAGGAGCCCGACCAGCCCGGAGAGCGGCATGATCAGCAGCAGGCTGCTCCAGATCAGCTTTGCGGTGCTGCGCCCGGCGGGTGGGATCCACCGCATCATCGCGACACCGAGGTTCAGCTGGGCGGCGCCGCCGACGAGGATGAACGCGGACGCCACGAGCTGCGCGTCGCCGACAGCGGCGGTGGGCAGGATGTGGGCCGCGATCAGCCATCCGATGAAGCCGGCCAGCGACCCCAGCACCGAGCTCAGCGAGAGCGCGAGTCCGTCGCTCAGCCCTCCGTCGCCGCTGTCCTCCTCCGGGGCGACACCCCGGGCGATGCTCGGGATCCGCACGGTGTCGGCAACCACGGAGGGGAGCCGCACGGTTTCGGCGCCCACGGACGGGATCCGGACGGTGGGCGCTGCGGACGGGTCGAGCACCTCGGTCGGCGGATCGGCGCGGGGATCGGGGTGCGTCCGGCCGTCATGATCCGGTCGCACGATCGCCGAGGGCGGGACAGGGGACGGTTGCCTCTGCGTCACGACGTGGGGACCAGGGAAGCGCAGGCGAACCGGGAAGAGACGATCACTGTATTGACAAGCACTGACTCGACGATCAATGTATTAGCGATCACTGAGCGACCACCGCATGGCGGAGCAGCAAGGGGACGCTCAGAGCCGTCATCACATACAGCGCCACCGCTGGTCGCCAATGCTCAGTACTCACCATGAACTGGGCGACCAGAAGCGTGGTGGCTACGCCGACCCCCACGGTGAGCAACCAGACGTGCGCGGCGGGGGCCCGACGCAGGAAGCCTGCGGCGGCCCAGCCGGGCCCGAGAACGAGGAAGACGGTGGTGACGACGAACCGGACGTCGCCGATCACGCCACCTGTGATCTTCAGAACGCTCAACACGCACGCCGTGATCCCGGCCACCACCAGGAGAATGGCCACGAAGCGGCGCGCGAGCCGCGCCCGCGTGAGCTCAGCGCTTGAGGGCACGCTCACCTGGCACTCCGTTCGTCACCGACTCGCGATCGTCTCGCCGCAAGCATCTGGCGGATGGTCACCGGACACCCCGGCGGACCCGGTTGGCGTCGAAGTGTAGGGGTGCGTCCCGATCAGGACGCTTCCTCCTCCAGTGCAAAGCGAAGGGCGACGCTATCGCGTCCCTCACGGTCCACTGGAGCCGGCCGGGGCGGCGGCATCGGGCGGCGGCCGTTCACGGGGTCGGCAACCGGAGCAGCGCCGTTCAGCGAACCGGTGGAGAGCGGCCCGGCGCCGATCGGACCAGTGGAGATCGGCCCACCGTTGGAAGCGGGCTCGGCGAGCGGCGGAACCACGGGGATGCCGCCGGCGGGCGTGAGAGCCCGGGCCTGCTCCTCGACCTGAACCTTCTCGGCACGACCACGCAGCGCCCGGCGACGCTCGGCGGCCAGCGTGCGAAGCACACGGGTGCCATCGGCGAAGGTACGCAGGTTGGACTGGCCGAAGATCCGCTCGCGCTCCATCGACGGGACCTCGGTGATCTTCAGCCCCGCGGCGGCGACGCGGCAGTTGAGCACGGTCTCGATCTCGAAGCCGTCGCCCCAGAGCATCCCTTCGGGCGGGGCGGGCGCGTCGATGGGCGGAAGGTCGAGAACCGGGAGGATGTCGATCCAGAAGGCGTTGTAGCCGTAGCAGAGGTCGGTGTAGGAGGTGCCGAAGAGCGCGTTCGCCACGCCGTTGAGGCCTGCGTTGCCGGTTTTGCGCAGGAGCGTGATGTCGTCGCTGCCCCCACCGCGGACGAAGCGGCTACCCTTGGCGAAGTCGGCGCCGTCGATCAGGGCGCGGACGAACGCCGGGATCTCCGCGGGGTCGGCCGACCCGTCGGCGTCGAACATGACGATGAGGTCTCCGGTGGCGGCGGCGAACCCGCACGCCATCGCGTTACCCTTGCCCTTGCGGGTCTGGGTGATGACCTTGACCCAGGGCAGGACCCGTTGGGCGGCCTCGACCGTGCCGTCGACGGAGTTGCCGTCGACGACGATGATCTCGTGAACCGCCGGGCGCACCGCGGCGATCGCAGGGAGCACGACCTCCAGGTTCCGCGCCTCGTTCCGGGTCGGCACCACCACGGACACCCGCGGGTTGCCGTTCCGCTGCATCGCCGTTCTCCCCCCCACCGCCCACGCGGTGATTTCGCGTCCTCGGCCGCGTCGCTGCACGTTGCCGTACCCCAGGACGATCTCCATCACTGGGTTTATCTCCAAAACACCCCATCGCGTTACGTAACAATCTAGCGACGCTGTACCCCAATCGGGCCATCTTTGCTAGTGCAACTGCTGGAGCAGCGCGAGGCCGCCGATCGGCACTCTACGGATCGTGGACCTTGCCCGTCATCGAGGTACCCGATCGTGCAGTAGCGGGGGCCAGGGGCTTCGGCGCGGCCGCTGAGCGGTACGGTCGCGGCGTCCTGAAGTCGGCTGGAGAGAGGCCCGAGTTGCTGCCGATGGCGAGCGTGTCCGTCTGCATTCCGGTCTACAACGGCGCGCGCTTCTTGGCCGAGACGATCCGTAGCGTGCTTGATCAGACGTACCGCGACTTCGAACTCATCGTCCTCGACAACGCGAGCACGGACGGCAGCGGCGCGATCGCGCAGTCCTTCGCGGAACGGGATTCCCGGGTCCGCATCGAGCGCAACCCGACCACCCTGTCGCAGCCCGACAACTGGAACCGGGTGGTCCAGCTCAGCCGTTCGCCGTTGGTCAAGGTCGTGTGCGCGGACGATCTGCTCCACCCGCGCTGCCTCGAGTTCCAGGTCACACCCATGGAAGCCGACCCCGGCCTCGCTCTCGTGGCGTCGCGGCGGCACATGATCGACGAGCAGAGCCGCGTGATCGTGCCCAACCGGGGCCTGGCCGGGCTCACGGGCGTGCGCACCGGGGTGGAGGTGGCGCGAAAAGTCGTCCGCAACGGCTCCAACCCGATCGGCGAGTCGAACAACGTGTTGTTCCGCCGCGAGGACTTCTTCGCCGTGGGCGGGTGGCGCGCCGACCGCACCTACATCATGGATCTCGATCTGTGGCTCCGGCTCCTGCAGTACGGCGAGTTCCTGGGGCTGCCGGAGACGCTCGCGGCGTTCCGGATCGGACGCGGCACCGTCTCGTCGGCCCACGGCGAGGGGATCTACGAGCAGCAGCGGATGCTCCTGGAGGAGATCGGCGAATCGCCCTTCTTCCAGGTCCGCGGTGTCGATCTCGCGGTCGGACGGCTGCTCGCTCCGGCCGGACGCTCGCGCAGGCGGGCCTTGTACGCGATCTCGAAGATCGCCGCGCGCCGCAACGAAGGGGGCGACGCGGCCTGAGCCGCGCATGCCGCCCGCGGCGACATCAAGCGGCTAATCGCACATATTTTGCGATTGCCGGACGATCGCGACTAGCCTGAGCGAGTCATCGGCCGGAAGGTCGACAGCGCGCTCCTCGGGAGGTCGGGATGGCCGTCGACACGGTCCTCGCCATGCACATGAGCGACGGGCTGGTGAACGCGCCCACCGCCGCGGCGTGCGGCGTGCTGGCCGTTGCCGGGCTGGCCCTGGCTGCCACCCGTGCCCGGTCGGATCTCGACGAGCGGACGGCCCCGATGGCCGGGCTGGTCACCGCCTTCGTCTTCGCCGTCCAGATGATCAACTTCCCGATCCTGCCCGGCGCGAGCGGCCACCTGCTCGGCGGGGCGCTGGTCGCGATCCTCGTCGGCCCCTGGGTCGGCTCGCTCTGCATCGCCATCGTTCTCGCGGTACAGGCCCTGCTCTTCGCCGACGGCGGGCTCACCGCGCTCGGCACGAACATCGTCAACATGGCGCTGGTCGGCGTGTTCGTCGGTTACGCGGTGGCGGTCGCACTGCGCCCGCTCGCCCGCCGCAGTCGGGCCGGGTTGCTCGCCACGGCGTTCGTGGCCGCGTTGGTGAACACTCTTGCCGCAGCGCTCGCCTTCGTCGTGGAGTACGCGATCGGCGGCGCGGGCGGCGCTTCACTGGGCACCGTCCTCACGCTGATGCTCGGCCTGCACCTGCTGATCGGGATCGGCGAGGGGATCATCACCGCCGCCACCGTGGGAGCCGTCGCCGCGGTCCGGCCCGATCTCGTGCACCTCCTGCGCGGATCGGCACCACCACTGAGCATCCGCCGGAGTCAGAGCGGTGCCGCGGCCGAGGGGAGCGCGTCATGACCGCGCCTGCACCGAACCGTCGCTCCGCGCGCTTCTTCATCGGTTTCCTCGCCGTGGCCCTGCTCGTCGCGGGTGTCCTGTCCTACCTCGCGAGCCCCCATCCCGACGGGCTGGACACCGTCACTCTCGACGGCTGCCAGGTCGTCGAGACCGACGCCGGCGAGCAGCTCGACGGCACGTGCATCGCGCAGAACGCCGGCGGCCACACGTTCGCGGGGAGCCCGCTGGCCGACTACGCGGTGGGTGGCAGCGACGGCACGGTCGGGCTGGCCGGCGTGATCGGCGTCCTGGTCACCGTCGTCGTGGCGGGTGCGCTGTTCCAGGTGCTTCGCAAGCGGGGCGGCCCGGGGGACGAGCGCTAGTCGTGGGTGCGGGACACGCCCATCCGCTCCACCTTCCCGGGGCGTCGCCGGTGCATCGGCTCCCGGCCGAGGTCAAGATCGTCGCGGCGTTCCTCGGGATGGTGTGCGTGGTCGCCACACCGAGGGAGGCCTTCCCGGTGTTCGGCGGATACCTGGTGCTGCTGGCCGCGATCTGGGCCGTCGCACGGATCCCGCCGGGGTGGATCGCGCGGCGGTCGGTGATCGAGGCACCGTTCGTGGTGCTCGCGGTGCTTCTCCCGATCACCGGCGGCTCGCCGTACGTCGAGTGGTTCGGGCTCTCCTTGTCCGAACCGGGGCTGCTCGGAGCGTGGAACATCCTCGTCAAAGGCACGCTCGGCGTGCTGACCTCGCTCACCCTGGCCGCCACCACCTCGCTGCGCGACCTCTTGCTCGGACTGCAGCAACTGCACGTGCCCGGACCGGTCGTCACGATCGTCACCCTCATGCTGCGCTACGTCGACGTGATCGCCGCCGAGGCCGGCCGGATGCGGCTCGCCCGGATATCCCGCGGTCACGACCCGCGGTTCCTCTGGCAGGCGGGAGCCACCGCGCGCGGCGTCGGCGCCCTCTTCGTCCGCTCCTACGAGCGCGGTGAGCGGGTGCATCTCGCGATGCTGTCGCGTGGCTGGACCGGGGACATGCCGCGGCTGACCGACGCGGTCACCACGCGGAGCCAGTGGCTGATGGGGCTCGCCCCCGTGGCCGTCGCCGTAGCACTGACCGTCACCGGGTGGTCGATCACATGACAGGCGCACGCGAACCGGGAGCCGGCACCCTGCCGACGGTGGGGTCATCGGAGCCACCGCCGTCGCTGCAGGTCAGTGGCCTCGCGTTCGCCTATCCGGACGGCCGTCAGGCTCTGTTCGGGATCGATCTCCGGATCGATCGCGGCGAGCGTGTGGCGCTGCTCGGCCCGAACGGGGCCGGCAAGACCACGCTCGTGCTGCACCTCAACGGCATCCTCACCGCGGGCCGCGGCTCGGTGGCGGTGGGCGGTCTGCCGGTGGCGAAGGAGAATCTGCGGGAGGTGCGCCGGCGGGTCGGCATCGTCTTCCAGGATCCCGACGACCAGCTGTTCATGCCCAGCGTCGCCGAGGACGTGGCGTTCGGCCCGGCGAACTTCGGTGTCACCGGCGCCGAACTGCGCGCGCGTGTGGACGCGGCACTCGCCACCGTCGGCATGCAGGAGCACCGCGACCGCTCCCCCTTGCACCTGTCCGGCGGGCAGCGCAGGCGTGTTGCGCTCGCCACCGTGCTCGCGTGCGAGCCGGAGATCCTCGTGCTCGACGAGCCGTCGTCCAACCTCGACCCGGTGGCCCGCCGTGAGCTCGCCGAAGTGCTGCTCGGGCTGGACGCCACGCTGCTCATGGTCACCCACGACCTGCCGTACGCGTTGCAGCTGTGTACGCGCGGGGTGGTGCTCGACGACGGCGTGATCGTGGCCGATGCACCGCTACGCGAACTGCTCGCCGACCCTGCGCTGCTGCGCAGCCACCGGCTCGAGCTGCCCTACGGCTTCACCCTGCCCTGACAGCTCGAACCGGACGGCGCAGCAGCGCCGGTCGATTACTTCTGGTCGTCCGGATCAGCAGGCGGCACCTGCGGGAACCCGCGTGGAGGCGTGGGCATGGCGCTCTCCGGCAGGGCCGGTCGCGCCGGGCCGTTGGCGTTCGTGGGCTGCGCACCGAGCGCGGGCACCACATCCTTGCGAGCCTGCGCCTCGGCGTCGGCCACCACCTTGGCGATCGCAGGATCACCGGCGGTGTCGAACCAGTCCTTGATCGACTCGTCGTCCGCCTCGGGCTTGGACACCGTGTCATCCACCGGCGAGGGCTCGAACCGGAAGACCCCGTCGCCGCCGGGGGCACCGAGCATCCGGGTGAAGCCCTCCAGCGCCTTGCCGAAGTCGGACGGGACGATCCAGACCTTGTTGGCGTCTCCCTCGGCCATCTGCGGCAACGTCTGCAGGTACTGGTAGGCAAGCAGCTCCGGCGTCGGCTTGCCCGCCTTGATCGCGGCGAACACCTTCTCGATGGCCTTGGCCTCACCCTGGGCCTCGAGGTAGCGGGCAGCCCGGTCGCCCTGAGCGCGCAGGATGCGGGACTGCCGCTCGGCCTCGGCGTTGAGGATGGCGGCCTGCTTGGCGCCCTCCGCGGTGAGGATCTGCGCCTGCTTCTGCCCCTCGGCGCTGCGGATGGCGGACTCCCGCTGGCCCTCTGCCGTGAGAATCGTGGCCCGCTTCTCCCGCTCGGCCTTCATCTGCCGCTCCATCGACTCCTGGATCGACGCGGGCGGGTCGATGGCCTTGATCTCCACGCGGGCAACGCGGATCCCCCACCGCCCCGTGGCCTCGTCCAGCTCGCCGCGCAGCGCCGTGTTGATCACATCGCGCGAGGTGAGAGCGTCCTCCAGGCTCATCCCGCCCACGATGTTGCGCAGCGTCGTGGTGGTGATCTGCTCGACGCCGACGATGTAGTCGTTGATCTCGTAGACTGCCGACTTCGGGTCGACCACCTGGTAGTAGACGACCGTGTCGATGTCGACGGTCAGATTGTCCTGGGTGATGACCGACCGCGGCGGGAACGACACCACCTGCTCGCGCAGGTCGATCCGCTCCCGGACCTTGTCGATGAACGGCACCAGGAATACCAGACCCGGGTCGGCAGTGCCCTTGAACCGACCCAGCCGCTCGATCACCGCCGCCGTGGCCTGCGGGATGATCTGGATAGCTTTGACCAGCGATATCACGACAAGCAGGACCACGAGCACCACGACGATCAGTAGCACCGCACCATCGGCAGCCACTGTCACCACTCCCCCTTCAACCCTGCACTGGATGTCAGCGGGCCGGATCCTTGCGCACCGCCTCGCACTACGTAATTCCGGTGTACCCCTGTGGCGCCCGGATTGCCGCAGTTAGTCCTGTCCGACGACCAGCGCCGTGGCCCCGGAGATGTCCATGACCGTGACCTTGGCGCCGGGTTCGATCACCTCGAGACCGTCGCTGGACCGCGCGGACCACAGCTCGCCGCCGATCTTGACCCGGCCGTCATGGCCGTCCACCCGCGCGACGACGACAGCGGTGGTGCCGACGAGCGCCTTGTGATGCATCACGGAATGATCGATCCCGCGGTTCAACCGCCGGCGCAACGCCGGACGCGCGGCGAACACCAGCAGCACCGACACAACGACGAACGCGACCGCGCCGGCGATCGGACCGCCGACAAGAAACGAGACGCCGGCCGCCGCGAGGGCACCGCCGCCGAGCATCAGCAGTACGAAATCGCCGGAGAGCACCTCTGCGGCGATCAGCACAAGGCCCACGATTAGCCAGATCAGTGCGGCCGACATGAACCGATCCTGCCAGATCCGCGGGCCTCTGATCAGCTCGTTACGAAATCGATGAGCCTTTCAACCGCATTGATGAGGGGCACCTCGAGATCACGGAAGCTGTGCACCGCGCCGAGCACGCGGCGTGCCCCGTCCGCCGGCTCACCCCAACGCAGGGCAGCGCAGACCCCGGTCTTCCAGTCAATCCCCCTGGGCACCTCCGGCCAGGCGCGGATCCCGACGACGGACGGCTTCACCGCCTGCCACACATCGACGTACGGATGCCCCGCGACGAGTACCTCCGGTCCGGCCACCGCCGCGGCGGCGCGCGTCTCCTTCGACCCCTCCACCAGGTGGTCCACCAGCACACCGAGCCGGCGCCCCGGGCCGGGACCGAACCCCGCGACGGCGGCGGCGAGGTCGTTCATGCCGTGCATCGGCTCGACAACAACGCCCTCGACCCGCAGGTCGTGCCCCCACACGCGCTCGACGAGCTCGGCGTCGTGCAGGCCCTCCACCCAGATCCGTGCGGCCCGGGCCGTGCGGGCGGTGTGCCCCTGCACCTTGATCGAGCCGGAAGCCGAGCGGATCGGGCCCGCGGGCGCCCGCTTCGGCGGCACGAGGGTGGCGGGAGCGCCTTCGAACAGGAACGCTGCCGGACGCAGCGGGAAGACCCGTCGGCCGCCGTGCCGGTCCTCCAGGGTCACATCCCGCACGGTCACGGCGACGACCGCGCCGCAGAAGCCACTGGCCGGGTCCTCGACGACGAGGCCGGCCTCGGCGGGCACCTCCGGAATCTCCCGGCGGACCCGATTGCGGGTGCCGTCCGTTCCGAACGCCCCTCGGTAGTCGTGCGACCGCGTCACCCCGCTGTTCTACCGTTGGATCACGTTCCGGGTACGGCGCGACACGCGCATGCCCAGAACCCACCCGCCCGACCTGCGGCAACGCATCGTGTTCGCATTCACCCGCACGGCAGCGATGCTCCGGGCCCCGGACGTGGCTAGCCTGACGCCCGTGCCCTGCCCCTCCGCCACCTTCACCGTGTGGACCTCGGCCTGGCTCGCGGGTGCTGCGGCACCCGACGACGTGCTCGACGCACTCGCCCCGTGGGCAGATGCGCACGACGTCCAGGCAGCCGACGCGGACACCGCCCGCGTCACCGCGCTCCCCTCGCCTGGCGAGCCGGTGTCCTCGGTGACCTTCCTGCTCGCCGCGCTGCGCCGGTCGGCACCGCGCGGCCCGGCCCGGTTGGTCCTCCCCGTCGCCGGTGACGCACGTGGGCTCCCCGGCCCCGGCCCCTTCAGCCAGCAGGCGATGTCGGCGGGCGAGGGTGTGCTGTTCGCCGAGGCCGGGCTGGGCATCGTGCCCACGTCGGTGGCCGACGGCGTCCTGCGCTGGACCGTCTACCCCGTTGCCGATCCGGGCCCGCCGCCGGAGTTCGTCGCCCTCAACCAGGCGGAGCGCGAGCTACGCGACCAGGTCCGCCAGTCGGCGTCGGTGCTCACCTCGCTCGGCGTGGCCCGCCACCGTCCCGGGGTGCGCGAGGAGATCGCGGCCGCCTTGCGGGCGCGGCCCACGTCGTTGTGGCCTGCCGGGATGCCCGGGCAGCCGCTGCGCGTGCTGCAGCACGCCGACGAGGTGGAGGCGATCCTCGCCGCGGCGTCGGTCGACGAACCGGGTGGGGCGCTGTCCGCCTCCGCCGCCACGGCCCGTCGCGAGGCGCTGCGTCCCATCGAGACGGCGGTGCGGGTGGCCCGGCGGGCCGCCGTGGCCGAGGCCGTCCGCATTCTGGCGGCGAGCCCGCTCGTCTGACGGCGCTGCTCAGCCGCACCAGCGGGCGAGCAGCGCCCCGTACACCTCCACTGCCTGCTCCACACGCGAGGCCAGGCACCACTCGTCCACCACATGGCACTGCGCGGTCTCGCCCGGCCCCAGCACCACCGTCGGCACGGCCGCTCCTGCGCCCAGCAACCCCGCCAGCACCGATGCGTCGGTGAAGTAGCGGGCCGGCGCCTGAGGTGTGTCGTCCAGCCCGGCGTCGGCGAGCGCGGACCGGACGAGCCCGACGAACGGGTCGTCCGCGCCGGTGTCCACCGGAGCAAGCAGCACGTGGTCCGCAACGCTGACCTTGTCGCCGGCCAGGGCTCCGACTTGCGTGCGCAGCTCGTCGGGGTCGACGCCCGGCACGGTGCGGATGTCGAGCATCAGCTCCGCGGCCGCCGGCACCACGTTGGTGGCCACCCCGCCGCTGAACATGCCGACGTTCGCGGTGACGCGCCCGAACCGCTCGTCGGTGGGCCAGCCGTCGAACTCGTGCAGCGCCACACCCGCCCGCGCGAGCCGTACCACGGCGTTGTCGCCGAGCTCGGGAGCCGAGCCGTGTGCCGAACGCCCGGTGGCGCGCAGCCGCATCCAGTGGGCGCCCTTGTGGCCGAGCACCAGTTCGTTGCCCGTCGGCTCGGCCACCACCAGCGGTCCACCGCCTGCGATGGCCGACCTGGCGCCGTCGTCCAGGCCGAGCAGACCCGTGCAGCCGGTCTCCTCCCCCGCCGTCAACACGAGCTGCACGCCCCGGCAGGCATGCGGCCTGCTCGCGTGGTTCACCACGGCGATCAGGGCGGCGGCCACGCCCGACTTCATGTCGCTGGTGCCCCGCCCGACGATCCTGTCGCCGTCACGCTCGGCGCCCCACGGGTCGGCCGACCAGTCCTCGGCGTCCACCGGAACGGTGTCGAGGTGGCCGGTGAACGTCAGCGGAGGTCCGTCGCCCGGGGTGCGGGCCACGAGCTGCTCGCGCCCGTCGGCCCAACCGAGCAGCTGCGTGCCCACCCCGGCCTTCTCGATGATCGCCGCGCAATGCCGGGCGGCTGCGCCCTCACCGCCGCCGATCGTCCGGAACCGGATCAGGTCGGTGAGCAGGTCCAGCGCCGAGGTCACCGCAACACCTGCCCCTTCGTCTCGGGCAGGGTCAGGATCACCAGGAACGCGATGGCGGCACCGGCGGCCACGTACCAGAAGAACGCCTCGGCGACACCCGCACCGGACAGCGCCTGGATGACCAACGGGGCCGTGCCTCCGAACAGGGCGACGGTGAGGTTGTACCAAGCACCGATACCCAGCCCGCGCAGCGTCGTGGGGAACAGCTCGCTCATCACCGCGGGCGCGATGGAGGTCATCATCGTGTAGAGCCCGAGGCCGACGCAGAACACGACGAGCAGGTTCCCCATCCCCGGCCCGATCAGGTACGACAGCGGCACGATCAGCACCGCCGTGGCAGCCGACCACACCAGGAGCTGCGGCTTGCGCCCGTACTTGTCCGACAGCGCACCCATGGGGTACTGCAGCACCACGAACAACGCCGTCGCGATCGAGAGAGCGACGAAGACCTCGTTCGCGCTGGCACCCCGCGAGGTCACGGCGAAGGGCGTGAGCGCCGAGAAGAACGTGTAGTAGCAGAGCGTCGAGAGCAGCGTGAAGCCCACGAGCTGGCCGACGGCCTTCGGGTGCTCGCGCAACGTGGTCAGGAGCGGGTTGCGCAGGGCGTGCGCCGCGGTCTTGTTCTCCTCGAACTGATCGGTCTCCGGCATCGCCCGGCGCAGCCACAGCCCGACGAGGCCCAGCACGCCCCCGATGATGAACGGGATCCGCCAGCCGTAGGACGCCAGCTGTTCGGTGTCCATCACCTGGGTCAGCAGCGCACCGAGCAGCGACGCCACGAGCACCGCCGCACCCGTCGAGATGTAGAAGAAGGACGAGTACCGGCCGCGGCGCTCGGGCGGGGCGATCTCGGCCAGGTATGCCGAGGCGTTAGAGACCTCTCCACCCAGCGACATGCCCTGCGCGATGCGGGCGATCAGCAGCAGCGCCGGCGCGAGCCAGCCCACCATCGCGAACGTGGGCAGCAGCCCGATGGCGAGTGACCCCAGCGCCATCAGCAGGATCGTCACCAGCATCGCCGTGCGCCGCCCCCGCAGGTCGGCGAACCGGCCGAGCACCCAGCCCCCGAGCGGGCGGAAGAAGAACGCCACCGCATAGGTGGCGAGCGTGCTGAGCAGCGCGAGCGCAGCGTTCTCCTTCGGGAAGATCTGCGTGGCGAAGAAGATGCTGAACGTCACGTAGATCGTCCAGTCGTACCACTCGATGGCGTTGCCGATCGATGCTGCGACCAGAGTGCGGACGGGCAACCGGTGCCGCTCGGAGGCGACCGCGGTAGGCGGTGTGGATGTCGACGGATCGGACACGGCTACCCCTGGCTTTGCGGCGACGGAAAGTCAGCAGAGAGTAGCCACTCGACCGGCCCCCGTCACCCGCTGAGGTGAACGGCTGCCGCCTGGTGGCCTAGCCGGCGCGCACGCCGTCGATGAAGGCGCCGGCGTGATCCAATACCTCGGCGCTGGTCGTGGTGGTCTGCCCGAGGTCGATGAACACCTCGTCGACGTCCAGGTCCACCAGTGACCGGGTGTAGTCGACGAGCTGGGCCATCGTGCCTTGATGGGGAACCTGCTCGGCGTCGGCCTTCTCGTCGCTCAGGTGGGGATTGATCCGCACGATGAACCGGATGTCGCCACGATCGCGCCCGGCCGTGTCGGCCTCCCGCCGGACGCTTTCCCAGAGGTAGGACAGCGCCGGCAGCGGAGCGCCGACGCCGAGCCACCCGTCCGCCCGGCGCCCGACGCGGCGGATGGCCTGCGGCGAGAAGCCGGGGAGCAGGATCGGCGGGTGGGGCCGCTGCACGGGCTTCGGCTCGATCGGCGTCGGGACGACCGTGAACAGCGGGCCGTCGTGCTGCACCACCGCGGAGGTCCAGATCTGCTCCAGCAGGTCCAGCGTCTCTTCCAGCCGTGCTGCCTTGCCCGTCCACGGGACGTTGACGGCCGTGTACTCATCGCGCATCCAGCCGATGCCGAAACCGGCGTCGACCCGCCCCTTGCTCAGGATGTCGAGGGTGGTCAATGTCCGGGCGAGGATCACCGGCGGGTACCAGAGGGCGTTGAGCGTGCTCGTGCCCAGTCGGACCCGCTCGGTGTGGGCGGCCGCGAACGTCAGCGCGGTGAGTGGGTCGAGGTACGTGCCGAACTCGGGAGGAATCGCCGCCCTGGCTCGGGTAGGGATCGCTCGGCTCGACCGGGATGAAGAGGCGGTCCCCCGTCCACAGACTGTCGTACCCCACGGCTTCGGCGGCTCTGCTGACCTCGACGAGAGAATCGACGGTGGCCAGCGCGCCGTAATGGGGCAGGCCGAGACCGATTCGCATCCGATCACCTTTCAGGGTCTTATTTTGAGATTCACACCGCTGTCATCAACATGGCCTGTGACCAGCGACTTTCCCGATAACTACAGGCGTCAGCGCACTCGGAGGACATCAACGAAGCCGCACACCGACTGATGCGGTCAATTCACGAACATGTGCGTGATTCAGTCCACCGGGCGGTCGGTCGAGATGGCGAGGTCTGCGTAGGCCTCGAGATCGGTCAGCTGGCGCTGCAGCTTGTCGCGGATGCGCTCGACAGCCGCCTGCCCCAGCGGCAACCGCAGCGGCGCCGACCCGTCGCGCACCACCCCGATGATCGCCTGGCATGCCAGTGCGGGGTCGCCGGGCTGCTGCCCGTGCCCCGTCGAGAACCGGTTCCGCAGCGTCCCCGCGGGACCGTCCGCGTAGTCCTCGATCGGAGTGGCCCACCCGAGCGACCGGCCCAGGAAATCCGTACGGAACGGGCCCGGCTCGACGAGCGTCACCCGGATCCCGAACGGTGCGACCTCACCGGCGAGTGCCTCGGAGGCCCCTTCCAGCGCGAACTTCGAAGTGGCGTAGACGGCGTGGCCCGGGTTGGCGACGACACCGCCGACCGACGACATCTGCACGATGTGGCCGCTTCGGCGAGCCCGCATGTGGGGCAGCACGGCACGCGTGACGGCCAGCGCCCCGAACAGGTTCACCCCCAGCACCTCGTGGATCTGCTGGTCGGTCAGCTCTTCCAGCGCTCCGAGGAGGCCGTGGCCCGCGTTGTTGACGAGTACGTCGATGCCGCCGCTGTCCACCGCGGCCGAGACCGCAGCATTGATCTGCGCGGGGTCGGTCACGTCGAGGGGCAGGGCCAGTGCGGCTCCGGGGTGGCGCTCCACGAGATCGGCGACCGTCTCGGGCTTACGCGCGGTGGCCACGACCTGATCACCCTGCTCGAGCAGGGTCTCGGCAAGGGTGCGGCCGAACCCGGTAGAGGCGCCCGTGATGAACCAGCGGAGTTGGGTCATACCGCCATCCTGCGCCTCCCCACCGAAGCCGATCCCAGCCCCTCCCCGTCCCCCGCCGATCCCAAGCTGAACGAGCGGCATGGTCGTACTGACCAAGCGGACGAAGGCGCCGTTCGTGCGATGGGCTCGGGGCTGTGGCAGCCCCGGCGAGCCCGGCGGGGCGGGGCTGGACCGGGCTGGACGAGCGGCACTCTGGCGCGAACCTGGCGGATGAAGGTGCCGCTCGCAACAAGGGGTACGGGACCGTGGGCTCGACCGATGCGAACGAGCGGCACTGTCGCGTTGACCTATCGGATGAAGGTGCCGTTCGTGCGATGGGGCTCGATCAGCAGGATCCGCCCGCCGGACCGAGCCGGGCCGCGGGTCGGGCCGGGCTGGGCCGCGGGCCGGGCTGGGCCGCGGGCCAGCCGGCTGTGGGCTGGCCGGGCAAGGCTGGACGAGCAGCACTTTCGCACGAACCTAGCGCTCGAAAGTGCCGCTCATCCGAAGGAGCCCGGGGCGGCGCGTCAGACCGGCGTGGACGAGTGGCGCGGTCGTACTGACCTAGTGGACGAACGTGCCGGTCGTAGCGCGGAGTGTCAGGAGTCCTTCACGGTTGCGCCTTGGACTGCCGCGACAAGTGCTCGCAGCTCGTTGGCGCCTTGTTCGCGGAGGGCGGTCAAATCCTCCCGCGCCTGCCGGGCATCGGATCGGGCTTGCTCGACCTCATCGCGCATCCGTTCGAGCTCGACATCCGCCCGCGCCCGCAGCGCCGCCTCGGCGTCCAGCCGCGCACGGGCGCCGGTCAGCTCCCGCTCCGCCCGCTGCCGAGCCTCCTGCTCGCCGGCCAGGGCGGCGGTGGCTGCCGTGGCCCTGCGGCTGGCGTCGTCGCGGGCACTCGCGCAGGCGCTCAGTTCGGCGCGGACGGCGACGAGTTCGGCGCGGCGTTCCTCGGACTCCGCCCGCCACTCCTGTGACCGTGCCTGCGCCGCGGCGTTCTCGGCGTCGGCCCGCCCGGCTCGCACCGCTGCCTCCTGCGCTCCTCGTTCGGCTTCGGCGGTCTGGCGGGCAGCCGCGGCGGCCCGTTCCTCCGCGGCCTGGCGGCTCGCAACTGCCTCCTCGACGGCCTGACGCGCCGCGCCGAGCGCCTCGGTGGCTTCGAGCGCCTGTCGGGCGGCGGCCGTCGCCCGTTCCACGGCGGCCGTGCGCTCCTCGACCGCCCGGGCGCTCCGCTCACGCGCCTCACGGGTCTCACGCTCGGCCCGCTCTCGCGCCTGCTGCGCCTCGACCCGCGCGGCCTCGGCCTCGGCCGCACCTCGGTTGGCGGCCTCGACAGCGGTCAGGGCAGCGCCCTCCACCTCCTCCAACCGCGCCATGACGGCATCCAGCGCGGCGGCCAGTTCAGTGACGGGCGCGCGCACGGCGTCCACGTGTTCACGCAGCCGGTCGGCGTCGAGCCGGAACGAGGAGCGCCCCGAGTCGAGGCCCAGTGCGTCGAGCGCATCGCGCTCGGCGCGGGCCATCTGCGCGCAGGTACGGCCACCGGGCCACCGGGTCTCCCGGCAGAACGAGCGGCGCCGGCCGCCCTGAGGACCGGGCGGCGGCAGCTCTGCCCGGCACTTGCTGTAGCCGCAGCGTGCGGCCTCGTCGATCATGATCCGGAGGCTATCAGTTCGACGTTCGACAACTTGAAAACCGGTTCGACGTACTTAGAACTGAAGCATCCACCAACGAAACCTGTGTTTTGTTGGTGTCAGTGGACTGGATGGCGCCAGAAACTGGGAGGTGGGTGTCGGCTCTCACTGCAGTTGGCGAATTCTCAGTGGAGTTGGCGAGCTGTCCTGGCGCAGCGGAGGTGATGCCGGCGCAGTGAGCTGGTGCAAAGGCCGGGCTACCTGATGCCTGACGCAGGAAAGGTGATGCGGCCCTGCCACGATTGGCAGTCGTGGTTCCGGGTCGGCGACGCCCCACGTCACCGCTGGCCGAACATGACCTGGCTCGGTGCACTCGATAGCGGCTCAGTGCACACGCAGGCGCGAACGCGGTCCGCGCCGCAGACCTGCTCTGCCCTTGTGCACGGCGACCCTTGCTGCTGGCCGTCCAACTCGGGATGGTCCGGCGGACCCTCCACCGCCGCTCCGACCGAAGAGCTGGCCACGCATAAACGGCCGACGCCCTGTGGGGAGCTCTTCGCTGCGCCGTGGCGACGGCCGGGTTGTACCTGGGTACAGGCTTAGCGACGTGGTGTCGGGTTCTCAACGGCGCTGCGGAGGTGGCGAGATGGCGGTGATGGTCACCGGGGAGACGTTCGATCGTGAGGTGGGGGCATCTTCGGTGCCGGTGGTCGTGGAGTTATTCGCGACCTGGTGTGGCGATTGCCGGCGTGTGACGCCGGTCCTGGATCACCTAGCTGCGGAGTTCGTGGCGTCGGTGAAGTTCGTGCAGGTCAACGCGGACGAGTGGGCCGAGTTGGCGGAGCGGTCTGGGGTGTCGTCGACGCCGACGCTGTTTGTCGTGGATGGCGGCCAGCAGGTGGCGACCGTGGTGGGTGCCCAGCCGGAGGCGGTGTTGCGGGGTTCGTTCGAGCAGGCCACCGGCCGTGTGGATGGTGCTCGGTCGGAGCTGGCGTGGGTGCCTGTTGATGCGTGCACGCTGTCGACGGCTGAGCAACCGACCCGGCTGGCGGAGCTCGACGATCTGTTCGCGTCGCTTCGGGGATTGCGCTGAGAGGAGCCGGTGGTGGCTACGGCTGCGACTCGATAACGGCGAGGGTGTCGAGGCCAGGGCGCATGACTTGACCGCGCGGGAGGCGTCGTGACTTCGATGTCCAAAGTGGCGATGGCGAGCTGGGGGTGGATGTGCGAGTGCCGGTGAGTCGGGTCGTGGTGCTGGATGGGCTCACGGGGCAGGCGGAGGCCGCGTACGCAGCGCGGGTGTGAAGGAGCCGGTGATGAGGTCCGGACAGCTGGCTAAGGCGGCCGGGGTGAACCTGCAGACGTTGCGCTACTACGAGCGCCGAGGCCTGCTGCCCGAGCCTCGTCGGACGCTGGGCGGGTACCGCGAGTACGACGAGGACGCGGTTGCGTTGTTGCGTGTGGTGAAGTCCGCGCAGCGGCTCGGGTTCACCCTCGACGAGGTGGCCGAACTGCTCGACGCCGGTCGGCGGCAACACCCGACCCCGGATCTGCAGGAGCGGGCCCGAGCGAAGGTCGCCGAGGTTGTGGCCTGCATGGCGGATCTCGCCCGGATCCGCGACGGGCTGCTCCAGATCGTGCAGGCGCGCTGCGACAACCCCACGCACTGCACATGCCTGCATCAGGGCCAGGTGCTTACAGGTCGTCGACTTGTAGGTCGTGGCGGACTCGGCGGAAGGTGGCTGGGTGCCGCCAGACGGGCCGGCCGCGCACGGTGTCGACCGCTGCGTCGACGGCGAGCTCCACGACGACGGTCGGCTCTACTCGCGTGTACTCGACGGGGGCGGCGTCTCCAAACCTCGCCGGGGGTAGTACTGGTGGCCAGGGGTGCTGCTCGTCGGGGGTGCGCAGCAGGGCGCCGAGGGCTGATCGGGCGGCGCGTGGGAGCGGGCCGGTGCGCCCGGCCACCCGCAGGCGCCCAGCCTTGTCACGGCGGCCGAGGACCAGCGCGACCGGTGTGGTGAGCGGGCCCAGGACGCCGCCCACGATCGCCTCCGCACTGGTTCTGGTCTTGACCTTCCGCCAGGCGCGCCGTGACGGTAGATAGCCGTGATCAAGCCGCTTCGCGACGACGCCCTCGATCCCGGCGTCGAGGTGCCCAGTGAGCCATGCGCGGGCGGCCTCGCCGTCGGTGGTCATGGGCACGACCGCGAGCGGCGGCGCGGTGCCATCGAGCAGCTGCAGGAGTAGCGCGCGGCGGATCCGGTAGGGGTGGGTGCGCAGGTCGGTGCCCCCTGCAGCGAGGACGTCGAACACGACGAAGGTGGCGGGCGCTTCGGTGGCGGCCTGGCGTGTGGCGGTGAGGCGGCGCTGCAGCGCCATGAAGTCCAGTCCAGCAGTCCGGCACACGACGAGTTCGCCGTCGAACACGACGTGGCCGGCGAACTGGTCGGCGATGGCGGCGACGATCTCAGGGAAGTAGCGGGTGAGGGGTCGGTTCTGGCGGGAGTGCAGCCGCACGCGCCGCCGGTCCGCGGTGGCGATCGCGCGGAACCCGTCGAACTTAGGCTCGAACGCCCACGGCCCTGCTGCGGGCAGGTCCAACGCTGGTCGGGCGACCATCGGCTGCACGGGCGGGCGGAGCACCTCGGGACGATATGCAGGTCACAGCGCGCTGACCTGCGGCGGACTCTCCGCATAGGGCGATCTTGCAGGCGTTAGGTGGGTCGTGGGCCGCGCGCCGTCGGAACGGCGTCACTCCAGCGAGTTTGCGAAGCTGCCCCGATGTCGAAGTCGGCGGAGCAGGATGGCCGTCATGTCCAGTGCCAGCGCCGACACGATCACCGTCGTGGACCGTCTCCTCGCCGCCGGGTGGAGCCTGGAGCGGCGGAGGAGCACCTGCGGGCTGGCCGGGTGGAGGTCAACGGGGAGCTGGTGACGGACCCATACCGGCCTGCGCCTCCGCCGGCGCGGCTGGTGTTGGTCGCCGGGTGACGAACCACTCGGTGGAGTTCCTCCAGCGCCGCGGCTTCGCGCGCGTCGACACGTAGACTTCCGCCTCGCCGTGCTTCCCCCGCGGCCCATCTGTCTCGACGAGCGAGGGCACCGCCATGGGAAGCAACAGCAGGTACGACCGGGACCGGCCGGCGGGCGATCGTGAGGCCGCAGAGTCCCGGGCACTCCACTTGATCGCCGAGCTCGTCGATGGCTATCCCGGGATCACCTCTCGGGTCGTGGCCGGCCAGGTGTCCGCTGTTCTGCAGGCCGTGGCGATCGAGCTGGGCAACGGCAGGCCCGTTCCGGTGGGGGTGCGCCGCGCTGTCCGGGGACTCGCCGACGCGATGCGGCGGGAGATGCAGCCCCACGCGTGATGACGGGCGAGGGCGGACGGGGATCTTGCGGCCTACCAGCTGCGGCGTGCCGAGATGCCGCCCGGCCGTGTGTCCTCAGCCCGCCAGGAGGCAGTCGGGGTCGGCCGCCCGGGGCGCGGTCCGGTTCGCGACGGGTGAATGGCGCCTTCGGAGGCCCCGATCGGCTGATGGCGGTGCTCACGGGATGGGGGTGATGACCGCGCGTCCTTGGATCTTGCCGTCGTGCAGGAGCTGGTAGGCCTCGCCGGCGCGTTCCAGAGGGAAGTGCTCGACCAGGATTTTGATCTTTTGCTGCTGGGCAAGGGTGATCACTTCCATGAGCTCGGGGATGGAGCCCCAGTAGGGCGAGGCGACGGAACACTCGTGCGGCGGGTTCGAGAAGTTGACCGGTAGGGCTCCGCCGCCGAGACCGACGATGGTCAGGTGGCCAAGCACCCGGGCCATCTGAGCAGCCATTCGCAAGGTCTGGTCTATGCTGACCATGTCCAGCACGAGTTCAGCGCCCTGCCGCTGCGTCATATCCCTAATGCGCGTGACCGCCTGGTCACCTGACAGCAGTGCCTCGTCTGCGCCCATGCGTTTGGCGATCTCCAGCTTGTCGGCGGCGGTGTCCACGGCGACGACGGTGGTCGCCGCGCTGAGCGCTCGCAGAATCTGGATGGTCATCTGGCCCAGACCGCCAGCCCCGATCACCACCGCGGTCGAGCCCGGCCCCAGCAGGTGCAGTGACCGCTTCACGGCGTGATAGCTGGTCAGTCCCGCGTCGCTGAGCGGGGCGGCCACGCGCGGATCGAGGCTGCCCAGCGGGAGCAGGAATCGCGACGCCGGGACCAGCAGGTACTCGGCCATTCCGCCGTCGTGACTGCCCAGGCCCCCGCCCAGACCGCCGGTCTTCTGGCAGTAGTTCTCCCGGCCCTCCCGGCAGTTGGTGCACAGCCCGCAGCCCCAGGGACCGTAGACGATCACGGGGTCCCCCGGCGCCAACCCGGTGACCCCCGGTCCCAGCGTCTCCACCCACCCCGCATTCTCATGGCCGAGCGTGAAAGGCAGCCTGACTCCGTCTCCGGGCGCGGGCGGGGATGCCTGCATGATGTGCAGGTCGGAATGGCAGGCGCCGGCGCCCGCAACCTTCACCAGGACCTGCCCGGGCGCGGGCTCGGGCACCGGCACCTCGCGCAGCTCGGGCGGTTTTTGCCATTCGATGAGTTGGAAAGCCCGCATAGCGAATCCTTTCCGCAAGCTGTGTCAGCCGCGGATCCCGTCGATGTCGACCAGGAGATGGCGGGGGCCGCGGAAAATCTGGTTGTGGCGGTACGGCGGCGGGTCGACGACGAGCCTGGGGTTCTCCACGCGACGGACGAACTCGCCGACCGCGGCCTGGACTTCGAGCCGGGCGAGCGGAGCGCCGAAGCAGAAGTGAATGCCCTGGCTGTAGCCCAGGTGCTGGTTGTCGGGGCGTTCGAGGTCGAGCTGGTCGGGGTTCGTGAACCGTTCCGGGTCGCGGTTCGCCGAGCCGTACACCAGGAAGATCGGCGCGCCCTTCGGGATGGTGGTGCCCGCGATCTCGATGTCCTCGAGGGCAGAGCGGGTGTGCCAGAACTGGACCGACGACTCGAAGCGCAGCAGCTCCTCGACCCCGGGCACGATCAGCTCGGGCCGGCGGTGCAGCTTCTCGAGCGCGTCGGGGTGCCGCAGCAGGGTGAGCACGCTGTGGGCGATCAGGTTGACCGTGGTTTCATGCCCGGCGAAGAGCAGGAGCACGGCATTGCTGACGAGCGCGCCCTGGGACATGCGCCCTTCCGGGCCTTCGTCGTGCACCATCGCCGAGAGCATGCCCGCGCCGGGTTGTTCGGCGTAGTGGTCGAGCAGCCCGGTGATGTATTGCCCGAACTCCTGCACGCTCTGGCGACCCCCTTCCACCTGGCGCTGTATCTCCTCGGAGGCGAACTCCGGGCCAAGGTCGAAGCCTTCCAGGGCGGTCTGGATCCAGGCGTGGAAGCGCCGCTCGTCTTCCAGTGGCACGCCCAGGATCTTGCAGATCACGGTCACCGGCAGGGGGTAGGCGAACTCGTCGACGACGTCGATCCGGGTTTTGCCCTGCAGCTTGTCGAGGAGGCCGGCGACGATACGGCGGATCTCGGGCTCCAGGTCAGAGATCAGGTGAGGCGAATCCGGCGGGCCGTAGAAGTGCCGCATCATCATGCCGCGATCTCGATCATGTTCGGGTGGGTCAGAGGTGATGATGTTCGGATCCAGAACGACCTCGGTAATCGTCTCGTGCCCCTGCTCGGCCGGGACCGCGACCGGACGCTTTGTGACATCCGAGCTGACCCGGGGGTCGTGGAGCAACTCGACGATCTCGCCGTAGGTGCTGACGACGTAGGTGCCGTCCGGCTGCCGCGCCACCGGGGTCTTGCGGAGCTCGGCGTAGAGCGGATACGGATTGGCACGGTTGGCGTAACGGAGGACCTGCTGCCAGGGGGTTTCCTCGGCCATGATGCTGCCCTGCTTCCTGTTGTGTTCTCCGGTTACAGGTGTGATTCCGAGCGGCGTGTCAGTGTCGAGGCCGGAACTCGGCGCTCCGCTCGCTCGGGTCGTGGCCGGTCAACACAACGTCGGGTATCGCGGTCGGGACACCCGGCTCCGGGAACTCGGCCGGGATCGGCTTCATGTCGTCGGGCCGATCCCAGCCCGGCGGCGGGGGCGGGAACGGAGCCGAGTGCTCGATCAGCCGCCCGTAGTACTCCAGCCACTTGCCGTGATTGAAGGTGACGGCGGCGACGATGCGACCCCGGCGACCGTAGGCGGCGGCGAAGCGGCGCTTCTCGACGGACCCCTGCGTGAAGACGATCTCGTCGCCGAAGGGCGGCACGCCAACTGACTTGATGTTGACGCCGAACTGGCCGGACCAGAAGCCGGGCAGCAACAGATGCGGGTGGTAGTCGGGCTCAAGGTTCACCATGTTGTGGGCCGCGACCTTGGCGCCGAAAACGGCATTGTCCCAGTGCTCCATCGCGAGGAACTGGTACTCGTAGAGCACGTGGGGCGCGCGCGCCACGTCGCCGGCCACATAGATGCTGTCGGTCACCACGGCGTTGATGTCGAAGGCGCGACCGCCGGCGTCGCAGCCGACGCCCCAGAAGCCGGCCGCCAGCCCGGAGCCCTCCAGCCATTCCACATTGCGGATCGAGCCCAGCGAGGCCACCACCACGTCGGCCTCGATGGTGGTCCCGTCCGAGAGCCGAGCGCCCCGCACGTGCCCGCTCACGTCGCCCTCCAGCGACGACACACCCACCCCGCAGCGCAGGTCCACGCCGTGGTCGCGGTGCATCTCCGCGGCGATCTCGCCGATCACCCCGCCGAGCGCGCCCACCAGCGGCGCCGAGCCCCGCTCGGCGACGGTCACCGGGATATCGAGTTCCCGGCAGACGGAGGCCATCTCCGAGCCGATGAACCCGGCACCGATGATCAGGACCCGCGACGGCCGCGCGGCCAGCGCCTGTTGTAGCCGGGCGGCGTCATCACGCGAGCGCAGCGTGTACACCCCTTCCAGGGCGGCCTCGGTCGGGTTGGGCCACTGCCGGGCGCGGGTCCCCGTGGCGATCAGCAACCGGTCGTACGGGACCTGATCGCCATTGGCCAAGCGCACCTGCTTGGTGGCCCGGTCCAACCCGGTGGCGGCCACCCCGAGCCGCCACTCCGCATCCAGTGCCCGCAAGCGGGGCAGCTGGGTGTGGTCGGCCGGCACCCAGCCTTTGAGTACCTGCTTGGACAGCGGGGGACGGTCGTAGGGCTCATATGGCTCGTCCCCGATGATGGTCAGAGGCCCGCTGAAGCCCTCCTCGCGTAAGGCTTCCGCGGCCCGCAGTCCCGCCAGGGAGGCGCCGACGATGACTATCCGGCCGTTGGCCTTGAAGTCGCGCACCAACTCCGTGAGCGTTGCCCGCATGGTCATGACGTCACACTCCGCTCCGCACCGTCCAGGCGGTCGATCACGATCGCTTGCACCGGGCAGGCCGCTACGGCTCGCTCAACGTGCAAGCGCCGCGCGTCATCGGGGTTCGGCTCGTAGGTAAGCGCCTCCTCACCGCTCAATCTGAAAAACTCGGGGGCCAGAAACACGCACTGCGCGTATCCCTGACATCGATTCAGGTCCACAACGATCCGCATAGGTAGACCCCTTCCCCTCCACGCCTTCCGTCGCATAGCGACCATTGACGCGGTCATCCGGCTTGGCGGAAATTCGGCCCTGCGCCACGTGACCCGGCTGGACCGCCACCTCATCGCCCCAGCCGAGCACGCCTCTCAAGGTCGCGCTGCCCGCGACCGCCGGGATCTCGAGTTCATGGCCATCTGCAATACGTCGCTCCCCCGGCCACCACAGCCGAGCAGGGGCAGTCTCCTCGCCGCGGATCCCCCCGCCAACCGGCCAAGATCCCGCGACTGTCGACCGGTCGTCACCCGTCTGCCCCGGGCTGTCCAGGTGGGCGAGCGGTGACGGCAAATGCGTCCCTCGGACGGCCCCAGCTCGCCCCATATGAGGTACAAAAGAGTGGCGCCGGGAAGGACGGTCGATCGCCTAGTCGAGTGATGTTCGGCCCACTCGCCGGTCCATACGCAGGTGGCGATGTCAATGCTCCAGACGGCGGCGTCGACGGCGCCTTCGAAACTGACCCCCTGTCGACCCTTGGGGTCCGAATGCTTGTCCCGACACAGCTGATCATGAAAAGCGTGTTGATGACGAGCCGCTGGCGCAAGCGCCGGGCGAAGCGCGTCTGACAGCACCATCAGCGCACGGAGGGGCACGGTCATCCCCGCGGCCCAACCCGAGACGAAAGCCTTGGCCGGAAATGCGTCGCGGACAGCCCGGGCGCGACCTGCATGACGTAGTCGGTGCGCCGGCCGCGGTCCACGTGCGTGCGGTAGATCAGCCGCGGGCGCTGTCCCGGCTTGATGCACACCAGCACAGCCAGCGAGACCCGCTTGGCGCCCGCGACGGTCACCCGCACCACCGAGGGGCGACCCGTGCCGGCCCGTGGTGCGGCCCTTGGGCGGCCTCAGCCCGTGGCCCGCCTCGTCCTCGAAGCACTGGCAGGCGCCCAGGTCCGCCGCCATCCCTTGATCGCCGGCTACCGTTCGTCCGTTCAGCCGGCGATCTTTTCCTCGTCGCGCTCGGCGGCCTGGCGGGCCGGGGCCTGCACGCTCCAGCCGATAACCCGGTCCGGCAGCTGCGCGATCGTGTGCTGATGTCCGCGCAGGGCCAGCCGGGCAAGGCCTGGCGTCCCGCCGCCGGCCGCGGCGGCTGCGGGCGACCTCCACCCGTCCCGCCGGGGTGATGCCCCTGCTCGCCGCGCTGGGGTGATGCCCCTGCTCGCCCCGACGGCGCCGTCGCTGGCGTTGCCCGGGGTGGCCGTGGTCGCGGGTGATGATCTCCGAGTCCAGGTCCACCGCGATGTGGCCCTTGTAGCCGTCGAACCCGCGCGCGGAGGTCTTGTGCCCGTGCCAGGCACCAGGGTCCACAGTGGAGATCACCCGGTCGCGCGCGACCCGCCGCGCAATCCGGAACACCTTGTCCGGGCCCTGCTCCAGATCCTGGCCCAGCACCGTGGCCAGCAGCGTCGCCGCCTGCTCCACCGCCTCGGCGAGCTCGCGGCCATCCAGCACGTCCTGCAGCTCATACCCGTCCCGGGCCCGGGAGTCGATCAATTCCTCACGGGCGGCCCCTCGTCCCAGTCGATCTGCGGCTTGCCGTTGCCGGCGTAGTCGTCCCTGCTGCTCAGCGCCGCCCGCAGCGGCGCGGCCAGGTCGGCGTCGGCGGCGGCGGGCAGGCCACGCACCGCCGAGCGGATCAACGTCACGGTGGCCATCGTGGCCACCGCGTCATACAGAGTGGTCGAATCCAGCACCCGGCGCCGCCCGACCAGCCCGGCCGCGTGCGCCGCCTGCAGACCCACCTCGAAGATCCGGTCCGGTGGGTCGAACGACGCAGCCGCGCGCATGTCCGCCAGCACCGTGTGCGCGAAGCTGCCCCACTAGCGCTGAGCTGAGAGGCGCGGATACGGCGGGTGAGGCTGCGAGGAGGAGTGCGCCGCGGCGTCTGGCGAGCCGCAGGGTGATTGCGGAAGGTACCGGCCAGATTCGGCAGGGCGACACCAGGGACCGGCCAGGGTCGTCGACGGGCGCGACCGACGTGCCCCATGCGCGACCGTCGGTCCCAGCGCCACTCACCGACGGCCCACGCTTTTCAATCGGGGAGGGACGGTGTACATCTCACACGAGCACCTTTGACACGGTACTCCGACACATGAAGCAGAACATTAAGACGGTCGAGGATCGAAACGATCCAGCGGGCAAGGGCTGCCGGATACGTACGCGCAGGGCATCACGCCAAGAAGGCGCGGAGCAGCCCCTCAGATCTCCGGTTCTACAGCGGGTGAAGGACCCTACCTCGGGAGTCGACAATGCAGGACCTACTGAACAGATACGGCGGCATCGGGACGTCCCTCGTTATCGACCTGGTGGCCCTCTTCCTGATGACCTACGTCCTGTACTTCCGCCGCCATTGGCGCACGGACCTGCTCCTGTCCTACTCCGCACTGAACATCGGCGTCTTCGTGACGATGTCGGTGCTCACCAAGGTGCGAATAGAGATCGCGGTGGGCTTCGGCCTGTTCGCGATCCTCTCGATCATTCGGCTGCAGGCGGGCCGCGTGAGCCAGCAGGAGGTGGGGTACTACTTCCTCGCGCTGGTTCTGGGTCTGCTCAACGGTTTGGGTTTGGAGGACCGCGGGTTGACCGTGGCGATGAACGTCGTGTTGTTGCTGGTCGTGCTCGGCGTCGACTGCAAGCCGCTGCGCGATCGCTCCCGGCGCATGGACGTTAAGCTCGAAGGGGTATACACGAACGAGGCGGCGCTGGTTGCCGAGCTCGAGCGCAAGCTCGGTGGGCGAGTGGCCTACCAGGAGATCACCGAGATCGACCTGATCGACGGCCACATGGTCATCGACGTGCGGCTGCAGCCGGGGCACGGCGTCATCGAGCCGCCACTGCAGAGGACGAATGAGGTCCGGGAGGGTGTGTGACCCGTCGGGTCGATGAGCACGGCGGGTGGTGCTGCGGCCGGTCGTCGCACTCGTCGCGCTGGCCATGTCGGCTGCGGTGGCCGGCTGCGCCGGTGGCCCCCGGCCGTCGCCGCCGGGCGGGGC
>NZ_BAAAUS010000013.1:72828-162490 GCF_039534065.1 Pseudonocardia yunnanensis | reverse complement strand
TGGCACCCGACAACGCGCACGCGCTGCGCATCCGCCACTCCGCCTCGCTACGCGAGGGCCCCGCGCGCCGCGGCCGTGGGAGGTGCGCCCACCGAGGAGGCCGCCGGCGACCCGGCCGAGCCCTACGGTGCGGTCGTCTCACCTGAGCAGCTTCTGCACCGCGCGGAGCGGGCAGCGCGCCGTCAAGAACGACCCTCGATGCCAGCGAACGTGGTGAGGTAGGCACCGGTGTGTAGGACGTTGTGCACTGCTTATCTGGTGTCGGTGGTCATGTCTCGGCCAGGGTCGGGCGGGCAGCGATGGGGTGGGGCAGGTCGCCAGGCAGCAGGAGTTGCGGGATTTGGGCGAAGCGCCACCCTTGGCCGTCGGGGGTGAAGGTCCAAATGAGGTCGAAGCGGTCGGCCGGCCAGTGATCGGGTGGGCTTGGGTGCACCTCGCCCAGGTGGTGGACGATGCTGTGGAGGGCTTCGTGGTGCCAGGCGACAAGGGTGGCGCCGGGGCGGGTGCTGATCTCTTTTGCGAGGTGGGCCTCGTCACCGACGGCATAGCGTTTGACGACCACCAGGCCGAGGCGGGCCGCAAGCGGGAGGACGGTCTGCATTGAGCGTTTGCTGTGACCGCCGCCGTGGACGGAGGCGTCGAAGGCGGAGGCGTAGATGGTGTCGGGCCGTCTCAGCTCCGCGGGTGAGTCGCCGCGGGAGGGGCAGAACAACTCGACAAGCGCACCTGCGCGCATCCAGCCGACGACGGTGAGGCTGTGCGCGTCCTCCTGGCCGTCAAGGTCGACGCCCTGCGGGATAGCGGAAGGGTGCGGAGGTTTCTCCGCATGCCGGATCAGCATGATCATAACGGTGTCCGGTGGGCTAGACGCCCGACGGTGGGTTCGTCGAGCAACAACCCCGGGGAGTATACCAGCAGGGCCCGGGCGATCCCGACACGCTCGCCGCCGCCGCCGCCGCGACGACCGGCCTGCTCGCGCTCGCCCATGGCTCGCCGGCGTCCTGCTCGGCGTCGGCGGCCCGGTGAAGCTGTATCCGCTGTTCCTGCTGCTGCCGGTGGTCCTGGTCGCCTCCAGGGGTCGGGCGGTGGGGACCGCGGTCCGCACCGTCGCCGACGCCGCGATCGCGTGGACGGCCGTCAACCTGCCCGTGGCGCTGGTATGGACCGCGGGGTGGCGGGAGTTCTTCAGCCTGAACCAGGACCGGGGACCCAACCCCGAGTCGCTGTACAACATCGTGTCGCACTTCAGCGGCTGGCCCGGCTTCGACGACGACCTGCCGCCGAACGAGGCACCGGTCGTGCTCAACGCGGTGAGCGCCGCGGTCTTCGCGGCCTGCCTGGTCGCCATCACCGTGCTTGCGCTGGGGAGCCCGCGCCCGCCCCGGCTGGCGCCGGTGTGTTTCCTCGTGGTGGCGTCGTTCCTGGTGGTCAACAAGGTGTGGAGCCTCGCTGTGGCTGGTGCCGTTGGCGGTGCTCGCAATACCGCCGCGACGGCTGCTGCTGGGCTGGATGGTGGTCGACACCCTGGTCTGGCCGGCGACGATGCCGAGCTACCTCGGCACCGACAAGAAGGGCCTGCCCACCGACTGGTTCCTGGGCACGGTGCTCGTCCGCGACGCGGTCGTCGTCGTGCTCTGCGCCTGGTGGTGCGCACCGTGCTAGATAGCTGCTGGCCGTGGCCTGCGGGGATCAGTCGGAGCGGGGCCAGTGCGGCCAGGATGCGCCTACCGGCGGGTCGGGCCGGGCGCTGGCCGCGGCGCGGGCGGGGCGGGCGGGGCGGGCGGGCGGGCGGGCGGGCGGGGCGGAGGATTGCACGAACACCCCCGCCGCAGCGTCAGCACCGGGTACCGTTTGCGTTTCCCGGCGATGGTCACGGCGTCCTCGTAGATCGCCCACCGGCCCCGGCTTCCAGCCGGAGGTTCTCCCCGTCTACAACAACCCGGCCCCGGCGTGTCCCTCCGGCCCGCCGGTCACCAACGTCCTGGCCGAGTACATCTAGTCGCGACGCAAGACCTCCAGCAGCTCCTCGTACGGCCCGACGAGATACGCCTCGTCTCCCGCGGCGAACCGGGTGCCGCTGCGCGGCGGGTTCTCGATCTCCCCGGTGCGGGCGCGGCGGATCGCGATCACGCGGGTGCGGGCCGACAGCTCCTGCATCGCGATCCCGTCCAGGCCCCCGCCGGGGGCGACGGTCAGGCGACCCACGAGGAAGGCGTCTTGGCCGACGTGGAAGGTGCCGAGCACACCGAGGCCCAGCGCGGCGTCGACGAACCACGGCGCCACCAGCGCCTCCGTCGAGCGCACGTAGCGGAAGCCGAAAGCTTCGTGGACCGCCGCGCCGAGATCGCGGTCGAACACCCGCAGCACCACCGGGACGTCCGGCCAGCGGTCGCCGAGCTGGTCGCGCACCGCCAGCCCGGTCTCGATGTTGACCAGGTCGTTGCCCGTGAGCACGGCAACAGCGACCGCGGCGCCGAGGTTGACATCGGCGAGCACGGCCGCGTCGGTGGCGTGGCCGATCACGACGGGCACGCCCCGGGCGCGGACCTGGCCGAGGTGGCGGTTGTCCGGGTCGCGCTCGACGACGACCACGCGGTTGCCGTCGGCCAGCAGGTCGTGGACGACCCGCAGCCCGATCGACCCCAGCCCGACGACGATGACGTGGTCCTGGGTCGTCGCGGCCCGACGACGCCCGAACGACCGGGTCAGTCGGGTGCTCACCAGCAGGTCGGTGAGCAGCGCGAACAGGCCGGCGAAAAGCGCGACCCCGCAGAACATCAGCGCGATGGCGAACGCGCGCAGCCACGTCGCCTGCTGGGCGAAGGAGAAGTCGCCGTAGCCGACGGTGGCGATCGTCTCCACGGTGAAGTACGCGGCGTCGAGCACGGTCATGTGCGAGCCGTCGGCCTTGACGTACCCGAGCCGCAGCACGACGGTCGACAGCACGGCCAGGCCCAGCAGCGTCAGCAGCATCGTCCGCAGCGGGCGGTCGGCCTCGGCGCGCAGCGAGCGCAGCAGCGTGCGCAGGTCGGGGGCCCCGCCGTACTGCTCCAGCTCGACGGCGCGGGCCCCGCCGGCCGAGCGGACGCCGGCGGCGTGCCGGGCCCGCTCGTCCGGCTCGAGCGGAAGGTCGGGGACGTGCCGGGCCGCGAACTCCGCGGGTGTGCCGATGGCCGTCACCCTGTCCCCGGGCCGCACGGCGGTGTCGCGACCCGGCGACACGATCGTCGCCGTCCCATCCCGGGACACCGCGATCGGCGCCAGCTCGCCGTAGAGCTCGCGCAGTGTCGCGGGCCGGTCGACGATCAGGTCCGCGGCGAGGAAGGCCTGCCCGGCCAGCACCATCCGGCGGGGCCGGGCGCCCCGGCAGGCCTCGAGGACCGCGGGTGCGGCGAGGGCGGCGACGTCCAGGACGCTGTCCTCCCCTGCGGCCTCGGCCAGCGCCCGACCCACGGCCGAGTTGCCCATGCGGACGACCAGCCGCACGTCCGGCCGGACCCGCCGGACGAGCAGGGCGGTCTCCATGCTGCGCAGGTCGTCGTCGGGGACACAGATCACCGCGGCGGCGGTGTCGAGCCGCGCGGCCGCGAGCGCCTCCCGCGTACGGCCGGTCACCTGCGGCACACCCCAGCGCGCGAGGAGGGCGTCCGCGACGGGATCAGCGTCGTCGGGCCCGGCGGCGACCGCGACGGTGTCGACGCCGACGGCCTGCAGGTGCTCGACGGTGCGCAGCCCGACGCCGCGCACGCCGTAGACGATCACGTGCCCGGAGGGTGTGGGGTCGCCGCCTCCGGCGGCGGTGTCGTCCGGCGCAGGGGTGACCCCGTCGATGGCGGTCATGCGAGCATTGTCCTCGGCCGGCCCCAATGTACCGAAAGTAGCTTTCGGTACGTCCACCGCACCGAAAGCCACCTTCCGTTTCCTCCAGCCGGCGCCGGCTGTTAGTGCTCGGCCGCCACCGGTTCGTCGGTCTTCGAGAAGTGGTTGAACGAGGTTCAGCAGCACGGCGAAGATCGCCGTCGCATCCCGGACACGAAGATCGTCGCCAGCCACTCGGGAATGTGGTTGTAGACCCCGGGCACGGTGATCGGGATGATCCCGACACCGATCGACGCCGCCACGATCATCCCGTTCGAGTTCGTGAAGTTCACCCGGCTCAGGGTGCGGATGCCGGCCGCCGCGACGGAACCGAACAGCACGATGCCCGCACCGCCGAGGAGAGGGGCTGGAGGATGGCGTTCATGACCCGGCCCAGCACAGGCAGCAGACCGAGGACCACGGGGATCCCGCCACCCGTGGCGACGACGAAGCAGCTCTTGATGCCGGTCAGCGCCGCCCTCGAAGTCGCGCAGCCTGGCCAGCCACAGCGAGTTGATCGGCCGTGCCGCTCCCGGGCATCGCCCGCTTGCCGGTACCGAGCCCGTAACCCAACAATCAGCACGTGGTCCGGCTCTACGAGTACTACCAGGATGCGAGTGCCCCGCACCCGCACGACCTCCTGCCGGCCGCGTTTGCGGCAGCCCGCAACGCCGCCGGGCAAGTCCTGCTGGTTCGCCGCATCGACGACGGCAACTGGGAGCTCCCCGGAGGACGGATCGAAGTCGGCGAGACCGCCCGCCAAGCTGTGCTTCGCGAGGTCGCCGAGGAATCCGGGATCACGATCGAGCTCACCACGCTGTCCGGGGTCTACAGCGATCCCAGCCACGTCCTGGTCGATCCCGACGGCAGCATCCACCAGCAACTCGCGCTGTGCTTCCACGCCGTCCCCGCCAAGCCCGACAGCGGACCGCCGCGGCCGGACGGGATCGAGACCGACGCTGCCGGCTGGTGCGACCTCGCCGACATCGGCGAGTTGACCATGCACCCGGCCATGCGCCTGCGGCTGGACAACGCGATCACCGCACCCCGCCACACCCACTACGACTGAGTGGACAAGCTGGCGAGCTGCTTCGACACCGCGACCCGACCCGGCGCAGCGGGTAAGAGCAACAGGAGGAACCCTCCTCGAGGACGCTGGAGTACGCGGCGCAGTACGCGCTCATTTTCTTCGACACGGACAAGCCGAAGGTGCTCGAGCTACTGGACCGCGTGGCGAACACGGTTGGAGCGGCCGAGTTCGGGCTCCGCAATGATCTTCATCGCTGTTGCGAGTGCCATGGTTGCACGGGCCTGCGCGCGAGAGCGACTCGCTCAGCGTTGGTCAGCTCGCAGAAATCTCAACACGCTGAATTGACAGGTAAGGGATCGGCACCGTCACCCAGCACACGAGCCGCAGCCGCGTCCTGTCCGCTGCGCTGAGGCCGCTTTGGCCAGCTCACGCACGTGCGCCCCCAGCACCACCGCGCGCTGCCAGGTCCCGGACGGCTCGGTCACGTTGGGCAGCGTACCGGCGGCCCCTGTCGGTTCTGGTCGGCACATCAACGCCGCTGGACGGGCGGCGACGAGGCGATAACGCTGCGGCCTCGGCCGCGTTGCTCGAGGGATCACGGGCGCCTCCCGCCGTGGGCGACAGGGCTGTCGACATGACTCACGACCGTGCCACCTTCGACGACACCATGGCCACCTCCGTGCCCGGGGTGTGGGCCGCCGGGGACTGCCCGTTCTGGCTCAGTTGGTCCGACAACGACCGGGAAACCGGCTCGGTTCGTAACGAGTTCTCTACAGTGTGGATCCACCAGGCGCGTAGCGTGTCGGTCGCTGCGAAGAGGCCGGGGACATGATGCTGCTGACGTGACCAGCCAATCAACCCGCCGCAAAGGCCGCGGGCCGACTCCCACCTCAGCCATACCGAAGGATGCGTTCGACCCAGGCGAGTTTCTGTTCGTGCTCGTCGACTACCACCGCTCTCCGCTGGGGGCATGGACCGCCGTCGTGGACCCGATAGGGTTGCCTCCGGCCTCGCTGGATTCGGCCACTGCCCATGACTCCTTCCACAACGCCATGTACTTGATCAATGCGCTCTCCGATGAGGTGACCGCCTCGATCTCAACCATGCACTGCGTCGACGGTGATCCCACGGCCTGGGTCGAGCTCGCCTCCCAGGAAGGCTTCCTCGACTGCATAAGCGAAGGAGCGTCGTTGAGCAGCGCGCCATGCCGCCCAAATGGTCCGCCGATGCGGAAGCCCTGAAGGCAATAGGAGGCGCGGGCCGAAACACCGGTAGTAGACGACGGATTGATCAGCCCAGTCCTCCCCACCCTTGGCGAGCGCGCCCCCCAACAGCCGCCCGCTGCTCCCCGACGCTTCGACGACGGGCTCGCTCGCCCTCTCGCCGACACCACGCTGAGTCGCAACATTCCGGCACAGCTCATCCCGGTGCTGAAGCACTGGATCAACTTTGCTTGCCAGCACGACGACCAGGTCGCGGGACTCCGAGCGGTCTCTCAATCAACATGGCGAAGGCCAGCTCACGGCCTCGCTGCCTCGCCAGCCCTACTGAGAGCTGACAGCGGGGCAGCCACGGTGCCGTCGGCGGCACTGGCGGGCCGGCGCTGGCTAATCAGCTGCTGGATGACCTTCCGCCGGACGTGGTCGAGCTGGTGCGGGCGTGGGAACGCCACGTCGTGGAGGTGGGCACCGGCCTGCCGCCCGGCGCGCCGCCGGAGGCGCTGCCGCGCCCGGAGCTCGACTCGCAGCAGCGCTTGGTGCGGCAGCGAGAGGCGGCGAAGGCGGCGCAGCTGTCCGCCGCGGGCATGGCGACCAGCCCGAGGACGGTGCAGCGGATGCGGCATCGGTACCCGGCCGAGGGGTTGCGCGGAGACGTTCCGACGCTCGTGCGAGGTCCTGGGGATCTCGCTGCAGCCGGCCCGGCCGCGGACCCCGACCGACAAGAGCGTCATCGAGCGCACCCTCGGCTCGATCAACACCCTGTTCTGTCAGCACGTGGCCGGCTACACCGGCCGCGCCGCCACGGATCGCGGCCACGACGTCGCCGCCGAGGCATGTTGGTCACTGGCGCAGTTTCAGGAGCTGCTCGACGAGTGGCTCGTCGCCGGCTGGCAGGCCCGCCTGCACGAGGGGCTGGTCGGCCCCGACACCGGCCGGCGACTTTCCCCGAACGAGATGTATGTCGACGCGGCCGGCGACAACCAGGCCAGCGGTGAGGCCACGCAGGAGCCGGGAAACACGGATGACGAGATGGGCGTGGTGATCCCGTTCTGGGTGTTCGACGCGCACGCCGAGGCCCGGCGATGGCCATGACGTCGCCCCTGGAGCCGTATGACCCGCCGCCGGACGAACCGCTGGCGACCAAGGACGGCTGGTTCCGGTGGGTACATCAGGACCGGCAACCTCCGCCGCTGCTACCCGACGGGGCCGGGCCCGATCCGGGTGCACGCGCCGACTACGACGAGGCGCAATCGACCCCTCACCGCCCTGGCCACGCGGCTGACGCTGATCCACGAGGAGGGCAGGACCGCTCGCTGTCTTCAAGGCCTCACGGACGAACGCGGATGATCGTCTGCCCGCTGATCCGCTCGGTCGGATTGAAGGCCGCGACGGCATCGTCGAGGGTTGCGATGTTGCCGATGTTCGTCAGCAGCCGCCCGTCACGCACCCGCCGGACGATCTCACCCAGCTGGGCACGATCGGCCTCGACAACGAAGTCGACCGCCAGGCCGTCCGCGGGCCGCGCCTCGGGCGGGCCGGCGATGGTCACCAGCGTTCCTCCGGCCCGGATCACGCCTGCAGACCGCCTTTGGATGTCGCCGCCGATGACGTCGAACACCAGGTCGACGCCGCCGACGTCTTCCAGAGTGTCGTTCTCAAGGTCGACGAACTCCATCGCGCCGAAATCGAGCGTCTTCTGCCGGTCGACGGCGCGTCCGGTGCCGATGACGTACGCGCCGAACTCACGTGCGAGCTGAGTCACCATCGATCCGACTGAGCCGGCCGCGCCGTGCACGAGCACGCTCTGCCCCGCCTGAAGGCGGCCGTGCTCGAACAGTCCCTGCCACGCGGTCAGACCCGGCATCGGCAGGCTCGCGCCCACCGTGAACTCGACGTCGCCCGGCAGCGGTGCGAGGTTGCGTGCCTCGATCGCCACATACTCCGCCAGCCCTCCGCCGCGATACGAGTCCGTGAGGCCGAACACCCGCTGTCCCACTGACAGCCCCGTCGTGCCATAGCCGAGGGCGGTGACCACTCCGGCCAGTTCTTGCCCGGGAATCGACGGTGTTCGGTCACGGTCGACGCGATCGGTCCAGGTCGAGGGCCACGTCAGCTCACCCGAGGTGAATCCCGACGCATGAACCTGAACAACGACGTCGTTTATCGCCGGTTTCGGCTCGGGCCGCTCCACCAGCGTCATCCCGGCCGTTCCCGCGGCCTCATCCGTCACCACAATCGCCTTCATCAGGCACCTCCCTGCATCCAGTCCTCGCCGCCACATTCTGTGTCATTCTGTGGACGATATTGCGTCCATTATAATTTTGTGCAGAGGCACCGGGCCAGACGAGAATGTATCGCCACGACCGTCGGGCGCGCTGCTGCGCCAAACCACTGATGGCCGGCGGAGGCTTGCCGATCGATGCCACATACATTCATGCAAATCACCAGCCCGAACCCGATCACGTTTCCCACGCCAGTCCCGAGCAGGAACAAGAATCCCAGGCGTTTGCGCCGTAGGTGATCCTCGCCCGATGGCGGCGGCATTGCCGCCATAGGCCGGGTCCTTGCTCGGCACGCGCGGCTAGACGAGCAGCACTACCGGACCACCGCTGGCGCCCGCGATGACGCGCTCCAGCGCCGTCGCCGCCTCGACCAGCGGCAGCGCGGCGCCGACCGACAGGCTCAGCCGCCCATCCCCCAGCAGCGCACAGAGCTCCGCGAGCTGAGCGGCGTCCGGGCGCACATAGACGTCGGCGACGCTGATGCCGCGATCGTCCGCCGGCGGATCGCCGGTGATGGTCGCCATCCGACCGCCGTCCCGCACCGCCAGGACGGTGTCCGTGCTCCCACCGCGGACGGTGTTGACGGCGGCGTCGACGCCCACGCCACCGGTCAGCTCGCGGACGCGCTCGGGCCACCCGCTGTCGTGGTAGTCGAGCACCTCGGCCGCTCCGGCCTGCGCTGTCCGATCGACGCTGGACGGTCCGGCGGTGGCGATGACCCGTGCCCCACGCAGGGCGGCAAGCTGCACGATCAGCCCACCGGTCGTCCCGCCGGCGCCGTGCACGAGCAGCGTCTCGCCCTCGGCGAGCTTGAGCGAGTCGGCGAGGACCTGTTGCGCGGTCAGCGCGGGCACCGGGAACGCCGCCGCGACCTCCCACGACACGCCCAGAGGCTTCCGCACGACCAGAGCGGCATCCACCACGACGTACTCCGCCCAGCAACCCTGTTCACGCAGCTGCAGCGGGTGACCGAGAACCTCATCGCCCTGCCGAAGACCCGTGACCCGCGAGCCGACCGCGATCACCGTGCCGGCGACCTCCACGCCGAGCGCCATCGGCGGTGTCAGCCCGACATTCCACGCACCGGTGCGGACAATGTCGTCCCAGTTGCCGACGCCGGCCGCAGCGACCTCGATCACGACCTCGTCCGGACCGGGATCACGGGGGTCGGGAAGGTCGAGCAACTCGACCCGACCACCGAACTCACGCACTCCAGCAGCACGCATCACACCTTCTCCCCTTCACTAGGAACGACCTGGTACTTCGCGGACCATTCGGCGATGAGCGCGGATTCCTCCGCACCGCCGAAGGCGTAAGCAGGTGACGTGATCGGTTGAGCCTGATCGACGTGGACCAGGACAGCCTCGTGCGCGGGATAACCCGGTCCGTTCAGATCGAGCAGCCAGGCGTGCAACCACTGGTAAACCGGCGTCCCGGGACCATGAACCGCCGCGGTTCCGGTGAACCGATAGCCCCGGCGCCGGAGGACGTCCACCGAGTTCATTTCGATGCGCGGCTCCGCAGTGAGGTTGGCGATCGTCCCCGGCGAGGCGATGTTCATGAATGCCAGGTGCTCGTCGTCATACACCCGCACCGATCCCTTCGGCGAAAGGTTGGGCGACCCGTCAGGGCGCACCGTGGCGACGAAGGTGAGTTTGGCGGCCGCCACGATCAGCCGCATATCGGCGTCGATCATGCTCTTGCTCCTCTCGTTTCCCGAACGTCCGTAGCCGGCACCGAGCGGCTTTGGATGTTCGATCTCACGCACCCGCAGGCGCACCAGCGTCCGCGCTCGCGGTGACTGGCTCCATGCCGATCACGCTAACTAGCAATCGGTCCCGTAGTAGGGCCCAAAGCGATCGCAGAAATGGGTACCACTTCTGGACCGGAGATCCTCCTCCCGATCGGACCACCGCGGCCCGGCATGTCAGGAGCTCCTCGTCTCGCCGTTACCGGCGCTAGCCATGAGCGGGCGGATGCCCGGGTAGTTGTCCGTCGCGTAGAGCCGGTCACGGGACCTGGCGAGCCCGGCACGGACCTCGCGGATGTCGAGCCGGGTGAGCTGGCCGTCGCGCTTGACGAACTCGCCGTCCACGAGGACGGTGTCGACGTTCAGCCCACTGCCGCAGCCGACCAGAGTGGCGACCACGTCGCTGACCGGCCACAGGTTGGAGTCGGTGGCCCGGACGAGGATGACGTCGGCCCGCTTGCCCGGGGTCAGCGACCCGACCCGGTCGGCCAGCCAGCAGGCGTGCGCGCCATTGATCGTCGCCGCCTCGAGCGCGTCCTTGGTGGAGAAGCGCAGGTCGGCGGTGTGCATGACCTCGCTGCCTGTCGCGTACACGCGCTGCGCCTGGACGGCGCGCTCCGCCCACAGCGCGGCGCGCATCTCGTCGAACATGTCGCCGCTCGCGGCGATCACCGAGTCAGTGCCGAGTGCCACCCGCACCCCGGCGGCACGCATCCGGCCCATCGCCGGGGTGCCCATGCCCATCGCCATGTCGGCGGACGGGCAGGCTGTGGCCGTCCCGCCCGCTGCGGCGAGCAGCTCGAACTCGGCGGGGGTGGTCGCGCAGCAGTGCGCGAAGTTCATGTCGGCACCGAGCAGGCCGGCCTCGGCGAGCTTCTTGATCGACTGGTCAGACGACGAGGGGCGGCCTTCCGGCGTGCCGACGTGCATCGACATCGGGACGCCCAGTTCGCGCGCAACGGCGATGTCGGCGGCGGTGATCTCCATTGTCGTCACCTCGGGGCCTTGTACGCCGAGGGCGAAGGTGAGACGGTCCTCGGCGTCGGTGAACAACTGCCTCCGCACCTGCCGAGCGTGCTGCCACACGTCGCCGGCCTCCATGACGCCCTTGAACTCGTTCAGCCTGCGGGTCATGGACGAGCCGTAGGCGAACAGCGCGCGGATGCCGCTGTCGCGCAGCGCGCGGATGTCGGCTTCGGCGTGGTCCGGGGTGTTGATGACGTGGCACCAGTCAAGGACGGTGGTGACGCCCCGGTCGAGAGCGTCGGCGGCGCCGGCCAGTGCGCAGTCGTAGACGTCTTCCGGCGTGAAATGTGCCGCGATCATGGGCCACTGGCTCTTGATCAGGTTCTGGAAGACCTGGTCCATAGAGTCCCCGCGGGTGCCGGTCTGCCAGAGGTGACGGTGGCTGTCGACGAAGCCGGGCATGACGATCATGCCTTCGGCGTCGAGGACCTCGTCGGCGTGCTCATCCGACAGGTCGGCGCCCACCGCGACGATCTTGTTGCCCTCGATGAGCACGTCGCCGACCCTGAAGTCGCCCACCGCGGCGTCGACGCTGATCACGGTCCCGCCGCGGATGAGAATCCTGCGCATCCGTTCTGCTCCTTCTTGCTTTTGGTTCTTGTCTTCTTTGCTGGGGTTAGAGGCGGTCCCGCAGTGGGCGGTCGCGCCCGTAGGTGCCCACGACGGCGAGGATCACGACGCCGAGAAGTAGCTGCTGGGTGGACGCGCCGAAGCTGTGGCCGACCAGGATGGTGGTCAGCACGATGAGGATGAGCGACCCGACCACGGTGCGCCAGTAGCCACCGATCGCTCCGACCAGGGACGTTCCGCCGACGATGACCGCTGCGATCGTGAGGAACAGGTACTGGTCTCCGATGTTCGGGTCCCCGGTACCGCTCCACGCGGCGAGCAGATGGCGAAGACCACCCAGAACACTGCCATCGGCGCGACCAGGATGCCGCCCATCTTGCCCACCGGGGAGACGAACTGCGTCAGCCACTGCGGCACCCCGCCGTATACGGCGCCCTTCGTTCCCGCCAGCACACCACCCGCCACAATCGAGCCGGTCGCCGGCTAGGTGGCTGACGGCCCCGGAATGTCAACGTCGGTATCCATGACATTGTTCAGGAAGTTGGTCATCGAGAACTGGACCGTCAGCGCCACGATCTCGAGAATCTGAGAGTCCTTGTAGCCGGCCTTCCTGACTGCATCGAGATCAGCGTCGCTCACCTTGCCGTGAGTTTCGATCACCTTCTTGGCGAAGGCCACGGCCGCGCTCCGCTTGGGGTCGGAGGCGCGGCCCTGCTGGAAGAGCTCGATCTCCTCCGCTGAGATTCGACCGAAGTTCGTGGCGGTGAACGTGTGGATCGCCTTGCAATAACTGCCGCCGTTGACTTCGGTGACCGCATGCGCGATGCCATGCTTGGTGGTCGCGTCGAGGGTGCGGCTGAGCGCGGTCTGAAGACCATTCACTCCGTTGAGTACGGCCGGGCTGAGGGACAGCGCGCGATGCATGTTCGGGATGAAACCCAGCTGCTTCTCAATCGCTTTCAGCACGGGCGATGACGCGTCGGGAATTTCCTGGCCTGCTGGAAGTGGGATACGGGACATTGATTTCTTCCTCTGTCGTGCATTGTCGCGGCCGGGTTGGGCCGCGGCGGGGTGAGTAGTTCGTCGGCAGGATCTGGAGCAGCTTGCAGCTTTGCGACGCCAGGACTGTGCAGGCAATGCTCCGAATCGAATCCAGAACGCTCATGACGGGCACCCGTCCTGCTGGCGCCTCCCGGCCGGTCTGCGGGAACCGCCGCAGGCTCTCCAGCCCCTCGCCGGCGAACACCGCAGCGACCACCCGGCAACCTCCCGCCAGAGCCCGAAGATCCCCGGGTCAGAAGCCTGTTCGGCCACATCCGCCCGATTTTTCCCGAGTACGACGGCTTGCGCACACGTGTCAGGCGGGCTGCCGCACGGCCGTCCCCTGGTTGTTGTCGATCAGGTAGCGCCAGACTCCGTCCGCGCCGCGGCGCAGGACATCGCTTGCCGTGCCATGGAAGTGCACGTGTTCGCCGTCGGGACCGGTGCCGTCAATTGCTCAGTCCAGAATGATCACGGCGATGTTGTCGTTGGTGAACACGTGGCGCGTGTTGGCCTTCAGTCGGCCGAAACTGACCAAGTGCTTGAGATCGGCGGCCATCTCGGCGTGACCGGTGACGGTCCGCCCGTCGGGCTTGACGAGCATGACCTCCGGCTCGTACAAGGGCATCAGCTCGTCGACCTTGCCGGAGTTGAATCGCTCAACCAGCGCCGCGACCATGTCTTCAGGCTTGGTGGGAAGTGGGAAGGACTCGGACATTTCGGTCTCCCGTTCGTGTTGGTTGAACTGCGATGCGGTGCGGCCCGGACAGCGGTGAGCCGCGCCCTCGAGTGCCCCGCACTCCTCATTCGACATCGACGCACCCAAAGGGTCTGCCAATCCACGAGCCACTCGGGTCAGGGTCGCCTCGGTCATTTACCCTTATTTCCTGCGGAGGTGGATCTGGCTCCGGTTATCTCGCCAGGCGCGGTACTGCAGTGAACTGGCCTCGGAGTCGTAGCGGCTATCGACGCCGATAGGGCGCACCGATACCAGGCCCGGCGCGATGTCGCTGGTGGCTCGCCTGCGGCGCATTCCCGTTGGAATGCGCCGGCGCAGTCCCACCGGCCTGCAGTCCGGCGGGGCGCCGCAGTCCCTACCAAGCTAACCAGGCCGAACTCTTTGGTCCAGTATTCGCGAGGTTGAAGTCCGATACTCGCTAGACAGTTTTCGCGCTTATCATCCGATTCGTCTCGATCACTTGCCGTTGACGAGGCATCATTGGTTGACGGTTTTGCGTAGCTGGCTCCCAATGTGGAGTCGGCAGTGCAGCGGACGTTGGACTCAACATTCCGAATTTCGGCGGACCGCAGCGTCAAGCTGGCCCGCATGGGATCAGGTCCGGGACGGCCGGCGCCGTGGATGCGTGCCGCGGTCGCGATGCTCGCCGTCGCTGGGGTGCGAACCAGTTACACTCCTGCTCGTCTACCGCAGCACCTCACACCTGCCCGATATGTTCGTCTCACTGGCGTTCGCCACCTACGCGCTCGGACTGATTCCGGCGCTGCTGGCAGGCGCCGCCCTCCCCGACCGTGGCTCAGTGCACTTGACAGTGGCTCAGTCATCTTGCCCACAGGTTTCTTACACAAATTTCACCTCTCACTGCTCGTAGTTGGCTCGGCAGGAGCGCAGCACCCGGGTGACCCATCGGTCATCCGCGATCGGAGGGCTTGACACCACGAGCCGCATCGGTGGCGCCACGTACTCGGCTCCTTCCCCATACGGCCGGTGCGACCAGCCGTGAACGAGGGCGAACTTCGGCGAATCGTTAGACGAGACAGGTTCGAAGGGCTAGTGACACAGTCCGGGCAGCAGCCCTCGAGGGGTCGCTGCCGCAGGAGCTGCGCCTGGTTTGGACAGCGACGCGCCGACTCGGTCGTCCGCGGGCCCGACGTCATGCGGAAGGTGCACGCGCTGGAGCGGCGGCGAGGGGCGGGCAGGCGGCTACCTCGAAGCGCTCGATCCCGATCGCGCGGTCGCCTTCGGCCTGGTGACCGCTGTCGATGCCGACCGGATCGTTGTGAAGATGGAGATGCAGTGCGGGCCGCACCGCGTCGTGTCGCTCATGGGTACCGAGGCGGTCAACGAGCTAGGGGTGGCGCCTGGCGTTGTCGCCGTCGGGGTTACCAAGTCGACGAACTTGCTCGTCGAGACACCCGCCAATCCTCTGCGAAGCGCAAAGTCGGGGTACTGACCGCGCGCCGCCGCGACGAGCATTCACGGTGCGACCGGCGCGCACGACGGTCCCGGGGAGAGTCGTCGGGAGAGCCTGCGAGTGTGATTCCCGGGACCGGCGTCGAGATGTCGTGGACCACGGGTGTGATCGGGTTCGCGGCAGGGGTCGTGATCGCGGTCGTGGGTGTTCCTGCTGCCGGTCCAGCTCAGCGGCGTCGCCGGCCCCGGAGCACTGATCCGCTACTGGCGCGACAGCCGGGTCGCCGGCCCGACAACCCGGCTGCTCGTGCTTGGAACCCTGCCCGACGTGGTGATCGGCACGCTCATCCGGGTGTTCCTCGTGCCCGGCCCTCGGGTGTTCCGTCTCCTCATCGCCGCGGTCCTACTCCCCTGGGCGTGTGGCTTGGCGCCCGCACCCTGCGCCCGCGCCGCCACCCACCCGACCGGCCACAGACCACGAACCAGGCCGACAGCCGCACCCGATGACGAGCCGCTCCATCACCGTGCTGGCCGTCGCAGTCGGCATCGTGGCGGCATCTACGGCCTCGCCGCGGTGGACGTGCCCACGATGCCGAATGATTTGCGCTCGTAGGCGGACGAGAGGACACCGACCATGAACGGCTTTTCGCGTCGCGGATTGCTCAAGGCGACGGCGGTTGCCGGCGCCGGTGCGATTGCTCGCGGCGTGCGCGTTCTCCTGACTGTGTTCGCCTCGCGGATTCATCATTTTCATAGTGTGCGCGATGAACGCGGGGCGACGGCGTTCCGTTGGCCGAACGCACCCGGTCGCTATGAGTCGGGCAAACGCCACCCATGCTCGGCGGGAAGACGCAAGGCCTCTCTCGGCCCCCACGAGCCGCGTGGGTAATGCATCGGCCGCGGGGGGTTCCGCAGCAACGGGTCGCACAGGAGCCATAGCAACTCGACCTGTTCCGTACTGATGAACAACATCGAGTCGCCGCGCATGACATCAAGAATCAGGCGCTCGTAGGCTTCGAGCGGCTCAGCTTCCGGGAACGCCTCGACGAGGGCCAGCCGCATTCTGCCCCGACCGAGCCTGAACGCGGCGCCGGGCACCTTAGCCCGGACGTCGGCGAAGATCGTCGGGTCGTCGGTGAGTTCGAGGACCAGTTCGTTGCAGGTGTCGTTTACGTCCCCGGGGAAGATCTTCAATGGCGGTTCCCGGAAGCCGATCGTGATCGTGCGCCGGCCCTCGGCGAGCGCCTTCCCCGTTCGCAGGTAGAAGGGGACGCCGATCCAGTACCAGTCGTCGACGTAGACCTCCATAGCGACGAACGTCTCCACGGTCGAGGCCTCATCGACACCAGCTTCGTCGCGATACCCGTCGTACTGGCCGAACACGACGCGCTCCGGATCGATGGGGCGGATCGCGCGGAAAACTTTGATCATCTCATGATGCAACGAGTCCGCGTCCATGTGTGCCGGCGGGGCCAGCGCCACGAAGCCGAGCAACTGGAACAGGTGGGTGGAGATCATGTCCCGGAATGTGCCGGTCGATTCCATGAACTCCGCCCGGCCCTGAATGTCGATCTGTTCCGGCACGTCGATCTGGACGTAGCAGATGTGCTGATAGTTCCACACCGGCTGGAAGATCCCGTTGGCGAAGCGCAGCGCAAGGATGTTCTGCACGGCTTCCTTGCCGAGGAAGTGATCGATCCGGTAAATCTGGCGCTCTTCGAAGAAGTCATGCAAGGTCTCGTTGAGCCTGCGGGCCGATTCAACGTCTTTGCCGAACGGCTTCTCGAGGACGATCTTCGCCGAACCGGGCACGTCGAACGTGCCGAGCATACGGACTACGCTCTCCGTCGCTGACGGTGGAACCGCGAGATAGTACAGGATCTCGCAGTCGTTGCCCAGCTCCTTGGCCGCCTCCGCCACGGCCCTTTCCAGTGCGGCTCCGTCGTCCTCGAACGTGGGCACGAAGCTGATCCGCCGGGCGAACTCCTGCCACGCGAGGTCGTCGATCGTCCCCCGGTAGACCTCCATGGCCGCGTGCACCATCGGAAGGAAGGCATCCTCGGTCCCCGGCGCGGTGCGACTGGAGCAGATGAGGCGGAAACGCTCGGGCAGCAGGTGGAGATGCCAGAGGTGGAACAACGCCGGGAACAGCTTGCGCCGGGCGAGGTTGCCGGTCGCGCCCATGACGACGAGGACGTGCGGGTCGAGCGGACCCTCGTCGGCCGCCTCGATCGGTGGCCGGCCTCGTGCAGCGGATTCCGGGTGCGTCCTCATTCGAGTCCTGTCCGGTCCAGCGCGTCCTCGGCGGCGCTGATGTGCCGCAGCGCTTCCGCCGCGGCTGCGGCGACGAGTCCGGTCGGGACCCCGCCTGGCTCGAACTCGGCGGTGAGGAGGTCACGGACGTCACCGAGCAGCTCGTACGCCCGGTTGCGCGCCTCCTCGAACGTCATCATGTCCTGCGGTCGCACGGCGCCTCCCGATGCTGGGGTCCCGTCACGCGAAGGCCTCCTCGACGTAGCACCAGCGCCAGTTCTCCCGGGGTCCGAGTACGCCGGCGTGCGCCCGCGCGTGCCGCATTGGCGAGGAGTCGCAGCACCCGACGTGACCGCACGTGAGGCACAACCGCAGGTGCGCCCACGGCGTGCCCATGCGCATGCACTCCTCGCACCACTGCGGGGTACAAGAGACGACGTCACGGATCGACGCGACGTGCGAATCCATGACGCGGCCAGGAACCCGGTACCCCGCGGTCACCGCCCCTCCAGTCCCCGAGCACGAGCGCGGCACCGATGGCCGACCTCACTGACCGATAACGCCTTTGAGAACAAGGGCGGCTCGACTAGGACCGGCAGCGGCGCTCGCTCCGCCACATCGGTGAAGGCGTCGTCGCCTGAATCCGTGAGCCAAGGCAGGGCGCTGCGGCAGTTGCCACATTTGGCCACCCCGTCACCCACCGCGGGAACTCGATTGTGCTTCCCGCAGTGCGGACACTGCACCACCGTCGAACGCTCTTGCCTGACGGTCCTCGCGTGATCGGCCATGACCGGGCTCCCGAGGTGGACGGCTCATTCCACCATCTCAGCGCGGTCGGGACGTCGAACGGGTCCCGCGGGGCTAACCTCGGGGAAGGCCGTCGCCCTCCCGGGCCGATCCCGATGCCGCCGACTTGCCCGGTCCGGTCGAACCTGTCAGGTCAAGCGTCGTTTGCGGTCCGGTCTGGCGGGCAACACTCTGGCTCCGCCTGGAGCGTCCGAAGGATTCGGTCAGGGTCGACAGTCGGGCGCGAAGCTGCGGCGGCTTCGAGTTTGCTCGCGGTCGATCCGCGAGAATGCCGTGGCGCTTGAGACGCACGCGTTGGTGTCGGAAGCGAGCGGCAAGCTCGTCGGCTCGGCCAGGGAGGCGGTCCAGCGCAGCTACGAGCCGACCGTGCCCTGGAGCACGACCCCGTCCTGGTTGAGCAGCTGGCCTACCGCTGCGGTAGCACCCGCCCACAGGCCAGGGTCCCTCAGCCCGACCACCGCTCGACCCCCCGCAGGGCTCCTTTCGAGCGTCTCGGCGACCAGCCGCTGCCGCTCTTCCGCCTCCTCGTACCGGTGCACCACCTGCTCGGCGCTCCTGCGGATTCCCCCAAGGTCGTCCTCGCGGGAGTGGACCGCGAACGTCCCGGCTACGAGCTCCCACACAGTCGGTGCGCGTGGCCGCCGACGGCGACGATGTCGAACTCGTGACGGCGGGCCTTCTCGCCCAGCCGAGCGCGGCGGCCATCAGGCGCCGTGATCACGCACACCGGCGGCCGTCCGGAGGGCGGCTACAGGGGACGGCGGACCTGCTCGACGCGGGCATGTAGTCGCCCTTCTGGCGCCGTCCAGGCGACCTCTTCGCCCGGCTGCGCCCCGAGTAGCGCCCGCCCTAGTGGGCTCTCGGGCGTGACGACCGGGACGTCCTCGTCGGGAAAGCGGCTGACCTGTACGGTCTCGCAGGAGCCGTCGGGGAAGCGAAGCGTCACCCCGCTGTAGAGGCCGACCCGCTCGGACGTGTCCCCCTCGGGCCGCCCCGCCTCCCAGAGGTAGTGCGCGAGGTCGCGGATACGGCGGTCGACCCAGTCGATCTCATCCCGGAGTTCGGTTGTCTCTCCCTGCTCGCCGAAGTCGTGCGGCCGGTGATCGTCGGACACGAGACTCTCCTCGAGCTCGCGCCTGCGCGTCCGCAGCAGCTCCAGCTCCTCGAGCAGCGCGTGGCGCTCATCGTGCGCGGCTACGTTCATACACCACCGTCGCACCGGTAGCCGCCCGGCGCGCTGGCCCGCCAGGACGGATTTCCTCCGATTCCTTCGGTCCCGCAGGAGGAGGCATCAGCCGATCCTTCCGGGAGGGCAATGGGCCGCCGGAATCGTTACCTGCCAGGGGCAGGCTATCCGAGCGATCGGTCACGGTGGAGGCCGGAACCCAGCCGTCGACTCCGCGAAGGTGAACCGATGTGAGCGCCACGGGACTCGTTACGTTCGACTCGACGCCTGCGAAGACGAACGGCATTCTGAAGCAGATCGGACAGGCCTACGAATGGCCGAAGGAGCGCCGCAACCAGTTATACAGCGCCCTCCGGGCTGTCCTGCACCCCGTGCGCGATCGAGACCGCAACGGTGCCCGCAGGGGGAATCGAGTGCCCGTCCTGGCCATGCCAGGTCCGTGCCAGGACCGGTCCGGTCGAGGACAGTCCCTACGATGACGGCCGTACCGCAATCCCGCACCTTCGAAATCCTCGGCCTCGACCTCAACGGATACGTCGCGATGCCCCCGAACCCAACCGGGCTCGTGCTTTTCGCGCGGGGGCCAGGGGGCAGCCACGACGACGAGCGGGATGTGCGCGTGGCGAACGAGCTCAGCACGGCGCAGATTGCCACTGTCAGGGTCAACCTGCTCACAGAAGCGGAGCAGCGGATCGATGCCGCGACAGCAGAGCTGCGGTTCGATGCAAACCTCCTGGGCGTGCGCACGATCGCGATGATCGACCGGTTGGCGTCCGATCATGCGACCGCGAGCCTTCCCGGCGGCGTCCTGGGCGCCCACGCCGCCGCAGCCGCATGCCTGATCGCCGCGGCGGCGAGGCCGGATTGGGTGCGGGCGGTCGTCTCGCCGACGGGCCGGCCGGACCTCGCAGGCGAGTTCCTCCTCATCGCGCGGGCGCCGACCCTACTCGTCGTGGGCGAGTACGACGCGCAGTTACGCGCCCGCAACGAGGACGCCGCGGACCGCATCGCCGGCCCCACCCGAATCGCTGTGCTCGACGACGTAGGCCACGTGATCGACGAGCCGAGGGCGCAAGTGGTCCTGGCGGAGATGTGCCGCGACTGGTTCCGCGCGCACCTGCGCCCCCGGGCGAAGGCGCGCGCTCGGTGACCGAACGTGTCCCCGTCGGTCGCGCTGTTGCTCGAGCTGGGCATCCTGCTGATCGTGCTGAGCGTGTTCGGCACGATCGCGCACCGGCTGTCGCTCACACCTGTGCCGCTGTACCTCCTGGCGGGACTGGCCATCGGCGACGGCGGCCTCTCGCTCGTCCCGAGCTCGAGGGCCTACATCGAGGTCAGCGCCCAGATCGGCCTCGTGCTGCTACTGCTCATGCTCTGGTTGGAGTTCTCGAGCGACGAATTCGCCGAGAGCTTGCGGCGCAGTCTTCCATCCTTCCCGAGGCCCCAGCCGTCCTCACAGTGATTGTGTTCGAAGACTTTGGATATCAGCCTGACCGCGCGTCGCTGCCACCGCCCGTGTGCTGCTGGGCGTCGTGGCGTTTGCATATGGCGACGACCGAGGAGGGGCCTTTCGCCGCGGCGACCCGCCATACGGTGATCCCGCGCCGGTTCAGATAGGCGCGACACTCGATCGTCCTGCGGGAGCCGGCCGCGTTCGTCGCCGCGTTCGTCGCCGTGCTCCTCCGACCGGCGCCGACGGTGGAGCGTCCCGTGCTGCCCTGCCGGGACGGCCACATGCCCGCAGTTCGTCCTGCTGGGCTGTGCACTACGCCCTGCTGGTGCTGGCAACGTCCGTGCTGCCGACGAGCGGGAGCCGACACTCGTCCCGAGACCGAGGAGGCGGACCGATGCGACCTGTTCGCCGTGCGGATCCGGGTGCGCGCTCGGCGTGGGCTCTCGTCCTCACGCTGCTCCTGACGGCCACGGCCGCCCTGGCCGGGTGCGCCGGCCGCGACGACACGGCGCCCGCCCCGCGGATCGCGGAGGGGTTGTCGGAGGAGTTCGCCGGGGTCGTTCAGGCCGTCCTGCCCTCGGTCGTGGAGATCAGCCAGCCGGGATCGGTGGGGTCCGGCGTTGTCTTCGACCGCGACGGGCACATCGTGACCAACGCGCATGTCGTCGGTACGGGGAAGGCGTTCGAGGTCAGGTTCGCGAACAGCAGCGCCGTGCGGACGGCGACGCTCGTGTACTCCTGGCCGCCCGAGGACATCGCGGTGATCAAGGTGCACGACACCGGCGGCCTGGTGCCCGCGCAGTTCGGCGCGGCTCGTGACCTGCAGGTGGGCGACATCGTCATGGCGATGGGCAGCCCGCTCGGGTTGGAGAGCAGCGTGACGCAGGGTGTCGTCTCGGCGCTGGGCCGGACCGTCTCGGAGCCGCCGGAGCCGCAGATCGGCTTCCCCGGGACCGTGCTCCGTCAGACGATCCAGACGAGTGCTCCGATCAACCCCGGCAACAGCGGTGGCGCGCTCGTCAGCCTCGACCGCAAGGTCGTCGGCATCCCTTCGGTCGCCGCCGTGAACCAGGGCATCGGCGGGGTGGCAGCCGGGATCGGGTTCGCGATCCCCGGCGACATCGCGAGCGACCTCGCCCAGCAGATCATCGACCACGGGCGCGTGATCAACTCGGGACGCGCGGCCCTCGGGATCACCGGGCTGACCGTCACGAACGACCAGGGGCAGCCGATCGGGGTCGGCGTCGCCGCCCTTGACCCGAATGGGCCCGCCGCGAAGTCCGGCGTGCGTGTCGGCGACCTCATCACCCGTTTCGAGGGCGAGGAGATCCGGACCGCGCAGGACCTGCAGACGCAGATCGCCTCACGTCGTCCGGGCGACGCCGTTCGACTTACGGGGACGCGGCCGCCGGCGGCAGAACCGTTCACGATCACTGTCACGCTCGGCGAGCTTCCGGTCTCTTGAGGAGGACGGCGATGCTCGAGGTCGAGACGGTCGACCGCATCCTGGGGATGGACGGCGACGGGTTGCCGGTGCTGTCGGTGTATGTCGGCATCGACCCCGACGACCGCCGCGCCTTCCCGAGCCGCGTGGACGGGGTGCTCCACGAGGCCCGCCTGCTCACCAAGGACCCCGACCTGGACCGGGAGGCCCGGCTGTCCCTGCGCGGGGACGTGGAACGCATCACGGAGGCCGTGACGGAGGAGCACCTCCGCCCGCAGGCCGTCGCGTTCTTCTCGTGCTCCGGGCGGGGGTTGTTCGAGGTCGTCGAGCTGCCGCGCCCGGTTCGCGACCGCCTCGTGGTCGACGCGACGCCGTGGGTCCGTCCGCTGGTGGCGGTGCTCGACGAGTACCACCGCTGTCGTGTCGTGGTGGTCGACCGCGCGCATGCCCGCTTCTGGGACCTCTACCAGGACGAGATGGTCGAGCGCGGCAAGCTGCGGGACCGGGCGCTGCGCAAGCCCGACTACGCGTACGGGATGCGCGAGGTCGCCACGAGGAACAAGGCCGAGTTGCTGGCGAAGCGGCACTACCGCGCCGTCGCGCAGCGGCTGGCCGAGGATCTCCGCCGGCGCGTGTTCGACATCGTTGCCGTCGGCGGCCACGAGCACGAGATCCCGGAGGTCCTGGACCATCTGCCGCGAGAGGTACGTGACCGCGTCGCCGGGACGTTCCAGGTGCACCCCCGCGAGGAGGACCTCGGGACGATCCGGGACCGCGCGCAGGAGGTCGTCGACCGCTACGAGCGGACGGAGGAGGAGCGGCTGGTGACGGAGGCCCTGGAGAAGCATGCTGCTGGTGGGCTCGCCGCCGTGGGTCTCGACGACTGCTTGTGGGCCGGCGCCACTGCCGCGGTCGATCTGCTCCTGATCCACGACGAGGTCATGCGGCCAGGCGTGGTCTGTGCCGACGACGGCTGGATGGCGACCTCGGGCGACCGGTGCCCGATCTGCGACAACCCGCTGCGCAGGACTCCGGATGTCGTCGACGAGCTCGTACAGGCAGTCATCGACGAGGGCGGGAGCGTCGAGCATGTGGTGGCGGAGACGCGGCTGCGCGATCATCTGAGCGCCGCCACGCTCCGCTTCCCATTACCGCCCCTGCCGGCCGGCTAACGCATCAGGGGGTGGCCGGAGTGACGTCAGCGCGACACCGGAGCACCGGCGAACTGTTCGACGATCGCCCGGCAGAACGCTGGAAGGTCGGCAGGCGAGCGGCTGGTGGTGAACTGGCCGTCGATCACCACCTCCTCGTCGACGACCTCGGCCCCCGCATTGCGCAGGTCGGTCCGCACGCTCGGCCACGAGGTGAACCGGCGCCCCCGAACGACATCGGCCTCCACCAGCGTCCAGGGGCCGTGGCAGATCGCTGCCACCGGCTTGCCGGTGGCGACGAACGCCTTGACGAACTCCACGGCGCCGTGGTTCATGCGCAGCTGGTCCGGGTTCACGGTCCCGCCCGGGAGCAGCAGGGCGTCGTAGTCGTCGACGCTCGCGTCGGAGACCTGCCGGTCCACCGGGAACGTCCCGGCGGACACCATGTCGAACTGGCGGGCCTGGATCTCGCCCGGGTGTATCGAGAGCAGGTCGCTCCGCGCGCCTGCGCCGTAGAGGGCTCCCCGTGGCTGTTCGAGCTCCACGCGCTCGACCCCGTCGGTCGCCAGGATGGCGATCGTCTTGCCTTGCAGTTCCGAGCCCATGAGTCGCTCCCCATTTCGTCTGTGGCCGTTGTGGTCGCCGCGGCGCTCGCTGCGCCGGCACCGCGACCTTCCCGGAGCCGGGCCACGCCGCTCGTCGGCCTGACGGGACCAGAAACCCGCCCGCAATCCACCCGGCGGAGCCAGCCGGGGTGAGCCGGGTTCTCGGCGGAGAGGCCCCACAGGTGACCTCCGGGACGGACCTGCCGGGCCGAGAACGGAGGGCGAGACTGCAGCCTGCGGACCGATGCACGACGTGCCCTGGTGATGCGACCGTCGCTGCATAGAACCTGTGGGGAGGATCAGCCGATGGCTCTGGACGACCACGAGGTCCTCGACGTGTCCGACTATCCCTGGCTGGTGCGCCTGCAGGACGCCTTCCAGTGGCTGGTCACGGCGCTCCACCTCGACGACGACGCGGGGGGCGCGCAAGGCAGGCGCATCGTCACCTGCCGGCGCTGCGGGCAGCGCAACCGGGTGGCCGCCGTCGCCACGGGTGTCCCGAGATGCGGGAAGTGCCACCAGGCCCTGCCGTGGATCGCCGGTGCCGGCGACGACGAGTTCGCCGACGTGGCGGAGCAGGTGTCGGTGCCGGTGCTCGTGGACCTGTGGGCGAGCTGGTGCGGGCTGAGCTGCATGGTGCGACCGGTCGTTCAACGGCTGGGCGCCGAACGGGCCGGGGAGATCAAGGTGGTGGAGGTGGAGGTCGCGGCCGCGCCCCGGATGTCACGGCGCTTCCACGTGTGCGGCATTCCGACGCTGATGGTGCTGCGCAGAGGCGAGGTGGTGGCCCGACGCTACGGTGAGATACAGGCGCCGGCCCTGCGCAGCTGGCTGGACCACGCACTGCGTGATCAGGCCGAATCGACGTCTGATGGCGGCATCGCGCTCCGCACCCCTTCGGCTTCCGACCTGGCAGGTGCCCGGACTACGAAAGGGCCGGGCTCTGGCTACGCCTCGGGGTAGAAGTCGGCGAGGTGCAGGTCGAGTTCCATCAGGTCCGGGTGCCCGAAAAAGGCGAGGTTCGCGCTGTCGGCGGGGCAGCCGGGCTGGTGGTGGACGGCGCCGAGGCGCCGGGTGGCAGGGCAGTGTTTGCACGGCACCGGCACCAGCGGGTAACGAGCGGTCACGCGTTCTCCTCGACGATCCGCGCGGACCGGGCGGGCGGGAGCGGGGAGCACTAGGGCACCGGTCCGCAGAGGAATCTCAGGCTATGCGGCGCGACAGCGGTGGCACCACCTCCTGTGCCAGGGGTTACGGCCGGGCGACGGACTCAGTCGGTGCTGGTCGCCCGGCGGCGGGCCTGCAGCAGGTGGCCGGCGAACCACACGAGGGTGCGTCCGGAGGCGTGCGTTTTCCCGATGCCCGGTGCGCGGCTGTCGACGGCGACGGTCACGCAGGTTCCACGACGAGACCCGCCCGTCTGGAGCGGGCGATCGGAGGAAGAGCCGGCATGCGAGCGGAGCACCCCGGCACGCGGGTTGGTGGCGCTGGCCAGCGGTTCGGTCGTGGCTCAGGGGGTGCGCCTACCCTGCGGTCGGGTTACCGGTCTTTCTGGTCCTTCCAGCCGCCGGGTTCGGGGTGGTAGCCGTAGGCAGCGGCCCGAACCGTCTCCTCGTCCTCCAGCCCGGAGCCGATCGCTCCCCCGACGGTGGCCAGCGAGCTGATGATCCAGGCGAGTGTCAGGTAGTCGGTGACATCGACCGGCCGCCGCAGGGTCTGTTCCAGCACGGATGTGTCGATCAGCAGCGCTGCGGCGAGCAGCGTCCCGGCGAACAGCACCACATAGGACACCGCCGTGGCCAGGGCGAGGGTGAGGATCGTGCCCACGTTGAACATCCGGGCCAGCTCGGCTGGTGTCTCCCGGTCCGGCTTCTCCCACAGATCGTGCGCGACGATCAGCCAGGCCACCAGCGCGGTCAACCCGAGCAGCATGATCACGGCGAGGCGGAGTCCGCCGAGCGCATTGCCCACCTGCCATATGGTCGAGGTGGTGAGCGAGAACGCTGCCGTGCCGAGCACGCCGACCAGCAGCTTGGACAGGCCCAGCAAGGCGCGTCCCGGGCGGTTTGCGCGGACCATTCCGATCAGCAGCCGCACCCGGCCGATCAGCCGCGAGGCGACGTAGCGCACTTCCCCGGCATCGCCCTCGCCGACCGTCCTGCCGATGGCGGGGACCCGGCTGGTCAACTCGGTCGGTTCCCAACCGGCCGGGGGCACCCGCTCGTCGGAAGAGTCGGTGAGCAGCCGGCCGACAAGATCAGGAACGATCGCGCGGACGGCTCGTAGCTGGCGCAGCCCCAGCGCGGGCAGAGACACGATCGCGACTCGGCGCTGGGCGGAGGTCTGCGCGACCAGCGGCACCCCATCGGCGTGCAGCGGCAGGTCGGTCAGGCAGACCGCGACGTCCCACTTCTCGTCGGCGCGCCGACGGGCAAGATCGTCCAGCAGCACCTCGGCGCCGCCGTCGCGGCGCGGCGCCACGTCACCCCAGCCTTGCTGGACGGTCCAACGCACGTCGGCGTTCACCCGCTCGGCGAGCCGGTCGGCCAGTTCGGCGGTGAGCCGCCGGGCGACCTGGGCCGGGTGGTCCGGCGGGGTCGCCACCAGCCCGACGACGATCTCCAGGCGGTGCTCTTCACTGTGGGTCATGAGCTCATCACCGGTAGCCGGGCACGATCGCCGCGCCGGCGTTCCTCGGTCCAGGCGTACATGCCTCGGTCTACCCGGGATGCTCCTCCGATCAATCGAAAGGTCTGCTTGGTGCCGTCCGGACGCCGTTACGCGGATCGGCGGGTGTCGTCGCCCCCGCAGTCGTCGATCCGCGGCTTAGGCGGATTCCCGATGGGTACCCCCCTCGAGCGCTCCGGGTCGCAGTGCACCGGGACGTTCGACAGGGTGCGCTCGGTACGGAGGCTGCCCGTTACTCAAGCCGGGAGGCGGTCAGGGCAAGGCAGGACGAGGTGCAGCGGCGGGGCCGAGGGCTCGGTTGGACGAGTCCTGGTCCGGGTGTGGCACAGCTGGCGGGTGTGGGACACCGTGCGCCGGATCAGCGGCGTGGACGACTCCCGGAGGTTCCGGTCGGTGGTGCCGATCGTCGGGCCGCAGGAGTCGGTACAAGCGGCCGGGCTCTTGTCGAGCCGACGGAAGGGCGCCCTGGGCGTGGACCCGGCCGTGGGCGACCCGACGGACCTGACCTCGCGCCGGATGGCCATCGCCCACCGTGTCGGGCGCAGCCGCCGGCGGCTCGTCGGTACTGCGCCGTCGTCGGGATCACGGTGCTGGACCTGCTGACCGCCTGGCAGGCCACCCGAGCCAAGGAGATCGGCTCCGTGCCAGTGGGGCGGGGCTCACGCACAGGAGGATCCATGGAATTGACGGCCACGACTACCATCCGCAAACCCGCGCCGGAGGTCTTCGCGTTCTGGCGCAATCTGGAGAACCTCCCGACGTTCATGGCGCATCTCGAGGAGGTCCGCGCAACCGGTGACCGGACGAGCCACTGGGTCGCCGGCGCCCCGTTCGGCAAAGACGTCGAGTGGGACGCGGAGGTCATTGACGAGGCGCCCACCGAGAAGATCGCGTGGCGGTCGACCGGGAGCACCGACGTGCCGAACGCCGGTACGGTCCGGTTCGGGCCTGCCCCGGACGGTGTGAGCACCGAGGTGCACGTCGTCCTGATGTACGAAATTCCGGGCGGCGCGGTCGGCAAGGCGGTCGCCAAGTACTTCGGCGAGGAACCACACCAGCAGCTCGACGACGACCTTCGCCGGCTCAAGCAGATGCTGGAGACCGGCGAGGTGGTCCGGTCCGACGGCGCCCCGTGGGGCAAGCGGGCGCGCAAGGAGTTCCCGCAGCGTCCTGCGCAACCGCTGTCGGACTCCGAGCTCGCGAAGGGAGCGGACGCGTGAGGGCGAACACCTGGGCGGGCCGCAACAAGGTCAAGGTCCGTGACGTGCCGGACCCGAAGATCCTGAACATGCGCGATGCCATCGTACGGATCACCTCCACCGCGATCTGCGGCTCGGACCTCCACCTGGTCGACGGGTACGTGCCCACGATGCAGGACGGCGACGTCATGGGTCACGAATTCATGGGCGAGGTGATCGAGGTCGGCCCGGGCGTCGATCCGGATCGTCTGCGCATCGGGGACCGGGTCGTCGTGCCGTTCCCGATCGCCTGCGGCGCGTGCGGCGCCTGCGCCGCCGAGCTGTACTCCTGCTGCGAGAACTCCAACCCCAACGCCGGGATCGCGGAGAAGATGTTCGGACACCCGGTCGCCGGGCTCTTCGGCTATTCACATCTGACCGGCGGCTTCGCTGGCGGTCAGGCACAGTACGCGCGGGTGCCGTTCGCCGACGTCGGTCCGTTGAAGATCGAGTCCGAGCTGACCGACGAGCAGGTCCTATTCCTCTCCGACATCCTGCCCACCGGCTACATGGGTGCCGAGATGTGCGACATCCAGCCCAGCGACGTGGTGACGGTCTGGGGCGCCGGCCCGGTCGGCCAGTTCGCCATGGACAGCGCCCGGGTCCTCGGCGCCGCGAAAGTCATCGCCATCGACAAGGAGCCCTACCGGCTGCAGATGGCGGAACGGGCGGGTCACACGCCGGTGAATTTCGACGAGGTCGACGTGCGATCCGTCTTGCTGGAACTGACCGGCGGGCGCGGGCCGGACAAGTGCATCGACGCGGTCGGCCTGGAAGCCACCCACGGCAGCGCGCACATCGCCGCGTATGACCGGGTCAAGCAGGCCCTACGGTCGGAGACCGAACGCCCGCACGCGCTGCGCCAGGCGATCCTGTCGTGCCGCAGCGGCGGCGTGGTCTCGGTGATCGGCGTGTACGGCGGTCTGCTGGACAAGTTCCCCGCCGGCGCGTGGATGAACCGGTCGCTGACCCTGCGGACCGGGCAGTGCCACGTGCAGCGCTACATGAAGCCGCTGCTGCAGCGCATCGAGCGCGAAGAGATCGATCCGACCCGGATCATCACCCACACCTTGGCGCTGGACGAGGCGGAACGCGGCTTCGAGATCTTCAAGAACAAGCAGGACAACTGCGAGAAGATCGTCCTCAAACCCTGACGGCTACCCGCGTCCGGCCACCGCGGCAAGCATGGGTGGCCGGATGCGGCATCTATTTGGTAGCGCCGCCTGCGGCGTCCCCCCGTCGGCCGGCGTCGGCGCGTCGAGTGGTGCCGCGACCCCGGGGTGGGCCGTAGCTGTCGCGTGACAGCCGCTGCACGCGACCTTCATCCACCGCGTATCGCAACGCCCGGCGGAAGCGGCCGAGACCCCAGAAACGCCCGCCGGCATAACCGGCCAACCCAGCGGCTCGTCGTGCCCGCGGTGCCGATCTGGCCAGGTGAGTAGAACGCGAAACCGGGGCCGGGCCGGACCGCCCGCAACCCGTGCCGCTCATCCGCGGCCCGCTCGGCGGCGCGCCGCAGGATCCGCATGTTCCGCTCGCGCGCCGTCCGACGCTCCTCCTCGGTCGTGCGGGCGGGCTCACGGGCCGCCTGGATGGCGCCCCGCTGGGGGTCGGGGTCGGCCTCCTCAGCGGTGAGCGGGGTGGCGATGTTCTCCAGCGACCTGCCCTCGGCGCGTGGAGCAGTGGCTCGATTCTTTGATCGCTTATGACGCGATGTGTGACTGAGCTGACGGCGACCTTGTCGGAGTTCCCCCAGCACACGTGTTCGAGCAGGTCGTTCAACGAGACCGGGGTGTCGGCAGGCAGCCCGAGAAGGCCTGCCGTCCGGTGATCTGCCGTGAACCCCGAGGCCAAGGCACCATTCACCGACGGCGATCTGCTCGCTCTGTTGCCGGTCCGGGGTGGTCGGCCTGGCAACCCCGAACATCCGCTCACTCCCCGGGTCGCCGATGCAGTCGAACATCAGCCAGCCGTACCTACCGTCGGCACGAGGCGCGGGGACCGGCACACCCGTGAACTCTCCGCTGTTCATCAGGGCTTCGGCGATGGTGACCAGGCTGTCCTGGTGCTCGGGGTGGCAAAACTCCCACCAGTCCACGCAACGCATGGTCGCCTGGGACCAGCCGATCCAATCCGCGCTCGCGCTGTTCAGCCAAATGAAATGGCCGTCGAAGCCGACAACGGCCATCAGGTCGATCCCATCGTGCCAGCGTTCCACGAAGCGCATTCATCGGTTATTCACCGATGGGGACAGCACGGGTGCAGGCCCCCAGTCGAGGTCCCCCGCGTCTGACCCTCCGACATCGAGGTCCATTGCCCAGCTCCTCGGGTTCACTTCTGCACGCTGTGTCACAGCGTGTGTCCAGTGCGGTTCCTCAACCGAAGGTTCGCGCCGGTGCCGTCCGTGGTGACGGTCCTTCAGATGGCGCGCTGTGCACACCTCATGAGGTGCAGTTCAGTCCGCCCCTCGGAGGATCTGCCATGCCCTCGTGGCGACATGCAGGTTCAGCCGAGTCTCCACGTCGCTGAGCTCGCGGCCGGTGAGCTCACGGATCCGCCTGAGCCGATACCGCAATGTGCTCCGGTGGATCGTGAGTGCGCGAGCCGTCATGTCGTAGTTCCCGCCGCATTCGTAGTACTGCCACAGCGTGGTGACAAGGTCGGAGCGGTTGGCCGCGTCGTAGTCGACCAACGCGCCGAGCCATTCGCGGACGAACTCGCGGAGCTCGCGGTCGTGTTCGCCGTCGCCGGTGGCCAGGAGACGGTAGATGCCGAGGTTGTCGAAGACGGTGATGCCGTTGGGCTCCATCGACTGCTGCCGGATGCGAAGGGCTCGGGTAGCCTCGGAGTAAGATTGAGGGAGCCTGGACGGCACGTCGGCCGCCCCGCCCACACCGATTGCACCGTCCTCGTTCTGAAGCCTTGTCCTCATCGAGCGGTACATTTCCTGCCAGCGCCGCATGCCGTCCCATCCCGGGCTCGGGGTGAGTACGACCACCGCGCCGGCCCGCTGGCTCAGCAGCACGCCATTTTCCAGCATCGTGGCCGCCACGCGCTCGACCGTGCGAGCCACCACCTCACTGCTCGTGGCGCCCGGCCACTGGATGATCAATACGCGATGTGGTGGGGACAGGTCGTGCCCCAGCGCGCTGGAGCGGAACCGGGCGCTCTCGTCGTCGGTGCCGGTGAGCAGATCATGGACGAGGTCGCCACGAAGACGCAGCTCGGTTTCGGCCATAGCGCGGCGATGAGCCAGTTCCGTAGCAAGGACGACCGACGCGTGTTCGAGGGCGAACAGATCGTGTTCCTCGGCCCGGTGATCCGGGTCGATCAGCACGAGTACGCCGAGCACCTCGTTGCGGGGCTGGGCCAGCGCGATGAGCCGGTCGCGCTGGCGGATCGGACGTCCACTACGCCGGGCGGCCGTGAGCAGCTCGGACCGACGGCGTGGCGACGTTCGCGGATAGGGCGTCGGCCGGCCCGGACCGCACCACTCCATCAGGTTGCCGAAATTGTCCTCGATCGCGACCGGCAGTCCGGTCAGGTCATGCAGCGTGCTGCAGATTCCCGCCTCGCCCGCGCCGGAGGCAGCCACGGCAGTGATCCGCTCGTAGGCGCGACGTCGTCGCTCGAGGCCGGAGACAGCGGTGGTCAGCTGCTCGTTCAGCACCCTGAGCCGGTCGTTGAGGCATCGCAGTTCGGCCGTGGTCCTCCGTTCGTTCCGGCTGAGCCGGGCGCTGTTCAGAGCGGCACCGGCCTGCTGGGCGAGCGTCCCGAGAAGGTACTGCTCCTCGGCGGCCGGCTCGGCGTCCGCGGTGACGACGAGGTAGCCGGCATGGACGCCGACGGCCCGCAACGCGAAGGCCCAGGCCCAAGGGGCGCCTGCGACCTGAACCGGGCCGTCCGACCCCGACAGGGAGCGGAGCCGCGACTGGAGCTCGGTGCTGCCGTCGCCGACACGCGTCAGATCGTCGCGGCGCAGATAGGCGCCCTCGGTACGGACCGCGGCCAAGGCAGCGACGGAATCGGCCGCGAACTGGATGATCTCCGTCTCGTCAGTACGGTCGAACATCACCATCGACAGCGCGAAAATTCTCGAGAGCTTGGACAATTGCTCCCGGGTCGAGTCGATCAGCTCTTGACCGTCCATCTAGCACCTCGATACAGCGACGGCACTCCGAAGGGCACGCACGAGACGCTACTCGTCGGAGGTTGCAGCCGAGGTCGGAAAATCCAATCCGCGAGGAGTGCCTCCCCATGGACTCAGGGAGAAGGGGGAATCGCGCCACCGAGGGTGACCGCGCAATGATCAGGATGGCTCATTCGAGCTGACCTACACCCGTCCGGAGCCCGACCTGGCTGCGGCGGGGCCAGCACCTCCGTGTAGAGCTGCATGCACCGATGCGCCCGTGCTCCACGAGTTCGGGTAGGCAGCCGCGCCGGTCACCGACAACGGGGTACCCAGCGCGAGAGCCTCGACGATACCTGTCCCCCGTTCGTCCCAGCTGATGGGCGCGTTGCCGCCGAGGAATCGGTAGCGCTCCACCAGCACCGCCTCGGCATCGGCCTCGGGCGCCACCATGGCGGCGCTGATCCCGGCCGGGGCGCCACCGACGACGAGTACGTCGGTGCTGGTGGCGAGCTGGGCGGTGCGGGGCGGCAGGGTGATCTCGGCGGGGTGATCAGGCTCCGGCAGCGGTGGCATCAGGGCCACCCGCTCTCCCCGACCTCCGCGACCATCGGTTGCGGGTCGAGCTCGTCCAGCAGCTGCCCGAGCCGCTCCCGTGTCTTCTCTGTCGCGCGGTCAGCGCCGCCACCTGCTCCTGCAGAACGCCCATGCGGACGGGGCGTTCGTCCCACAGCCGGTCGATGTCCGCCAGCAGGGGCCTGGCGTGATTGCGAGCCACTCCCCCAGCACGGGAGCTCCCGTGGCGCAGGCGAAGTCGAAGACCTTGCCGGCATAGGGCACCCGGCAGGAACGGCACTCCCTTCATTCCGGCGAAGATCAGGAAGTGCAACCGCATCCCGACCACGAGGTCCAGGTGGTCCATCGGGGCGGCACCTCCCCCGGCTGGAACAGGTCGTGCAGGATGCGCCCGCGGCCGGCTCGGTCATGCAGGACAACTCCGAGTGCGAGTGCTGGAGATCGTTGCGCTCCATGGGGAGGAACACCACGTGCGCGTCGAGCCGGGGCACCAGGAAAGTCCGACACCACGGCGAGCAGGTCGTAGCAGCCGTCCTCGTCGAGGAACTCCGCGGGCCGACCGAATCCCGACCAGCCGGACGTCGTCCGGGATCCCGTCGCGGAGCAGCCTGGGTGCTGCTCTCCCTCGCCGCAGGGGTCGTCGCGGGCGTTCTAGCAGCCCTCGTGGCAGCTGAGCTGGCGCCGTCGACCGGCTGGTCGGTGGCCGCCGCGACCGCCCTGGTCAGGGTGTGGAGGATCAGCTGGCCAATGGGCACAGAGGGCACCAAGGCAGTGTTTGAAAGCTGTCGTCGTGGGCTCGGCGGTTGCCGTGTCTTGCCGATGGTGGTCCGCTCTCCTGCGTTCCGGTGCTGCGCTCCGCTTCGCGCCGGACCTACGTACGAGCTTCCGCCTCCGCTGCCGGTCACCTGCCGCTGTTCGAGCTCTACGTCCCTGCGGTCCTCGGGCGGTCGGTCGAGCCCACGACGTGACCTTCCAAACACCCCTAGTACTGCTGGTACTGCTAGTTCGGCGAGGGTGCGGAGGATCTGGTGTTGGCGAAACTCCCTGACACGCTCTACCCGACACGCACGTGGTCGATGAACGCGGTCAGCGCGTCGACAGTTGCGTCGGGCTGCTCGTCGGGAATGAAGTGCCCGGCATCCGGGATGACGACGCCGGTCACGTTCTCTGCCCAGGGGCTGATGGAGGCGGCCATGTCGGGGATCGAGCCGTGGGAGCTGGAGATTCCCAGGACCGGGATGGTCAAGTGCCCGCGTCCGGGAGCGAGAGCGTCCTGGTTTTTGCGCGCTGATTCCGCGGCGTCGCGGAAGTAGGCGAGAGACGCTCGCAGCCCTCCCTCGGCTGCGATGGCGGCGGCGTAGTGGTCGATATCGGCGCTGTCGAACGTGTTCGGGGCCAGTGTCTTGACCCTCAAGAACCAGTCCACGTAGTCACGCTCGCGGCCGGTGATCAACGTCTCGGGCAGTTCGGGCACCAGGTGAAATGCCAAGTGCCAGGTCTTCCAGGCCCGTTCGGGATCCGTTGGGATGGCGTCCGGGAGGGTGATTCCCGGAATGCCGGCGTCGAGCAGGGCGACGCCGTGCAGGCGGTCTTGGTACTTCAGGGCGAGCGAGAAGGCGACGCAGGCCCCGATGTCGTGGGCGACGAGCCAGTACTTCGGCACGTTGAGCGCGATCAGCGCGGCCTGGACGCGCGAAGCGACGGTGTGAGTGTCGTAGCCCCCTTGGGGACGATCGGAGTGGCCCTGTCCCGGCAGGTCGATCGCGATCACGTGGAAGCGCTCGGCAAGGCGCGGCATAGCCTTGTGCCAAGCCCACCAGGTCTGCGGGAATCCGGCGAGCAGCACGACGGTGGGGCCGCTCGACCGACCCCCTTCCACGGCGTGAAGCCGGATTCCCTCCGCGTCGACCCAGCGGTGGGTGAAGCCCGCGAGGTCGCGCAGCGGCAGCCCTGGGACGTGGTTCTGGTCGGGAGAGCGGTTCGGGGCGATGGTGGTGTCGACCATGCCTCGAGTCTAAACGCATCTTGGACTGTCCAGTTCAAGATAGGATGGGCAAGGCCACGATGGACTGGCTCAAGAACGGGGTGCATGCGGGATGGCCGGGAAGAAGCAGTTCGACCTGGACATCGTGCTCGACGCGGCGATGGTCCAGTTCTGGCGGGCCGGGTACGCCGACACCTCGCTCGACGACCTCTCCAGGGCGACCGGATTGAACCGAAGTTCCATCTACTCCTCGTTCGGCGACAAAGACTCGCTCTACCTGCGCTGCCTGGACCGCTACGCCGTCCGGTATGGAAACAGGTACGAACAGGCGCTTTCCTCCGGAGCACCCGGGGAACCGCTGCGGGCGATCCAGGCGTTTTTCGAGGTCACCCTCCAGCGCATCGCCGACCCCGACGTGCCGGACGGATGTTTGGTCGCTCAGACCGCGATGGCGACACCAGTACTGAGCCCCGCTATCGCCACGCGTGCGATCGAAGCTGTGGGGCTTCAGCGTGCGCGGCTGCGGACCGCCTTGAACACCGCGGAGTTGGCCGAGGGCGACGCCGAGAACTACGCCACTCACATCACGGCGGTCAACCAGTCGCTGGCCGTGATGAGCAGGGCCCGAGCGAGCCAGAAGCAGCTCCGCACGATCGTCGACATCAGCATGAGCGCGCTCTCGCAGGCTTTGCACAGCCGGGGCAAGGGCCTGTCTCTTGGACCGTTCTCAGCGGCACGCCCGGGTTAACGATCAAATGAACTGAAACGTGCACCCTAGGCCGTTGTTGAAAAGCGGGCTCAGAGCCAGTCGTTGATGGCTGCGACGTGGACGGTCGCCTCGTAGCGGACGGCGAGTTTGTCGTACCGGGTCGCCACGGCCCGATGCCACTTGAGGCGGTCGATCCCGCACTCCACGGCGTGGCGCAGCTTGTATAGCTCCAGGTCGAAGGCGTACTCGCGCCCTGCTCTCTTACTACTTCGGCACGGGCATCCTGGCCGTGGCCATCAACCTCGTGACCAACCTGGCGCAGCCGTCCTGACCCCTCCGCGGCCGCGGGGTCGTCGTGACCCGTCGATGTGCCCGGTACGCCCTGGCTGATGCACCGGACTGCGTCGAACCCGCCCTCTCAGGCCGGTGCCCACCGCGGGCCTCGTGGTGCACGGTCCGGTGACGAAAGTCGTCCACGTCCTCGGCGGGATCGACGCCTTCACGGGGGCGGATCTGGAACGGGCACTTCGTCGAGAGCTGGTGGACCGCCCGGTACGACTGATCGTGGACCTCCCTGGTCGACCTGCTGGGTTCGACCGGACTGGTGATTCTCCGTCGCATGCAGGACGACTGCCTTCTGCAGGGCGTCGAGTTGGCGCTGACGTGCGACGGGCGCAAGGACGTACTCGAACAACTCAAGATATTTGGGCTCGAGCGGTTGTTCCTCGCCTAGATCTGAGCTCAGAAGCGTCGTCAGCATCATCGACCTGGCCTCCTCGGCCGGGATGTCGGCGTAGTCGACCTGGGCGGGCGAAGACGGTGGAGACCCGAGCGGCGACATCGGCGTAGTCGAGCGCCTCCGGCCCCGTGATCACCTGGATGTCCGGCGGGTCGCCGTCTGTGAGTGCCCGCGCGGCCACTGCCGCGACGTCGCTGACCGCCGAGAACCCGACGCGGCCCAGCCGGCACGAGGATCAGACCCGCTCCCGGATCGTGTCCGTCGCCGAGAGCAGGTTCTCCATGTACAGGTTCGGCGTCAGGTAGGTGATGGGGAGGCCGGTCCGCTCGAGATGCATGGCGATCTGACGGTGGCTGCGCTTGAAGCGCACAGTGCAGTCGGGCTTCTGGAACCCGTCAGCGGCGAGCTTGACGACACGTGGCCGGTGCCCGGCGGTGACGAGGGCGTCCACGAACCCCATCTCCAGTTCGGCCTGCTCCTCGTGCGAGGGGCTCATGAGGAAGACGCGGTCGAACTCGCGCAGCACTTCCGCAGGGGGTGGATCGTCGAGCGTGGCCACCACATGGTCGACCGAGGGCGGCAGGTCCAGAGCCTTCGCCTCGGCGCGGACCATGGCCGTCACGGCGACGCGCGCATCGTTCAACTCCTCGACCAGGCGCAGGCCCACCTGGCCCGTCGCTCCCGTCACCAGAATCATCATCTCTCCGATACTCGGCGATATTCGGTCCGGACGAACAATGCCGAGCCGCCAGTTTATATGCGACTGGACCCGAGGAGTAGAAGGGCAGCTGAACCGGTCGACCCGGCGGACCCGGGGTGTGACCGGAAAAGCGTCTGGTCCCTCGGCATGAATTTCCGCGGCGGCGATGTGTGTCACCGGTTGCGGGGCGCCCGCCCAAGGTCGCCCTGCACACGGTCGCAGGCAATCGACAAGGGGTGAGCGGTGCCCCGGGACGGCGCAGGTCGCGGGGGGTCGATGGACCTGGTGGGCCGAGTACCCCAACCGAGGTTGCATCCGGCGGACCGATGCCGCGCGCCAGGAGCGGTGCGACGGTTGGCGAAGCTCGGTTGCCCGACCCGGCAGGAGGAACTCTGTGACTCTGATGCGATTCGATCCGTTCCGCGAATTGGAACGGCTGGCCGATCAGGCCTTTTCCGTCGGTGCCCGTGCAACGCGCAGCATGCCCATGGCCGCGCTGCGTCGGGGCGCCGAATTCCTTGTTTTTCTCGATGTGCCCGGTGTCGATCCTGAAGACATCGACGTGACGGTCGAGCGCAATGTGGTCAGCGTGCGGGCCCGCCGCGCGCCCGCGCACCAGGAGGGCGACGAGGTCATCATCGACGAGCGGCCACATGGCGAGTTCACCCGCCAGCTGTTCCTCGGGGACAACCTCGATTCAGACCGGATGTCCGGGGACACCCGTGACGGCGTGCTGACCCTGAGGATCCCCGTGAGCGAGGCGACCGAGACGCGCCGGGTGCAGGTCGGTACCGCCGACACGTCCGAGGGTGCGCCCCAGCACGGCGCCGCGTCCAGCGCAACTACCGGGTCGGAGACCGCTTCGGCGGCCGACCGGACCACCGTCTGATCGGGAGGTTGTCATGATCGAGGAGCCACGCGACACCGGAAGGCAGGCAGCCGGCCCCCAGGGCCGGGTAGCCAGCAGCGCATGGTCCCCCGAGGGCCCGGCCGACCCGGGGTTGCGGCCCCGGCGGCCGATCGGGTCATTCGCCAGGTACGAGGACGCCGAACGGGCCGTCGACCGTCTCTCCGACTTGGGTTTCCCGGTCGAACGGGTGGCGATCATCGGTCAGGACCTGCAGACCGTCGAGCAGGTCACCGGCAGGATGGACTACCCGCGGGCCGCGTGGCGCGGCGCGCTGAGCGGCGCTGTTCCCGGCGCACTGATCGGGTGGCTGTTCGGGATCTTCAGCTGGGTCAACCCGCTGATCGCGGGCCTGCTGCTGGCCCTGTACGGCCTGATCATCGGGGCCGTCATCGGCGCGATCGTCGGCGTCGTCATCTATGCCCTGCAGGGCGGCCGCCGCGACTTCGCCTCCGTGATGATGATGCGCCCGCAACGCTTCGAGGTGGTCGTCGACGACGAGGTGGCCGACGAAGCGGTCCGACTGCTCGCGACGGGGGTCTGACATGCCCCGCGCTGTCGGTATCGATCTCGGAACGACCAACTCGGTGATCGCGGCCTGGGAGGGGGGCGAGGCCGACGTCATTCCCAACGCCGAAGGCTCGCGTACGACGCCGTCGGTGGTGGCGTTCACCGACAACGGGGAGCGGCTGGTGGGTCAGCTGGCCCGCCGGCAGGCGATCCTCAACGCCAAGGGAACGATCTACTCCGTCAAGCGCTTCATCGGCCGCCGATACGAGGAGGTCGAGGAGGAGGCCGAGCAGGTCACCTACGACGTGGTGCCGGACGAGCACGGCAACGCGCGGATCAAGGTTCGCGACAAGCTGTACGCCCCGGAGGAGATCTCGGCGCTGATCCTGCGCAAGCTCGCCGACGATGCCGGGCGCCACCTCGGCGAGCGCGTGACCGAGGCCGTGATCACCGTGCCGGCGTACTTCAACGATGCCCAGCGGACCGCCACTCGCGACGCCGGGAAGATCGCGGGACTCGAGGTCCTCCGGATCATCAACGAGCCGACCGCGGCGGCGCTGGCCTACGGGCTGGACAAGCGCCAGCACGAGACGGTGCTGGTGTTCGACCTCGGGGGCGGCACGTTCGACGTCAGCATCCTCGATGTCGGCGACGGTGTGGTGGAGGTACGGGCCACCGCAGGTGACACGCACCTCGGCGGCGACGACTTCGACCGGCGCGTCGTGGACCACCTGGCCGAGCAGTTCCAGAAGGACAACGGCATCGACCTGCGGAAGGACCCGCAGGCGTTGCAACGGCTCTACGAGGCCGCGGAGAGGGCGAAGATCGAGCTGAGCTCGGTCTCGCAGACCCAGGTCAACCTGCCTTTCGTCACGGCCGACGCCAACGGTCCCAAGCACCTCACGATGACGCTGATGCGCTCGACGTTCGACGAGCTCACCCGCGATCTCGTGGAACGCACGATGGACCCGGTCAAGCAGGCGATGACGGACGCCAAGGTCGGGGCCGACGACATCGACGAGGTGATCCTCGTCGGCGGCTCGACCCGCATCCCGGCGGTGCAGGCCCTGGTTCGCCGCCTCACCGGTGGCAAGGAACCGAACATGACCGTGAACCCCGACGAGGTCGTCGCGGTCGGTGCGGGGATCCAGGCCGGTGTGCTGAAGGGCGACGTGTCCGACGTCCTGCTGCTCGACGTCACCCCGCTGTCGTTGGGCGTGGAGACTCAGGGCGGCGTGATGACCCGGGTCGTGGACCGCAACACGACGATCCCGGTCCGGCGCAGCGAGACGTTCTCCACCGCGGCGGACAACCAGCCCGCCGTCGACGTGGTGGTGTTGCAGGGCGAGCGTGAGCGCGCGTCCGACAACCGGGTGCTTGGCAGGTTCCGGCTCGAGGACATCCGGCCGGCCCCGCGGGGTGAACCACAGGTCGAGGTCGTCTACGACATCGATGCGAACGGGATCCTCAACGTCACCGCTCGGGACAAGGACACCGGTGCGGAACAGGGCATCACGATCTCGGAGAGCACCAACCTGGACTCCGCCGATGTGGATCGGATGGTGCAGGAGGCCGAACGCAACCGGAGCTCGGACCAGCAGCTGCGCCAGGAGGTCGACGCGCGCAACGAGCTGGACAGCGTCGCCTACCAGGTGCAGCGCCGTCTCGACGAGCTCGGCGACGCCGCGCCGTCGCACGAACGGGCCCGCGCGGAGATGCTCGTGGCGGAGGCCCGGCGGGCGGTGGAGGAACAGGCGCCGCTGGACCGGGTGCGCGAGCTGACCGCCGAGCTCCAGCAGGTGTTCGCCGGGCTGAGCGCTGTGTCGGCCGGTGCGGGCGGCCCCGGGGGCGCACAGGGTGGCAGCGAGAGCGCCGGGACCGAGACCGACGACGACGTGATCGACGCCGAGTTCGACCGTAGCTGAGGCGCACTTATGACCGAACACGCACCGGACAGGATGCCCGGCCGGACGGCAGCACGCGCCACCACCGGTCAGGACGACACGGCGACGCCGGAGGAACGGACCGGAACGGATGGGGCCACGGGATCAGCCGCCCCGGCACGGTCCCCGGACGATCGGCCCGAGGGCCGACCCGGGCCGGACGCGGCCGAGCTGGAGGATCGCTGGCTTCGGGCCGTCGCGGACCTGGACAACCTGCGCAAGCGGTATGCCCGCGAACTCGGGAGGGAACGGGAAGCCGAGCGAGAGCTCGTCGCCTCGGCGTTCCTGCCGGTGCTCGACACCATCGACCGGGCCCTCGAGTACGCCGACGCCGACCCCGAGTCGATCGTCGACGGCATCCGGACCCTGCGCGAGCAGGCCCTGGCCGTGCTGGCCGGGCTCGGGTACCGCCGCGAGGACGAGACCGGGGTGCCGTTCGACCCGAGCCGCCACGAGGTGGTGGGTGTGGTTGAGCCCAACGGCGGTGGGGCTGCCGCGGGCTCGGTGGCCGAGGTCGTCAGGCCCGGCTACGGCGGCCCGGGCCGCCAGCTACGGCCGGCATCGGTGACCGTGGCGCAGAGTTCGGAGGGCTAGCAGATGGCCCGCGACTACTACGAGACGCTCGGGGTGTCGCGCGACGCGGGCCCCGAGGAGCTGCAACAGGCGTTCCGGCGGCTGGCCCGGCAGAACCACCCCGATGTCAACCGAGACCCTGGCGCCGAGGAGCGGTTCAAGGAGGTCAACGAGGCCTATCAGGTGCTGTCCGACCCGGAGATGCGCAAGCGCTACGACCGCTTCGGCGACGACTTCCGACAGGTCCCGGAGGACTGGGAGGAGCGCGTCGGTGCCGGCGCGGGCCGATCGCCCTTCGGCGGGGGCGGCGGTCGCAGCTACACCTGGTCGACGGGTGGCGGCGACGGTCCCGATTTCGGCGGACGGGACTTCGGCGGCGGCTTCGGGGGCGTCGACATCGAGGACCTGCTCGGTGGGATGTTCGGCAGCGGCCGGGGCCGCGCAGGCCCGGTGGGGGGCGCCGACCAGGAGGCGGAGCTTCAGCTCACCGTGGAGGAGGCGTACCGCGGCGGCCGCAGGCAGATCACGCTCAACGGGCCGGACGGCCCGCGCACGTACACGGTGACGGTCCCGCCCGGTGTCACCGACGGCAAGCGGATCAGGCTGTCCGGCGAGGGCGGCCGCGGGATGGGGGGCGGCCAGGCAGGCGATCTCTATCTCATCGTTCGCCTGCTGCCGCACCCCCGGTTCCGGGTCGAGGGCAAGGACATCGTGGTCGACCTGCCGCTGTCGCCGTGGGAGGGCGCCCTCGGGGCGGACATCCCGGTCACGACACCCGACGGGGAGGCCAAGGTGACCATCCCGCCGGGTACCTCCAGCGGCCGACGGCTGCGCCTGCGCGGGGAGGGCATGCCCGACCCCCGCGGCAAGCCGGGTGACCTCTACACCGAGGTCAAGATCATGGTGCCGTCCCGGCTCACCGACCGGGAGCGGGAGCTGTTCTCCGAGCTGGCCGCGGCGTCCACGTTCGATCCACGCCGCCCCGGTTCCGAGCGGAGGAGGGGAAGCCGATGACCGTGCCCTATCTGCCTGTCCGTCGCCGGCGGTCGCGGGGAGCAGGAAGCGACCGGCTGCGCCATGAGGAGTTCGCCCGGCTCTGCGGTCTCCATCCGGACCTCGTCCGGCGGTTCGTCGCGCTCGGCCTGGTCCCGGCCGCGCGTGATGCCGACGGATGCCTGTGGTTCACCAGGTCACAGGCGGCCACCGTCGCCCGGATGCAGAGGCTGCGGGCCGCACTGCCGCTCAACTACGCGGCGCTCGGACTCGTCGTCGACCTGCTCGACCGCATCACCGAGCTGGAGACCGAACTGCGCATCCGGGGGCACACCGAACCCGTGCGCCCGCCCGGAACCGAGCCCACCGACAGCGACCAGACGCGGAGCACGCAATGGACCTGAACCGCCTGACCCAGATGTCCCAGCAGGCGCTCTCGGCCGCGCAGGATCTCGCGACGCGGGCCGGCCACACCGAGGTCGACGGCGAGCACCTGCTGCTCGCGCTGCTCGACCAGACCGAGGGGCTGGTACCCCGGTTGCTCGCCGCCATGGGTGTGGACGAGGGGGGCCTGCGCACCGACCTGGAGGCCGAGCTCTCCCGCAAGCCGCGGACCACCGGCCCGGCCACCCAGCCGGGGCAGGTCACGGTCACCCAGCGGCTGGCCAGGGTGCTCGACGCCGCCGAGCGTGAGGCCCGCCGGATGAAGGACGAGTACGTCTCGGTCGAGCACCTGCTCGTCGCGCTCGCCGAGGAGGGTTCCGCGACCGGGGCCGGGCGGATGCTCGCCAAGCACGGCGTGACCCGCGACGCGTTCCTCTCCGCCCTGACCAGGGTGCGGGGCAACCAGCGCGTCACCTCGGCGACGCCCGAGGGCACGTACGAGGCGCTGGTCAAGTACGGCATCGACCTGGTCGAGTCGGCGCGTTCGGGCCGTCTGGACCCGGTGATCGGCCGCGACGCCGAGATCCGCCGCGTGGTGCAGATCCTGTCGCGGAAGACGAAGAACAACCCCGTGCTCATCGGCGACCCCGGCGTCGGCAAGACCGCGATCGTCGAGGGCCTTGCCCAGCGCATCGTGAACGGTGACGTGCCCGAGGGCCTGCGCGACCGGACGGTCTTCGCCCTGGACATGGGCCTGCTCGTGGCCGGTGCGAAGTACCGCGGTGAGTTCGAGGAGCGGCTGCAGGCCGTGCTGGCCGAGGTCAAGGGGGCCGACGGTCGAATCCTGCTGTTCATCGACGAACTGCACAACGTGGTCGGTGCCGGCGCCGCGGAAGGAGCGATGGACGCCGGCAACATGCTCAAGCCGATGCTCGCCCGCGGCGAGCTGCACATGATCGGCGCGACGACGGTGCAGGAGTACCGCAAGCGCATCGAGTCCGACGCCGCCCTGGAGCGCCGCTTCCAGCCCGTCCACGTCGACGAGCCGAGCGTCGAGGACACGGTGTCGATCCTGCGCGGGCTGCGCGAGCGGCTCGAGGTCTTCCACGGCGTCCGGATCCTGGACGGGGCCCTGATCGCTGCGGCGACGCTGAGCCATCGCTATCTCACCGACCGGTTCCTGCCCGACAAGGCGATCGACCTCGTGGACGAGGCCTGTGCCCGGCTGCGCACCGAGATCGACTCCATGCCTGCCGAGCTGGACGAGATCACACGCAAGGTGATGCGGCTGGAGATCGAGGAGGCCGCGCTCTCGAAGGAGGACGACCCGGCATCGATCGCCCGGCTCGACCAGCTCCGCAAGGAGCTGGCCGATCTGCGCAGCCAGGCCGACGCCATGCGCGCCCAGTGGGACGCGGAGCGGCAGGCGATCAGGCGGGTGCAGGAGCTGCGGGCGGAGCTCGAGCAGGTGCGCCGTGACATCGAGGAGGCGGAGCGGTCCTACGACCTCAACCGGGCGGCCGAGCTGCGCTACGGCAGCCTCGCCGAGCTGGAGCGCAAGCTGGAGGCGGAGGGGCAGCGGCTCGCCGAGAAGCAGGGCGAGCACCGGCTGCTGCGCGAGGTGGTCACGGCCGAGGAGATCGCCGAGATCGTCTCGGTGTGGACCGGGATCCCGGTGTCCCGCCTGACCGAAGGGGAGCGGGAGAAGCTGCTGCGTCTCGATGAGGTGCTGCACCAGCGCGTCGTCGGCCAGGACGAGGCGGTGCAGGCCGTCGCCGACGCGATCATCCGGGCCCGTTCCGGGGTCAAGGACCCCCGCCGGCCGACCGGTTCGTTCATCTTCCTGGGCCCGACCGGCGTCGGGAAGACGGAGCTGGCCAAGGCGCTTGCCGAGGCGCTGTTCGACTCCGAGGACAACATGGTCCGGATCGACATGAGCGAGTACCAGGAACGGCACACGGTGTCGCGGCTGGTCGGTGCCCCGCCAGGCTATGTCGGCTACGAGGAGGGCGGGCAGCTCACCGAGGCCGTGCGACGGCGTCCGTATGCCGTGGTGCTCTTCGACGAGATCGAGAAGGCGCACGCGGACGTGTTCAACACGTTGCTGCAGGTGCTCGACGACGGGCGGCTCACCGACGCGCAGGGCCGCACGGTCAACTTCCGCAACACGGTGATCATCATGACCTCGAACATCGGGTCGCAGTACCTGCTGGACGGCGTCACCCCGGACGGCCAGCTCAAGCCCGAGGCCCGTGATCTCGTGCTGGCCGAGCTGCGGGGTCACTTCCGGCCCGAGTTCCTCAACAGGGTCGACGACACTGTGCTGTTCACCCCGCTCACCCTGGGCGAGATCGAGAACATCGTCGAGCTGATGCTCGCCGAGCTGCGCGCCCGGCTCGCGGACCGCGACATCACGCTCGAGGTCGGTGAGGAGGCCCGCCACTTCATCGCGCGGGAGGGCTACGACCCGGTCTACGGTGCCCGGCCGCTGCGCCGGTTCATCGCCCGCGAGCTGGAGACCCGGATCGCCCGGGCCCTCCTGCGCGACGGAGCGATCGACGGCTCGACGCTGCGGGTCGTCGTCGAGAGCGACCAGATCGTCGTCATCCATCAGATGGCGGGAGCGCAGTCGTGAGCGCCCCGGTCACCCCGCGGACGAGTGTGATCGCCTGCCCGCACTGCGGGCGGCGCAACCGGGTGCCCGCCGTGGGCGAGAGCGTGCCGAAGTGCGGGAACTGCCACAACCTCCTGCCGTGGGTCGCCGACGCGGGCGACGACGACTTCGCCGAGGTCGCGGAGCGGTCCCCGGTCCCGGTGGTGGTGGACCTCTGGGCGACGTGGTGCGGGCCCTGCCGGATGGTGAGCCCCGCGCTGGAGCAGCTGGCCACCGAACGGGCCGGCGACATCAAGCTGGTGAAGGTCGAAATCGACGCCGCGCCTCGGCTGGCGCAGCGCTTCGAGGTGCGCGCGGTGCCGACATTGCTGGTGATGCACGACGGGGAGGTGGTCGCCCGCCAGGCCGGCGCCGCACCGGTGCAGGCGTTACGCAGCTGGCTCGACCAGGCGTTGCGGCCGAAGGAGGACGGCAGATCATGAGCGTGCGCGGGAGACTCTGGCAGCTGCCGCTGCGGCTGCCGACCGGCGCCTACATGCTCGACGCGGGCGTGTCCAAGTGGGACGCCGACGAGGCGACGGCAAAGTACCTCCACGACTTCACCGCGGGCACCTATCCGGTCGTCAAGTCGATCGAGCCGGCACAGTTCGTCAAAGCGGTGTCGGCCGGCGAAATCGCGCTCGGCACCATCCTCTTGGCGCCGTTCGTCCCCGGCAGGCTGGCCGGCGCCGGGCTGACCGCATACGCCGCAGCGCTGCTCGGGCTCTACGTGAAGACCCCGGGGATGCGCAGGCCGAGCACCCCGTTCCCGAGCAAGGACGGCATCGCGCTGGCGAAGGACTCCTGGCTCCTCGGGATCGGGCTGGCGCTGCTGTTCGGACGGGCGTCGGATGGAGGCTCGCTGTGACCGCTGCCTGGGGCCGTGTCGGACCCGACCCGCATCTGGCCTTCGTCCGCGACGACGTCGTGCCGCGCACTCCGGAGGGCTGCGAGGACTGTCTGCGGATCGGGTCGCCGTGGGTACACCTGCGGCTGTGCCTGACCTGCGGGCACGTGGGGTGCTGCGACTCCTCGCCGAACCGGCACGCCCGCGCGCATGCCGGGCTCGTGGGCCACCCGATCGTCCGGTCGTTCGAGCCGGGCGAGAACTGGCGGTGGTGCTACGTCGACGAGGCGTTGGCATGACGGCCCCTACCACCCCGGGCGGCAGCCACGGAGTCGAGGAGCTGCTCGCGAACGTGCCGCACGGCGAGACCCCCGACCTCTCCGGGGGGTACCCCCGGCTCGAGGAGTCGCGGATCCGGTCCCTGGAGACGCTGGGCGAACGCCGGCCCACGTCGCGCGGCGAGGTGCTCATCGCCGAGGGCGAGCCGGAGACCATCTTCTACGTTGTTCTCTCCGGCCGTGTCGCGGTGGTCGAGGCGTTCGGATGCCCCGATCAGCGGGTGGCCCGCGTGCACGGATCAGGGCGTTTCCTCGGCGAGCTCGGTGTGCTGACCGGGCAGGTCGCGTTCTTCACCAGTGTCGTCGTCGACGCGGGGCAGGTGCTCGCGATCCCGGCCGACCGCCTCCGCGCGTATGCGGCGGCCGACCCCGCCTTCGGCGACCAGGTGCTGCGTGCCTACCTGATACGGCGGTCGCTGGCCCTCGGTGAGGGGATCGGGTTCCGGATCGTCGGGTCCCGGTACTCGGCCGGCACGCGGAAGCTGCGCGAGTTCGCCGCCCGCAACCGCCTCCCGCACCGGTTCGTCGACCTCGAGACCGATCCGTCGGCCGAGCGGCTGCTCCGAGAACTGGGAGTGGGCCCCGAGGACACGCCGGTCGTGCTGTACCAGAACCGGCTGCTGCGCAACCCGTCCATCGCCGAGCTGGCTGCGATGTTCTCGCTGCGGGAGCTCGACGCGAAGGAGGAGGTCTGCGACCTGGTGATCGTCGGCGCCGGACCCGCGGGGCTCGCGGCCGCGGTCTACGGGGCGTCGGAGGGCCTCGACACCGGGGTGCTCGAGGCCATCGCCGCGGGCGGGCAGGCCGCCCGGACGTCGCGGATCGAGAACTACCTCGGCTTCCCCGCCGGCATCTCCGGGGGCGAGCTCGCGGAGCGCGCGGCGCTGCAGGCCGAGAAGTTCGGTGCCAGGCGGACCGTGCCGGCGGAGGTCGTGGGCCTGGAGCAGCGCGACGGCGAGTACGCGCTGCGGCTCGCCGACGGCGGTGAGGTGCTGGGGCGCTCCGTCATCGTCGCGACCGGGGTGCGGGTCCGGAGGCTTCCGGTGCCTCGGATGGAGGAGTTCGAGGACACCTGCGTCTACTACGCGGCCACGCCGATCGAGGCCCAGCAGTGCGTCGGTGACCCGGTGGTGGTCATCGGTGGCGGCAACTCGGCGGGACAGGCGGCCGTGTTCCTCGCCGACCACGCCGCTGAGGTCCACCTCGTGGTCCGGGAGCCCCGGCTGGACGAGCAGATGTCCCGCTACCTCGCCGACCGGATCATCCGCGATCCTCGTATCCAGGTGCACCTGCACACCGAGGTCCGGGAGCTTCAGGGCGAGAACAGCAGGCTGGAGGCCGTGGTCGTCGAGGACACCGCGACCGGGGAGCGGCAGCGCCTGCCCGCTCGCGACCTCATGGTGTTCATCGGTGGTGACCCGTGCACGTCGTGGCTCCCGGAGTCGGTGGCCCTCGACTCGGGTGGCTACATCCTGACCGGATCGGCCGCGGGCCGTGCGCGGGCCGCGGAGGAGACCGACGGACGCGGCCCGTTGTTCCTCGAGACCACCCTGCCGGGCGTGTTCGCGGCGGGGGACGTCCGGAGCGGATCCATCAAGCGGGTGGCCTCGTCGGTGGGCGAGGGCGCCATGGCGGTGCGCCTGGTGCACGAGCACCTGGCGACGACACGGTGACATGGGCTCAGAGGAGAAGGCATGGCCGACGTGACCGGGATTCCGGTGTTCAAGCGGTTCTTCCGTTCGGCGGGGCGTGTGGACGTCGACAAGGACGATCTGCGGCGGTTCCGGGAGTTCGTCGACCAGAAGATCGACGACATCGCGATCGCCGGCCGCAATTCCGCCAGCTGGAACGGCCGGGACGTCATCGCCCCGCAGGACCTGCCGATCACGAAGGGCCTGCAGGAGCTGATGCGCGAGTTCGACAAGCTCGACGAGGCCGACGAGATCCGGCAGCTGCTGCGGGGCGCGGTGCGCCGGCCCCCCGCCGACGTGACGTTCAGCGAGGAGACCGAGGACATGCTCCCCGAGGTCTTCGGGGGAATCAGCATCGCGCTGGCCCGGTCGTTCCGGATCGTCGACCCCCATGTCACGAACCCGTCGACCGAGCACTGGGAGCGCGGGTTCAACCTGTTCCGGATGCTGCTCTAGGAGATCACCGTCGACTGGTCGTGGCCGTCGGCCCCGACCAGTCGCGCGTCCGGGCACAGGGCAGTCGGAATGCTCGGGGTCCTCGATCCGCAGTGCATCGAGATCGCGCGCCGGCCTCCATCGCCCCGCAGAGCACGGGGTCGGGAGTGGAGATCCGCGGGTTGGACTGCCGCCAGGCCTGCATGCGCTGGGCCGCCGGGCCGCCGTCGACCGGTTCGCCGCAGTGGCGCTGCTGCAGGATCCGCTGCCCGTCCACGGACGCCTCCAGGTCTAAGCAGGTGGACCACTCCGACCGGCCGGGGATCACGACCCGGAGCGTGAAGGTTCCGGTGGCGACCACCGGGTTGCCGGACGCGGTGCCCATCGCACTGCAGTGGTCGCCTCCGCTCGACCGTGTGAACGACATCCTCCTCCTTCCGACCTCGACGTGGACGGGCTCCGCAACCCGCTACCGAAGCTGTGCTGCCGGGACGAGTTGACGGACCCGACCTGGTGCCGCCGTGACGGTTCGCGCCGGCGCGCACGTGGCGCAGGATCACGAGAACCGACGGGTGCTCCGGCCGGCCCACCTTCCGTCGGATCACTGCATCGCTGTTCGAGGCGGAGGACAATCCGTGAACGAATCCCAGGAGGTCGTCGTGGATGAGGTGCCGTCGTCGGACGCGACGCCCCATCCGGTGGGCGTCCGCAGGATCCGATGCGACCACGCGACGCACGTTCGGCTGCCCGGCGAGGCGGCCGGGTACACCGTCGCGGTCCCGTTGAACGGGGCGGTCGAGGTCACGCACCGGACGGGCTCGCTCGGCGCCGACGCGGGCCGGGCGGTCGTGGTCCGGCCCGAGACCGATATCGGCATGTCATGCGGGGAGCATTTCTCCTGCTACGCGGTCACGATCGACACGAGCGAGCTGCAGGACGTGCTGGAGCGCCGGCTCGGCCACACGGTTCGCCGGCCGCCCGAACTGGCCGTGAGCCTGGATCTGCGGAGCCCGGCCGGTCGAGCCTGGGCCGATCTGATCCGGCTGCTGGTCGTGTCGCCGCTGCTGCGTCACCCGTTGCTGGCCGCCGCGGCTCAGGAGACGCTGGTGGCCCGGTTGCTCCTCGCCCTCGACCACGAGTACCGCGACGAGCTCGATGCGCCGGTGCACTCGTGGGGTCCCGGACCGGTGCGCCGGATGATCGACCTGATCGAGGCCGACCCACGGCGCCCCTACACGGTCGCGGAGCTCGCCGACGTCGCCGGGGTGAGCGTGCCCGCTCTGCTCCAATGTTGCCGCCGCCACCGGGGCCTCTCACCCGCCGAAGAGCTGCGCTCGGTTCGGCTGGCACGCGCACGCCGTGAGTTCGAGCAGGCGGACGCCGGGTGGACCAGCGTGGCCGGCGTGGCATCGAGCTGGGGGTTCATGAACGGGGAGCGCTTCGTCGACGACTTCGAGAACCGCTACCGGGAGCCGCCGTGGCTGACGCTGCGCGGGCCTGCCTACGCGTGAACCGCGTCCCGTCGCGTCCGGTCCTCAGCTCTTCTGCGTGCGGGTCCCGGGCGCGATGAGGCGCCGCGCCCCCTCCTCGGCGTCACGGTCCATCGCGGTGCCGCGCTCGAGGTGCTGGCGCAGATGCTCGGTCCACGCCGCCGCGATGGCCAGCACGCCGATGAACGACGCGCGCAGCCTCATCCACGAGAACAAGTGCACACCATCGTGGATCGTGTCCGACGAGTTGCCACTCGAACGCGCCGCGGAAGCGTACAAGGCCTTCGACGCTCGCGAGAACGGCTGGACGAAGGTCGTCCTCAAGCCGCAGATGTCGGCGAGCTGACCCGCGGCACGACGAAGGGGCCGCACGACGAATGCCCTCCGCGCCGCCTCTCCGCGGCCGGAGGGCCTTCTCCGGGGATCAATGCTGGTCGTGACCCAGCGTAAGCGGTGGGAACCGGTGGGGCCGCTCGTCGGCCTCGAACAGAGCCATCGCGGACCCCACGATGCGCGGGTCCGGCCTCCCCACGACCTCGGCGTCCTTCTCCGGGTAGTCGAACTGGCTCAGCACGTAGCGCATGGCCTCGAGCCGGGCGCGCTTCTTGTCGTTGCCCTTGATCACGGTCCAAGGCGCGTCCGCGGTGTCGGTGTAGAAGAGCATCGCCTCCTTCGCCTCGGTGTACTCGTCCCATCTGTCGAGCGAGGCGAGGTCGGTCGGGCTGAGCTTCCACTGCCGGACGGGGTCGATCTGGCGGATGATGAACCGGGTCCGCTGCTCGCCGCGCGACACCGAGAACCAGAGCTTGATCAGATGGATGTGGCTGCGGACGAACATGCGCTCCAGCTCGGGCACCTCGCGCAGGAACTCCATGTAGTCCCGGGGATCGGTGAAGCCCATGACCCGTTCGACGCCTGCGCGGTTGTACCAGCTGCGGTCGAACAGAACGATCTCCCCGCCCGCGGGGAGGTGGGCGATGTAGCGCTGGAAGTACCACTGCGTCGCCTCGCGTTCGGAGGGTTTGGCCAGCGCCACGACCCGTGCCCCGCGCGGGTTCAGATGCTCCATGAACCGCTTGATCGTGCTGCCCTTGCCCGCGGCGTCGCGGCCCTCGAACAGGATGACGATCTTCTGCCCGGTGTCCTTCACCCAGTACTGCAGCTTGAGCAGCTCGATCTGCAGGGGCCGCTTGAACCTGTCGTAGGTGGCCCGGGACATCCGCTCGCCGTACGGGTAACCCTCCCGCCATGTCTCGACCGGCTCGCCGTCCGGACCGATGAGCACCGGGTCGTCGTCGGCGTCGTCGATCACCCGCATGTCGTCGATGTGCTCGAACACGTCCAGGCGGCCGCGACCGCGCGCACCCCGGGTGCTGGAGCGGCCGTCGGCGGACGTCGTCGGGCCGGCCGCGGCGTCGTCCGCTGGATTCTTGCCGGCTCGGCCCATCATGTCCTCCTGCGAGGGGTCGGCTGCAGACGTCGAGGTACCCGTCGGCGGCGCGCTCCACTCCATTGACGTGCTCATAGCAGGCGTCTAGTGCATTGACCACATACGTTCGCCGTGTTGATCATGTGGCTGGCTCGGGTGGGCCCCAGCGTTGTTGGCGTTCGCTGCGGACCCGGGTTCGTTCCCGGCGTTGGGCCGCGAGGACGTCGGGATGGCGGGCGTTGGCGTTGCGCCAGCGCAGGTAGCTGTGTGCACCGCGAGCAGAATCGTGATGACCTCGTAAATGGCGTCTTGGACGACATCGACGACGCCCACGATGCGCGCCAGGAGTCCGCGTGGCGGGACCGCCATATCGGATGCCGTCCGGGCCTGCATCTGCGTCTACGCGGTCCGGTGAAGTGCCTCGAGCATGCCGTGCAGGTGGGCAACTGCGAGCTCGACGTCGTAGTAGTTGCGTTGCCCGGCGCGCGACTCGGCGGCCAGCAGTCCGCAGCGGTGGACCTTCTCGAAGTCGCCGTAGGGGAATTTGTAGCGGCCTTTCTTGTCTTCGTCTTCTCGACCGTCGATCCCGAGGTGCCACTTGGCGTACTCGCCGATGCCGCGCTGTTGAATGAAGTCGTTTTCCTGCCGTGTGGATGGCTGGTGCTCGCTCCATGCATCACGGTCGTCGATGACGTACTTGCCCGCCACGATCAGATCCCGCGCGTGGTCATACGCCCTCTGGTTCAATTTGACTGCCATGACCTTTCCATCCCCGTGTGGTGGTGGTGCGGCGGGCGAGACGCACGCCGAGATCTGCTCTGATTGCTCGTGGAACCGGGTTCCGGGTCGCGTCAGCCATCGTTTTCACCGCGGGGGAGCGGCCGGAAGTGGCGGAGGAACCAGTCTCGGCAAGGTCGGGGCGTCCGCAGCGGGAGACAATGGGCAGGTGTTCGGCCGGTTCGCGGCGGCGATGAGCGCGGCCGCGGCGCCGGAGCTGGCTCCGAACAGGGCCTACACCGAGGCCGGTCCTGGGACTATCCGCCGCCCAGCCGGCCAGCACCGTGACGAAGCCGGACCGGTTGAGCTCGTCGGCGACATGGCGGTTCCGCGAGCTGTACCGACCACTGCCGCTGCCATGGGCGAACAGCGCCGCTCCGCGCGTGGACTCTCGGGGCACCCCGAGGTCGGCTTCGAGTAGGACACCGGCGACCGGAACCTGCAGGCTCTGATGGATCGCGCGCGGGACGCTCATGGTGTCCTCCCTGCGGTGGGCAGCGGCGAAGACCGAGAAGGTGATCTTGCGGCTCCCCCAGTCATCCGCCGCGGTCACCGTGCCGGTGTAAGTGGTGAACCCGAGATTGCGGCAGTCGCCGGAGTGGCGTTCGCGCACGAGATGCCCCACGTTTCCGCGGTGTCGTGTACGACCTGGATTCTGCTTCAGCGCCATTACTCGATCACGGCCGGGCGAGTCTTACCGGAGGCCCGGACATACATCGGATAGCGGAACTCGCGGCTGACTCGAGCAGCCCAGCGGAGTCATCACCGAGCCGACAACCGCGCATGCGTCGCAGCAGCGGCAAGGTCCCCAGCGCCTCGCCCAGCCCCCGCCGCGTGCTCCATTCACCTCGTCTAGCGTGCGCCACCTTCGGTGGCGCTTGCCGTGACCTGCCGCGGTTCCTGGTCACTGGTCTGGAGCTCGATCCGCCTAGGCTTGGCCTTCTCGGAGACCGGGATGGTGAGGCACAGCTCGCCGCGGGCGTAGTCGGCGGTCATCTTGTTCAGGTCCATGCTGTCGCCGAGGAACACCTGCCGGGTGAAGATCCCGTAGGCGCGCTCGTCGACGATCACGTCGTCGTCCTCCTGGCGGGCAGGACGCCGTTCCGCGCGGATCGTGACGATGTTGCGTTCAATGGTGATGTCCACGTCCTCGGCGCTGACCCCCGGCAGATCGAAATAGGCGACGACCTGATCGCCCCTGCGGACGGCCGACATCGGAATGGACCGGGGTCCCTGCCTCTCCCCCATCATCTGTTGCGTCAGCCGATCAAAACCCGCGAACGGATCGAACCTCAACAATGACATCGGTGTGCTCCTCCACTGGCTGCTCGCTCACCGGGGGCTATTCTGCAGTCTGCCTGCGCACCGCTTCCTGATGAGGCCCGCATCTGGACGAGATCCACATTCTCGCCGGGGTCCGCCCACCGACGCCTCGCCGGGCCACCCACCAACGTTGCCATCCCGGCCGTTGCAGCCCCGCGCCACGGCGCAGATGCGATTGTTCAGAAGGGCCGTTCTCCAAGCCTCGTCCCGGGGGCGTGAAATGGGGCCGCACGAGCCGACCTGTCAGGACCACCAGCCCGGTGACCCCGCGGCTCACCCGCAGGACAGCCGGCCGAACGTGTTTCGGCGAGAAGCAGGTGCACGAGCTGCACGGGATGCGCGCTCCGAGCCTGGTTGTCGGGACGAGCGGGCGCGCCGTCGACGGTGACGCCGCCACGGTTGGGCCGGTTTCCGATTGGTTCGATTTGTCTGATTCTACGGATCAAGGACTGACATCCAACTCGACAACATTCATCTGGACAAAGATTGTGGAGGGTATCTGCTCGCGAAGATTTCCAACGCACGGACACCAGCTGCTCCGGATTTTTCTTCGGCGGTCGCCGGTGGCTAGCACGATGATCGTATGACCAGTCAGATCTCGGCGTGGACCTCACCGTCTCGGGGGACCATAATGCGGTTTCCGAGGCGTTTCTGTGATGTTGCTCGAGGCACTACCCCGCACGCCTGCAGGTGTCCATGCCAAGCGAGGCCGGCGAAGGGTGCGAGATGACCAGTCAACCAGATGAGCTAGCCAGGCGAACGGAGCCTGGTCAGCAGGATGCCGAGCGGCACACCGAGGTCGCTCTGCGATCAATAGGGCAACCGAACTCGGTGGCCAGCCAGTTCGACTTCTGGAACGACCACTACGAGGGTCGGCGCCTGTTCTCCGAGGTGCTGGGCACTTTCTTCCTGGTCCTTGTCGCCGTCGGCGGTGGCATGGTCAACGCCCGTTTCGGTGGCGACGCGGTTCCGTCCGGCGCGCGCGTGGTGGCGCCGGCGCTGATGGTGGCGGCCATCATCCTCTTCATGGGGACGGTCTCCGGCGCGCATCTGAACCCAGCCGTGAGCGTTGCCTTCGCGCTGCGTGGCGACTTCCCGTGGAAGCGCGTGCCCGCGTACATCGTGGCCCAGCTGGTTGGCGCCGTCCTCGCGACGATCGTGCTGTGGGCGCTGATAGGGAAGCAGGGCGACGCGGGCCTGACCTTGCCCGGTGCCGGCATTTCGACGACCACGGCGATGCTCTGGGAACTTGTCCTGACGGTCGGCCTGGTGAGCGTGATCCTGGGTACTGCCTCGGGTGCGCAGCAGATCGGGCCGCTGGCCGCCATCGGTGTGGGCAGCTACATCGCGCTGGCCGGACTCTGGGGGGCTCCGGTCAGTGGCGCGTCGATGAACCCGGCCCGCTCACTCGGGCCCGCCCTGGTGCTCGGCGACTGGACGTCGTGGTGGGCCTATCTGGTCGGGCCGGTGGCCGGCGGGATCATCGCGGTGGGCTTCGCATACATCCTGCGTGGCCGCGGCGGCGGCCGCAGTGGGATCGCAGCGGCGCGGGGCACGCTCGGGGTGAACTGGCGCCCCGGTTCGCATCCGCGGCCCTGAACCTGTGGCCGGTAGGAGTTTCCTGGTTGCGTTCTGTGATGTGTCATGCCCCCTCTGACATCACTCGCCCGTTGCGGATGAGGTCAGGGGCCACCACCCACGGAACCATCCATCCCGCATGCACAGAGAGGAGAACGTCATGACCGAGGCCTACCGACCCACGACGGGTTCCGCCTCGACCGGTCACTCCGCGACGCACACTGCGGATGCGATCAGCGGCTGGGTCGGCTGGGTTGTCTTCGCCGGACTCATGCTGATCCTGCTCGGGTTCTTCCAGGTGATCGAGGGTCTTGTCGCGATCTTCGACCGGGGTTACTACCTGGTCGGTGCGGAGGGACTGGTCGTGAACGTCGACTACACCGCGTGGGGCTGGCTACACGTCGCAATCGGCGTGATCGCTGTTGCGGCCGGGCTCGGGCTCCTGGCGGGGAACATGCTCGCGCGCGTCGTCGGGGTTGTCATCGCCATCGTGAGCGCGGTGGTGAACCTGGCCTTCATCGCCGCGTACCCGGTGTGGTCGACCATCCTGATCGCGGTCGACGTCATCGTGATCTACGCGATCGTCGTGCACGGGCGGGAGCTGCAGAACCGGCAACACTCTCGATGAGCCTGATGCTCGCGCGTTCCCGCGGGCGGCTGAGCACGGGGCGCATTGCGGGGCGCAGGGCCCTCACCCAGCAGGGGTGACGACGACCGCGGCGCCCGCGACAACGCTCGTCACGGTCGGGACACCCGGCCGGGACCACGCACAGGAAGGGCACCTGGATGACCACCGAGCCGCAGGCGCCGCGAGACACATCGACGTTGTGGGCGACCGGACTCGCCCGGTTCGCCGGTCTCACCATGATCGTGCTGGGCGTTCTGCACATCGTCACCGGCACCGGTGCGCTCGTCGGCCACGAGGTCGCGGTCCAGGGGGTCCACCACGTCTTCTCGATCGACACCGTCGCCTGGGGCTGGGTGCACCTGCTGGTCGGAGTGCTGGTGGCGTTCGCGGGGATGGCGGTCATCACGGGGCAGCTGTGGGGACGCCTGATCGGGATTCTGCTGACGCTGGTGAGCATTGTCGTGAGCTTCATGTCGCTGTCGCACCACCCCGGCCTGTCGATCATCGGCATCGTGCTGAGCGTGGTCGTGATGTGGGCGCTGTGCGTCTTCGACAAGGAGGCGGCGGCCGCCTCACCCACGATGTTGGACTGAGGACCGAGGCGCTGCGCCGCCGCTGCCCGAACCGATCGAGCAGTCTGTCGGCGGGCCCGACCACCGCCCCGTGCCGATCATCGCTGAGGCTCCGGGTTGTCCGCAGCCATCCCCGCCTCGATCGCCTCGACCTGGATGGCCCCCCGCACGAGGTCGTACAAGGGCGCCATCTGTGCTGTCATGCGCTCGAGGTCGTATCCAGCTGTGAGCACCGCCCCCCACGTGTAGGTGATCGTGGCGTGGGCGAGGCGCAACGCGGTGGCCGCTGGATCCGGCACCCCGCGCAGCGTTGCGACGGGCTCGATGAGCGTACAAAGGATCGATGCGGCGAGTTCGACAGCCGCGTGAGCGTGAGCAGCGACGCTCGAATCAGGCGACTGTTGGATCGCCGCAAACAGGATCCGGATGATGTCGACATTTTCAATCAATAGCTTCGGCGCCTGCTCGTAATAGCGCCACATACGTAACTCGGGCTCCGACTCGTCCCTGGCGGCATCGGCCATCGCGGCGAAGTGGCGACGGGTCCCCCGGTTGAGGACCTCCGCGAGGATCCCCGCCTTGTTGCCGAAGTGATGGTAGACAGACCCGACCGGAAGCCCGGATTCCTTACAAATCGCAGAGATCGGCGTGGCGGCGTAGCCCTTTTTCCCCATCAGCTTCTCGGCGGCATCCAGGATCAGGTCGCGCGAGGACGTCGCCGCGTCCGAATCATGCAGCTCTGCACCATCGGAACGGAGACCCTCGACCCGTGCTCGCATGGGGCCGACTTTACCCGCGCCCGCTCACCCTCCGATACGACGAAGGGCACCTTCGTGCGGGAAGGCACACCCTGGCCGCTTCACACCTCCCGAACAGCGCCGACCTAAGCCCCTACGGTGCGAGAAGTCCACCGAAACGGCAGCAACCGCCCACCCAGCGAGCAGAACGGGCTCGTCAACGCGGTTCATTCCGCAGTCCGCCTGCTCAAGGTCCACCACGACGCCGGTTCGCCGCACATGTTCCAGAGTCGTGGGCTGGGCGTATGATCCACATTCCCCGTCCGCTCCTCCAGTCATTCCCTCGTAGCCTTCTCCTGGACGTCGGCATGGCCAGCAGGGACTTGCCCGACGCGCTGAGGTGTACAGGAAGTCGTCCGCCGATGGTGGCCGGGCTGCGATCGACAGCCAGCCCAGTTCCTCGATGCAGCGGACCTGTCCCTCACGAAGTACGACCAGATGCACTATTTCACCCATTTTTGCCTGAACCGCGCAAAAATGTGGGAGCGCCGCATCGCGGAGCGAAAATTCCTGCGAACCGACGTTGCCAAGCCGGAGCCCACAAATGTAGCTTCTCCACTAGAGCGAGCGTTCTAGCGCGCGGATGAAGGGACTTCAGTGGCGGACGAGCAGGTGATCAGCGGCTCCGTCAGTACGGCCCTCCGGCCGGCGCCGTGCAGTCCAGCGCAACAGTTCACACACGCGACGCAGGTCGGATTCACCTATTCGACGATGAAGGGGATTCTTCTTCGGATGCGTGGCGTCTGGCGGCTCCCGCAATCCGGGCTATACCGGCAGTACTCGCTCGCGAGGCTGTTTCCCTCGGGACCACGCGTCAGCAGCTCGGCGCCACTGCAAGCCCCGTCCATGTGCGGCGGCTGCACGCTGATCGTGCCGTTGCAGAACCAGGGGCCGCATCCGCGACCTCCCCAAGCCCCTACCTCTCGGAGAAGCCGTTGTCCCTCATCGAGTCCCGAGGCTCCGGTCAGGTCTCGACCGCGCTGGCCAAGAACCGCCTCGGGGTCGCCGCCGTCCTGTTCTTCGTGATGTCGGCGTCCGCGCCACTTACCGTCGTCGCCGGCGTCGTACCGACCGGTCTCGCGGTCACCGGCCTGCTCAGCATCTCTATCGCGTTCCTCACCGTCGCCGTCGTTCTCGGGATCTTCTCCGTCGGCTACGTGGCGATGGCCCGACACATCGCCAACACCGGCGCGTTCTACGCGTTCATCTCCCGCGGCATCGGCCGTCCGGTCGGTGTCGGTGCGTCCTGGGTCGCCCTGGTCGCCTACAACATGTTCCAGTGCGCCTCATACGGCGGCTTCGGCGCTATCGCCGCCCCGCTGATCGCGCAGTGGTTCGGACTGCATGTCCAGTGGTGGGTTCTGGCGTTGATCGGCTGGGTGGTCGTCGCCGTGCTGGGCGTGCGTGACATCGCCGTCAGCGGGAAGGTTCTGGCCACCCTGCTCGTTGCCGAGATCCTGCTGGTCGTGGTGTTCGGCGTCGCCGACATCTTCGTCTCGGGATTCCATGCCTCGTCCGCGCCGCTCAACGCGCACGGCCTGGTCGGCCCGGGCGCCGGCGCGCTACTGGTCATGGCCATCGCCGGTTTCGTCGGGTTCGAACAGTCGGTGGTCTACGCCGAGGAGTCGCGCGACCCGCGCCGCACCGTTCCCCGCGCCACGTACCTCGCTATCGCGCTGATCGCCGTGCTGTACGCGTTCGCGTCCTGGGCGATGATCTCCGCGGCCGGCAACCATGTGCTGGACCGGGCCGCGGCGGAGGGTCCGGATCTGTTCTTCGACGTCGCCTCGGCGCGGGTCGGCGACCTCGCGTTACAGCTGGGTCACGTCCTGTTCCTGACCTCGCTGCTGGCAGCGATGATCTCGTTCCACAACATCAGCGCCCGGTACACGTTCTCCCTCGGCCGCGAAGGTGTCCTGCCGCGCCGGTTCGGCCGAACGGTGCCCGGCACCGGCGCACCCAGGAACGGCTCACTCGCCCAGTCCGCGGTCGGTCTGATCGTCATCGCCCTGTACGCGGCAGCCGGGTGGGATCCCCTGATCCAGCTCTTCTTCTGGGGCGGCACCGGCGGCAGCATCGGCGTGCTGCTACTCATCACGCTCACCTCAATCGCAATCATCGGCTACTTCGCCCGCCACCCCAACGGCGAAGATGCCTGGCACCGCATCGGCGCCCCGATCATCGGCTCAGCGCTGTTGCTGATCATGACGTACCTGGCATTGACGAACATCGCAACGCTGTTCGGCGTCCAACCCGGCTCCGAGCCGACCTGGGTCGTCCCACTGACGTTCGGCGCAGTCGCCCTGGCCGGGATGGGGTGGGCTCTGGTACTGCGCGGCCGCCGCCCGAAGCTCTACTTCGACATCGGGCTCGGCGCGAACGGCGTACCCAATCGTTGCGCTCGCCATTTCGCCGGCTCCAGCACCGTCGTGACCAAAATGCCGTCGTACCGAATCCTCCGGGGTGACCGAAAGCCCCGGATACCCGACAACAAGGAGGAGGCATGAACGTGCGCCCGGCCCACGAGGACGGACTGGTAGCCGTCGACCGCCGCATCTCGGACTCGCATTCCCGGCCGTGCATCGCTTTCCGCTGCCGGACGGCGCCCGCTTCTTTCGCATGTGACGTCGGACAGGACGTCCTGACATGAAAGGCTGATCCGCGATGGCGGAGAAGATCCAGGTAGGGCTGGCAAGCGACCCACTGAACACCACCCTGTCGCCAACCGCGTTGATCAAGGCAAATTACCTGACCGCGGTGTCCAGCGGGATCGATTCACTGTGGGTACCCGATCACCTCAATTCCCTGCTGGCGCGAGCCATCGCGACCCCCGAAAACCTCGGAATTGCCCGGGTAGTGCCGAAGGTCGACGCCTATCTGGAGCCGTGGACGATCCTTGGCCACCTTGCGGCCCGAAACCGGATCGGCCGGTTGCGTCTTGGTATCGGCGTGACCGACGCGGGCCGCCGAAATCCGGCCGTCACCGCGCAGGCTGCGGCTACTTTGCATTTGCTCACCCGGGGTCGGGCCATCTTGGGCATCGGCGCCGGGGAACGCGAAGGTAACGAACCCTACGGTGTCGATTGGCACCGGCCCGTCGGCCGGCTCGAGGAAGCGCTCGCCACGATCCGAGCGCTGTGGAACTCACAGGGACAGCTCGTCACTCGCGACTCGCCGCACTTCCCGTTGCGCAACGCGGTGTTCGACGTCCCCCCGCATCGCGGGCGATGGCCGCAGATCTGGGTGGCCGCGCACGGACCCCGGACGCTGGGCATCACCGGCCGCTACGGCGACGCGTGGTTTCCCGGCTTCCCGCAGACTCCGGACGATTACGCGAACCGCCTGGATGTGGTCCGCTCCGCGGCCTCCGATGCCGGACGCGATCCGATGAGCATTCTTCCCGCGACCTGGCTGTTCATCATCACCGGACGGTCCCGCGACGACGTGGACGCCGTGCTGGACTCCGACATCGCAAGATCGTTCGCGCTCAACATCTCCGCGGACTTCTGGGCGCGCCACGGCGTCAGACACCCGTTCGGCGACGACTTCGCAGGGTTCTCCGACGTGCTTCCACAGACGCTCGATGCGGCTGACGTGCTGGCAGCCGCGGCCGCGGTGCCTCGCAAGCTGATGGAAGCGGCCTTCTTGACCGGCACCCCTGACGACATCGTCGATCAGGCCGCGGAATGGCGCGACTACGGCGTGCGCTACTTCGTGCTCGGCAACCTCAGCGTGTTGCAGCCCAATCTACGTCGCGCGCTACGCGCAGGCGTCCCACTGGGGCGAATCCTGCGGGGATTGCGGAAGTTATGACAAGTGTGCGCCCGCGCCGTACGTCAATATGCGGCGTCACGCGGACCATGAAGGCCACCGGGTGGAATCGACTCGGAGGAATACGAAAAATGGACAGCCACAGAAACCGTCGCCCAATGTACATGGGGCGCGCGATCGACGAAGGGGACAGACCAATGACATCAATGCGAGTCACCGCCGAGCGATTCTTCGTTGCGTGCGACACCGGGAAGGGCTGGCAGGCGTGTGAGCAGTACTGTCACCCCGGCGCAACTTTCTCCGCCCAGGCCGACCACTTGGACGGCATGAAATCACTGGAGACTTACGTCGAATTCATGAAGGGCCTGTTCACAATATTGCCCGATGGCAAGCCTGATGTGCGGTCGTTCGCAGTCGACGAGACACACGACAACGTTGTGGTGTTCAGCATCTTCCGCGCGACACACACCGGCGAAGGCGGCCCGGTGCCACCGACCGGAAAGAGCACCGAGTCTGAATATGTCTATGTCATGGACTTCGACGGCGACAAGATCCACCACGTGACCAAGATTTGGAACGATGGGATCACCATGCGGCAGCTTGGATGGGCGTAGAGGCAACCGAATGGCCTGGATAGTCCGCCTCATCGACTCCACATCTACGTAGGTGCGCATGTCACCCGAGGTGCCCACCGAGCGGGCTCGCGCCCATTGCGGCCCACTCAGGGCTCCGGGTCGGTGCCCACACCTGCGTCGGCGCAGAGCCTGTGAGCTTCCATCTTGCCGACGCGGAGCGATGCTTGGCTGAAGGTGCGGGTGGAGGGGTCCGTACCTACGGTCGTCATCGTCCCTCGGGGAAGTAGTCAGCTGAACGTGGGCATCTCTGCCCGTCGCGGGTTCGGGAGCTGCCGCCGATCTGCGGCTCCCGAACCCGCGACGGCCCATCTCAGCCCCTGGTCCCACTCGGACCTGCCGCGGCGATAGGCGCTGCCCCGACACCCGGGCGGTAGAGCACCCCGTAGCTCCCGCACCGATGTGTTGACATTGGGTGGGGCATGGAGAGGTGTGGCGCCGGATCTCGCCGGACAATCCCCTGTGATCGCTACATCTGGAGATCCGCTGGCACACCGACGCGGTCAGCACTTCCCGAATCGCGACGCGCTGAGCCGACTGGTCGGCGTTGCGCCGACCGAGCAGCACGACGAATGGACCAAAGGACGGCTCCATCTCCACCACGCACGCGGACGAAGCCGGCCGCAGCCGCGCTGATGCATACTCAATCGACGACGACCGAAACACTGCTTATCGACGCGCGACCTCCTACTGAGCGACTGCAGGGAGGCACGGTGATAGACGATCAAGCCGCGGCCGGATCTCGGTGCCTCGGCCGCGGCTCGCAGTGGGCTCCGTCGCTGGTCATGGCGGCACTCCTCGGCATCCTCAGTCTCATCGTGACTGGATGCCGGGGTCCGGAACTGGAGAGCTATCCGGGCCCTCCCGAGGGGGTTCGCATGATCGCGGAAGAATTCATGAAGCCCGACGCGAACCCGCTAGCCCTCACCCTGACTCTCCAACCGACAGATGAAGACTACGGTGCCGTCTTCAATGACGAGAGACTCCCCGACGCGCGGCTCCATTACGACGCATTCTGGGCGAAGCCGTCGTGGGTCGTGGGCCCTGCGCCGGGCCAGACCGAGTTCAGAGTCGAGACGGCAACGAGCGAGCAGCTCGCAGCCGGAACGGGTGCCGCGCCCCAGTTTCCGGGCGGCTACCGAGCGATAGCATCGCATTTCAAACCGGGATTGACCTTCTACGAGATCATTTTCGTCGCACCGGGCCAAACCTACGGTGTAATACTCGACGGCCTGGTATATATCAACGGGAAATGGCGAATCTTCCCTGCCCCGTGGCGTGTGCTCACAGTGAACGAACCGGGCCACCAGCACTAGGTGCCCTTCGGCGCCGCGCCGGTCACCTACGAGCCGTCCGGGAGCCGTGGCCCCACCTCGGCCCGACCGACCAGCGGGTCCCCGAGGGCAGGCGCGACGGCGCGGGCGACGGCTCGCGGTCCGAGCCGGAGCCGAGAGCGCCTCGTCGCCGCGTCGTAGGACCCGAACTACCCCAACAGTGTGAATCGGACATACCGAGGTTGACTGTGCCGCAACGGCACGGTGTTGCGTCGGATCCGCACGGCAGGTCGTCCACCGGACGGAGCCCGCCATCCGTGCGCTCGACGCTGAGCGCACCGTCCACATACGACGCCGCCCGCCCCCTGATTGGAGCCTGGATGACCGCGGTACCGACTCGAGGGCCCCTCCCCGACCTGATCGACGTCGAGGAGTTCTTCGCCGACCCGGAGTTCGCCGTTCCGTCGATCTCGCCGGACGGGACGAGGATCGCCTACCTGGCGCCGAAGTACGGACGGCGCAACGTGTGGGTGCGAGGCGCCGACGAGGAGCACGAGGACGCGGTGTGCGTCACGCACGACGCCCGGCGCGGTATCACGACCTACTACTGGACCGACGACCCGCGCTGGCTGCTGTACATGCAGGACACCGACGGCAACGAGGACTGGCACCTCTACCGGGTGGACCTGGACGCGCCGGACGAGCCGGCGGTCGACCTGACACCGATGCCGCCGGGATCGCGCGTGTTCGGCGCCGAGCCGATGCCACCGGTGCCGGGAAGCGTGCTGGTCTGGATGAACCGGCGGCCGATGTTCATCGACGTGTTCCGGATCGACGTCGCCACCGGCGAGACGACACTGCACCTGGAGCAGACCGAGCCGACGGGCAACGTCCTGCTCGATCGGAACGGCGAGGCGGCGTTCTCCTCGCGGCTGACCGAGGACGGCGCCTACGAGTTCTCCGCGATCGACCCCGAGACCGGAGAGGTGCGCCTCCTGCGCCGCATCGGCGGCGCGGAGCATCCCGTGGGCGTGCAGCCGCAACTGGTGACGCCCGACGGGAAGGGGATGCTGGTCGGTGCCTACCAAGACTCCGATGACCTGCGCCTGGTCCGCATCGACCGGGAGTCCGGTGCGGAGACCGTGGTCGCCGCCGTGGAGGGGCACAGCCTGTGCATCCTGGGCACGATGGCCCCCGGCGTGCTGCCGCCCACCGTGTTCACCAGCCGCCGCACCGGAGAGGTCATCGCGGCCCGCTTCGTCGGCGACCGGCCCCGGATCGAGGTGCTGGACCCACACTTCGCCGAGGTCTACGCCGCACTGGAGAAGCTCTCCGAAGGAGTGCTGGGCACGCTGTCGTCGGACGAGAGCGAGCAGCGGTGGGTCGCGACGTTCATCCACGACCGCGAACCGGCTGTGACCTGGTTCTACGACCATGGCACGGGAGAGAGCCGGCGGCTGTTCCGCCCGTACCCACGCCTGGACCCGGCCGACCTGGCCCCGATGACGGCGGTCCACTTCCCCGCTCGCGACGGGCTGCCGCTGCACGCGTTCCTCACGCTGCCGGTCGGGATCGAACCGCGGGACCTATCCCTGGTGCTGCTGGTGCACGGCGGACCGTGGTTCCACGACACATGGGGCTACAGCCCACAAGCACAGTTCCTGGCCAACCGCGGCTACGCGGTGCTGCAGGTCAACTTCCGCGGCTCCACGGGCTACGGGAGACGACACACCACCGCCGCGATCGGCGAGTTCGCCGAGAAGATGCACGACGACCTGATCGACGCCGTCGACTGGGCGGTGGCGCAGGGCTACGCCGACCCGGCCCGCATCGGCATCTTCGGCGGCTCCTACGGCGGCTACGCGGCGCTCGTCGGCGTCACGGTCACCCCCGACTACTTCGCCGCCGCGGTCGACTACGTGGGCATCTCGAACCTGGCGAACTTCATGCGCACCCTGCCGCCGTTCACCAGGCCCTACAACGCCAACAGCTGGTACCGCTACGTCGGCGACCCCGAGGTCCCTGCCCAGGAGGCCGACATGATGGCCCGCTCACCCATCACGATGGTCGACCGGATCCACACCCCGCTGCTGGTCGCCCAGGGTGCCAACGACGTGCGCGTGGTCCAGGCCGAGTCCGACAACATCGTCGAGTCCCTGCGAGGCCGCGGCGTCCCCGTCGAGTACATCGTCGCCGAGGACGAGGGGCACGGCTTCGAGAACCCCGGGAACCAGGTCCGGCTGTACCGCGCGATCGAACGGCACTTCGCCGAGCACCTCGGCAGCCGCCGGGACACCTCTGCCCCGGCGTAGCGGGCGCATGTGCGGGTCCGGCCGTGCACGGTGTCGCCCGGCTGACACCGCCCCCGCGGCCGGCGCGCGATCCTCAGCTCATCGGTGACCGGTCGCGCGACCGTCGATCGCCTCGTCATCGACCATCATCGTCAACGGCCAGGGCGGATCCGCCTGGGATGGACTCGTCGGGTGTGTCCGCGAGCAGTGCGTGGATCCGCCGCATGACGTCGATCTGTGCCGGGTTGTAGAGCTCTCGAATGGCTGCTCCGGCGGTCTTGGTGACGAAGCGGTCCCCGCCTCGGGCGTCGGTGTGTGGTGCCGCGAGTCCCGGATGCTTGGCGTAGATGTTGCGGATGTGGGGCGCTATTCGCTCGGCAAGGTTCTGGCGCGTCCGTTCGTCGGAGTCGGCGGGCAGGTCGTCGAACTCGCGATCCGTCGGATCGGTAGGCGTGTCCTGCAGCATGTCCGCGTAGGCCTGAAGGCTCTGTGGTCCCAGAACGCGGGTCATGACGACGACGAGCGAGCGGTCGGCGTCGGACATCGCCGCTCCGGCGGCGGCCGAGGCGAACTCCGCTGGCAGGTCGGTCGGTGTGCCCCGCTTCAGGATGAGCCCGAGCTCGACCCGGACCCGTTGCAGGCGCTCGATGGTGGCGGCGAGTTCGGCATCGAGGGTGCGCAGGGCTTTCTCCGGGTGGTCGTCGTCATTGCCCATGGCGGCGATCTGGGAGAGGGAGAAACCGAGGTCGACCAGCCGCTTGATCCGGAGCAGCCGGACAAGGTGCGTGACGCCGTACTGCTTGTAGCCGTTGGCGCGCCGCTCGGGCTCGGAGAGCAGCCCGACCTCGTGGTAGTGGCGCACCGCCCGGAGGCTGGTGCCCGCCAACTCGGCGATCTCGCGGGTACTCCAGGCCACGCCGTCTCCTTCCTCGACTGCAGCGCCACCTCACACTGTGCCGCTACGGCATGGTCAAGCCCCGGATTGCGGTTGTGAGTCCGCTCGGAGGCATGCCCGCATCGACGCTCGGACCCGCCGCGCCCGAGGCAGGATCAGCATTACCCGCCGAGGCTTCGCCGTGCGTCGGTGGCCGGCTGGCCGAGATCAGCGACCGAGCGATAGCGCCACCTCAGGCCGCTACCGGGGATGTACTGCGCCGGAAGATGGGTCCAGCTGGGCGCCGGAGGCAGCGGTTGACGTGCTTCCTGTCGCTGCATCGCCGCGACGAGTCGAGGACCCATGGCCGTCGGGGGCTGCTGCACCCCGCTCTCCGAGTAGTTGCGCAGCTCCCTGCTGATGAGCTCGCCGATCGGACCTTCGTAGGTCAGCACGGCGTAGTGGGCAGCATGCAGCGCTGCCGCCATGGCCTCCGCGGTGAGCGGCGGCGTCCGATCGGCAGGGTCGGTCGTCTGCTCAGGAGCGAGCGGAGACACGACGGGTGTCGAAGCGTCGGTGTTCATGATGTGGTCCTTCCTGGTGTGCCCGGCTTGACCGCCACGAGCGGGCGATACAGCGAAAGGAACACCGGCGAGGCACCTTCGGTTTCAACTTTTCCGGTGGCGGTCCTACTCGGGCGGTGTCAGCACGAAGCCCTCGTACCCTGCGGCGGCGACCTTGTCGCAGATCGCGCGGTACCGGCCGACCCCGCCGACATAGGGCATGACGACGCGTGGTTTGCCGGGGATGTTGGCGCCGACGTACCAGGAGTTGGCGTGGTTCATCAGGGTCTGGTCGGCCGTTTCGGCCACGTGGGCGACCCAGCGCTGCTGGGCATGTGGGGAGGCTTCGATCACCTGACCGTTGAGGTGGGTGAGGCAGTCACTGATCCAGTCGACGTGTTGTTCGATCGAGACGATCATGTTGCTGAGGACTGAGGGGCTGCCGGGTCCGGTGATGGTGAACATGTTGGGGAAGCCGGCGATCTGCAGTCCGAGGTAGGTCGTGGGGCCGTCGGCCCAGGCGTCGGCCAGTCGCAGTCCGTGCCTGCCGCGGATGTCGATGGCGAGGAGGGCTCCGGTCATGGCGTCGAAGCCGGTGGCGAGGACGAGGTCGTCGATCTCGATGTGTTGGTCGGTGGTTTGGATGCCGTGGGTGGTGATGGTGGTGATCGGGGTGGTGCGCAGGTCGACGAGTCGGACGTGGTCGAGGTTGTAGGTCTGGAAGTAGCCGGTGTCCAGGCAGGGCCGTTTGGTGCCGAACGGATGGTCCGACGGCGCCAGCGCCTCCGCGGTCTCGGGGTCGCACACGATGCTGCGGATCTTGTCGCGGAGGAAGTCGGAGACGGTCCGGTTGGCGGCCGGGTCGAGGCTGAGATCGTGGTAGTCGGCGCGCAGCGCGGTGAGCCCACCGGTGCTCCAGGCCTGCTCGAACGCCTGCCGACGCTCCTCGGCGGTGGCGTCCAGTGCCGAGGTCTGGCCCTGTACACCCAGGAGGCCGGCGGGCGATTCGCGGGCGAGCCGGCGGTGGGTGGGGTAGTTCGCCTTGTGTTCCTGCTGCGCTTGCGGGGACAGGGGTGCGTTGCGTGCGGGGATGATGTAGTTGGCCGTGCGCTGGAAGACGGTGAGCTCGGCGGCCTGCTGCGCGATCACCGGGATCAACTGGACCCCGGAGGAGCCGGTGCCGATCACCGCGACCCGGCGGCCGGTGAAGTCGACGTCGTCGTGTGGCCAGCGGGCTGTCGACCAGACGTTTCCGCGGAAGTTGTCCAGCCCGGGGATGTCGATCTCCCTGGGCTGGGACAGGCAGCCGGTGGCGTAGATGACGTAGCGGGCCGAGACGGTCTCGGGCCGGTCCGTGGTGATCGCCCAGCGCTCGCCGTCCCACACCGCCGACGTCACCCGGGTGTCGAGCTCGACGTCCCGGTGGAGGTCGTAGCGCTGTGCGACATGTTCGATGTAGCGCAGGATCTCCGGCTGGGTGGGGTAGCGCTCGGTCCATTTCCATTCCTGCTCGAGTTCTTCGGAGAAGGAGTAGGAGTACTGCAGGCTCTCCACGTCGCAGCGGGCGCCGGGGTAGCGGTTCCAGAACCACGTGCCCCCGATGCCGCTTCCGGCCTCGAACACCCGGTAGCTCAGCCCAAGTCTCCGCAGGCGGTGCATCTGGTAGAGACCCGCGAGTCCGGCCCCGACCACAACCACATCGGGCGAGCTGGGCCGGCTCATCGCGCGCCCCGCAACCGGAACTTCCATGCGATCAGAGGTCATAAGTCCAGCGTGCGAGCCTGAGGCCAGCCGCAGCAACGAACGAGCACGCTGGTCGCGATCGCGAATCGAGATACGGTCGAGGGCGTGGAACTGCGACACCTCGGTGCCTTCGTGGCCGTTGCGGACGAGGCGAGCTTCACCCGCGCGGCCTCACGGCTGCACATCGTGCAGTCGGCCGTCTCGGCCGCCGTGCGGAGTCTGGAGAAGGAGCTGGCAGCCGTTCTCTTCGAGCGCACCCACCACGGTGTGAAGCTCTCGGAGGCCGGGCGTGCGCTGCTGCCCGAGGCTCGCGCCACGCTCGCGGCCGCTGCGGCGGCGCGAGAGGCGGTGGAGCAGGTCTCCGGCGGCCTGCGGGGCACCGTCACGCTGGGGGTCCTGCAGGCAATGCGCGTGCTGAGCCTGCCGGAGGTGCTCGCCTCGTTCCGGTCCCAGTACCCGCACGTCACGATCGAGATTCGGTACGCAGGCGGCTCGCCCGGAAACGCCGAGCGGGTGCGGGACGGCCGGTTCGACCTGGCCTTCGTCTCGTTGCCGACGCGCCGGGTGCCCGGCCTCACCGTCACGCACCTGACGCGCGAGCCCATCCTGCTGGCCGTGGCGACCTCGCATCGTCTGAGCAACCGCGAGTCGGTGGATCTCACGGAGCTGCGGGACGAGGTGTTCGTCGACTTCCCGCCAGGCTGGGGTGTGCGTGATGCGAACGACCAGGCCTTCGCCTCGGCCGGAGTGTCGCGCGAGGTGACCTACGAGATCAACGACGCCACCACCGTGCTCGACCTCGTCCGCAACGGGCTGGCCGCGGGGATGATCATGGCGTCGGTGGTTGACGGGGCACCCGGGATCGTTCTCGTCCCTGTGCGCCGGCACGTTCCGTACTACGAGACATCGGTGGCCGTGCCAGCGGGCCGACGCCTCAGCGCGGCGACCGCGGCCCTGTTGGCCACGATCCGTCGCACCGCCGGAATCGACGATCCCGGCGGCCCACCCACATCGTGACGATCGGTGCTCGGCAGTCACGGGCTACTTCACGGCGTACCCAGCGTCAACAGGAAGTGCGACGCCGGTGATGTAGCGCCCTTCATCCGAGGCGAGGAAGAGGACGGCGTTGCTGATGTCGTCGGGATCGACGTAGGCGACCGGCAATGCGTTGAGGGACTGGTAGATGGGGCGGAGGTCCTCCTCCGTCGGGTTCTCCAGATCAGGTCGGAAGAGCGTGAAGTTGATCGGGTTGAGCAGCATCGGCGTGCCGACAGTGGTCGGGTTGATCGAGTTCACCCGGATCGAGTGCTCCGCCAGCTCGAGCGCGAGTGTGCGCATCAACCCGGTGAGGCCTGCCTTCGCGGCGCCGTAGGGAGCCAGGTTCGGTACCGACCGGAGTCCGATGGAGGAGCTGGTGATGATGATCGCTCCACTCCCGCGCGAGATGAGGTGGGGGATCGCGGGACGGACCGTGTGGAACACCCCGGTCAGATTGGTGTCGATCACCGTCTGCCAGGCCGCGGAGGTCATGCGGGCCACGGGACCCGGAATGCCCTGGATGCCGGCGTTGGCAACCACGACGTCAAGGCCCCCGAGTTCGGCGACGCCGCGCTCGACGAGCCCGTCGACGGCGTCCGCGTCGCGGACATCGGCCTGGGTGGCGATGATGCGGCGGTCCAGCTCCTCCACCAGGCGCACCGTCTCGGCCAGGTCGGCCGGGGACGCCGCTGGTGCACCCTGGGCGTGGACCGGGGCCGCGATGTCGAAGGCGATGATGTCCGCGCCTTCCGCGGCGAGACGCACAGCGTGATTGCGTCCCTGCCCGCGGGCCGCGCCGGAGATCAGCGCGACCTTGCCCGTCATTCGTCGTGCCATCCGTCTCCCTCGGTTGATTCTCGTTCGAAGGACGGGTCTCACCAGCGAAGGCCCCGCCGCGTCGATGTGTCACAACGTTGTGGGCGGATGATGCGCGGAATGCCCGGGAGCCGAGGGTCCACGACGAAGGCCATTGCAGCCGTGGCGAGCTCGTCGTCCGACTCTTCACGGAACACTTGCTCGGCGGTTTCGAGAACGTACTGCAGGATCCCGGCGGGCTGCAGGCGCTCAGGCCGCTTCGAAGGCCCGCACCGCCGCGACGAACTGCTCCGGATCGAAGTCCATCGCCTGGTGCGCCTGGCCCCGCATCGGCACGACGTCCGCGCCGGGCACCCGCTCGGCAACCGCGTCCACCGCCAGCCGGAGGTAGACCGGGCTTTCCGTACCGGCGAAGAGCCGCACCGGCACCGAGATCTTGCCCAGCCGCTCGTCGGCGACGAAGGCCTCGACGCTCTCGAGCTCGCGTGGGATCGTGTGCGCCGCGGCCACCCGCGCCCGCCAGATGTCCGTTTCCCGCATCCCGTCCACAGTGGACTGCGGCAGCTGGAGCGCCTCGCGCAGGAAGATCGTCAGGATCTCCTCCGCGTCGCCGGCGGCCCGCATCCGGGCCAGGGTTTCGGGCGGGACCACGAATCCGCCGGGCTCGGGCCGCGGCGGCTCATAGGCCACCAGCTTGCCGAACGCGCCGGTGATCTGGGCCGCGTGCAGGGAGCAGAGCGCGCCGTAGGAGTGCGCGACGACGAAGACGTCCCCGCCGAGGGACTCCGCGACCGCGGCGATGTCCTCGGCCTCCCGCCAGATGTCGTACGCGGGCGCCTCCCGGGTACTGAGCCCCCGGCCGCGCCGGTCGAGCATGTGGACGCGGTAGTGGCGCGCCAGTTGTTCCCGGACCGGCGCCCACCGGTTCCGGTCGGCGGCCGCGCCGTGGACGAGCAGCATCGGCGGCCCATCGCCGACGGTCTCGAATCCGATTTCCGTACCGTCCGGCGAAACGACTGTGCTCGGCATGGAGCCGATGTTAACAAGATTCCTACGTTCGTTCCCCTTTCCGCACTGTGATCATCGGAAGAAAGGGTGCGGGACTCATGGCAATAAAAGGGGAAATCTTTACCATTCGCGGACGAGTGCCTTCGTCGTGGTCGAGGCTGAATAGAACTGATCAGGAGCTTCTGACACATCTCCCCCGCGAGTCGTCAGCCCGCCACACAAACCGGTTCTGCGCAAGACCGCCCCGCGACGGACGACGGGGTGGCATCCTCGGTACATGCAGGAACGTGCCGAACCGGACGTACACGCAGTGGTCGAGCAGTACTTGGACGATGCCGAGTCCGGCTGGAGCATGGGCACGCCGGGCGCACTCGCCGAGTTCGTGCGCTCGCCGGACGAGCCCGCCGTGCGCACCCCGGGCGCTGTTGCCACGGATCGTGGCGGTATCCGCATCACCGTTCCGCCGGGGTGCCGCCCCCTCGCTTACGAGACACCGGCAGGTCCCGACGACCACTGGAACCACGCCGTTGCCCTGTGCCTGCCGGTCGAACGGGCCTACCGCGCCGGCAGGCGGGTGGTCACCGAACTCGGCGCCGACCCCGAGCCGCTGCGGTCGCAGGATGCGGGTGCCGTGGTGTTCGACCTCGGCCTCGGCACGCCGACCGTGGACGCCTGCGTCCGCACGGCCGACCCCGACCTGCTCGAGATCCTGCGCGCCGGCTGCGGCCGTCCGCTGTTCGAGCCCGGCTCGGCGCTCGCGGCCACGCTCGTCGCGGTGGGGCCGCATCGCGTGTTCGACACCGCGCTCGGAAGGGTCGAGGTGTACGCCGCGATCCCGCAGCCGAGCGGCAGTTCCCCCGACGGCCCGCACACCCACCTGCTGCCCGCGCTGATGCGGGCCGGGCGATCGCACGGCGCGACGGTCCCGGTCCCGGACGGGTGGGTGCCGTGCGCGTACCTCTATCCGCCGCACCCGCTCACCGACCGCGCCGGGCTGCCGCGGCCGTTCGACCCTGCGCGGCTCGCCGCCTTCGAGGCCCTGCTGGCCCGCTACGGCGACCCCGCCCAGGAAGAGATCGCCACGGCGGTGCGGGCCGCTGTCCGGGCCGGTCACGGGCCTGCGGCCGGGCCACACCCCACCGATCCGCCCGGCCGCGCCGCCCTCGCGGTGGCGTTGCGCAAACTCGCCCACATCGGCGCACCTGACGCCGTGCTCGCCAGGTGGCGCCGGTCCACGCCGGTGCCGACCGACCTGCTCGACCCGCACGGAGACCGCAACTCCGGATGACGGGTCCCGAGCCCGACAATCCACAAAAGCGGCGCATCGGATGTTTACATTTTCACGCCAATCGCAAGTTGCGCGACTCCCGCACGTCACGCGCCGCCGTGCATATCGTCGACTCGGCCGATCGTGTGCCATTCCCCACCGTGCGGTGCCGACCTTGCGAAATGCGGTTAGCGTCCGTCCCGTGATCAATACGTTCTGCAACTCGCCCGGGCGATCACGTGACCTCAGGTAATGGCCACCGTGGATCACAGATCCCCCGGTCCCCCTTCTACGTGACCCCTGAGCAGTTCGAGCGGGTCCGCATGCACACCGGCGGCACCGCCGGGATCTGCTGGATCACGCTGGACCGGCCCGAGCGGCTCAACGCGTTCGACTGGCGCATGCTGGTGGAACTCCGGGCTGCGGTGTGGCAGGCGACGTTCGACGACGAGGTACGGGTGGTCGTCATCACCGGGGCGGGACGTGGGTTCTGCGCCGGGCGCGACATCAACGACCTGCGGTGGCAGCGAGGACTGCCGGGCAACAGCTACCGCTCCTATGTGCGGACCAACCACGCCACCTTCGACGACGTCGAGAACCTCGAGAAGCCCGTGATCGCGGCGATCAACGGGCCGTGTGCGGGCGGGGGCGTGGAACTCGCGGTGTCGTGCGATTTCCGTATCGCCGCACAGAACGCGACGTTCGTCCTCCCTGAAATCAGGATCGGGGTCATTCCGGCATCCGGCGCGTGTTCGCGCATGAGCCGTCTCATCGGGGTCGAACGGCTCAAGGAGATGGTCATGACCGGCCGGGGGTACACCGCCGAGCAGGCCGGGTCGATGGGGCTGGTCTCGCGGGTGGTGCCCGCGGACGCGCTCGCCGCCGAGGTGGAGTCACTGGCGGTCGACCTGATGAAGGGCGCGCCGAGGGCGATCGGGCTCGCGAAGCACGTGATCAACATGTGTGAGGGCACCGACCCCCACACCGGACGAGACGTCGAGCGGCTCGGCCAGTCCTGGCTGGCCCAGAGCGACGACTCCTGGGAGGGCCTCTCGGCGTTCCTGGAGAAGCGAGCGCCCGACTTCCACGGCTAGCGGGGAGGAACGAGTGGCCATCCTGACGGACCCGTACCAGCAGGCGCTCCGGGTGGGCGACGTGCCGCGGCTGCACGCGACCAACCCGAGAACCCGAGATCGGGTCGCCGTGGTCGAGGGGGAACGCAGCCTCACGTGGAGCGAGCTCGACGACCGCGCCACAGGACTGGCCGCCGGGCTGGCACGCTCCGGCCTGCGCAGCGGTGACCCGGTGGCGCTCTACGCGGGCAACCGGATCGAGTACGTCGAGCTGATGTACGGGCTGGGCATGGCCGGATGCCCGATCGTGCCGATCAGCCCACGGTTCGTTCCCGGGGAGGTGGCGCGGGCCGTGCGGGTGACCGGGGCGAAGGCGCTCGTCACCGACGTCCTCGACGCGCTCGGCCCGGCAGGGAACGGCGTGCCGGCCGGAGATCTGGCGGTGGCTCGACTGCGCGGCGAGCCCGATCTTCCGCTGGACGCGCTCGCCGAGGACGTCCGGCGCTACGAGGACGTCGTGGTCGACCCGGCAGGTGCGGCTCTGCCCGATGTGGACGAGAGCGCGCCGTTCCGGCTCGCGCTCACCAGCGGCACTACCGGATCGCCGAAGATCTGCGTCATCCCTCACCGCGCCACCGTGCAGGGCTGGGCGGACATGAGCGTCGAGTTCGGCATCGGCCCCGACGACGTCGAACTGGTGGTCGGGCCGCTCTTCCACGGCCTCGGGTTCACCTTCGCGCTCCAGCAGCTCTACGTCGGCGGCACGCTGAACATCCATCGCCGGTTCGACCCGCGCCGGACGCTCGAATCGATCAGCCGCGACCGGCCCACCGTGCTCCCCGGCGCGCCCGTGATCTTCGACCGGCTCGCCGACGCACTGGAGAGCGCAGACGGCGACGTCGACACCAACTCCCTGCGGCTGGTGCTCACCTCCGGCGCGCGGGCGGGCGGCACCCTCAAGCGCCGCCTCGCCAAGTCGTTCCCCCATGCCCGCATCGGCGAGTTCCTGGCAGGCACCGAGATGGCCTACGTCACCGTCAACATGCAGGACCCGTGCGGGCCGAAGGCGGAGTCCTGCGGCCGCGCATTCTTCCGGGCCGAGGTGGCCATCCTCGACCCGGACGGCGGGTTCCGGCCCCAGGGCGAGGTCGGGGAGATCGCCAAGCGCGGACTCCTGAGCGGACCGATCTACCTCGGTGACCCGACACGCACCGAAGAAGCCTTCCGCGACGGCTGGTTCCGCACCGGCGACCTGGGCTACCAGGACGAGGACGGCTACGTGTACATCGTCGGGCGGCTGAAGGACGTGATCGTCAGCGGCGGGATCAACGTCTATCCCGCCGAGATCGAGGAGGCGATCCGCGGGCTCACCGGCGTGCGCGAGGTCGCCGTCGTCGGGGTGCCCGACGACGAGTGGGGCGAGAGCGTCAAGGCCGTCGTGGTGGCCGAGGACGCCGTACGCCTCACCCCGGCGGACATCGAGCAACGCTGCCGGGCCGAGCTCGCCGGCTACAAGGTGCCCCGCGTGATCGCCTTCGTCGACGCGCTCCCCCGCACCCCCTCCGGGAAGGTGCGGGGCCGCGACCTCACCGACACGGCCGACGGGTTCCGGCGCACCGACCACGGCTGGCTGGAGATCACCGTCGAACCGGCCTGACGCTCGCGCCGCTACTCTCCACCGGTGGCAGCGTCGGAGCCGTTGGTCGTCCTGGAAGCACTCGCCGGCCATCGCTTCGTCCCGGCGCTCGTCACGCCGGATGCCACCGACTGGCCCGGCGTCGCCGATCCCGAGGTGCTGCGCGCCCAGCTCGTCGACTGGCTCGGGCAGTACGCGAACGCCGGCACCCGCCGGACGTACGCCTATGCGCTCGGCCTGCCCATCGCCTGGGTCGACGCGATCGGCGGCGCACCGACCCGCGAGGCCGGCCGTGGCGCGCCACCTCCGGCGCAGGCGGGACCGCTCCACGACCTGGCCTGGTTCCGCTGGTGCGCCCGGCAGGCCCTCGACCCCCGCGACGCCACGGCCCGGCACGTCAAGGCCTGGCTCCACGCGCTCGACGCCGCGGGCGCGCAGCGACGCACCCGGCAGCGGATGCTCTCGACGCTGTCGGCGCTCTACGGGCATCTGGCCGAGACGGGCGTCGTCGCGGCGAATCCGGCAGCGCTCAACCGGGCCCGGCTGGGGCTGTCGTCCACCGCCCGGGACGCCTCCCCGACCGTGCGGCTCACAGCCGAGCAGCTCAAGGCATTGCTCCTCACGGCGGCCCGCTTGCCGTACTCGCGCAGCCCGCGGCTCGCTCGTCTCTACGCCCTGCGGGCCGTGGCGATGGTGGCGCTGCTGACGCTTGGACTCCGGATCTCCGAGGTGGTCGGGCTCGACCGGGGCGATCTCTACCGCAGCGGAGGAGACGACGTGCTCCGGGTGCTCGGCAAGGGCGGCCTGCACCGGGAGGTCTACGTCACCGACCTCGTGCGCGACGCGCTGACCGCCTATCTGACGGAGCGCGACCGCGTCCGTGACGCCGCCGTGCCCGCCCGGCGTGGCCGCACCGGCGCCGGTGACGCGCCCATGCTCGCAACGCGTGAGGAGGGCCGCTGCTCGCGTGTCGACCTCTATACGCTGCTGCGCCGCATCGCGGCCCAGGCCGGCCCGGCGTTCGACGGTGTCGCCGACCGCGTGCACCCGCACGCGCTGCGGCACGCCTACGTGACGATCGCGCTGGAGCAGGACGCCCGCATCCAGTACGTCCAGGCCGACGTCGGACACGCCACGATCGCCACCACCCAGCACTACGACCGCGGCAGGCGCACCCGGGCGAGCACCGCGGCCGACCTGGTGGCCGCCGCGATCGCGGCCGCGCCCGCCCCCTCCTGAGGCGCGCCCCGCCCGTCAGCGCTCGGGGAGCAGACGCGTCGCCATCGCGTCGATCAGGGCGTCGAGACCGTGGGGCGTGAGAAGGTCGGGGACGGTCAGGTCGTCGACGATCAGTCCGAGCATGGCCAGGTACAGCAGGACCACTCCGGTGCGGTCGCCGGGCAGGCCGTTGTCGAGATGGAAGCCGATGTTGGCGTCGAGCTCGGCGATGGAGAAGTGGGTCAGCTCCTCCTGCAGCTCGGGGCGTCGCGTGGCCTCGAGGCGCAGTTCCATCATGGCCAGGTGGGTGTTGCGTTCCCGGCGCATGCGCTCCACGAGCTGGCACAGCAACGTCTTCACGAGTTCTCGCGACGGCGCTGTCTTCATGGTGTCCGCCAGGTCCGCCGGGTCGGGAGTCAAGCGCTCCCGCGTGCGTCTCAGTACCTGACCGAGCAGCTCGGCGCGGTTGGCGAAGTAGTTGGAGGCCGTACCGGTGGGGACACCGGCCTCCTTGTCGACGGCCCGCAAGGTCAGCCCGCGCGACCCTTCGCGGGCCAGGACCTCGATCGAGGCATCGAGCAGGGCAACCCGGCGAGCGGGGTTCTGGCGCATGAGGTCTCCAGGACGGCGATTTGACACCACTGCAGGTGCAGTGCAAACTCGAATCACTGCAAGCAGAGTACATCATCCGTAGTGATACAGAGGGAGAACCTTGCGCCAGCTCGTGTACTGCATCGCGTCCACCATCGACAGGTTCATCGCCGGACCGGACGGAAGCGACCCCACCGGCCCCGACGGCTTCTGGCCGATCGCCCAGGACTACATCCAGCACCTCGCCACCGAACTCCCGGAGATCCTCCCCGGGCCGGCCCGCACGGCGCTGTCCATCACCGCCGACGGCACGCATTTCGACACCGTCCTCGAGGGGCGCCGGACCTACGAGATCGGGCTGAAGGCCGGGATCACCGACGCGTACCCACACCTGCGCCACCTGGTGTTCTCCCGGACGCTCGCCGCGAGCCCCGACCCGAACGTCGAGGTGGTCGCGACCGACCCGGTGGCGAAGGTGCGGGAACTCAAGCAGGAGGACGGGAAGGACATCTGGCTGAGCGGCGGGAGCGAGCTCGCCGGAGCGCTGTACCCGGAGATCGACCGGTTGATCATCAAACTCGGACCGCTGACCATCGGTACGGGGATCCCGCTCTTCTCGCGGGACACCGCATTCGATCCCCGTCACTGGCAGCTCGCGAACCACACCGTCCTGGCGAGCGGATCCGCCTTCCTCACCTACGTCAGCACACCGTCGGCGTAGAACCACTCGATCAAGGCTTTATCGGCCGTTGCTTATATAAGTGGTCGCTGCTATCTTTCCCGGCGTGCACGCGTTCGACGTCCTCGGCGACCCGGTCCGCCGGCGGATCCTGGAGCTGCTCGCCGGGGGTGAGATGACCTCCGGAGCGGTGAGCGCCGCGATCCAGGAGGAGTTCGGCATCTCCCAGCCCGCCGTCTCCCAGCACCTGCGGGTACTGCGAGACAACGGGTTCGCCTCGGTCCGTCCCGAAGGGACACGCCGGCTCTACCGTGTGCGGCCCGAGCCGCTGCGTGACGTCGACACCTGGCTCGACCACTTCCGGCGCTTCTGGACTCCCCACCTGGACGCGCTCGCCACCGAACTGGCCCGTGGGCGGCGCGAGCGCCGCATCCGCGAGGCCGACGAGAGGACCGACCCATGATCGACGTCACCCACCAGATCAACGCCGTGAAGCGCACGGTCGGCACGCGCACGCTCGAGGCGGGCGAGGCCCGCGTCGTCGCCATCAGCCAGACCTACAACGCCGATCTGGACGATCTCTGGGACGCCTGCACCAACGCCGAGCGCATCCCCCGGTGGTTCCTGCCGGTTACCGGGGACCTGCGCGTGGGCGGTCGCTACCAGTTGCAGGGCAACGCAGGCGGCACCGTGGAGCGCTGCGATCCCCCGCACGGTTTCGCGGCCACCTGGGAGTTCGCCGGCGAGGTGAGCTGGATCGAGGTCCGGCTCACCGAGGTGCCCGACGGCCGCACCCGGTTCGAGCTGGAGCACATCGCCCACGTCGACGACGAACGCTGGGCCGAGTTCGGCCCGGGCGCGGTCGGCATCGGCTGGGACGGGGCGGTCATGGGGCTCGCGCTGCACCTCGCGTCAGGCGAGCAGGTGGACGCGTCGGAGTTCGAGGCCTGGTCCGCCACGGACGAGGGCAGGCGGTTCTTCACATCGGCCAGTGACGCCTGGTACGCGGCGAGCACAGCGGCAGGTACCGACGCCGCAGCCGCCCGCGCCGCCGCCGACCGCGCCACGGCCTTTTACACCGCGGTGCCCGACCAGGCCTGATCTGTCTCCGCGTTGCAGAGAGGACTACTCGATGATCGACGCCACCCAGCAGATCAAGGCCGTGGATCGCACGGTCAGCGCGCGGATGCTCGACAAGGGCGAGGGCCGCGCTACCACCATCAGCCAGACCTACGCCACCGACCTCGACGACCTGTGGGACGCCTGCACCACCGCGGAGCGCCTGGCGCGGTGGTTCCTCCCGGTGACCGGCGAGTTGCGTCTGGGCGGGCGCTACCAGCTGGAGGGCAACGCCGGTGGCACCGTCGAGCGCTGCGACCCGCCCCACGGGTTCTCCGCCACCTGGGAGTACGAGGGTTCCGTGAGCTGGATCGAGGTCCGGCTCACGGCGGTCTCCGAGGCATCCACGCGGTTCGAGCTCGAGCACGTCTTCCACATCGGCAACGACCACTGGACCGAGTTCGGCCCTGGAGCCGCCGGCATCGGCTGGGACATGTCGTTCCTGGGGCTCTTCCTGTACCTCTCGTCGGGCGGCAGCGCCGACCCCGCGCAGGTCGAGGCCTGGTTCGCCACGGACGACGGCAGACGGTTCCTGATGTCGGCCGCTGACGCCTGGTGCGCTGCCGACATCGCGGGTGGCGCCGACGCCGGCGTGGCCAGAGGAATGGCCGACCGCTCGGGCGCCGCCTACACCGCCGTGCCCGAGCAGGCCTGAGACTCCCGCGCCGCACTCGGACGAGTGGCGCGTTCGCCCCGACCTATCGGCCGAGCGGACCCTTCGTACGCGGCTCGTTCACGCCGGGCGCGCCGGCCTCCGGGTCGGAACGCAGCAGTCGACCGCGCACGGGGCCCCGTTGACCGTGCACCCACCCCCTGACACCTCGCCCAGGTGCCGCGGAGCAGCCTCGTGCAGGCGCTCCGCCATCAGCTCCACCACCATGTCGGCGAACCGTGGGTCCGGTCCGGCCGTCGCCGCCCGGGCGAAAGCCATACCCAGCTCGGCGGCGCGTTCCTTCGCCTCCGTGTCCAGGTCCCACACCACCTCGACGTGGTCGGACACGAACCCGACCGGAGACACGATCACCGCGGGCACGCCACGGTCGTGCAACGCCTCGATGTGGTCGACGATGTCCGGCTCCAACCACGGCACCTGCGGCGGACCGGACCGCGACTGCCACACCACGTCGAACTCCTCGACCCCCAGCTCCGCCGCGACCAACCGGGCGGCCTCGCCGACCTGCCGCGAGTACCGGTGCCCGCCCTCCTCCGGCGGCCCTGCCGCGACGTCGGCGGCGACCGGCACGGAGTGGGCGGTGAAGACGAGCCGAGCGGCGTCACGGACGTCGGCGGGCAGGCTCGCGGCCGCCGACCGAACGGCGTCGGCATTGGCGGCGATGAAGTCGGGGTGGTCGAAGAACTGACGCAGCTTCACCATCTCCGGTGCCCCTTCTCCCACCGCCTTGCGCGCCCGCTCGATGTCCTCGTCGTACTGTCGGCACGCCGAGTACCCCCCGTAGGCGCTGGTGGCGAAAACGAGCGCGCGACGAACTCCCGCACGCGCCATCTCGGCGACCGTGTCCTCGACCAGCGGATGCCAGTTACGGTTGCCGAAGTAGACCGGCAGGTCGGTGCGCTGCCGGAGCGCCGCGATGATCTCGCGGTTACGGGCGTTGAGTGGGCTCACGCCGCCGAAGTGCCGGTAGTGCTCCTCGACGGCGTCGAGGCGCTCGGGCGGGACACCACGGCCACGCACCACGTTCTCCAGGAAGGGCCGCACCTCGTCGGGCCCCTCGGGGCCGCCGAAGCTCAGGACCAGCAGCGCGTCCGCTTGTTCTCGCACGCTCCGATTACACACCGATGGCGTGGAACCCGCCGTCCGCCCACACCATCGACCCGGTGGTGACCGGCAGCCAGTCCGACAGCACGGCGCAGACGGTCTTCGCGACGGGGACCGGGTCGTTGACGTCCCAGCCCAGCGGCGCACGGCCGTCCCAGGCGTCCTCGAACGCGGAGAAGCCGGGGATGGACTTCGCGGCCATGGTGCGCACCGGTCCGGCGGCCACGAGGTTGACGCGGATGCCCTTCGGCCCGAGGTCGCGCGCCAGGTACCGGGTGACCGACTCGAGGGTGGACTTGGCCACGCCCATCCAGTCGTAGGCGGGCCAGGCCTGCCTGTTGTCGAAGTCCATTCCGACGATCGAACTGCCCGGCCCCAGCAGCGGCAGCAGAGCAGTGGACAGCGACTTGAACGAGTAGGCGCTCACCTGGATCGTCGCGGCCACGTCCTCCCAGGGCGCGTTCATGAACGCGCCCTCCCCCAGGCACGAGGCCGGGGCGAAGCCGATGGAGTGGAGCACGCCGTCGAGCTTCGGACCGTCCACTTCGGACGACTCACCGAGATACGGCGACACCCGCTCGACAAGGCTGTCGAGCTGCGACTGGTCCGACACGTCGAGCTCGACCACCGGCGCAGGCTTCGGCAGCCGCTGCGCGATCCGCTCCACCAGCCGCATCCGTCCGAAGCCGGTGAGCACAACTTCTGCGCCTTGTTCCTGGGCGATCTTCGCGGCGTGGAACGCCAGCGACGCATCGGTGATCACACCGGTGATCAGGAGGCGCTTGCCCTCGAGCAGTCCCATGGCAGCCTTTCCGTGTTTCGGGGAGCGGGTGGGCTCAGTGGCCCATGCCGAGGCCGCCGTCGACCGGGATCACAGCGCCGGTGATGTATCCGGCGTTCTCCGAGCCCAGCCAGGTGACGGTGGCGGCCACCTCCTCGGCGCTGGCGTAACGCCCGAGGGGAATCTGGCCGAGGATCTCGGCACGCCGCACGTCGGACAGGGCGCGGGTCATATCGGTGTCGACGAACCCCGGCGCCACCACGTTGGCCGTGATGCCGCGCGAACCCAGCTCACGCGCGACGGACCGGGCGAGCCCGACGAGACCGGCCTTGGATGCGGCGTAGTTGACCTGCCCGGCGCCTCCGGAGAGGCCGACGACGCTCGAGACGAAGACCATGCGGCCGCTCTTCGCCTTGAGCATGCCGCGGGAGGCGCGCTTGGCGACGCGGTAGGCGGCGGTGAGGTTGGCGTCGACGACCCGTGTGAACGACTCCTCGCTCATCCGCATGAGCAGCCCGTCGTCGGTGATCCCGGCGTTCGAGACGAGCACCTGGACGGGGCCGTGCTTGTCCTCGATCTCGGTGAACGCCGCGTCCACCGCAGCCGCGTCGGTGACGTCGCACTGGACGGGGAGCAGTTCCCCCGGCAACCCCTCGACGGGGCTGCGGTGCGTCACCGCCACCTGGTCGCCCTGCGCCGCGAACGCCGTCGCGATCGCGAGCCCGATACCGCGGTTGCCTCCGGTCACCAGCACGCTGCGTCCCACGGATGGTCACCCTATGGGCAGTGCCCCGACCCGCGGAAACCGGGCGACTGGCGCGTCGGAACCGGGGGCCTCGCGGAGGTTCCGCGAGGCCCCCGGTCACGTGCGCGAGCCGCCACTTCGTCGCGGGCGAGGCTCACGGGAAGCGACGGCCCAGGGCCAGGCCGCTGCCCACACCGGCGAACAGCAGCAACGCTCCCCCGGCGAGCCACGGTCTGCTCGTGTCGACCCGCCGCACCTCGTAACCGATCTGCTCGCCGAGCTCGGCGTACACCTGCCGTAGCTCGTCCTCGGTGGCCGCCGTGAAGAACTGTCCGCCGGACAGTTCGGCGATCTTCCGCATCGACGCGTCGTCCACTGCCACCGGCGTGCGCTCGCCGGGGTTGATCTCGATCGAGCCGTAGTCGGTGCCGAAGGAGATCGTGGAGACCGGGATCCCGGCCTCCGCGGCCGCGCGCGCCGCCGTGAACGAGCCGCGTGGCTCCTCCTCCGGCATCACGCCACCCGGCACCGTCTGCTTGCCGTCACTCATCAGCACGATCCGCGCAGGCGGCGGACCATCCGCCGCCGCACCGGCGATGGCCTGTGAGAACGTCTCCACCGACTGCATCGCGGCGAAGATCGCCTCGCCGGTGGCAGTCGACTCCGAGAGCTTCAACCCGTCCACCGCGCGCTTGACCGGCTCCCGGTCCACCGTCGGCGAGACGAGCACCGCGGCCGTGCCCGCGAACGACACCAGCCCGAGGTTGATCCCGGGTGTCAGCTGATCGGCGAACGCCTTCGCGGCTGCCTGCGCCGCGGCGAGCCTGCTCGGCTCGACGTCCGTGGCCTGCATCGACAGCGAAACGTCGATCACCAGCACCACCGTGGCCCGGTTACGAGGCACTCGCGCCTCGGCCTGGGGCCCCGCAAGCGCGATGGTGAGAACCGCCAGCGCCAGGATCATCGCCGCGGCCGGGACGTGCCGGTACCAGCCCGGGCGTTTCGGGGCCACTCGGTCGAGCAGTTCCAGGTTGGTGAACCGGACGGTGTCGCGCCGGCGCCGGCGCAGCAGCAGCACGTAACCGGCGGCGAGCGCGCCCACAACGATGAGCAGCAGCAGCCACCAGGGGTGGGTGAACATCTACCGTCCACCCCCCGACCAGGCACGTTTCCGGGCCAGGACGAACCGCACGATGTCCGCGATCCAGTCCGAGTCGGTGCGCAGCGTGAGATGCGCGGCGCCGCAACGGCGCAGTGCAGCCGCCACCCGTTCCCGATGCTCGGCCGCCGCTGCCGCGAACTCCCGGCACAGCAGTGGGCTGGTCACGACCTCACGCTGACGTCCGGTCTCGGGGTCGGCGAGCACCACCGTGCCGACGTCGGGCAGCTCCAGCTCGCGTGGATCCAGCACCTCGACGGCCAGCAGGTCGTGTCGGTTCGAGAGCGCACGCAGCGCACGTTCCCAATCAGGTTCGCCGAGGAAGTCGGAGATGACGACGGCCAGGCCACGGCGTCGCGGCGGACGCCGCAGCTGCTCGATCGCGGCCGCCAGGTCGCCACGCGTGCCCTCGGGGGCTCGTTCGGTGCGGGCGACGCGACGCAGCATCGCGCGGGCGTGGCCGAGTCCGCCGCGAGCGGGGATGCGGACCGTCTGCTCCCCCGTGCTGACGAGCACTCCGATCCGGTTGCCGCCACCTCGGGTGAGGTGGGTGACGGCGGCGAGCGCCGCGATCGCGAGGTCGCGCTTCTCGCACGCCGCCGTGCCGAAGTCCAGGCTCGGGGACAGGTCGAGGACGACCCAGGTCTCCAGCTCTCGATCGGCCACCGTCTCGCGGACGTGCGGCACCGTGGTGCGGGCGGTGACGGCCCAGTCCATGCGCCGGACGTCGTCGCCGGGCTGGTAGTTGCGTGCCTCTCCCGGCTCGCTGCCCGGCCCGGGGACCAGGCCGAGGTGGTTGCCCTGCAGCAGCCCGTCGAGCCGCCCCCGTACGGCCAGCTCCAGCGTCCGCAGCGCCGCCTCGATCCGCCCGTCACGGAACGACGGCGGCGCGATCGGCGGCCGCCGCGTCGGCTCGGCGGTGGGCTGCGCAGCTGTCACGTCGAGCTGCCGGCCGGGCTGTACGGCGCCGACGGAGCACCCGGATCGTGCTGCGGCCGGGCGGTGACCTGCGGCAACGGAACGGTGGCCAGCACCCGGGAGATGATGTGGTCCATCGGAACGCCGTCGGCGACGGCGTCGTAGGACAGCACCAGCCGGTGGCGCAGCACGTCGGGGGCGACGTCCAGGATGTCCTGCGGGAGCACGTAGTCACGGCCGCGCACCAGCGCGAGAGCGCGCGCCCCGGCCACGATGCCCAGGGTGGCGCGCGGCGAGGCACCGTAGGACACCCAGCCGGCGATGTCGGTGAGGCCGTGCTCGGCGGGGATCCGGGTGGCCACCACGAGCCGCACGACGTAGTCCACGAGCGCGTGGTGCACGAACACCCGCGAGGCCACTTTCTGCAGCCGCTGGAGCTCCGTGGGGTCGATCACCTGGTGCGCGACGGGCGGCTCCGCGCCCATCCGGTAGACGATCTCCCGCTCCTCCTCGACACCCGGGTACTCGACGATGATCTTGAAGAGGAACCGGTCGCGCTGCGCCTCCGGAAGCGGATAGACGCCCTCGTTCTCGATCGGGTTCTGCGTGGCCAGCACGAGGAACGGATCGGGCATCGGGAACGTCTTGCCACCGATCGAGAGATGCCGCTCCGCCATCACCTCGAGCATCGCCGACTGCACCTTCGCCGGCGCGCGGTTGATCTCGTCGGCGAGCACGAAGTTGGCCACGACAGGCCCGAGCTCGACGTCGAACTCCTCGCGGCCCTGCCGGTAGATGCGCGTGCCGAGGATGTCGGCGGGCACGAGGTCGGGGGTGAACTGCAACCGGGCGAACGTGCCGCCGACGACCTTGGCGACGGTCTCGACCGCGAGCGTCTTCGCGACGCCCGGAACACCCTCGAGCAGCAGATGGCCCTTGGCCAGAAGGCCGACGAGCATCCGCTCGACGAGCCGGTCCTGGCCGACGATCACGCGCTTGATCTCGAAGACGACGCGTTCGAGCCGCTCACCTTCGTGGGCGGGGCTGGGGACGGACTCCTGCACACTCACCACGCCATCCCACTCCGGCGTGCGTGAGACGACGGTGAACCCGGACGTCCGGCGCGCACCGCCCTACGAGTCCGGCAGCAAGCGCTGAGGCTCCCCCGGCCGCCCGGTGGGCCGATCGATCCTGCCACGCGGTTCTCCCCCACGACAGTCCGTGACCCGACGCAGGCCTGCGTCGGCGTTTCGGGTCTGAGCTGGGCTTTTCGGGTGGTCAATGAAAGAAGGACGATTTGCTGGCGTCAATGTTTCATTGACATAAGGGCTCCAACCAGCGCGCTCGTGCGTTCTCGTGAGCCCTACGGCACCAGCCGCAGCGGGCGATGAACGTGCGCGAAGGGGCGCTCCAGCGCCCATTTCTCGAGATCGGGCCCCACCTCGCCGTGGAGATGGACAGCGGTCATGTCCGCGAGCTCCGCGATCCCCGCCAGCAGCACCGCGCAGTGCTGGTTGTGCACCACGGCCGCGTCCGCGTCCGTGTACTCCTCGATGACCACGAACTCGTGCGGGTCGGGACAGCCGTACCAGTCGTAGCGGAGGGTCTCGCCCTCCTCCCCCGCTGCGACGGCCAGCGCCGCCGCAGCCCTGACGAACTCCTCACGCCTTCCCGAACGGATACGTAGCTCCGCCCGAACAACGATCGTCATCGCCGACTCCCCCGCCGCTTCAGAACACTCGCGTGGCCTGCGGCAGCAGGCCTCTGGTGCGCAATGGCACCACCCGGACGCTCGCCCCCGTGTACGGGGCCTCGATCATCTTCCCGTTGCCGATGTACAGGGCCACATGGTGAATCGGTGCGCCCGGGTTCTGGAAGAAGACCATGTCGCCGGGTTGCAGGTCGGAGATCGGCACCTTCCGGCCCGCGTTGAACTGGTTGCGGCTCACCCGCGGCAACGACACCCCCGCGCCGTTGAACGCGTAGAGCATCAGGCCTGAGCAGTCGAACCCGACCCGATCGAGCGGTGAGCCCAGACCGTCGGGAATCCCCCTGCTGGGGCCGCGCCCGGTGCCACCGCCCCAGACGTACTGCACGCCGATCTGCGACATCGCGCGGTCGATCACGCGCCGCACCGCGGCGCTGCCCCCGACGGCCGGGCCGGCGCCCCCGAGCCTGGCCGTGGCGGCATTGCGCTCAGCCCGGTCCCGCGCGGCCTGCTCCTGCGCCAGCCGCCGCTGCCACTCGTCGAACCGGGCACGTTGCTGACGCAGTCCGGCGTCCGCCGACTCGGCGGCATCGAGGCGGCGCTGCACCTCCGCGCGCTCCGCTGCTACCGCCGCGAGCTGCGCCGCCTGCTCCCGCGCGGCCGCCGTAGCAGCGGCGAAGGCTGCGTCGGCGGCCGCCTTCGCCGTCTGTGCCTCGGACTCACGGGCGCGCGCCTCGTCGAGCGCAGCCCGGGCAGCGGAGTCCGCGTTCGCCTTGGCGACCCGGGCGCGTTCCAGCCCGTCCCGTGCTGCGAGCTGCGACCGGGCGATCAGGTCGTTGAACTCGGCCCGCGCGACGAGATCCTCGGGACTCGTGGAGTCGGTGAGCAGGCCGAGCGGTCCGACGTCGAGTCCCTGCTGGTACGTCGCGGTGACGAACTCGTCGAGCCGGGCGCGTGCCTGATCGATCGCGGAGGACGCGGCCTGGGTCTCGATCCGTGCCGCGTCAGCGCGCCGCGACGCAGCCGCCGCCGCGTCCTGCGCGGTCTGCAGGACGACGAGCGCGGCCTCGGCGGTCTCACGCTGGGCGGCCAGCGCGGCCTGGAGGTCGTCGGTCCGGCTGTCGATATCCGCGAGCTGGGCCGTCAGTCGGCCGACCTCACCCGCCCGTTCGGCGACCGAGCTCCGGCTGCGCTGAAGCTCGTCGTCGCTCGGGTTGGGCGGTGGCGGCGGGGTGGGCTGGGCCATCGCTGTGGACGTGCCACCGCCGACCAGGGCCAGCAACACGACGAGGACGACGGCACGGCTCCGCCACCGCGACGGCCTGCGGCCCTCGTCCCGCGCCGAGCACGGGCGCGGCGCACATCGGTACCGCACGGCAGCCGCCCCCGTTCCGTCGTCGTGCTCCAGAAGCGAGCGCACTGTGCCACCCGAACGGCCCAGAAACGGGTAGCCACACGCGCATCGCCACGAACAACGACCACACGGAGGAACAGGACGGCACGCTCAGGGCGCGACGATCCCGGAAACTCACCCGGTCGAGCGACGAACCCCGCGACTCGACCGGCTAGCAGGACAAGCGTACTGTTTGCGGCGAGCGGGGTCGCTGCGCCGAGGACCTGTCGGTGCGCGAGACTCCGGACAACCCGAGGCACAGAGATATCCAGCGCGAGATCCCAAGCGCCCACCACCGCAGGAGGACAACGACGTGGCCAGCACGGACAGCTTCGGAGCGAAAGGGACGATCCACGCAGGCGGGGCGGATCACGAGATCTTCCGGCTCGCGGCGGTGGAGGGTGCCGACCGCCTCCCGTTCAGCCTCAAGGTTCTGCTGGAGAACCTGCTGCGGACCGAGGACGGCGCCAACGTCACCGCCGATCACGTACGGGCGCTGGCGAACTGGGATCCCGCCGCCGAGCCCGACACCGAGATCCAGTTCACCCCCGCCCGCGTGGTGATGCAGGACTTCACCGGCGTCCCCTGCGTCGTCGACCTGGCGACCATGCGCGAGGCCGTGACCGAGCTGGGCGGCGACCCTGCCAAGGTCAACCCGCTCGCTCCCGCCGAGCTGGTGATCGACCACTCGGTGATCATCGACATCTTCGGCCGCCCGGACGCCTTCGAGCGCAACGTCGACTTCGAGTACCAGCGCAACAAGGAGCGCTACCAGTTCCTGCGCTGGGGCCAGGGCGCGTTCGACGAGTTCAAGGTCGTCCCGCCGGGCACGGGCATCGTGCACCAGGTCAACATCGAGCACCTCGCGCGCGTGGTCATGACCCGGGGCGGCCAGGCCTACCCCGACACCCTCGTGGGCACCGACTCCCACACCACGATGGTCAACGGCCTCGGCGTGCTGGGCTGGGGCGTCGGCGGCATCGAGGCCGAGGCGGCCATGCTCGGCCAGCCCGTCTCGATGCTCATCCCCCGCGTGGTCGGCTTCAAGCTCACCGGTGAGATCCCGGCCGGTGCCACCGCCACCGACGTCGTGCTGACGATCACCGAGATGCTGCGTCGCCACGGCGTGGTGGGCAAGTTCGTCGAGTTCTACGGCGAAGGCGTCGGCGCGGTCCCGCTGGCCAACCGCGCAACCATCGGCAACATGAGCCCGGAGTTCGGCTCCACCGCGGCGATCTTCCCGATCGACGAGGAGACCGTCCGCTACCTCAAGCTCACCGGCCGTTCCGACGAGCAGATCGACCTCGTCGAGACCTACGCCAAGGAGCAGGGCCTCTGGCACGACCCGTCCCGGGAGCCGGTCTTCTCCGAGACCCTCGAGCTCGACCTGTCCACGGTCGTCCCGTCCATCGCCGGGCCGAAGCGCCCGCAGGACCGCATCGAGCTGACCGACGCGAAGTCCTCGTTCCGCAAGTCGGTGCACGACTACACCGACGATGCGGAGCCGCAGCCCCTCGCGCACAACCACGTGGACGAGGCCGGCCGGGAGTCCTTCCCGGCGAGTGACGCGCCCGCGCTCGCCTTCTCCGACGACGATGACGACCAGCCGGTGGTGCACTCGGCCGCGAACGGCGGGGAGGGCCGTCCGTCCCGCCCGACCACGGTCAAGACCTCCGACCGCGGCGAGTTCGTGCTCGACCACGGTGCCGTCGTGATCGCCTCGATCACCTCGTGCACCAACACGTCGAACCCGTCGGTGATGCTGGGCGCCGCGCTCCTGGCGAAGAACGCCGTCGACAAGGGCCTGGCCGTCAAGCCGTGGGTGAAGACGTCGATGGCACCGGGCTCGAAGGTCGTCACCGACTACTACGAGAAGGCGGGCCTCTGGCCGTACCTCGAGAAGCTCGGCTACCACCTGGTCGGTTACGGCTGCACCACGTGCATCGGCAACTCGGGGCCGCTGTCCGAGGAGATCTCCGCCGCGGTCAACGAGGCCGACCTCTCGGTCGTCTCGGTGCTCTCGGGCAACCGCAACTTCGAGGGCCGGATCAACCCCGACGTCAAGATGAACTACCTGGCGTCCCCGCCGCTGGTGATCGCCTACGCGCTCGCCGGCACGATGGACTTCGACTTCGAGGCCCAGCCCCTCGGCCAGGACCCCCAGGGCAACAACGTGTTCCTGCGCGACATCTGGCCGTCGGGCCAGGACGTGCAGACGACGATCGACGGCGCGATCAGCCAGGAGATGTTCACCAAGGACTACGCCGACGTCTTCGCGGGCGACGAGCGCTGGCGCTCGCTCCCGACGCCCGAGGGCAGCACCTTCGCCTGGGACCCGGAGTCGACCTACGTCCGCAAGCCCCCGTACTTCGAGGGCATGGAGCCCGACCCGGCACCGGTGCAGGACATCTCCGGGGCGCGCGTCCTGGCGTTGCTCGGCGACTCCGTGACCACCGACCACATCTCCCCCGCAGGCTCCATCAAGGAGGACACCCCCGCCGGGCAGTACCTGCGTGAGCACGGCGTGGAGAAGAAGGACTTCAACTCCTACGGATCCCGCCGCGGCAACCACGAGGTGATGATCCGCGGCACGTTCGCCAACATCCGGCTGCGCAACCAGCTCCTGGACGGCGTGTCCGGCGGATACACCCGCGACTTCACGCAGGAGGGTGGCCCGCAGGCGTTCATCTACGACGCCTCGGAGAACTACGCCGCCGCGGGCACACCGCTGGTGGTGCTCGGTGGCAAGGAGTACGGCTCCGGCTCCTCGCGCGACTGGGCGGCCAAGGGCACCGCGCTGCTCGGCGTCAAGGCCGTGATCGTGGAGAGCTACGAGCGGATCCACCGCTCCAACCTGATCGGCATGGGCGTCCTGCCCCTGCAGTTCCCGCAGGGCGAGTCGGCGGCATCGCTCAAGCTGGACGGCACCGAGACGTTCGACATCTCCGGCGTCACCGCGCTGAACGACGGATCGACGCCCCGGACCGTGCACGTGAGCGCCACCAAGGAGAACGGCGAGAAGGTGGAGTTCGAGGCCACCGTCCGGATCGACACCCCCGGCGAGGCCGACTACTACCGCAACGGCGGGATCATGCAGTACGTCCTGCGCGGCATGCTGCGCGGCTGACC
>NZ_BAAAUS010000013.1:0-72796 GCF_039534065.1 Pseudonocardia yunnanensis | reverse complement strand
TGCGTGATGTCGCCGACAGATTGACGAAACGCTGGCGTCAATGTTTCATTGACATAGTTCGACTGCCAGGCACTGATGGTGATCTCGCCATCGAGGCGGCCGAGGATCGGCTCGCCAGGGCGCACGCTCCGTGCACGAGGAGGGCCGCGCCGCACGCAACGGAAGCGAGGGAGATGCCCCGGCGCCGGCCGCCCCGTCATCCGCTCCGAGCCGGATGGGCCGGGTCGACCCACGGCACGTGCTCGGGCTCAGCCACGCCCTCGATGTCCAGGTTCACCACGATCGGCTCCTGCCCGCTGCGCGTCAGCACACACTCCAGCGGCTCGTCGTCGAGCGCGTTGATCTCCTGGTGCGGCACGAACGGCGGCACGAAGATGAAGCCGCCCGGGCCGGCCTCCGCCGTGAACTCGAGGTGCTCACCCCACCGCATCCTCGCCCGGCCGCGCACCACGTAGATCACGCTCTCCAGCTCGCCGTGGTGGTGGGCACCGGTGCGGGCGCCGGGGTGGATCGTGACGGTGCCGGCCCATAGCTTCGCCGCCCCCACTCGCGTGTGCGTGACAGCCGCGGCACGGTGCATGCCTGGTGTCTGCGGTGTGTTGCTGTCGAGCGCCTCGCCGGGAATGACCCGGACCCCGTCGGTCCGCCACGAACGACCCGCCCGATCGCTGCTCATGCCAGCAGGCTAACCCGACATGCGATTCGGCCTCCGGAAACGGGGACTCGCGGAGAGAAGCCGGGCGACTTGCGGTGTGTCAGGTGGCGGTTGCCAGCGTCAGGGCGAAGCGGTCGTCCGGGTCGGTCCAGGTGCGGGTGATCGTGAAGCCCGCCTCTTCGAGCATCGCCCGGACGCCGGGGCCGGTGAACTTGGCGGAGATCTCCGTGCGCATCTCCTCCCCCGCAGCGAAATGCACCTCGAGGCCCAGTTCCGCAAGAGTGACGGTGATGGCGCTCTGCGCGACCAGCCGCATCTCGATCCACTCGTTCTCCGCATCCCACAGCGCGCGGTGGGTGAACTCCTCCACCGGGAAGTTCGCGCGCAGCTCGCGGTTGAGCACCCGCAGCACGTTGCGGTTGAACTCGGCCGTGACCCCGGCCGAGTCGTCGTAGGCGCGGACGAGCGTCTCCTCGTCGATCACGAGACCCGTGCCGAGCAGCAGCTGCTCGCCCGGTTGCAGCACCGCGCGAAGCCGCTCGAGGAACTCGGCACGCTCGGCGGGCAGCAGGTTGCCGATGGTGCCGCCGAGAAACGCCACCATCCGGTGCTTGCCCCGTGGCAACCGGTGCAGGTGGCTCGTGAAGTCGCCGACCACGCCGTGGAGCTCGAGGTTCGGGTACTCGACGGACAGGGCGTCCATGGCCGAGCGGAGGGCGGCCTCGCTCACGTCCTGTGGCACGTACCGGCGCAGCGACCCGGTACGGCCGAAGGCGTCGAGCAGGAGCCGTGTCTTGGCCGACGATCCCGAACCGAGCTCGACGATCGTGTCGGCGCCCGACGTGATCGCGATCGCGTCGGCGCTGCGCTCCAGCAAGGCCCGCTCGGTGCGGGTGGGGTAGTACTCCGGCAGCTCCGTGATCAGCTCGAACAGTTCGCTGCCCCGGGCGTCGTAGAACCACTTGGGGGGCAACTGTTTAGGGATCGTCGTGAGGCCTGCACGCACGTCGGCGCGCAAGGCGGCATCGGCGTCGCCGTCGGTGAGGTGGATGTCCAGCAGCGCGGGGCTCATGGGACTCCTGTCATCGTGAGTTCGTCGACCCGGTAGTGGCCCGGTCGGGCCACGACGAGATGCCGGTCGGGCACCGGGTTCCAGGTGGAAAGGCTGTCGATCGGCTCGGACGCGACCAGAACGGAGTCGGGGGTGGTGCGCACCGACAACGCGTGGTCCCACGCCGTGGCCCAGATCCCACGGCCGTCCGTGAGCAGCAGGTTGAGCCGCGACCCTGGTGCGGCCGCGGCCACTGCGGCGACGACCCCGGCCAGGACGTCAGCCGGATCCCCACCCTCGGACAGCCGATGGCGCACCAGCGCCCAGAGCAGGGCCGAGTCGGTGGGCGCGTCAAGGGTGATGAGATCGGCCACCGGCAGGCCGGCGGCGATCCCGGCGACCGAGTGCGGCCACCCCCGCACCACGCCGTTGTGGCTGAACAGCCATCGCCCGTGGGCGAACGGTGCCGAAGCCGTCTCCGTGACGGGCATGCCGACCGTGGCCGACCGGACCGCCGCCAGAACGGCGGACGAACGGGTGGCGCCCGCCATGGCGGCGAAGGAGGCATCGGACCAGAGCGGTGCGGCGCTGCGGTACCGCACCGCGTCGGCCTCGGGCGCCGGGTACCAGCCGGCGCCGAACCCGTCGGCGTTGATCGTGCCGCCGGCGCGCATGTCCAGCGGTGCGTAGGACTGCCGCAGCAGCCCATGGGGCGCCTCGAGGACCAGCGACGACAACGTCACTGGCGGCCCCAGGTAGGCCAGGTGGCGACACACCCGGGGCTACGCCGTCTCCGCCGGGGACACGTCCCTGGCGCAGCGGAAGCCCGAGAAGATCTGCCGGCGAATCGGGTGGTCCCAGTTGCGGAACGTGCTGCGGATGGCAGCAGGGTCGGTGCCGAAGGAACCGCCCCGCAGCACCCGGTAGTCGCCGCCGAAGAACACCTGGGAGTACTCGGGGTAGGGGAACACCTCGAACCCCGGGTACGGGTGCCAGCCCGAGCTGGTCCACTCCCACACGTCGCCGACGAGCTGCTGAACACCGAGCGGGGACGCCCCGAGGGGGAACGCCCCGGCAGCCGCGGGCTGCAGGTGCCGCTGACCGAGGTTGGCGTGCTCGGCGGTGGGCTCCTCGTCGCCCCACGGGAACCGCCGGGAGCGTCCGGTGGTGGGGTCGTACCGGGCGGCCTTCTCCCACTCCGCCTCCGTGGGCAGCCGCTTGCCGGCCCAGCGGGCGTACGCCTCGGCCTCATGGAAGCAGACGTGGACGACCGGCTCGTCGGCGGGCACCCGCTCGACCACGCCGAACCGCCGTCGGTACCACTCGCCCGAACCGTCGCGCTCCCAGAACTCGGGTGCTGTGAGCCCGGCCGATACGCGGTGCGCCCAGCCCGCGTCGCTCCACCACCGCTGGTCGTCGTAGCCGCCCGCCGCGATGAACTCGGCGTACTCGCCGTTGGTGACGGCCGCCGTGTCGATCACGAACGCCGGAACGTCGACCACGTGCGCGGGACGCTCGTTGTCGAGCGCCCACGGCTCGGTGGACGTGCCCATCGTGAACGGGCCGCCCGGCACGAGCACCTCGCGGGCGGCGAGCGCCCGCCCGGCCGGCGGAGCACTCGCGTGCAGTACCGGGGCGCCGGCCCGCAGCTGGTGGGTGGCGAGCATCGTCTCGTCGTGTTGCTGCTCGTGCTGCACGATCATGCCGAAGGCGAAGCCGTGCTCCACGAGACGGCGACCGGTGAGCGGGGTGCGCTCGAGGGTGTCGAGGGCCTTGTCGCGCACCTCGGCCACGTAGGCGCGAGCCTCGGCCGGGCCGAGCAACGGTAGATCGACGCGGCTCGCGCGCGAATGCTGGAACGCGTCGTAGAGCCCGTCGATCTCCGGACGCAGCGGCTCGCGACCGCCGACGTCACGCACGAGCCAGAGCTCCTCCTGGCTGCCGATGTGAGCGAGATCCCAGACCAGCGGTGACATCAGCGGAGAGTGCTGGGCCACGAGGTCGGCCTCGTCGACGGCGTCGGTGAGAGCGGTGCTGCGAGCACGGGACGCGGTGAGCAGCTCGGCGACGCGCGCGCGTAGCTCCTCGCTGCCTGACGCGATCTGGTCGCTGACGGTCATGACGTCTCTCCCTCCGGAGGTGCCGGCTGGCGGGTGGGGTTCTCGGCGTGGTCGGTTGCGAGGTCTCCGACGAGGCGATCGGCGGAGACATCGACGGAGGTGTCGGCAGGGCACAGGCCGCGCAGGACCTGCCGCTCCGTCATGTCCGCAAGGTCGTCGGCAACCCAGCGGGGCGCACCGAGGCCGGTCAACCGGTCGCAGGCCAGCTCGAACAATGTGGCCGCGGCCCGGGCGAGCGGCTGGTCGGCGAGGCCGAACCGGGCGGCCTCGGTCCAGCGACCCTCTGCGGGCTCGCAGGCTTCGCGCGCCTTGCCCGTGACGACGGTGTCGGAGAGCAACGCGGCGATCACCGCGACGGGCAGGGCCCACCGGCGCCCCGGCTGGGCGTCGACGTAGCGCACCTCGAGATGCCCGTGCGGGCGGACCGGCGGGAACAGGGTGGACACGTGGTAGTCGAGGTCGGCGGTGGTGGGAGGCACCGAGAGGGCGCCGTTGACCCAGTCGGCGAACGTGACGCCGCTGGGCACCTCCCATGCCCCTTCCCTGCGCACGAGCAGTAACGGACTGCTCAGCACCCGGCGCGCCCACGCCGTAGCGGGGTCCTCCGTCGTGACGTCGGAGATCCGCGGGGGCACCGTGCGGGACGGGTCGGCCCGCTGCCAGCACGCCCATCGCGACGACTTCCATCCCGTGGGCCTGCCGTGCAGCAGCGGTGAGTTGGCGAACGCTGCCAACAGCACCGGGCCGAACGCGTGGACCGCCGCCCAGCGCTCGGCGACATCGCCGTTCTCCCCCGCGTCGACGCACACCTGCACGGCGGCGGTGGAGCACATCGCGCTGCGGCCGTGCGGCCCCAACCGGTCGAACGCCTGCTCCATGGCTCGGTAGCGAGGAACGTCGAGGATGCGGACCGCAGGACGCACCGGGTCGGTGGCGCGGAGGTGGGGTTGTAGTCCTTGACCTGCGAGCAGGTGGTGCAGTGCGTCGGCGTCGGCGCGGACGGTCTGCAGCAACCCTCCGAGATCCGGAAGGGGCGGGCTCGCGAGTTCGATCTGGCCACCCGGTTCGACGGTGACGGCCGAACCGGCGGGGAGCGGTAGTGCGGACGAGGACGGGTCGAGCGTGGTGGGTGTGTGCGGCCCGAGCGCCGTGACCAACACGGCGGGATCAGGTGGCACCTCGGGAGCCGACGGCTGATGCAGCAGCCACTCGAGCTCCACCCCGACGAGTCGGGGAGGGCCGATCTTGAAACAGACGGACGCTACGTATGCCTCAGCATCGGCACAGTCGCGTAGAACCGACGGGCCCGCGTCCGGCGGATCGGCGGCGGGCGCACCCACCGCCGTAGCCGTCGCGATGCCCACATCTCTCGCCACCCGCATGACGCTACCCGCGGGCTCCGACGATTTCAGGGGCTCGACAGCCGTCACTGGTACATAAGGGCAATTCCCAAGACGTACGTACGTCTCGCTTTCCAGTTATCCTGGTCCGATGCCCCGTGTCAGCGCCGACCAGCTCGCCGCGAGGCGTGAGCAGATCCTCGACGGGGCCCGCGCGTGCTTCGCACGGCACGGCTACGAGGGCGCCACGGTGCGCAGGTTGGAGCAGTCCACCGGCCTATCGCGCGGGGCCATCTTCCACCACTTCCGCGACAAGGACGCCCTGTTCTTCGCCCTCGCCGAGCGGGACGCAGAGCGGATGACGGAGATCGTGGCCGAGCAGGGCCTCGTTCAGGTGATGCGGGAGCTCCTGACATCACCCGAACGCATCGACGCCGGCTGGACGGGCACGTTCCTCGAGATCGCACGTCGAGGGCGTACCGACCCGGGCTTCCGCGACCGCTGGCGCCAGCACGCCGAGGCGCTCACCGCGGCCACCCAGGCGCGGCTCGAACGGCAGGCGCGGGGCGGCACACTGCGCGACGACGTACCCATCCCGGTGCTGGCGCGCTATCTGGAGCTGGTGCTGGAGGGGCTGGTCTCCCACCTGTCCATGGAACTCCCCGGAGAGCACCTCACCGGCGTGCTCGACCTCGTGGAAGGCGCCGTCCGCCGCCGCTGACGGGCCGCTGCGGCTGCGAGCCCCGAGCTGGTCCGATCCGCGACAGGCGACCGTGGCGCCTCGCGGCGGGTGATGATCGCAACTCGGGATCCAGGCCCGATCCGGTGATCGACACCGGGCCGCGCTTGTACCGGGGCGTCGCCCACGCCAAGGGCAGGCACCGGACCATGATCACTAGTTCGGCACCTCCAACCGCGCCACAGCCGGTTGACGGTTCCGAAACGATGATCATCCTGCGGCCGGGTCGAGCTGACCTACGGCTCAGCCGGCCCTGCGGCCACCCGCACCACGCTCGACCGCGCCACCGCGGGGTCCGAGCGCCCGAGCCGGACTGTGGGGATGATCACCATTCTGGGACCGGCGACCGCGCCACACACGGCTCCGAGGCCCGAGCCGACGATCAAGGTCCACCGGCGGCCTGCACCGACCCCGGCGACCGCACCGCACACGGCTCCCGGGCGCCCCCGGTCCGAGCGCGATGATCGCCACGAGATCGGGCAATCCGCCCGCGCGAGGGCGAAAACTTCGATCTGGGAACGATCATGGGCCGGGGCCTGGCACCGCGCCCTCGACGCGGGCGCCGCCGTGCGTGCCCCGCAGGTGCCTGAGCCGGACCCGTGGGAAGGTGATCATCACTCTGGGACCCGCGACCGCGCTGCACACGGCTCCGGTGACCGAGCCGACGATCATGGGCCACCAGAAGGCGCCCACCGGCACCCGCGGTCGGCCACCCATGATCACCGAACCGACCCCGGGAAGCGCGCCACACGCGCCTGCACGTCCCGAACCGATGATCAACGGCGCCGGCTCGTGCCCGTGATCGGCCGCGACGAGCGCCATGGCACACGTGCGTCGGTCAGGCCCGCCCGCCGCCGATGCCCCGGGCGGGGTTCCACTCGCCGGTGTCGGGCCCCTCCTCACCGGGGAGAACGGTCGCGCCGCAGGTCGGGGCGCCGGCGGGGTGGGTGTAGGAGTACCACCACGTCATGCTGCCGTCGGGAAGAGCCTCCGCGATGTGAGCAAGGCGGACCACTGCCTCGCTGTCGCTGATGCGCCCGTAGCAGCGCTCGCAAATCATGATCATGGTTGTGCTCCAGCCGGCTGATCGCCGCAGACCGTTGAACCGTCAGGAATGGGCACTGTGGTCGGCGTCGACTCTCCGGTCACCCGACTTCCATGCTCCTCCGTCGCCACCATGAGCGGACGTGGCGTCGCCCACGCATCTCGGCCGGTCAGCCGAACAGGTGCGCCTCTTGATGGCGCACCGTGCACCCCGGTATGCCACACGCGATCCCGTTCGGCACGGGTTCGACGACCGGCTCGCCGAAGTCGTCGCCGTCGGCGAACTGGGTGCGGTAGAGCGCGGCGTAGCGGCCGGCCCGGGCGAGTAGCTCGTCATGGGTGCCGCGCTCCACGATCCGGCCCTGCTCGACCACCGCGATCTCGTCGGCGGCCCGGATCGTGGAGAGCCGGTGGGCGATGACGATGGCGGTGCGGCCCACGAGCGCCTCGGCCAGTGCGGCCTGGACGGCGGCCTCGGACTCGGAGTCCAGGTGCGCGGTGGCCTCGTCGAGGATCACCACGCGGGGCCGGGCCAGCAGCAGCCGGGCGATCGTCAGTCGCTGCCGCTCCCCTCCGGAGAGCCGGTACCCGCGCTCCCCCACCACCGTGTCGAGGCCGTCGGGAAGTGCGTCGAGCAAGGCGCCGAGGCGGGCCCGTCGCAGAGAATCGACGATCTCGGCGTCGCTCGCCTCCGGGGCGGCGTAGCGCAGGTTGGCCCGGATCGTGTCGTGGAACAGGTGCCCGTCCTGGGTCACCACACCCACGGCGCCGCGCACCGCGGCGAAGGTCAGGTCCCGGACATCGATGCCGGACAGCTCGACCGCACCCTCGTCCACGTCGTACAGCCGCGGCACCAGAGAGGCGAGCGTCGACTTGCCTGCTCCCGACGAACCGACGAGCGCGAGCAACCGGCCCGGGCCCACCTCGAGGTCGATGCCGTGCAGCACCTCCTCGTTGACGCGGTTGTCCAGCACGGCCACCTCCTCCAAGGAGGCGAGCGACACCCGCTCCGCGTTCGGGTAGCCGAACCGCACATCGCGCAGCCGCACGCTGACGGGTCCGTCGGGCAGCTCCACGGCGTCCGGCTTCTCCGTGATCATCGGCTTCAGGTCGAGCACCTCGAAGACGCGCTCGAACGACACGAGCGCGGTCATCACGTCGACGCGGGCGTTGGCGAGCGCGGTCATCGGTGTGTAGAGCCTGGTCAGCAGGAGCGCGAGAGTGACGACCGTGCCGGGCTCGATCTGCCCGGTCACCGCCAGGTAGCCGCCGAGGCCGTAGACGAGCGCCTGGGCCAGCGCCGACACGAGCGACAGCGCGGTGACGAAGACGCGCGACACCATCGCGGTGCGCACCCCGATGTCGCGCACCCGCTCGGCGCGTTCCCCGAACTCGCGCGCCTCCTCCTCGGGACGGCCGAAGAGCTTGACGAGCGTGGCGCCCGGCGCGGAGAACCGTTCGGTCATCTGCGTGCTCATGCTCGCGTTGAGATCGGCCGACTCACGGCGCAGATCAGCGATCGTGCGGCCCATCCGGCGGGCCGGCAGCACGAAGATCGGTAGCAGCAAGAGCGCCAGCAGCGTCACCTGCCAGGCCAGGCTGATCATCACGCCCAGGGCGAGAGCCAGCTGGACGGAGTTGCTCAGCACGGTGGCCAGCGTCGATGTGATCGCCGACTGCGCGCCCATCACGTCGTTGTTGAGCCTGCTCACGAGGGCACCCGTGCGCGTACGCGTGAAGAACGCGATCGGCATCCGCTGGACGTGCTCGAAGACGGCGCGCCGCAGGTCGACGATCAGCCCTTCCCCGATACGGGAGGAGAACCAGCGCGACACCAGGCCCACCACGGCCTCGAGGACCGCGAGGGCGGCGATACCGCCGGCGAGGCCGAGCACCGTGGCCGCAACCACGGACACGTCGCCGCGCGCGACGATCGCGTTCACCACGCGCCCGGCGAGCACCGGCGTCAGGACACCGATGGTGGCCGAGACGACCGTCAGCAGCAGGAACGTCAGCAGCCAGCCGCGGTAGGGCTGGGCGAAGGTCCAGATCCGCTTGATCGTGCCCTTCTTCACCGACTTCGGTGCGTCTGCCGCTCGGACGACGCCCCGCATCATCCCCCAGGTCCGGTCCACCGCGGCTCCTTCGCTTACACCGTTGCAACAGCTCTTCGGAGCGCTGCAACGCCGCCGCGGTGTCCTTTTACTCCCTGATCCCCACGATCATCCCTCGCCCGCCGCGAGGCTCCGCAGACGGCGAAGCTGCGCGGCGCGTTCCGCCGCGAGGGCGGCGGCGGGGTCCAGGCCGTCCGCGACTCGTGCAAGCAATGCGTGAGTCTCAGCGCCGGCACCGGGCGGCGGGGCCAGGAGGGCTGAGACGAGGGCATCGACCTCGGCGTCCAGTTCCGCTACGGGAACCGCACGCAGTGCGAGGCCGCATGCCACCGCCTCCTCCGCTCCGACCCGCCGCCCGGTGAGGCATATCTCCACGGCGCGGGCATAGCCCACGGCGTGGACCAGTGGGTGGGTGCCGCCGAGGTCCGGGACGATCCCCAAGGTGGCCTCCGCCATGCAGAACTGCACGTCGTCGGCAACAACCCGCAGGTCACAGGCCAGCGCGAGCTGGAATCCAGCTCCGATCGCGTGGCCCTGCACCACCGCAACGGTGACCCGTGCGGGATGACGCAGCCACGAGAAGCCGGCCTGGAAACCGGCGATGACGGCATCGGCGTCTCCGTCGGGCAGCTCCGCGATGCCGGCGATGCCGGGCATCCCATCGACTTCGCGTGCCCAGAAGAAGCGCCTGTCGAGACCGGCCGAGAAAGCCCGTCCTTCACCCCGCACGACTACCGCCCGAACCTCATCGGAAAGGGCGTCACCGATCGTGCGCAACGCTTCCCACGTTGCCGGCGTCTGCGCGTTCAGCGCCTCAGGGCGCGAAAGCCAGATCGTTGCCCGGGGGCCGTCCACGTCGAGCGCCACTCCGCCGCGCTCGAGAAGGCCGGGGTCCACCGCCGCTGTCGTCATGCGGGCAGGCTAGCCCGCGGCAGTCTTACTTCTTCTTGGTGCGCGTCGCCCCGCCACGACCCCGCAAGGACACGCCCGTCTCGCTGAGGACCCGGTGAACGAATCCGTAGGACCGCCCGGTCTGCTCAGCGAGCGCTCGGATGCTGGCGCCCTTCTCGTACTTCTTCTTGAGATCGGTGGCGAGTTTGTCACGCTGGGTGCCGGTGATACGTGCACCCTTCTTCAGGTCGGCCACGGCCGTTTCCTCCTCTGTCCGCCGCAGTACTTCCGCGCGCGGCTCGTTACCGGCCCCCCGGTGCGCGCAATGATCGCTTACCGATGTGCCTGTAACCAGGAGATCCACTCGATGATCGGTGAACGGTTGCGCCGAACGGACCACGCGGACGGGTGATCATTGACGCACCGCTGTGACCTCCCGGCCACTCCCTCGCCACCTGATTGTCGCCCTGGGTGAGCCCACTCAGGTTCTTTTCCGACTCATGGATTACAGCCGGTGAACACGACGTGCCGAATAACTTTGTCCGATCGGGTGGTCGCCCGAAGAGTGGCAAATCGCCCGATCAGGCCAACTGGACGAGTTCGAGATACTCGGCCGACCAGAGATCCTCGGTGCCGTCGGGGAGCACGATGACCTTGTCGGGGTGCAACGCCTCGACCGCGCCGGGGTCGTGGGTGACCAGAACGACGGCCCCCGCGAAGCGACGGAGCGCGTCGAGAACCTGTTCACGGCTCGCCGGATCGAGGTTGTTGGTGGGCTCGTCGAGCAGAAGGACGTTGGCGGCGCTCGAGACGAGCCCGGCCAGCGCGAGGCGCGTCTTCTCCCCACCCGAGAGCGTGCCGGCGGGCTGCGTGAGCTGATCGCCGGAGAACATGAACGACCCGAGCAACGTCCGCAGCTGCTGTTCCGGGGTGTCCGGCGAGGCGTGCCGGACGTTCTCCCAGACCGTGGCGTCGAGGTCGAGAGTGTCGTGCTCCTGCGCGTAGTAGCCGGTGCGCAGCCCGTGGCCGGGCACGACCTTGCCGGCGTCGGGCATCTCGGTGCCGGCGAGCAGCCGCAGCAGCGTGGTCTTCCCGGCGCCGTTGAGCCCCAGCACCACGACCTTCGTGCCGCGGTCCACGGCGAGGTCGACGCCGGTGAACACCTCCAGCGAGCCGAACGCCTTGCTCAGCCCCTCCGCGGTGAGCGGGGTGCGCCCGCACGGCGACGGGTCGGGGAAGCGGATCTTCGCGACGCGGTCGGCGCGCCGCTCGGGTTCGAGGCCGGCGAGCATCTGGTCGGCCCGGCGCGCCATGTTCTTCGCGGCGACGGCCTTCGTGGCCTTCGCGCCCATCTTCGCCGCCTGCGTGTGCAGCACGGCCGCCTTCTTCTCCGCGTTGGCGCGCTCACGGCGGCGGCGCTTCTCGTCGGTGGCGCGAGCCTCCTGGTAGCGGCGCCAGTCCATGTTGTAGACGTCGACCTCGCTGCGCGTGGCGTCGAGGAACCAGACCTTGTTGACCACCGCGGCCAGCAGCTCGGTGTCGTGGCTGATCACGACGAGACCACCGTCGTGGGCGGAGAGGAAGGAACGCAGCCAGGTGATCGAGTCGGCGTCGAGGTGGTTGGTGGGCTCGTCGAGCAGCAGCGTGGTGGCGCTCGGCGCTCCCCCGCCGCCGCCGTCGGAGGCGGCGAAGAGGATGCGGGCCAGCTCGACGCGGCGGCGCTGACCGCCGGACAGGGTGGCCACCTGCTGGTTCAACACGCGGTCGGGCAGGCCCAGGTGGGCGCAGATCCGGGCGGCCTCGCTCTCGGCGGCGTACCCGCCGAGGGCCGAGAAGCGCTCCTCGATACGGCCGTACTCGCGCACCGCCCTCTCGTTCTGGGCGCCGTCGACCAGCTCGGCCATCGCCGTCTGGGCCTTCTCCATCTCACGCAGCATCTCGTCGAGGCCGCGGGCGGACAGCACGCGATCCTTCGCCGTGACGGTCAGGTCGCCCTCGCGAGGGTCCTGGGGCAGGTATCCGACGGGGCTGTTGGAACCGACGCTGCCGCCGTACGGCTCGCCCTCGCCTGCCAGCACGCGCATCGAGGTGGTCTTGCCGGCGCCGTTGCGCCCGACGAGCCCGATGCGGTCGCCCGGCTGCACGCGCAGGGTGGCCCCGGACAGCAGGATCCGGGACCCGGCCCGCAGTTCCAGGTCAGTGGCAGTGATCACGAGAAGAACTCCAGAAGGTCCGGCAGTACAGACGAGTGCCCGGGGAGCTGCTCGCTGCTACACGGTCCGGATCACGGCATCCAGACTACCGACCCGTGCTAGCGGATTCGGGAAGTAGGGTGCCGCACATGACCGATCTCACCGACCTGTCCGGCCGAGCAGCCCTCATCACCGGCGCGAGCCGCGGCATCGGTTTCGCCATCGCCGGCGAGCTGCTCTCCCGCGGCGCGTCCGTGACGATCACGGCCCGCAAGCCCGACGAGCTCGCCACCGCGGGCGAGAAGCTGGTCGCCGACTTCGCCGGTGGCGACGCGTCGCGCGTGCTGACGGTGGCGGGCAACGCCGGCTCGGCGGAGGCGCGGGAGGAGGCCGTCACCCGCACCGTCGAGACGTTCGGCAGCCTCGGGATCCTCATCAACAACACCGGTATCAACCCGATCTACGGCTTCCTCATGGACGCCGACCTCGACGCCGTCCGCAAGATCTTCGACACCAACGTCGTCGCGGCGCTGGCGTTCGTGCAGCTGGCCTACAAGGCGTGGATGGGCGAGCACGGTGGCGTTGTGGTCAACCTCGCGTCCACCGCCGGGCTGCGTTCCACGGGTGTGATCCCGATCTACGGCGCGTCCAAGGCGGCGCTGATCCGCCTCACCGAGGAGCTCGCCTGGCAGCTCGGGCCGGGCATCCGCGTCAACGCCGTGGCGCCGTCGGTGGTGAAGACGAAGTTCGCCAGCATGCTGTACGCCGATGGCGAGGAGAAGGCCAGCGAGCCCTTCCCCATGAAGCGGCTCGGCGAGCCCGCGGACGTGGCCTCACTCGTCGCCTTCCTGGTGTCCGACGCGGCGTCCTGGATCACCGGCGAGACCGTGCGGATCGACGGCGGCATCCTCGCCACCGGCTCGCGGGGCCCGGCCTGATCGCACGCGTGGTCCGCCGCTAGAGCACGGCCGCGTCGGTCCAGAGCCGGGCCGAGCGGCCGGTCAGCACGTCGAGCAGCGCCGTGGCCTGTCCGTCGGTGAGCGAGGCGACGTAGTCCACCACCGCGCGGCCACGCGCCAGCCGCTCGACGTCCGCGGCGGGCGCGAACGCGGCGAACTCACCGCGGGCCAGCGCGACGAGGTCGTGCAGGCGCGGCGGCTTGCGGGTCTCGCTGTCGTCCTCGGCGAGCCAGTCGTGCAGCGCCCCGACGAGGCCGGCCAGCACTGTGGCCTGCCCGCGCTGGTGCGAGGCGAGATCAGCGCGCTGCAGTACGAACCGGTGGTGCACGAACTTGAGCACCGCCACCTCGTGCCACTGCTCGGTGGCCAGCGCGACGTGCGCGGAACGGACGGGCGGATCGGTGAGCACCCGCACCCCGCCCACGAGCCGAGCGGTCCACCGCGCGGAGAACTCGGCGACAGCCCGTTCCGCGGCCATCGACCCGTCGAACGACGAGGCCAAGAGGCCGTCCGCGAGCTCCGTGCGGACGCGCTCGACGGCCGCGGCGAACGCCTCCGCGTCGTACGCCCAGCCGTCCTTGTTCCGGAGCCTGCGCCGGAGCCGCTCGAGAGCGGCCCCGGGACGGTCGCCTCCGACCGCCGAGCCCGCCTGCTGCCAGCCGCGCAGCTCGGCGGCCACCCCGGCCTGCTGGAGCACTCCGACGCGGTGGAAGTCCTCGAGGTCGTGGATCGCGTAGGCGATGTCGTCGGCGAGATCCATCACGGCCGCTTCCACGGTCTGCTGCCACGGCCCGATGGCCCCGAACGCGCTGCGGCCTGCGCGCAGGTCGTCCAACTCGGTGGAGTAGGCCGAGAACTTCGCCGACCCGGCGTCCGGAGCGCCTGGCAGCGGGCCCCCACCCCGTGGCGGGAGCGCCGCCGCGCTCGGGTGCGGATCGGGGTGGCCCCGCCTCGCCCACGGGTATTTCAGCACCGCGGCTCGGACGGCGGCGGTGAGGTCCAGGCCCGTGCCGCCGGGGCCGTGCAGGTCGATCGTGGTGACGATCCGGAAGCTCTGCGCGTTGCCCTCGAACCCGTCGGGCAGTCCGAGCCGCTCGCGTCCGAGCCGGTCGAGCACCTGCTCCCCGAGATGCCCGAACGGAGGGTGGCCCAGGTCATGAGCCAGCGCCGCGGCCTCGACGACATCGGCGTCGAGGCCGCCGAGGCGGTCGAGCAGGGCGGCCGTGGTGGCGTCGGCGGTCAGTCGCTCGGCGATCGCGCGGCCCACCTGGGCCACCTGGAGGCTGTGGGTGAGCCGGTTGTGCACGAGCAAGCCCGACCCCGTGGGGCTCACCACCTGGGTCACCCCGGCGAGGCGGGCGAAGAACGGCGAGGCCACGATTCGGTCCCGGTCGACGCGGAACGGGCTACGGGCGAGAGCCGCACCCGTCTCGGACACCGGCGAGCGCCGGGCTGCCCGCGCGGCATGATCCGGCCCGGCTCCTTCTGGCGCCTCCTGAGCTGCCGCCGGCCCCACCCCCAGATCGGTCATCGCAGCAGGCTAATCGCCGGGTGCGGCACGACTCGCGGACGGGGAACGGGCGACTCGCGGGGTGGGGCGGTAGAACGAGTCCGTGCTCAAAGCGGACGTTCTCGTGGTCGGCGGCGGCCCCGCCGGCCGGTCGCTGGCCGCCGAGACCGCCGAGCGCGGGCTGCGCACGCTGCTGGTCGACCCGACTCCCGACGCCCCGTGGCGGGTGACCTACGGCTGCTGGGTCCGCGAGCTGCCCGTGGCGCTGCCCCCGTCGGCTGTGGCCGCCGTGGTGCGCGGCCGCGCGATCGCGCTCTCGCCGCACGATCTGGGGTGGGACTACGCCGTACTGGACGTCGCGGGACTCCGCGCGCACCTGGACTCCCGCCTCGAGCGCTCCGGAGCCACCGTCCTGGCCGGACGGGCTGTCGATGTGGTGGCGCCCGGGACGGTCGCGCTGGCGGACGGCTCCCGGATCGAGGCCGGGATCGTCGTGGACGCCGGTGGCAGGCGCCAGCCGCTGCGCTCGGCATCCACCCGACGGCGTCCCGCCGCGGAACAGACGGCGTACGGCGTGGTGGTCGACGAGTCGCAGGCCGCCGCCCTCGTCGCAGCGGGCACCGCGCTGTTCATGGACTGGCGCCGCGACCACGGCGAGGAGGGCTGGCCGACGTTCCTCTACGCCGTGCCGCTCGGCGGGGGCTCGGTCCTGCTCGAGGAGACCTCACTGGCGCGTCGTCCCGGGCTTCCGCTGCCGGTGCTGCAGCGCAGGCTCTTCGCGCGGCTGGCCCACCACGGGATCGCACCGCAGTCCACCGCACCGGTCGAGCGGGTGGTCTTCCCCGTCGACTCCCCGCTGCACCGGACGCCCGGGGTGCTCGGCTTCGGGGCGGCGGCCCCGCTCGTGCACCCGGCGAGCGGGTTCAACCTCGCCGCGACGCTCGGCCTCGCGCCCGCAGTGGCCGATGCGGTGGCCTCGCACCTCGCGGCCGGCCCCGAGGCCGCGCTGGCCGCTGCCGACGCGACCATCTGGCCCCGGGCGGCACGCGCGGTGCACCGCCTGCGCCGCGTCGGGCTCGAGGCGCTGCTGCGCATGCCGCCCGACGAGGTGCCTGCCTTCTTCGAGGTGTTCCTCGGCCTGCCCGAGCGCCACCGTTGGGCCTACCTCACCGGGCGCCAGGACCTGCGCGGGATGGCCGCCACGATGAACGCGCTCTTCGCTCGCGCCGGCTGGCGGCTGCGCCGGCGGCTCGTCGGGCCCGCGCTGCGCCGGCCCGCACCCCCCGTGATCGACGAGGTGCCCACGATCGGGTGATCCCCCACCGCTCACCGGGGCCGCCCGCTACCGCCGGTAACCTCCAGGCCGACGTTCCCCCGACCGGAGGCCTCCATGTCCGCCTACCGCACCATCGTCGTCGGCACCGACGGATCCGCCACCTCCTTCGCGGCTGTGGACCGCGCCGCCGCCGTCGCGGGCGACACCGACGCCGAGCTCGTGATCGTGTGCGCGTACACCCCGACCGGACGGGGCGACACCGCCGAGGCCGAGGACGTCCTGAAGGACGAGGCCTTCCTCGTTCGCGGCTGGACTCCGGCGGAGGAGACGCTGCGCTCCGCCGAGGACCGGGCACTCGCCGCCGGCGCCGGCAGGGTCCGCACGGTGGCCGCCGACGGCGCGCCGGTGGAGGTGCTCCGCAAAGCCGTCGCCGACGCGAACGCCGACCTGCTCGTCGTCGGCAACCGCGGGTTGAACACGTTGAGCGGGCGCCTGCTCGGCTCCGTCCCGTCCGACGCCGCGCGCCGCGCGGGAGTGGACGTGCTGATCGTCCACACGACCTGACGTGGGCACGGCCGACCGCCCGCTGGACGAGGCGATCGAGGAGATCGTGCTGGGAGCACCGCGGCGCTACACGCGGTTGCAGGTGAGCGAGGCAGCCGGCCTCGACCTCGACGAGGGACGCAGGCTGTGGCGCTCGCTGGGCTTCGCCGAGGTGGCGGACGACGCCGTGCTGTTCACCGAGCGCGACGTACAAGCCGTCCGTCTGATGACGGGCCTCACCGCGGCCGGTGTGCTCGAACCCGACGTGCGCGAGGCGGTCGCCCGGGCTGTGGCACAGCAGATGTCGCGGCTCGCGGAGTGGCAGGTCGGCCTGGTGAAACGGCTGATCGAGAGCCGATCGGAGGACGTCACGGCGCAGCAGGCTCTCGAGACCACCGCCGCAGTGCTCCCCGCTCTGGAGTCACTGCAGACCTATGTGTGGCGCCGGCACCTTGCCGCCACCGTCCACCGCCTGCTGGCGACCTCCGGCACCCAGGAGGAGGCCCCCGACACCTGGCCACTGGTCGTCGGCTTCGCCGACATGGTGGGTTTCACCCGCACGACGCGGCGCCGCAGCAGCGCGGAGCTCGGCGAGATGATCGAACGCTTCGGCTCCACCACCACCGAGGTGATCGCCGACGGACACGGCCGGATCGTCAAGACGGTCGGGGACGAGGTGCTGTTCGTCGCCGACGAGATCGCCGACGGGGCGGCGATCGCGCTGGGCCTGCGCGACCGCGTGCGCGGCGAGCCCCTGCTCCCCCGGCTGCGGATCGGGCTGGCCGCCGGCCCCGTCCTCGTGCGGTACGGGGACGTCTACGGTGAGGTCGTCAACATCGCGTCCAGGCTCACCACGCACGCCGACCCGGATTCCGTGCTCGTCGACCGGACGGTTGCCCAGAAACTCGCGGACGACCGCCGGTTCACGCTGCGCCCGCTGCGGCCCCTCGCCGTTCGCGGGTACCGGAACCTGCATCCATGGTTGATCGAGAATGCCGCTTGACCACGGGCTGGGCGTAGCGTCCAGGATGTCGACCATGACCACCACCGGCTCGGCGACGTCGACGCTGACCTCGTACCTCGACAGGATCGGCGAGCCCGGCGCTCGCGATGCCGACCTCCCTGCCCTGCGGCGCATCGTCGCTGCGCACACGGGGTCGATCGCGTTCGAGAACCTCGACCCGTTCACGCGCCGGGACGTGCGGCTCGACCAGGAGAGCCTCTGCGCGAAGCTCGTCCACGGTGGACGGGGTGGCTGGTGCTTCGAGCAGAACCTTCTCCTCCGCGGCGCCCTCGACGCGCTGGGCTACCGCACCACGGGCCTCGCGGCGCGGGTGCTGTGGGGACGCCCTGCCGATGCGCCCGCGACTCCGCGGAGCCACATGCTGCTGCACATCGACCTGCCCGAGGGCCCGCACGTGGTCGACGTCGGCTTCGGAGGTCTGACGCTCACCGGCGTGCTGGCGCTCGAGCCCGAGGTCGAACAGGCCACCCCGCACGAGCCGTTCCGCCTGTGGCCCGACGGCGCCGGGTTCGTGATGCAAGCGCTGGTCGCAGGTGAGTGGCGCCCCCTCTACCGGTTCGACCTCACCGAGCAGTGCCTCGCCGACTACGAGGTGACGAACTGGTACCTCGGGCACCACCCGGCGTCGCACTTCCTCTCCACCGCGATGGCGGCGCGCCCCGACACCGACCGGCGTTACGCGCTCAACGGCACCACCCTCACCGTGCACCACCTCGGCGGCCCGAGCGAGCGCCGTGCCCTGCAGACCCCGGCCGAGATGTGCGCCGTGCTGGAGGAGAACTTCCGGATCGACCTGTCCGGGTTGCCCGACCTCGACGCAGCGCTCGGCCGGCTCTTCTGAGCAACCCCCGCCGATCCCCGGACACACCGCGTACGTCGACAAGGCCGGCCCGATCACGTCGAGCGCACGAACTCACCGCTCGTCACGTACTCCATCGCCGCGATGAACTCCGGTTGCCCGGCACGGCGTTCCGCCTCCTGCGCGTCCACCTCGGCCACCCGCGTCTGGATCCACCAGAGGTTGCCGTACGGGTCGCGCACACGGCCCACGCGGTCGCCCCAGAACATCTCGGTCATCGCCGTGACAGCGGTGGCGCCCGCCGCGAGCGCGCCGGTGAACACCGCGTCCCCGTCCGGCACGTAGAGGCGCAGGAAGGCCGGGGTGTCGGGCCAGTCAACGGTCCCGTCGAACATCATCACGACCGCATCGCCGATCCGCACCTCGGCGTGCCCGATCGTTCCGTCCGGGCCCTGTACGCGGGCGAGCTCCTCCGCGCCGAACGCCTCGTGCACGAACGCCAGCAGGCCGTCGGTGTTCCGTCCGATGATCCACGGCGTGACCGTGGTGTAGCCCGGGGGAACGGGGCTGATCGTCTTCTCCGTCATGACTGGACGGTAGGAAACCCTGAGGCCAGTTCCTGACCTCCGGCCGGATGGCCATTCGGGCAACGTGATTGCCCGACGATGTGCCCGGATGATTCCTGTCCGCCCATCAGCCCGGCCCTAGTGTCACCGAGAGGGGGCTGTTGATCACTCCTCGCGAAGGAGGCCCCGTGCGCCGTCACGAGTCGACTGCGGGGCGCGACATCGACCAGGCCGGGACATCCCACCCCGCTCGCCCGCCCGCCCCAGCCCGGTCCAGCGGGGTCCCGGCCGCACTTCTGACCTTGCAGCGCAACGCAGGGAATGCGGCCGTCGTCGCCTTCCTCCGGACGAGCCGAGCAGAGGAACCGGTCGAGGAACCGACGGTGCAGCGGTCGGGCGTCCCCGAGGTACTGCGCTCGTCGGGACGGCCGCTCGACATCCCGGTCCGCCGCGACATGGAAGCCCGCCTCGGCGCGGACTTCAGCTCCGTCCGCGTCCACACCGGACCCGCGGCCGGCCGGTCCGCCGCCGCGATCGGCGCACAGGCCTACACCTCCGGCGAGCACGTCGTCCTGGGCCCCGGCGCCGACGACCGCCACACCCTCGCCCACGAACTCACCCATGTCATCCAGCAACGACGAGGGCCGGTCGCAGGAACCGTCCGCGGTGACGGGCTGAGGATCAGCGACCCGAGCGACCGTGACGAACGAGCCGCCGAGGCGAACGCCCGCCGGGCGCTGCGGCGCCCGCCCACCGAGCTCGGTCAGAGCGCACCCGAGCCACCGCACGCCCACGCCGGGCCGGCATCGGACCAGCTCACGGTGCAGCGCAAGGTCGGAATCGAGATCGAGACCGGGTGGTACGTCGACACGGCCGACAAGCCGCTGATCGGCAAGACGAAGCCCGGCAAGCCGCTGAAGAAGTACGACGTCGTCGGGGAACCGTTCGACGGCTTCAAGGTGACCGCCGACATCGCACCCGACAAACGGTCCGAGATCGAGTTCGTGGTCGACCCGCCGGTGGAGGAGGGCGACGACGGCAAGCAGCGCCTCGAGACCGTGATGAAGAACCTCACCGACGTCGGCAAGGGCATGGAGCGGGCCGGGAAGGGGACGGAGCACTTCACGCAGGACAAGGCCACGGGCCGGAAGCCGGACAAGAACTTCGTGATCACTCCGAGAGGGTCGCTCGACGGGAGCCCGCAGGTCACCCTCGGTCTGGCGCTCAGCGCGATCACCCGGATGGCCCCGCCCCCGCCGCCCGCCCCCGCGGCCGGACAGCAGCCTGCGCCTCAACCGCCCGAGGACAGACCCGCACCTGCGGCGATGAAGCCAGGTGCGGCGTATCTCGCAGGGCACGCCCGCCGCGTGACGGGCAAGGGTGCCATTCCGACGCCCAGCGACGACCTCAAAGGCCTGATCGCAGTGATCTCGAGCTACATCATCAAAGGCTCGGTCACCGCCCAGCAGCTCGCCTATCCGAAGCAGATCGCCAACGTCCTCATGGCGCGCACCGACTTCGCCAAGCTGTTCCTGCTGTTGCCGGCCGCCGAACGGACGATCCTCGAGGCCGACAAGCAACTCTGGGTGGATCTGGTCGTCGATGCCGCAACAGCGGGCAAGCTGAGCGGCACCATCGACCCGAACAAGAACGTCATCGAGGCGGGCACCAAGCGCACGGGCGTCCGGGACCTGACGATCAAGGACTGGCTGACGGCCATCGCCGAGAACGACGACAAGCTGAACAGCGTTTTCGCCCCCACCAACATGGGGGCGCTGAAGGACAGGACCGAGCAGGTCGGGCCGGACAACGCACGCCAGGACGCCGGGATCTTCGAGTTCCGCGCCTCCCAGATGACGAAGCTTCCGCTCGACAAGTGGAAGGAGTTCGCCCTCATGGCGCACGACTACATCACCCGGCTGCACGGAGGCTGACCGCGTCGCAGCCGCGGTACGCCCGCTATGTGAGTTGCTCGGTCACGATGCGACGGCAGCTCGAGGGTACGGCGTTTAGCATGGCCCCCGTGCGGCTGGTCGACACGGAGGTCGACCGCCTGATCCGGCGTGCCGATGCCGACCCCGTTCCAGGAGTCCACACACCGCCGCCCTCCTCCGACCACTGCACTGCGAGGTCCACACGTGAACCACGGCAACCAGGGCACGACGTCGCTCGCAAGCGGCACGACGGAATCGGTGACCGTCGAGGAGACCGCCGTCCGTGCCCCCGACGACCGATACGGCGGCACGGGGTTGGACGTCGCGCTCCTGCTCCTGCGCCTGATCCTGGCCACGACGATCGGTGCGCACGGGCTCATCAAGGTGTTCGGTTTCCTCGGCGGGCCCGGTCTCAGCAGCTTCGCCCAGGTCCTCCACGGCTACGGCTTCACCCGCGGGATCACCCTGTTGTCCTGGGTCACCGGGCTGACCGAGGTCGGCGCGAGCGTGATGCTGGTGCTGGGCCTGGCCACCCCCCTGGCGGCCGCCGGGGTGCTCGGGGTCCAGCTGAGCGTGGTCTGGGCCAAGCACGGCGGCGGCTTCTTCGAGGGCGCGGGAACGGGCTTCGAGTTCGAGCTCACGCTCGTCGTGATCGCACTGGTGCTGCTGCTCGCCGGCGCCGGCCGCCTGTCCCTGGATGCGAGAACCCCATGGGGCAGGAGTCCGCTGTTCTTCGGGCTGGCGGGGCTGCTCGTCGCGATCCTCGCCTCGATTGTGATCAACCTGGCGTTCTGACGGCCCCGGCGGACACTGCGGCCGCCCCGGCACCGGCGAGCGTCCAGGTTTTGGACGCGCTGCGACCGGGCAAGCGCTGGTGATGGTTTCGTCAGCACCTGAGGCATGACTGCCGATGCAGCGATGACCGCCGCGGGCCGCGTGGCCACCGCGGCGGTCATCGCTGTCCGGCCGCGCTCGAACGTGTCCACCTTCCACTCCCCACGCTCGGGCGACGCCAGGACGAAACCCCTCTGCTGAACGTGCACCCGAACTGCACGAGCCCCATCACGAGGAGGAACACTGGTGAGCGATCCCACTTCGAGGTTCACGACGACTGATGCCGGCATCCCGGCCGAGAGCGACGAACACTCGCTCACCGTCGGACCGGGTGGCCCGATCCTGCTGCAGGACAGCTACCTGATCGAGCAGATGGCGCAGTTCAACCGCGAGCGGATACCTGAACGGCAGCCTCACGCGAAGGGCAGCGGCGCGTTCGGCCGGTTCGAGGTCACGAACGACGTGAGCGCCTACACCAAGGCCGCGCTGTTCCAGCCGGGACAGAAGACCGAGATGGCCGCGCGGTTCTCGACCGTGGCCGGGGAGCGCGGCAGCCCCGACACCTGGCGCGACCCTCGCGGCTTCGCGCTGAAGTTCTACACGGCCGAGGGCAACTACGACATGGTCGGCAACAACACGCCGGTCTTCTTCGTCAAGGACCCGATGAAGTTCCAGCACTTCATCCGATCCCAGAAGCGCCGCGCCGACAACAACCTGCGCGACCACGACATGCAGTGGGACTTCTGGACCCTCTCGCCGGAGTCCGCGCACCAGGTGACCTGGCTGATGGGTGACCGGGGGATCCCGCGCACGTGGCGCCACATGAACGGCTACACCTCGCACACCTACATGTGGATCAACGAGGCCGGCGAGGAGTTCTGGGTCAAGTACACGTTCAAGACCGATCAGGGCGTGGAGTTCTTCACCCAGGACGAAGCCGACCAGATGGCCGCTGCCGACACCGACTACCACACGCGGGACCTGTTCGAGCACATCCGGGACGGGGAGCACCCGAGCTGGACGCTGTACGTGCAGATCATGCCGTACGGCGACGCGCCGGGTTACCGCTTCAACCCCTTCGACCTCACCAAGGTCTGGCCGCACGGCGACTACCCGCTGATCGAGGTCGGCCGGATGACGCTGGACCGCAACCCGACGGACAACCACACCGAGATCGAGCAGCTCGCGTTCCAGCCGAACAACCTCGTTCCGGGCATCGGGCCGAGCCCGGACCGGATGCTGCTGGCCCGGCTGTTCTCCTACGCCGACGCCCACCGGCACCGCCTCGGCGCCAACTACCAGCAGATCCCGGTGAACGCCCCGACGTCTCCGGTGCACTCGTACAGCAAGGACGGGGCGATGCGCATGGTGAAGGTCGCAGATCCGGTGTACGCGCCGAACTCGAAGGGCGGCCCGGCGGCCGACATCTCGCGAGTCGGGAAGATCCCGAGCTGGCACACCGACGGGGACATCACCCGCGCCGCCTACGTCGACCACGCGGAGGACGACGACTGGGGCCAGGCCGGCACGCTCGTGCGCGAGGTGCTGGACGACGCCGCCCGTGAGCGCCTCGTCGACAACGTCGTGGGACACCTGCTCAACGGGGTCACCGAGCCCGTGCTGGAGCGGGCGTTCGACTACTGGCGCAACGTCGACAAGGGCATCGGCGAGCGGATCGAGGCCGGGGTGCGTGCCAAGGCGGACGAGACCGACCCGAAAGCCGAGAAGCAGAGCAACCGCGCTCGTAGCTCGATGCAGGCCAAGGCATAGAACCGCTACAGCGCCCGCAGGCCACCTCGTCCCGAAGCACGTACGGGTTCGGGGACCGGTCCGTTCAGCAGCAGGCGGGACGGGCGACGCAGTGATCGCGTCGCCCGCCCCGCCGGCTCTGTCCAGTCGTCAGGCGCTGATCCGGTCGTCGACCGGGTCCGGGTCGGCGATCGGATACGGCAGGTCACCGGGCAGCAGGAACTGCGGGACCTGCGCGAACCGCCAACCGGTGCCGTGGCGGGTGAAGGTCCAGACGACGTCGAAGCGGTCGCTGGGCCAGTGCTCGGGCGGAGCCGGGCTCACCTCGCCCAGGTTCTCGATGATCTTGTGGAGTGATTCGTGCTTCCACGACACCAGGGCGGCACCGGGGCGGGCCCGAAGCTCGTTGGCGAGTGCTGCCTCGTCACCGACGGCGTAGCGCTGGACCACATCCAGGCCGAGCCGGCCGGCGAGTGGCGTCACCGTCTGCGCCGATCGTTTGCTGTGGCCCTCCCGGTGCGACGGGCCGTAGACGGTGTCCGGCCGGTACAACCCGGACGGCGGTTCTCCCCGGGCGGGGGCGAACAGCCCGACCAACGCCCCTGCCCGGAGCCACCCGTTCACGGTGAGGGAGTGCTTGTCGAACTCCCCCTCCGGTGAGACGCCCTTCGGATTGCCCGAACGGCCGGGCTTCTCCGCGTGCCGAATGATCATGATGACCTGCTCGGCCTCGACAGGCTCGTCCAGCAGCCACACGTTGCTCGTAGCGGACATCATCCGAGCACCCCCGAGACCGCCACCTCTGCCGCCGCTTCCGGAGCCGGACGCGACGGGGCCTCCTCGAGCACGCCACCCCGGCGCAGGTGCACGGTGCGGGTGGCCAGCCTGGTCAGCGCCGGCTGGTGAGTCGTCATCATGACGGTCCGGCCTTCGACCAGCCGGGTCAGTGCCTGCACCACGACCTCCTCGGCCACCACGTCCAGCCCCGCTGTGGGCTCGTCCAGCAACACCACCGGTGAGTCGACCAGCAGTGCGCGGGCGATGCCGACACGCTGGCGCTGCCCGCCTGACAGCCCGACCCCACCTGCGGAGATCACGGTGTTCAACCCGTCGGGGAGCCGGTCGGCGAACTCGGTGACCAGCGCCGCCTCGGCCACCCGGGCCACCTCCTCGTCGGTGGCGTCCGGCCGGCCGTAGCGCAGGTTGTCCGCCAGCGTTCCGGAGAACAGGAAGGTGTCCTGCAGGACCATCGCCACCTGCTGGTGCAGCCAGTGCTCGGGCACGTTCGGCACCGACAGGCCGTCGAGCAGCACCTTGCCCTCGGTGGGCCGGTACAGCCCGCCGATCAACGAGAGCACGGTCGACTTGCCGGCACCGTTGTCCCCCAGCAACGCCACCCGCTGACCTGCCTCGACCTTCAGATCCAAGCCGCACAGCACCGGGCCCCGCCCGTAGTCCAGACCCACGCCACGCAACTCGATCTCGCCCGTGACGCGGCCGGGCAGCCCATGGGCCGACCCCACGTGCGCACGAGGCTCGTCGAGGATCGCGCCGATCCGCTCTGCCGACGCGGCGGCCTGGGTGAAGCTCGGCATCAGCTTGGCCAGCGACTTCATCGGCTTGAGGATGTTCTGCAGGTAGCTCGTGACCACCACCAGCAGACCGACCGACCACCAGTTCTGCAAGGCGCCGTACCCGCCGACGAACAGCAGCACGGCGGTGCCGATCGCCGCCACGGACTCCAGCGCCGGGGTGAACCGGGCGCTCAGATCCACGCCACGCAGCCCGATACTGAGCACCTTGTCGTTCGTCGAGCCGAAACGCCGGTCCTCCACCGCCTGGCTGCCGAACGCGTGCACGGTGCGAATACCCTGCAGCGACTCGGTGACGAAACCCGTCAAATCACCCACCGCTGCCCGACGCTGGCGGGAGTTCACCCGGGTCAGGCGTGCGTAACGAACCGCGGTGAGAAACACCAGCGGAGCCGCGCACAACGTGATCAGGCCGAGTCGCCAATCCACCGAAACCAGCACCACAGCGGTTCCCAGCAGCGCCAGGATTCCAGGCACCAGCGTGGAGAACAGATCGGTCAGGCTGCCCTCGATACGCTCGGTGTCGGTCACGACCCGACTGGTCAGCTCACCGATCGAATTACGATCATGATAATCCTGCGGCAGCCGCTCCACATAACCGAACACGTCCGAGCGGATGCGTGAACTGATCCGCTCCCCCGCCCCGTTCATGAACAGGTCGCCCAGGTAATCGAACACGCCGGACGCCACGGTGATCAGCAGAACGGCGACCGCGGCCACTCCGAGCATGGCAATCGCCGACCCACCGAACCACTGGGCCACGTTGTGCAACGGCCCGCCGTGCTTCTCCCCCCTGAGCAGATCGTCGATGACCAGGGCCAACGGCCACGGAGTGGCCAGGTCTGCGGCGAGTTCCAGCCCCCGCATCCCCACACCGGTCAACAACGGCCGCAGTTCCGACTGCCCGTAGCTGCGGAACCTCCACAGTTGACGCAACGTCCCGATACTCTCCGGCGACCGCTTGTCCACGGTGCGCACCCAGCCCGGAATCGATTCGCCCTGCCCGCGATCCGGCAACTCTCCGGCTGCCGCCGCCTCCACACTCATTGATTCACCACCAAGCTCCGGCAATGGCGCCGAGCCATCTCCCCCACCTCTGACACGGCCGCCACTGCCACTCCCCTCATCGGCCTAGTACAGATGTCACTATTCGGACCACAAGCACATGGCTCTACGGATCAAGAACAGCAACATTAATATTTCCTGAACGCCAGGTAGGGGCACGCTAATTCATCATCTGCGAAGTCTGTGACATACCCCATACAGGGGTTGAATCCGCGCAAGATCTCAATCCGGCCGCAGATCCACACAATCGCAGTCGTCGATCTTCACAGGAGACGCGGCGAGGCGGGGCCGAATGCCGAGCCGGTACGGGCTCGATCTCAGGCCTTGGACGCGTGGTCCGGATCGACGATCGGATAGGGCAGATCACCGGGCAGGAGCAACTGCGGCACCTGCGCGAACCGCCAGCCGCCGCCGTTGCGGGCGAAGACCCAGACCACGTCGAAACGGTCGCCCGGCCAGTTCGCCGGTGGCGCCGGAGTGACCTCACCCAGGTGGGCAGCGATCTCGGGGATCGCCTCGTGGTGCCAGGACACCACCGTGGCCCCGGGACGGGCGGTCAACTCCTTGGTCAGCCGCGCCTCTTCGCCCTCGGCATATCGGTTGATCACGTCGAGCCCGAGCCGGGCGGCCAGCGGACTGACCGTCTGGACGGATCGCTTGCTCTGCCCGCGCCCGAAGCCCGAGCCGTAGATCGTGTTCGGTCGGAGCAGGCCTGCGGGTGGTTCCCCTCGGGACGGAGCGAACAGGCCGACCAGCGCACCGGCGCGGACCCATCCGTCCACGGTGAGAGAGTGCTTGTCGGCTTCCCCGTCCGGCGTGATGCCGCGCGGGCCGTCGGCGTGGCCCGGCTTCTCCGCGTGCCGGATGACCATGATCACGTGCTCGTCCTCGGAAGTGCCGCTCGTCATGCGGGCGCCCCTGCCACGAGTGCATCGAGCGGGCGCTGCGTGGCGGGCCGCGTGGGCCGCTCGTCGAGCACGCCACCCCGGCGCAGGTACACGGTGCGGGTGGCCAGCCTGGTCAACGCCGGCTGGTGGGTCGTCATGATGACCGTGCGGCCCTCAGCCAGGCGAGTCAGTGCCTGCACAACAAGCTCCTCGGCGTTGACGTCCAGTCCTACGGTGGGTTCGTCCAGCAGCACCACCGGTGAGTCGACGAGTAGCGCCCGGGCGATACCGACACGCTGGCGCTGCCCACCCGACAAGCCGATCCCGCCCGCGGAGATCACCGTGTTCAGCCCGTCGGGCAACCGGTCGACGAACTCGCTGACCAGCGCGGCGTCGGCCACTCGGGCCACCTCCTCGTCGTCGGCATCGGGTCGGCCGTAGCGCAGGTTGTCCGCCAGCGTTCCGGAGAACAGGAACGTATCCTGCAGGACCATCGCCACCTGCTGGTGCAGCCAGTGCTCCGGCACGTCGGGCACCGACAATCCGTCGAGGAGCACCCTCCCTGACGTGGGCCGGTACAGCCCGCCGATCAACGACAGCGTGGTCGACTTCCCGGCACCGTTGTCGCCCAGCAACGCGATCCGCTCCCCGGCGCGGATCCGCAGATCCAGCCCGGTCAGCACCGGGCCACGCCCGTAGTCCAGGCCCACCCCGGACAGCTCGATCTCGCCGCTCACCCGGCGAGGCAGCCCGCGGGAGGATCCGAGGTGCTCGCGGGGCTGGTCCAGGATCGCCCCGATCCGCTCCGCCGATGCGGCCGCTTGGGTGAAGCTCGGCAGCAGCTTGGCCAGCGACTTCATCGGTTTGAGGATGTTCTGCAAGTAGTTGGTGACCACCACCAGCAGACCGACCGACCACCAGTTCTGCAGCACGCCGTACCCGCCCACGAACAACAACACAGCGGTGCCGATCGCCGCCACGGACTCCAGCGAGGGCGTGAACCGGGCGCTCAGATCCACGCCGCGCAGCCCGATGCTCAGCACGCGGTTGTTGGTCGACCCGAAGCGGTCGTCCTCCAGGTCCTGGCTGCCGAACGCGTGCACGGTGCGGATGCCTTGGAGCGACTCGGTGACGAAGCCGGTCAGCTCACCCACAGCCGCACGCCGTTTGCGTGAGTTCACCCTGGTCAGGCGGGCATAGCGCACGGCGGTCATGAAGACCAGCGGCGCCGCGCACAACGTGATCAGGCCGAGCCGCCAGTCCACCGACACCAGGACGACGGCGGTGCCCAGCAGCGCGAGGATCCCGGGTACCAGCGTGGAGAACAGGTCCGTCAGGCTGCCCTCGATCCGGTCCGTGTCGGTGACCACCCGGCTCGTCAACTCGCCGATGGCGTGCTGGTCGTGATAGCTCTGCGGCAGTCGCTCCACGTAACCGAACACGTCCGAGCGGATGCGCGAGCTGATCCGCTGCCCCGCCCCGTTCATGATCCGGTCGCCGAGATAGTCGAACAGCCCGGACGCCACGGTGATCAGCAGAACGGCGACCGCGGCCACGCCGAGCACGGCCGGAGCCGACCCACCGAACCAGTCCGCCACCCGATGAAGCGCGCCGCTCTTCTGCTCACCCCGCAGCAGGTCGTCGATCACGAGCGCCAACGGCCAGGGAGCGGCGAGATCGGCGGCCAGCTCACATCCGCGCATCACCACCCCGACCAGCAGCGACCGCAACTCGGCCTGTCCGTAGGCGCGGAACCGCCACAGCTGACGCAGCGTCCCGGCGTTCGCCGGCACATGATCGCCGACGGCCACCGCTGCGGCCGCCACGGATCCGGCAGACGCGTCCGCAGGCCCCGACGCCTGGGCTTCCGCACTCATCCGGCCACCCCCGCGGCCCGGCAATGGCGCCGCGCCTTCTCACTGTCGTCGGGCATGGCGTCGCTCCTCTATCTGTCCAGCAGGGTCGGTGAATACGCGCTCAGCGCCGGCCCGCACGATTCGGCGAGCCAATGATTTCGGGGAGTCAGTTTCGGAAGAATGCCCCAGCGGCTACGAAATGGACACCGGGTTGGGCAGCCGCTGTGTGCAATGTGTCGGATCAGCACGATCGACCGATCTCGGGGGATCGAGCGAGCGTCCGTCGTCCGTTGTCGTGCAGGAGGCCCTCGACTCGGGGTGGCAGAGGGCCTGTACCCGCTCGGTCACACGATGAGGTTGGCCGATGGCACTGACCAGCACATCCAACGCGGCGGCACGTTCTGGCAACCGTCCGCGGACGGTCCGGCCGGTCCGGCGGAGAGCATCATCAGGGCCCGGGAAGCAGCAGCACCCAACAGATGACGGCCGATCACGGCGATCAACTTCGAATGGATTCCCGGCACGAACCGAGGCCTGCTGCCGTGCCTATCGAGAGTGATCCCTCCACTCATCGACCTCCCCTTGTCCATGATTCCATCGCAACTACACGCGACATACTGAAGGAATCCTCAGCTTAGAAGATTCATTCACGACGACACAGTGATCTGCCCCACGCCAGAAAGATCCCACAATGAACGAACGGCACTTCCGTCCGGACCTACCGGACGAAAGTGCCGTTCGTTGTGTACTGCGGTGGGCTCAGACGCGGAAGCCCAGTGCCCTGAGCTGCTCGCGGCCGTCCTCGGTGATCTTGTCGGGGCCCCACGGCGGCATCCAGACCCAGTTGATCTTGATGGCGTCGACCAGGCCTGCGGTGCCGGTGAGCGCGGCCCTGGCCTGCTCCTCGATGACGTCGGTCAGCGGACAGGCCGCGGACGTGAGCGTCATGTCGATGGTGGCGACGCCACCCTCGCTCTGGATGCCGTAGACCAGGCCGAGATCGACGACGTTGATGCCCAGCTCGGGGTCGACGACGTCGCGCATCGCCTCCTCGAGGTCCTCGATCGAGGGCTCCTCAGCGCGTTGTGCCGGCGGCTCGGGCATGCCTACCGCGCCTCGCACCACATCGTCGGCGGTCTCGCTCATCGCACTCCCTCGCTACGCTCGCTCGGCGCTGCGCGCAGGCGCTGTAACACTGATTCGCTCGCACGCTCGCTCATGGCTGTGCTTCCTCCGTCTTGCGGGCATCATCGCGCGTTTTGCTCTGGTCGTCATGCGCGGTGCGGACGACGGCGTCCTTGAACGCCATCCATCCGAGCAGCGCACACTTCACGCGGGCCGGGTAGCGGGCCACACCCGCGAAGGCCACGCCGTCGCCGAGCACGTCCTCGTCGGGCTCCACCTGCCCACGGCCCTGCGCCATCTCCTGGAACGCCGTGAGCACCTTCATCGAGTCCTCGACCGAGCGGCCGACGACGAGGTCGGTGAGCACCGACGCCGACGCCTGGCTGATCGAGCAGCCGAGTGTCTCGTAGGAGACGTCCGCGACCTTGTCGCCGTCGAGCTTCACGCGCAGCGTGATCTCGTCACCGCAGGTGGGGTTGATCTGGAACGACTCGGCGTCGAACGGTTCGCGCAGGCCGGCGCCGTGTGGCGACCGGTAGTGGTCCAGGATGATCTCCTGGTACATCTGTTCCAGCTGCATATGTGTCAGCTCACTCCGAAGAAGTCACGCGCGGCCCGCACGCCCTCGACCAGAGCGGTGACCTCGTCCGGTGTGTTGTACACGTGGAACGAGGCGCGCACGGTGGCGGCCACCCCGAAGCGACGGTGCAGCGGCCACGCGCAGTGGTGGCCCACCCGCACGGCGACGCCCCGGTCGTCGAGCACCTGGCCGACGTCGTGCGCGTGCACGCCCTCGACGACGAACGCGACGGCACCGCCGCGGTCGGTGAGATCGGTGGGCCCGATGATCCGGACGCCGGGCACCTGCGACAAGCCCTCGATGGTCTGCTGCACCAGCGACATCTCGTGGGCGTGGATCGCGTCCATGCCGATCGCGTTCACGTAGTCGACAGCAGCCCCGAGGCCCACAGCCTGCGACGTCATCGGCACGCCTGCCTCGAACCGCTGTGGCGGCGGGGCATAGGTGGTGTGCTCCATCCGCACGAGCTCGATCATCGACCCGCCCGTGAGGAAGGGCGGCATCGCGTCGAGCAGCTCCGCGCGCCCGTAGAGCACGCCGATGCCGGACGGCCCGAGCATCTTGTGCCCCGAGAAGACGGCGAAGTCGACGCCGAGCTCACCGAGGTGCACCGGCATGTGCGGCACCGACTGGCACGCGTCGAGCAGCACCAGGGCGCCGACCTCGCGGGCGCGGCGCACCAGCTCCGCCACCGGCAGGACGGTGCCCAGCACGTTGGACTGGTGCGCGAACGCCACGACCTTCGTGCGCTCGGTGAGCTCGATCGAGTCGAGATCCACGCGCCCGGTGTCGGTGATCGAGTACCACCGCAGCGTGGCGCCGGTGCGCCGGCACAGCTCCTGCCAGGGCACCAGGTTGGCGTGGTGCTCCAGCTCGGTGATCACGATCTCGTCGCCCGGCCCGAGTGCGAAGCGCTCCGACTCCGGCCCGAGACCGGTGCGGATGCTCGAGTTGCTCATCGCGTACGCCACGAGGTTGATGCCCTCCGTGGCGTTCTTGGTGAACACGAGCTCGCCTGCCGTGGCACCGATGAGCGCGGCGATCCGCGCCCGAGCCGACTCGTAGGCGTCGGTGGCCTCCTCGGCGAGCTGGTGCGCGCCGCGGTGCACGGCGGCGTTGTGCTGCTCGAGGAACGCCCGCTCGGCGTCGAGCACCTGGCGCGGGCGCTGCGACGTGGCGCCCGAGTCCAGGTAGACCAGCGGGCGGCCGTCGCGGACGGTGCGCGCGAGTATCGGGAAGTCCGCCCGCAGCTTCTGGACGTCGACGCCCTCGACGGTGGTCATCAGACCGAGGCCTCAGCCACCGCCGCGTCGGCCGCCGACCCGGTGAACCGCACGTACCCGGTCTTCTCCAGCTCGTCGGCCAGCTCGGGGCCACCGGACTCGACGATGCGCCCGCCTGCGAAGACGTGCACCACGTCGGGCGTGATGTGCTGCAGGATCCGCGTGTAGTGCGTGATCAGCAGGACACCGGTGTCGCCACCCGCCCGGTAGCGGTTGACCCCCTCGGACACGACGCGCAGTGCGTCGACGTCCAGGCCGGAGTCGGTCTCGTCGAGCACCGCGAACTTCGGCTTGAGCAGCGCGAGCTGCAGCACCTCGTGGCGCTTCTTCTCGCCGCCGGAGAAGCCCTCGTTGACGTTGCGCTCGGCGAAGTCCGGGTCGATGTCGAGGTCGCTCATCGCGCCCTTGACCTCCTTGACCCAGGTGCGCAGCTTCGGCGCCTCACCGCGGATGGCGGTGGCCGCCGCGCGCAGGAAGTTGGCCGTCGAGACGCCGGGGACCTCGACCGGGTACTGCATGGCGAGGAACAGGCCGGCGCGGGCGCGCTCGTCGACGGTCATGCCGAGGACGTCCTGGCCGTCGAGGAGGACCTCACCGGAGGTGACCTCGTACTTGGGGTGCCCCGCGATCGCGTAGGCGAGCGTCGACTTGCCGGAGCCGTTGGGGCCCATGATGGCGTGCGTCTCGCCTGCGCGGATCGTGAGGTCGACGCCCTTCAGGATCTCCTTGGGGCCGTCCTCGGTCGCGACCGAGACGTGCAGGTCCTTGATCTCCAAGGTGGACATTGGTTCAGTGCTCCGTGTGGTTGGGTGCGTCAGGCGCCGGTGACGGCCAGCTCGGCCTCGATCGCCGCTTCCAGGCGCTCGCGCAGCTCGGGAAGGGTGATCCGGCTCAGGACCTCGCCGAAGAAGCCGCGGACGACGAGCCGTCGGGCAACGTCCTCCGGGATACCGCGGCTCTGCAGGTAGAACAGCTGCTCGTCGTCGAACCGGCCGGTGGCGCTCGCGTGGCCGGCACCGGCGATCTCGCCGGTCTCGATCTCCAGGTTCGGTACCGAGTCGGCCCGCGCGTGCTCGGTGAGCACCAGGTTGCGGTTGAACTCGAACGTCCGCGTGTTCTCCGCAGCCGCGCGGATCAGCACGTCGCCGATCCACACGGTGTGGGCGGTGAGGCCCTTCGCGCTCTGCAGCGCGTTCTTGTAGATCACGTTGGAGGTGCAGTTCGCCACGGCGTGGTCGACCAGCAGCCGCTGCTCCAGGTGCTGGCCCGCGTCGGCGAACCCCAGCCCGGCCAGCTCGGCGTCGCCGCCCGGGCCGCTGTACTTCACGGTGGGGCTGATCCGCACCAGGTCGCCGCCCAGCGACACCGATGTGGCCCGCAGGACCGCGTCGCGCCCGATCGACATGTGCTGCGCACCGACGTGCACGGCGTCGTCGGCCCACTCACCCGTGACGACCAGCGTGAGCCGTGACCCCTCGGCCAGTACGACCTCGAGATTGTCGGCCAGCGCGCCCGAGCCGCGGTATTCCACCACCGCGGTGGCCTCGGTGTTGGGCGTGGTGCGCAGCTGCAGGTGGCCTGCGGCGGTGACGCCCTCTCCCGGGCCGGTGACCGTGACGGTGACCGGTGCCGGGGTGCCGTGCAGCGTGACGACCGTGGCCTCACGGAACGAGGACCAGGCCGCGGCCGCGACACGGTCGGCGGGGACGCCGCCCTCGCCGATACGCGCGTCGTCGCGGCCGACGGTCTCGACCGTGACGCCCTCGGCTGCGGGGGCTTCGATCTTCGCGGTGCCGTCGAGCGCCGCGGTGCCGTCGTGCAGGCCGCGCAGCCGCCGCATCGGCGTGAAGCGCCAGTTCTCCTCACGGCCGCCGGGGACCTCGAAGGCCTCGACGTCGTAGGAGGTGAAGCGCTCGCTCGCCGACGCGAGAGGCGACTCGCCCTGCCCCTTCTTGGCTCCCTCGAGCTCGGGGGCGAGGCCGGCGACCTCGGTCGCGGTCTCCGGAACGGTCATGATTCGTGAGTCCTTCTCTGCAGGTGGGAAAGGCGTGCGGTCATCCGACCGAGCCCTCCATCTGCAGCTCGATGAGCCTGTTCAGCTCCAGCGCGTACTCCATGGGCAGCTCGCGCGCGATGGGCTCGACGAACCCGCGCACGACCATCGCCATGGCCTCGTCCTCGGTCAGCCCGCGGCTCATCAGGTAGAAGAGCTGGTCGCCGCTGACCTTCGAGACCGTGGCCTCGTGGCCCATCGAGACCTCGTCGTTGCGGACGTCGACATAGGGATAGGTGTCGGACCGGCTGATCGTGTCGACCAGGAGCGCGTCGCACTTGACCGTGGAGCGGCTGTGGTGCGCCCGCGGGTTGACCTGCACGAGACCGCGGTACGAGGTGCGCCCACCGCCACGCGCCACCGACTTCGAGATGATCGTCGAGGACGTGTGCGGCGCCAGGTGCACCATCTTCGCCCCGGCGTCCTGGTGCTGGCCCTCGCCCGCGAAGGCGATGGACAGGACCTCGCCCTTGGCGTGCTCACCCATCAGCCAGACGGCCGGGTACTTCATGGTGACCTTGGAGCCGAGGTTGCCGTCGACCCACTCCATGGTGGCGCCCTCTTCGGCCTTGGCCCGCTTGGTCACCAGGTTGTAGACGTTGTTCGACCAGTTCTGGATCGTCGTGTAGCGGCAGCGGCCGCCCTTCTTCACGACGATCTCGACCACGGCCGAGTGCAGCGAGTCGGACTTGTAGATCGGCGCGGTGCAGCCCTCGACGTAGTGCACGTAGGCACCCTCGTCGACGATGATCAGCGTGCGCTCGAACTGGCCCATGTTCTCGGTGTTGATCCGGAAGTAGGCCTGCAGCGGGATGTCCACCTTGACGCCCTTGGGGACGTAGATGAACGAGCCGCCCGACCACACCGCCGAGTTGAGCGCGGAGAACTTGTTGTCGCCGCTCGGGATGACCGAGCCGAAGTACTCCTTGAACAGCTCCGGGTGCTCACGCAGGCCCGTGTCGGTGTCGAGGAAGATGACACCCTGCTCCTCCAGGTCCTCGCGGATCTGGTGGTAGACGACCTCGGACTCGTACTGCGCGGCGACACCGGCGACGAGGCGGGCCTTCTCGGCCTCCGGGATGCCCAGCTTGTCGTAGGTGTTCTTGATGTCGGCCGGCAGGTCGTCCCAGGACGTGGCCTGCTTCTCCGTGGAGCGCACGAAGTACTTGATGTTGTCGAAGTCGATGCCCGACAGGTCCGCGCCCCAACGAGGCATCGGCTTGCGTTCGAACAGGTCGAGTGCCTTGAGCCGGAAGTCGAGCATCCACTGGGGCTCGTTCTTCAGTGCGGAGATGTCGGCGACGACGTCGGCGGAGAGACCGCGACGTGCGGTAGCGCCGGCGGCGTCCGGATCGGCCCAGCCGAAGTCGTAGCGGCCGAGCGTCGCGAGCGTCTCCTCCTGGGTGAGTGCCTCAGGAGTGGTCGTCATTCGGACTGCCTCCCTCTCAGGGACGTACCTGTGGGGATCCCTGTCGAGATCGTGGTGGTAGTGGTGCAACCCCGCTGGATTTCGGGAGCTTCCAGCGGAACGTGGGTGGTGCACGCGGTGTCGCCACGCGCGATGGTGGCCAGCCGCTGCACATGCGTGCCGAGCAACTCGGCGAACGCCTGGGTCTCAGCCTCGCACAGCTCCGGGAACTCGGCCGCGACGTGGGCGACCGGGCAATGGTGCTGGCACAGCTGCACACCCGACCCGGCTTCCCGGGCCTGTGCGGCGTAGCCGCGGGACGTGAGCACGTCGGCGAGCGCCCCCGTGCGTGCGTCGCGCCCGTCGGTGGCCGCGACCTGCTCGGCTTCGGAGCCGAGCAGGTTCTCGACCCGGCTGCGCGCGAAGTCGCGCACCGCCGCCTCTCCCCCGTGCTCGGCGAGGTAGCGCAGCGCGGCAACGGCGAGGTCGTCGTAACCGTGGCCGAACCGGGCCCGCCCGGCGTCGCTGAGCAGGTAGTGGCGAGCCGGGCGCCCCCGGCCCCGCGGGCCGCGGCGCGGCGCCTGCCGCACCTCGGCCTCCCCGTCGGCGAGCAGGGCGTCGAGATGACGCCGCACCGCGGGAGCCGACAGCGAGAGCTCGGCGGCGACCGCCGTGGCCGTGATCGGCCCCTGCTCCATGAGCAGGCGGGCGACGCTCGCCCGGGTGCGGCCGTCACCGCTCGACTGCCCCTCATGGGCGTCGACCGACGGCTGTCCCCTGCTTTTCACAACACCAGTGTTGCGTATATCGGCGACTGGGGCAAAGGCGGCGTGCGGCGGGTGACGACGCTCACGTGGGGGAGGTGTTGAATCGGCGCCGACGACAACGCCGCGAGGCGCCGGAGGCGGGTAGGACGACCTCGTTTCCTCGGCACTAGGCTGCACGCATGGTCGCAGGGGAGCTGGACGGCGCACGCGCTCCGGTTCCGGTGGAGGCACCCCCGCGCGACCCGAGCCGCGCTGCTCGCCGGCTAGGGCTCACCGGAACGCTGCTGATGGGAGTGGGCGCTCTCGGTGCAGGCGCGCTCCCCGTCCCCAACCCGTTGTTCGGCCTGCGACTGCTGGGTCTGCCCAGCCGCAACGCCACCATCTCCATCGCCATCACCTACGCCGGCATCGGCCTGCTGGTGGTCGCGTGGCTGTGGATCGGGAAGATGCTGCGGTCGAACGGGGCCGTGCCGCCCGCTCCCAACCGTGCACAACTGGCCCGCACGGCTGTGCTGTGGGCCATCCCGCTGGCCGTGGCACCGCCGCTGTTCTCCCGCGACGTCTACAGCTACCTGGCGCAGAGCGCCATCCTCGCCCGCGGGCTCGACCCCTACGTTCTCGGGCCGGCACAGGCCCTGGGCGTCGACGATCCGCTGACCCGCAGCATCCCCACCATCTGGCGCGACACCCCGGCTCCCTACGGGCCGTTCTTCCTCTGGCTCGGCCGCGGCATCACCGCGCTCACCGGCAACGACGTCGTCCTCGGCCTGTTCACGCACCGCGTACTCGCCCTCATGGGCGTCGGCCTGATCGTCTGGGCGCTACCCAAGCTCGCCCGGCGCTGCGGGCTCGACACCGGACTCGCGCTGTGGCTCGGCGCCGCCAACCCGCTGGTGCTGTTCCATCTGGTCAGCGGCATCCACAACGAGTCACTGATGATCGGGATGATGCTCGCCGGCATGGAGATCGGCCTCCGCGCAGGACCACGGGTGCTCGACACGCGGTTCCTGTGCGGCGCCCTGCTGATCGTCGGCGCCTCCGCGGTCAAGATTCCCGCCCTGCTGGCACTCGGCTTCCTCGGCACGGAATGGGCCAGGCGCCGCGGCGCGCGGGTGCGCGACGTCGCCGTGTCGGCGGGGGTACTCGGCGGGGTCACGGTCGTCGGCTACGGCGTGCTGGCACTCGTCACCGGTCTCGGGCTCGGGTGGGTCACCACGCTGGACACGCCGAGCCTCATCCGCAGCTGGATGTCCGTGTCCACCGACCTCGGTCTGATCGGGGGCCAGGTCGGCATCGTGGGCGGCCTCGGTGACCACACCGACACCGTGCTCGTGCTCACCCGCGGCCTGGGTGGGCTCGCCGGGGGCATCGTGGTCCTGATACTGCTGCTCGCCTCGCTACGCGGCCGGCTCGACCCCGTCACCGGGATGGGCGTCGGCCTGGGCGCGGTCGTGCTGCTCGGACCGATCGTGCATCCGTGGTACCTGCTCTGGGCCGCGATCCCGCTCGCCGCCACCCAGGGCCTTCCCCGCTACCGGCGCGCTGCGCTGGCCGCCTCCGCCATCCTCGCCCTGCTCGTCCCGCCCACCGGGGCCGACTTCAACTTCCGCGCCTATCAGCTGCCCATGGCGATCGTGGCCGGGCTCGTCATGCTCGTGCTCCTGCTGCTCGTGCAGCGGCGTCAGCTCGCCGGGCAGCGGGGCGTGGACGTCGACGCGTGGCCGGGCCGTGTGCCGACTCCGGGCCCGGATCCCGCACCTCATTAGACTGCTTTGCTGTGAAGACTCCGCCGCCCCCTGTCGCGGTCCGGGGGCTGGTGAAGCGGTACGGCCGCACCACCGCGGTCGACGGGCTCGATCTCGATCTGGCCGCCGGATCGGTGCTGGCCCTGCTCGGCCCCAACGGTGCGGGCAAGACCACCACCGTCGAGGTCTGCGAGGGTTTTCTCCCCGCCGACGCCGGCGAGGTGCGTGTGCTCGGTCTCGATCCGGCCACCGCCCCCGACAGCCTCCGCGCCCGCATCGGTGTGATGCCTCAGGGCGGGGGTGCCTACCCTGCCGTGCACGCCACGGAGATGCTGCGGCTCGTCGCCGCGTGCTCGGCGCACCCGCTCGACGTCGAGTGGCTCACCGGCGTGCTCGGACTCGAAGGCTGCGCCCGCACGCCCTACAAGCGTCTGTCGGGCGGCCAGCAGCAGCGTCTCGCGCTCGCCTGCGCCGTCGTCGGGCGTCCCGAGCTGGTATTCCTCGACGAGCCGACCGCCGGAATGGACCCTCAGGGCCGCCGGGTGGTGTGGGACCTGGTCGAGGCGCTGCGCCGCGACGGGGTGGCCGTGCTGCTCACCACCCACCTCATGGAAGAGGCCGAGGCCCTCGCCGACGAGGTGGTGATCGTCGACCACGGGCGCGTGGTCGCGCAGGGCTCCCCCGCGGCGCTCACGGCCAACACCGACCAGCAGGAGCTGCGGTTCCGTGCGCGGTCCGGCATGGACGTCGAGGATCTCGTGGCGGCCCTGCCCGACGGGTACGGCGCGGCCGAGCCGATCGCCGGCCGCTACGTCGTGCAGGGCCGGATCGACCCCACCGTGCTGTCGATCATCACGTCGTGGTGCGCGAGGCAGGGAGCGCTCGCCGACGACGTACAGGTGGCCAAGCGCAGCCTCGAGGACGTGTTCCTCGAGCTGACCGGACGGGAGCTGCGCTCGTGACCCTCTTCCCGCCCGGCACCTTCACGCCCCGCCCCGGCGCCGGTTCGCCGCTGCGGATGCTCGCGGTGCAGTCGGTCACCGAACTGCGCCTCGCCATGCGCAACGGCGAGCAGGTGCTGCTCACCCTCCTCATCCCGATCGTGCTGCTGGTCGGCCTGAGCACCCTCGATCTGGTGCCGCTGCCGCAACCGCGGATCGCGGCGGTGCTCCCCGGCGTGCTCGCGCTGGCGGTGATGTCCAGCGCCTTCACCGGCCAGGCCATCGCGCTGGGCTTCGACCGGCGCTACGGCGTGGTCCGGCGCCTCGCCGCCACGGCGTTGCCACGCTGGCTGCTGGTCGCGGGCCGGCTGGTGGCGGTGCTGGGCGTCGTCGCGATCCAAGTGGTGCTGCTCTGCGGCCTCGCCGCCGCACTGGGGTGGCGACCCGCGGCGTCCGGCGTGGGCTGGGCGCTGCTGCTCCTGGTGCTCGGCACTGCCGCGTTCGGCTCGTTGGGGATCCTCCTCGGCGGGTCGGTGCGTGCCGAGATCACCCTCGCGGTGGCCAACCTCGTGTGGTTCGTGTTGCTGCTGGCCGGGGGGATCATCGTCCCGCTCGGGCTGCTCCCGGGGCCGCTCGCGGCCGTCGGTGCGGCGCTGCCGTCCGGCGCGCTGGCCGAGGGTCTGCGCGCGGCCCTGTCGGCCGGGCACGCGCCGAGTGCCACGCAGGTGCTCGTGCTGCTGCTCTGGACGGCAGCGGCATCCCTGCTGGCAGTGCGCACGGTCAAGCTGCGCTGATCTCGGGCGAGGTCCGCTAGCGCCATTCCAACCAGCTGCCACCGGGGTGCGCCCGGCCGAGCACCGATCCGGTGCGCAGGCCCCGGCGGATGCCGACCCGACCGATCACGCCGAAGACGCCACCGCGACGGACGTCCTGCACCCATCCCGCGGGCACGTCGAGGCCCTGCACGCTCTCTCGGGCCTCCGGGCCGAGTGGCACGAGTGGATCGACCGAGATCCACTCCAGGTCGCGCTCCCGCCCGAGCTCGCCGAGGATCTGGTCGAACCGCCGCAGTTCGGCCGGCGGCAGGAAGACGTGCACGTACGCGTCGACGAGGCAGAGAAGCGCGTCCGGCGGGGTGGACGCGACGACGTCGCCCAGCACGTCGAGCAGGTTTCCGCGCACCGAGCGCGCCGGATCGGCACGTGCGACACCGGCCGCGGCCGCGAAGCGCGTGACGGCACCGGCCTCCGGCGGTACGCACGCCGCCAGCCAGGCATAGGTGTGCGGATCGGCGACGTCGAGCGGCTCGACGTCGATCCCGGCGCGGTCGGCCACCACCGGGGGATCGCGGGGCACCGGGGGCTCTCCCCCGGGCCGGACCTCGCAGGTCAGCTGCACAGGAGACGAGCGGTCCCCCACGGTCCGGTCCGGCGAGCCCACGCTGCGGTAGGTGTAGTGGTAGCGGTCCAGGTGCAGACCCAGGCCTGCACCGGTGCCGAGATCCACCAGCGCGAGAGGCCTCCCGTCCTCCTCCCCGATCGCGGCGAGGGCGGGAAGCACGTCGGCGCAGCGGGCCACCTCGTTCATCTGGTAGCGGTGGGTGGCACACAGCTCGGCGAGGCCGTCCCGTTCCGTCCGTGCGAAATCCACGAGCTCGGCGCGGAAGCCGCCGTCACGCGGCGGCTGCGGGCCACCCGGTTCCGGGTAGAAGCGCGCCAGCGCGGGCCGTCGCTGCTGTACCAGGTACGCCACGGCCGCTCCGAGCAGCAGCGGCGGCAGGCGGTCGGGCGGGATCCCGGCGGCCAGATCGAGAAGCACGTCCTCCTCCGCGATCGCCGTCAGCGTCTCGGCCGTGAGCCACCAGCTCTCGGGGGCGCCCTCCGGCGACCAGGCGGCGGCGATGGCGCGGGCCTGCCCGGCCACGTCCTCCGGCGGCGTCCCCGGCGCCGTCATGCCGAGAACCGTTCCGGGTAGAGCAGCTTCGCGATCTGCAGGAACGTCTCCAGGCCGACCCCGTCGACGTTCGACGCCTTGTTGGCGACCACGACGATGATGGCGCCGGTCTCCGGCAACTGGAACATCGCCGTGGTGAAACCGTAGATCGCGCCGTTGTGGCCGACGAAGCCGTTGATCTCGATCACGCCTGCGCCGTACCCGATCTGCAGTGGCGGCGAGAGACGCGTGTTCACGAAGGCCATCTGTTCGGCGTGGGCGGCGGGGCTGAGCAGCGTGCCCGCGGCCAGCGCACCCGCCCAGGCCCGCAGCCCCTCGACCGTGGAGATCATCGCGCCTGCGGTGCCCGCCACCGCCGGGTCGAGCGCGGTGACGTCCCGCTCCGGCGCCCCCGGCGGGACGATCATGTAGCCGCGTGACGCGGGCGGGGGGATCTCCGGCGACGTCGGGTAGCTCGTGCCCGGCAGGCCGAGCGCGTCGACGATCTCGCGCTGGATGAAGGTGCCGGCAGGCTCGCCCGTCACGTTCTCGATGATCTGGCCGAGCAGGATGTAGTTGGAGTCGCTGTACTGCCAGGCCCCCGGCTGGCCCGGTGTGAACGCGGCCGGGCGGCTCCGCAGGATCGCGAGCACCTGGTCGACCGGGAAAGGCGCGAGCGGATCGGCGTCGAAGGCGGCGTCGAACTCCGGAGACCGGGTGTAGTCGTAGACGCCGGCCGTCATGTTCAACAGCTGCCGCATGGTGATGTCACGGCCGTTCGGGATCCCGGGAACGAACGACTGCAGCCGGTCGTCGAGGGCGAGTCTGCCCTGGTCGACGAGCATGAGCGTGGCGGTGGCGGTGAACGTCTTGGTGATGCTCGCGATCCGCACATGGTCGGCGAGGGCGAAGGCGGACCCGGTCGTGACATCGGACACGCCGTACCCCTGCACCAGACGTCCCCGCCCAGGGACCCACACCCCGACGGCCATCCCCGGCACGGCACCGGCGCGCATCTGATCGTGCACGATCCGTTCGATCCCCGCCGCGGTGGCGGGTGCGAAGGGGCTGCCGGCGTCCGCCGGTTCCAGGGGCACGAGACCGGAACCCCCGCCGGGCGACGTCGTACAGGCGCCGACGAGCGCCAGAAGCGCCACCAGCACCGCGAACGACCTGCACGAACGACCCACGAGCCCCTCCTGTCTGCGCCGGCCGAGCGCCGACACCCGCGCTCTCGGCGACCGTCCCGCGCCCGTTAGCGAGGGCTCGGACTCGTCACCCGGGCGGAAGCCGCCCGGTGCACGCGGCGGCGACCCGGCCATCTCGGTGACTCCGATCCGGCTCAGTGGTGTTTCGTGTCAGGATCGAGCCACTGCTCCGGCGGGTACCCGCTGGGCACGACACACGTCGAGGACCTCGGAGGCCCGGCTCGTCCTCGGCAGGAGGTGCGCCCCTGTCCGGTATCGACCTCGTGTTCTCGCCCGAGCTGACGCGTCGCCACCTGCTCGTCGGCTGGATACTCGCGGCCTTCCTGATCACGTTCCTCGTCACTCGCGCTGTCACGAAGGCCATCCGGCGCGGCCAGGGCCCGTTCAAGAACGCGAGCGTGGGCGGCGTGCATGTGCACCACCAGGTCTACGGCATCTTCCTGCTGCTCGTGGTCGGGACGATCGAGTTCACCTACCGCCCCGATTCGCCCTGGGTGGACATCCTGGCGGCGCTCTTCGGCGCAGGCGCGGCCCTCACCCTCGACGAGTTCGCGCTGTGGCTGCACCTCGACGACGTGTACTGGACACGGGAGGGCCGCAGCTCGGTGGACGCCGTGCTGGTCGCGTCCCTGATCTTCGCCCTGCTGCTCGTCGGCGCCGATCCGTTCGACCCCGACACCGGCGACGGGGCTCCAGGCATCGCCGTCACCGTGCTGTTCAACTTCGGGTTCGCGTTCATCGCGATCCTGAAGGGCCGCACGCTGCTCGGCGTGATCGGCGTGTTCGTCCCGCTGCTGTCGCTCTACGCCGCTTTCCGCCTCGCGCGGCCCACGTCCGCGTGGGCCCGGCGCCGCTACGACGAGCACAGGATGGCCAGGGCGCGCGCCCGCTTCCCGGCCGGGCGCCGCAACCGCTGGGACCGGCTCGTCGACGTGTTCGCCTCGGCCCCGCCGCCGGTCAGCGACCTACACCGGACGCCGTAGTCGCTGCGGAGGTGGAGGCCTTCACACCGTGGGCGAAGGAGGCCGACTCCGGGCCCCGCTGCGGCGCCTTCTGCGACTCGAGCCGCTCCACCACCCGCCGCAGGTCGTCCATCAGCAGGTCGGCGAGGTCGTGCGACATCCCGTTGCGCACGACGATCCGCAGCACGGCGAGATCGGTGACGTCGGCGGGGAACGTGTAGGCCGGGACGAGCCAGCCCTGCTCCCGCAGGCTCGCGGAGACGTCGAAGACCGAGTAGTTGGTGATGTCGTCGGCCAGGGTGAACGCGAAGACCGGGAGCTCACTGCCGTCGGTGATCAGCCGGAACGGACCGAGCTCCCCGATCCGCGAGGCCAGGGAGACTGCCACGTCGCGGCAGGTCTGCTGTACCCGCCGGAACCCGTCCATGCCCAGGCGCAGGAACATGTAGTACTGCGCGATCACCTGCCCGCCCGGGCGCGAGAAGTTCAGCGCGAAGCTCGGCATGTCGCCGCCGAGGTAGTTCACCCGGAACACGAGGTCCTCGGGCAGCGCCTCCGCGTCCCGCCAGACGACCCAGCCGACACCCGGGGGGACCAGGCCGAACTTGTGCCCCGACGTGTTGATCGAGGCCACCCGGGGCAGCCGGAAGTCCCACTCCAGATCCGGGTCGCAGAACGGCGCGATCATCGCGCCGGAAGCGCCGTCCACGTGTACGGGGACGTCGAGGCCGGTGCGCGCTTGCAGCGCGTCGAGGGCGGCGCAGATCTCGGCCACGGGCTCGTAGCTGCCGTCGAAGGTGGAACCGAGCACCGCCACCACGCCGATGGTGTTGTCGTCGCAGCGCGCCACCACCTCCTCCGCGGTCAGGTGGTAGCGGCCGGGGGCCATCGGCACCAGCCGCGGCTCGACGTCGAAGTAGTTGGCGAACTTGTCCCAGCACACCTGCACGTTGATGCCCATCACGATGTTGGGCCGGTCCGTCGGCAGACCGGCAGCCCGGCGGGCGTGCTGCCAGCGCCGTTTGAGCGCCAACCCGCCGAGCATGCAGGCCTCGCTCGAGCCGGTGGTCGAGCAGCCGGGAGCCGCCATCGGGTCGGCGGCGTTCCACAGGCGCGACAGCATCCGCACGCAGCGCAGCTCGAGGTCGGCCGTGCGCGGGTACTCGTCCTTGTCGACGATGTTCTTGTCCAGGGTCTCGGTCATCAACCGGCGCGCACCCGGCTCCACCCAGGTGGTGACGAATGTGGCCAGGTTGAGCCGGGCGTTGCCGTCGAGCATCAGCTCGTCGTGCACGATCTGGTAGGCGATCTGGGAGTCGATCCCCTCCTCGGGGAGCGCGTTGCGCGGCACGACCAGTGGCTCGGCCGCGAACACCGGGTTCACCGGGAGGGCACGGGCGGCCCCGTTGGTCTCGGAGGGCGGCTGCGCGAACGGCATGACGGCCAGCGTAAGCGCCGGGAGTGTCGGAATGTCATTACCGTGGCGCAGTAACTCTAACGAGTCATGGTGACCCTCCTGTGACCGGGCGATACTCATGGGTCCGGAGTGACTGGCCCGACTCGGGAGGGGCGATGGCGACAGCGACCCGCGCGCGCGTCGCCGTGCTGCTCGCGGGCGTCCTCACCGCGTGCGCGCCGACCGGCACGCCCCCCGCCCCGGCCCCGACCAGCACCGCAGCGCCGCCGACCACCCGCGTGCCGACGCTCGAACCCGGTACCGGCGCAACGGTGCTCACCCCGATCGCGGTGTCCCCGGTCGCCGAGATCGCCCCGGTTCTGGGCGCCGACGACCGCGTGCACCTGGCCTACGAGCTCGCCGTCACGAACCCGAGCAGCGAGGAGGTTCATCTACGCAGCGTGACCGTCCTCGACGGCACCCACGGCGACTCCGCGCTGTCCACGCTCGACGCAGATGCACTGGGCAGGCTCTTCCGTCCTGCCGGCGACTCGCCAGGGCCGAGCCTGCGGCCGGGTGAGTCCGGCTACCTCTTCGTGGACGCCACCCTGGCGCCCGACGCCCCGCTGCCCCGCCTCGTCCGCCACCGGTTCGCGGTCGCGACGCAGCCCGCACAGGCCCCGGAGGACGTGGGCCCTCGCGATGCCGACCCCGCACCCCCACCGATGCGCGACCTCGACTTCACCGGCGTCCCCGTCGCGGTCACCGGGCAGCCGGCAGTGACCCTTGCGCCCCCGCTGCGCGGATCCGGATGGGTCGTCGCCAACGGCTGCTGCGACACGATCACCTCGCACCGCGGGGCCGTCCTCCCCATCAACGGCACTGTGCACGCCGCGGAGCGCTTCGCGGTCGACCTCGTACAGCTCGACGCCCAGCGCCGGCTCTACAGCGGTCCGCCCACCGACGTCACCTCCTACCCGTACTTCGGCACCGAGGTCCTGTCGGCCGCCGACGGCATGGTGGTGACGGCCGAGGACGGGATGCCCGAGCAGACGCCCGGGAAGCGCCCCGGCGGCGTCACCGTGGAGACGGCGGCCGGCAACCACGTCGTGGTCGATCTCAGCGGGGGCCGCTTCGCCCTCTACGCACATCTGCAGCCGGGATCGCTGCGGGTACGCCCGGGCCAGCAGGTGCGCACCGGCGACGTCATCGGGCGGCTGGGCAACAGCGGCAACACCGATGCACCCCACCTGCACTTCCACGTCATGGACGGGCCGTCCCCGCTCGAGTCGAACGGGCTGCCGTTCGTCCTGTCCCGGTTCACCGGGGAAGGCGTCGTGGCCGGCGAAGAGGCCCTGGAGGAGACGACACCCGGCGTGGCCCCGGTCATCCCGGTCGACAGGGGCAGGCTTGCCGGCCCGCACCGCGACCAGCTACCGCTCAACCTGCAGATGGTCGGCTTCGGCTGAACGGCGTCACCGCGAACGCGGGTCGTCGGTATCCGGCTGCTGCTCCTCGGCGACCTCATGGGTTATCTGCTCCGCCACGGCCGGCCGGTTCCCGGCGTGCGCCTCCTCACGGAAGCGCTCCACCAGGTGCGGGTAGTGCAGCTCGAACGCCGGACGCTCCGAACGGATCCGCGGCAGCTCCGTGAAGTTGTGCCGGGGCGGCGGGCAACTCGTGGCCCACTCCAGCGAGTTGCCGAAGCCCCACGGATCGTCCACCGTGACGATCCGCCCGTAGCGGTAGCTGCGGAACACGTTCCAGATGAACGGAAGCACCGAGAGCCCCAGCACGAACGCACCGATCGACGACACCATGTTCAGCGTGGTGAACCCGTCGGTGGGCAGGTAGTCGACATAGCGGCGCGGCATGCCCTCGTTGCCCAGCCAGTGCTGCACCAGGAACGTCAGGTGAAAACCGATGAAGGTCAGCCAGAAATGGATCTTCCCCAGGGTTTCGTCCATCATCCGGCCGGTCATCTTCGGGAACCAGAAGTAGATGCCGGAGTAGGTGGCGAACACGATCGTGCCGAACAGCACGTAGTGGAAGTGCGCCACCACGAAGTAGGTGTCCGAGACGTGGAAGTCCAGCGGCGGGGAGGCCAGCACGATGCCCGTGAGGCCGCCGAGCAGGAACGTGACCAGGAAGCCCAGCGCGAACAGCATGGGCGACTCGAACGTCAGACTTCCCTTCCACAGCGTGCCGATCCAGTTCACGAACTTGACCCCGGTGGGGATCGCGATCAGGAACGTGGTCAAGGAGAAGAAGGCGAGCAGGACGGCCCCGGTGGCATACATGTGGTGCGCCCACACTGCCGCCGACAGCACGCCGATCGAGAGGGTCGCGTAGACCAGCCCCTTGTAACCGAAGATCGGCTTGCGCGCGAAGACCGGGAAGACCTCGGTGACGATGCCGAAGAACGGCAGCGCCACGATGTAGACCTCGGGGTGGCCGAAGAACCAGAACAGGTGCTGCCAGAGGATCGCACCACCGTTCGCAGGGTCGAACGCGTGCGTGCCGAGCTGCCGGTCGGCCAGCATGGCGAACAGCCCGGCCGTGAGGATCGGGAACGCGACGAGGATCAGGATCGCGGTGACGAAGATGTTCCAGGTGAAGATCGGCATCCGGAACATCGTCATGCCCGGCGCACGCATGCAGATGATCGTGGTGATGAAGTTGACGCCACCGAGAATCGTGCCGAGGCCGGCGACGATCAGGCCGGCGGTCCACAGGCTTCCGCCTGCGCCGGGCGAGAACGTCGAGCTGTGCAGGGGCGCATAGGCGAACCACCCGAAGTCGGCCGCCCCGCCCGGGGTGATGAACCCGCTCAGCACGATCAACCCGCCGAACAGGAACAACCAGTACGAGAAGGCGTTCAGCCGCGGGAAGGCCACATCCGGTGCACCGATCTGCAGCGGCACGATGTAGTTGGCGAAGCCGAACAGGATCGGCGTCGCGTAGAGCAGCAACATGATCGTGCCGTGCATGGTGAAGAGCTGGTTGTACTGCTCGTTGGACAGGAACTGCTCCCCCGGCACCGCCAGCTCACCGCGCATCAACAAGGCCATCAGGCCGCCTGCGAGGAAGAACCCGAACGACGTCGTCAGGTACAGGATCGCGATGTCCTTAGGATCCGTTGTCTTCAGCATTCTGACCAGCGTCGAACCCTTGACCGATCGGCGCGCCGGGTAGGGGCGTGCGACAACCGGCTTCGGCGAGACAGCGGTCATGAGCGGGCCTCCTGTGCATGCAGCTGCGATTCGGCCGACATCCGCGTGCGTGGACCGTATGAGCTGCGGTACCGGAATGTCGACACCCGTTCGTTGGCACTCCGGCCTTTGTTGCGGCTCATCGGGGTTCTCGGTGGCCCTGACGCGGTAGTTTCGCGCCAGGCCCGCGCCGCGAGACCGCGGCCGAGGCCGGCGTCCGACGTGGGGCGCGACGGCCGCGACGGCCTCCCGGTGACCCTGCCGGCCGGCGCCGGGCCGATGGGGGGAACCGCCCAGTGCGGCGGTGGCCGACGCCCTGACCGACGGGGCGACACGTGTCCGCGGCAGTCGCACCGCACATCAGCACCAGGGGCAGAACAGTCTCGCAGCAGAGGAGCCGAGCATGAGGATCGCGATGGTGGGCCTGGGCCGGATGGGCGCGAACATGGTGCGCCGCCTGCTCCGCGACGGCCACGAGTGCGTCGTCCACGACCTCTCCAAGGAGGCCGTGCAGCAGATGGTCGCCGAGGGTGCCGAGGGCGCGGGCAGCCTGAAAGAGCTCGTCGACGCACTCGCGCCACCCCGCACGGTGTGGCTCATGCTCCCCGCGGCCGTCACCGGCAACACGGTGACCGACCTGCTCGACCTGCTCGAGCCCGGTGACGCGATCGTCGACGGGGGCAACTCCTCCTACCGCGACGACATCGACCGGGCCGAGGTGGCCGCCGTCCACAACATCGACTACGTCGACTGCGGCACCAGCGGCGGGGTCTGGGGGCTCGAGCGCGGTTACTGCCTGATGATCGGTGGCCCCGACCGGGCGGTGGACCGGCTCGACCCCGTCTTCGCGTCACTCGCCCCCGGCGTCGGCGCGGCGGGCCGCACCCCGGGCCGCACCGGCGAGGTGTCCCGCTCCGAGCAGGGCTACCTGCACTGCGGCCCGTCCGGTGCCGGGCACTTCGTGAAGATGGTGCACAACGGCATCGAGTACGCGATCATGGCCGCCTACGCCGAGGGGCTGAACGTCATCCGCAGCGCCGGTGTCGGCAAGCACCAGGAGAAAGCCGACGCCGAGACGGCACCGCTACGCGAGCCCCGCTACTACCCCTACGACGGCATCGACCTCGCGGAGGTCACCGAGGTCTGGCGGCGCGGCAGCGTCATCGGCTCGTGGTTGCTGGATCTCACTGCCGAGGCGATGGCGGCCGACCCGCAGCTGGAGCAGTTCTCCGGCCGGGTCTCCGACTCCGGTGAGGGGCGCTGGACGTCGATCGCCGCGATCGAGGAGGGCGTCTCGGCGCCGCTGCTCACCGCTGCGCTCTACAGCCGGTTCGCCTCGCGCGGGAGCGAACTGTTCGCCGACAAGGTCGAGTCGGCGCAGCGCAAGGAGTTCGGCGGTCACGACGAGAAGCCGGCCGCGTCATGACGACGCCCACGACAGGATCGATCACGGGCCCGGGCCCGGCGGCCGACGCGCTGGTGCTGTTCGGCGTCACCGGCGACCTGGCACGCAAGATGATCCTGCCCGCTCTGTATCGGCTCACCGAGCGGGGCGAGCTGACGGTGCCGGTCATCGGCGTCGCACGGTCCGACTGGAGCTCCGACGAGTTGCGCAAGCACGTCGGGGACGCGGTGGGGGCCGTGGTGCCCGACGTCGACGGCGCGGTGCTCGAACGGCTCCAACGCAGCATGAACATGGTGGCGGGCGACTACAACGACCCCACGACGTTCGAGCAGCTCGCTGCGGCCGTTCGCGAGCAGGCCGGGCAGGACGCCTTCGTCGTGCACTACCTGGCCGTGCCGCCCTCGCTGTTCGGCACGGTGGCCGACGCGCTCGCCGCCGTCGGGCTCACCGACCGGTGCCGGCTGGTGGTGGAGAAGCCGTTCGGCCACGACCTCGCCTCGGCACGGGAGCTGAACGCGCAGCTGCGCCGGCACGTGCCCGAGGAGCGGCTGTTCCGCGTGGACCATTACCTCGGCAAGGAGCCCGTCGAGGACCTCCTGGTGCTGCGCTTCGCCAACACCCTGATCGAACCGTTGTGGGACCGCACCTGGATCGACAGCGTCGAGATCACGATGGCCGAGGACTTCGACGTGGCCGACCGCGGCTCGTTCTACGACGCCGTGGGCACCGTCCGCGACGTGGTGCAGAACCATCTGCTACAGGTGCTCGCCCTGCTCACGATGGAAAGCCCGCAGCACGACACCGCCGACGACCAGCGCGACGCGAAGTACACCCTCCTGTCGTCCGTGCGGGCCGTGGATCCGTCCGAGGTGGTGCGCGGGCAGTACACCGGCTATCGCGACGTGCGCGGGGTGGCCCCCGACTCGACGACCGAGACGTACGTGGCCCTCACCCTGCACATCGACTCCTGGCGCTGGGCCGGGGTACCCGTGCACATCCGGGCGGGCAAGGCGTTGGCCGAGACCCTGCTGGACATCGTCGTCACGTTCCGACCGCCGCCCCGCCGGCTGTTCCACGGCGAAGGGGGCAGGACGCTCGAGCCCAACCGGATCCGGTTGTGTCTGCAGCCCGATGCCGGGGTGACGTTCTTCCTGCTCGCGAAGCAACCCGGTGGCGGCGACATCGCGACGGAGCTGCCGATGGGGGTCGACTTCCGGCAGGCGCTCGGCCCGGTGCACGAGGCGTACGAGCGGATCTTCGCCGACGCCCTCGCCGGGGATCCCACCCATTTCGCGCGGATGGACTCCCTGGAGGAGGCCTGGCGAATCGTCGAACCGATCCTCGACCCGGGCACAGCGCCTCTGCCCTACGCCCCCGGCACGTGGGGCCCGACGTGACCGGCGACCGGGCCGGAGGTCGCCGGGGACGGCGGTGGCAGGACACGTGACCGACGAACGCCGCCGGCCGCGGCTGTTGGGGCGGCCGGCGGCGTTCCTGCACGAGCGCGACCCCGGGCTCCTCATCGTCCACCGCGCGTTGCGCGTCACCATTGCCGCCAGCTCGGGCTTCTTCCTGTGCCTCTATCTGGTCGGCGACGTGAACACCGGCGTCTACGCGCTGTTCGCGACGGTCGCGCTGGGTGCGTTGTCAGAGGTCAGCGGAACGCCGGCCCAGCGCACCCGCACCTACATCGGTGCCCTCGTCGTCGGTCTGGCACTGGCGTCGCTCGGCACGGTTCTCGCCGTGAACACCTGGGCCGCCGCGGCCGGGATGCTGGTGGTCGGGTTCCTGGTGTCCTTCGCCGCCGTCGGTGGCCCCCGGGTCGCCGCCGTCGCCAGCGGCCTGCAGCTGTTCTACGTGCTGCCGTGCTTTCCGCCCTACACGCCCGATCTGCTCGGCGAACGCCTCATCGGCCTGACGGTCGGGGTCGGGCTGCTCGTGCTCGCCGACCGGCTGCTGTGGCCCGCTCCGTCACCCCCGGACCTGGTGCCACGCATCGCCTACGCGGCGGGTACCGCGGCAGCGCTCGCCGACGGGCTGCGCACCTGGCTCGTCGCCGGTGTTCCCGACGTGGACGGCCGGATCGACGCCCTGCGCGCCGAGGCAGCCCGCGCCGGCGCGCAGCTGAGGGCGAGCACCCTCCCACCCGCCGCACGTCCCACCGGTCCCAGCCGCCACGACCGGAGCGTCACCCACGCGTCCCTCGCCGTCCGGGTGGTCATCGGGCGGCTCGGGCTGGCCGCCGACCGGCTGGCCGAGCAGCGCACCGCGGCCACCTCCACCGAGCAGGCCGGCGCGCCGGCACCCGCCGGGGCGCGCTCGTTGCCGGGGCAACCGGGCACGTCGCCCGAGACCGCCGACCTGCTCGAAACGGACGCGAGAGCGCTGGCGACCGTGCGCGATGCACTGCTCGGCGAGAGCGCGCCGCCGCCCAGGGACGTCATCGACCACGCGCTCTCGGGCTACGTCGAGCGCGAGACGTTCCGGCTCGCCGGTGCGGTCGACCCCGCCCCGTGGCTGCGCGGCGAGCTCGCGGTCTCCGCGGTCACGGAGTCCGTCCGGAGCCTGGTGCTCGGGGCCCGGGCCACCCTCGGCGCGCCTGCTCCGCCGCCGGCCGACACACCCGTCGACTTCTGGTTCCTGCACGCCTCCCCCGTCACGCTGTGGTGGCGGCGACTGCGGGCCCACCTGACGCCCCGCTCGGTCTACCTGCAGAACGCCATCCGGCTCGCTGTCGGCCTCGCCGTCGCGCGGGTCATCGCGGGCGTGCTCGCGCTCACCCACGGTTTCTGGGTGCTGCTCGCCACCTTGAGCCTGATGCGCACCTCGGCCGTCGCCAGCCGTGCGGTGCTCCTGCAGGCGTTCACCGGCACGATCATCGGGGCGATCATCGCGGCTGTCCTGCTGACGCTGGTCGGCCCGGAAACCCACGTCTACGCCTGGCTCACCCCGTTGCTGATGCTCGCGGCCTTCGCGGCGGGCCCACTGCTCGGGCTGGGAGCGGCGCAGGCGGGCTTCACGCTGGTCGTCTCGGTCGTCTTCGCCCAGGTGGCACCGGCGAACTGGGAGCTCGCCGAGGATCGGGTGTTCGCCGTGATCATCGGTGGCCTGGTGGGCGCGCTGATCGGGGCGGCAGTGTGGCCGCGCGGCGGCGCCGGCGAGGTGCGCCGGGTGGCCGCGGACTGCATGCGCGCCGGAGCCGACGAGATCGTCGCGTCCGCGGCGTACCTGACCGGCACGGGCCCTCCGCCCTCCACGGAACCGCTCAACCGGCTGTCGACGCTGTTCGAGTACACCTATGCCCAGTACCGCTCCGAGCCGCCCAGACCGGGCCCCGAGCCCGAATGGCTGGTCGTGCTTGCGGTCGCGAACCGCATCGCGGAGTACTCGCGGACCCTGTGCGTGCGCTACCCGGTGACCGATCCGCTGCCCTGGCCGGACTTCGGTGTCCTCCTCCGGGCGGACGCCGAGGAGGTCGCCGACGCCTACCGCGCGGCCGCGGCGGCGGTCGCGGCAGGCAAGGCGCCATCGGGGGACGCGACGGCGCTGCGCGCGCAGGTCGCCGCCCAGCACCTGGCCGTGCGCTTCGCCGAGGCGCCGGCCGCGGCGCTGCGGGCGTTCGATGGCTGGGGCTGGATCCACAGGCTCGTGGACGAGCTGGAGCGGGTGGAACAGGCCCTGGCCCCGGCCCGCCGTCCGGTCCGGAGCCCGCCCGGACGGCCTCACTCAGCTGAGTACAGGGTGTAGCGAGCCTCCCACCAGCAGTAACGCCGACCATGCGCACCGCGAGTCCCCGTTACCGGAACGAAACGCGAGGAGACGACCTGAGCAACGACCACGGAGGATGCATGGCTGAGAACGTGCTGATCGTGGGGGCGGGCCCGGTCGGGCTCACTGCAGGCGTCGAGCTGCGGCGCCGTGGGGTGGAGTGCCGGATCATCGACCGGCTTCTCGCGCCGATCCCGTACGCCAAGGCGGTGGGGGTCCAGCCCCGCACCCTCGAGCTGTGGGAGTCGGCAGGGGTGCTCGCGCGCGCCCTCGACGCCTCGACGCCGATGCGCGGCCAACTCGTGTACGTGAACGGCGAGCAGGTGGCGAGGGTGGACTTCGAACTGCCACCGGAGGTTCCGTACGGCTTCGCCGCGCTACCCCAGTACGAGACGGAGCGGCTGCTCGAGCAGCGCTACAACGAGGTCGGTGGCCACGTCGAGCGCGGTGTCGAGCTCGTGCGCTTCGAACAGGACGCCGAGGGAGTCTCGGTCAAGCTCCGCGGGCCGGACGGGGAGTCGCAGCTGCGGGCCGGGTACCTCATCGGCGCCGACGGGGCCCACAGCACGGTCCGGAAGGGCCTGGGCCTCAAGTTCGAGGGCGACGCCTTCCCCGAGCAGTACATGCTCGGGGACGTGGAGGTGGACTGGCACCTGCCCTCGGGCTACGCCGTCCGCGCCCAGCACATCGCCGACGGTGGCAATGTCGACGACCTGCTCGTCGCCATTCCGCTCCCGGGACGGCGTCGGTACCGGATGTCGATGCTGGTGCCCGAGGAGCTGTCCGCTCAGGACAACGGATCCACGCTCAGCCATGACGGCGACGGCGCCGACAAGTCCGTCGAACACGGGATGAGTGCCGGCCCCAGGCCGGAGCTGCGCCACATCCAGGCCGTGCTGGACAGGCTCGCCCCCGAGCCGACGCACGCCTCCCACCTGCGCTGGTCGTCGGTGTTCCGGATCAGCCACCGCATCGTCGACTCCTACGGCAGCGGCCGCGTGTTCGTCGCCGGGGACGCGGCGCACATCCACCCGCCCACCGGGGCGCAGGGCATGAACACGGGGATCCAGGACGCCGTCGCCCTGGCGTGGCGGGTCGCGCTCGCCGTGCACGGCGACGCGGCCGACGGACTCCTGGCCAGCTACGACGCCGAACGACGGCCGGTCGGCGAGGAAGTGGTGGGCCGCACCGTGCGACACGCTCGCGGCGGATACCAGAGCGACGATCCGGCCACCATCATGCTGCGCGAGGCCCAGCTGCTCGTGAGCTATCCCGACAGCCCCATCGTCGGCGGGGACAACGGGGCCGGGGAGCTCAAGGGCGGACCGGCGCCGGGCGAGCGCGCTCCGGACTGCCGCGGCCTGCGGCGCTCCAGCGTGGCGTTCCCCCTGCGGCTGTACGAGGTGCTCGACGGATGCCGGCACACGCTGCTCGTCTACGTCGACCAGGCGGAGCAGATCGCCGAGCTCGCCGCCGCGGGAGCGGCCATCGCGCGGCCGCGGGAACGCGACCACCTCGACGCCCGGATCGTCCTCGCCGACGGAGCGGACATCCCGGACAACATGGCCGACGGGTTGCTCGGCGGCACACCGGTGCCCGTGCTGCGCGACGCCGCCGGGGAGTTCCGCGCCGCGTACGGCGCGGTCGGCGGATGTTGCTACCTCGTGCGCCCGGACGGCCACGTCGGGTATCGGGCCGCGCGGTTGCGCGGCGACGACCTGGCGGCCCACCTCGCACTGGTCTTCGCGTGAGTTCCGACCTGGCGGCGCCTCATCTGCCGAACACCCCGAACGGGGGTATCGAAGCCTGTGGGCCCGAGGGGCCGGCGACTCTATCGTTTCCATGATGACGTCCGGTACAGATGGCCGGCATGGCGCAGACCAGCGGGAACACCGCTTGCGCAAGCTCGAGGCCGCACGTTCCGGACACGCGCTGCCCTACCGCTATCCCACCGACCACACCACCGCGGAGATCCGGGCGTCCCACCACGCGCTGGGGCCCGACACCCGCACAGCCGAGCACGTGCGCATCGCCGGCCGTGTCGAGCTCGTCCGGCACCAGGGCGGCCTGAGCTTCGCAGTCCTGCGCGACCGCACGGGCACGATCCAGCTGTTCGTCGACACGGTCGTGCTCGGGCCCGATCGCCACCACGAGTTCGACGAGCTCGACCGCGGCGACTGGGTGGGTGTCGAGGGCACGGTGATGACCACGCGGCGCGGCGAGCTCTCGATCTGCGTCCAGGACTTCGCCCTGCTGGGCAAGTCGCTGCTCGAAGCGCCGGACAAGCACCACGGCCTCAGCGACGTGGAGACCCGCTACCGGCAGCGCTATGTCGACCTCGCTGCCAACGAGCACACCCGCGAGATCTTCCGGATCCGGCACACCGCGATCCGCGCGATCCGCCGGTATCTGGAGGACCACGACTTCACCGAGGTCGAAGGCCCGGTGCTGCAGACGATCCAGGGCGGGGCGTCGGCTCGCCCGTTCGTCACCCACCACAACGCGCTCGACCTCGACATGTACCTGCGCATCGCGCTGGAGCTGCACCTCAAGCGGCTGATCGTCGGCGGGCTGGAGCGGGTGTTCGAGATCGGCAGGGTGTTCCGCAACGAGGGCATCGACACCCGGCACAACCCCGAGTTCACGATGCTCGAGGCCTACCAGGCCTTCGCCGACTACCACGACATGATGGACCTGGTCGAGGGCATGATCACGACCGCGGCGCGGGCAGCCCTCGGCGGCTCCGACGGCTCGCTGGTCGTGCACCACGGCGGGCACGCCATCGACCTGGGTGCCACACCGTGGCCGCGGGTCCGCTTCGCCGACATGATCGCCGAGAAGACCGGCGCCACCATGCACCCCGGCATGCCGATCGACGAGGCCAGGGCCGTGCTGGACCGGCTGCGCATCCCCTACGAACGCGGCTGGGGCGCGGGCAGGCTCATGAAGGAGGTCTACGACGACAAGGTGCAGCACGACGTCGTCGGGCCGGTGTTCTGCATCGACTACCCCCGCGAGGTCTCCCCTCTGGCCAGGGCGCATCGGGACGACCCCGCGTACGTCGAGCGTTTCGAGCTGATCGTCGCCGGGTTCGAGCTCTGCAACGCCTACTCGGAGCAGAACGACCCGGTCGAGCAGCTCGCGGCGTTCGAGGCGGAGGCCCGCGCCAAGGCAGGCGGTGACCCGGAGGCCGGCGACATCGACCTCGACTACATCCGCGCGCTGGAGCACGGGATGCCGTGCACCGGTGGCCTCGGTGTCGGCATCGACCGCCTGGTGATGCTGCTGGCCGGCGTCGACTCGATCCGCGAGGTGATCCTCTTCCCGACGCTACGGCCCGAGTTCGCCGCACCCGAAGGCGCCGGACCGGCGGGTGCCCTGCGTCCCGTGCTGCCTCCGACACCCGTGGCAGGCACCACCCCGGCCGGCGACGGCTCCGTGCCGACCCACGTGACGGCCCCGGTGACGGCGCTGCCCGATCTCGCCCCTGCCGCACACCCGATCCCGGCGCCACAGCGGCATCCCGAACACGGCAGGCGCGCCGTGAAGATCATCGCCGTGCTCACGGCGCTCGGCGGGGTGTTGCAGTTGCTCGCCCAGATCCCGATCGTGCACGCCCGGCTGGACGGTCGCGAGGACGCGATCGACCAGCTCTGGCTCCCGGTGGCCGGGCACGTCGTCTCGGTGATCGTCGGGCTGCTCCTGATCCTGCTGGCCGACCAGCTGGCCAAGCGCAAACGCCTGGCCTGGCGGGTGGCCGTCGCACTCTTCATCGTGGGCGGCATCGCGCACCTGTCGAAGGGCCCGCACCCCGTGGCTGTCACGATCTGCGTCGCGATGCTGCTGGCACTGGTCTGGTACCGCGACGAGTTCCGCGCCCCGGCCGACCCTCCGTCGTTGCTGCGGCTGGTCCGGTTCGTGCCGCTCTACCTGGCCGGCGTGTTCGCCTTCGGGCTCGTCGCGCTGTGGGTGGAAAGCGACCGCATCGAACCCGGGTTCACCCTGGATGGCGCGCTCGCCACCGTCGCGGGCGGGCTGGTCGGGGTGGACGGCCCGTACACCTACCGCTCCCGGTTCTTCGCCGACTTCTTCCCCACGGCGCTGCTGGCGCTCGGCATCGCCGGGCTGGTCGTGTTCGCGATCCTGCTGTTCCGGCCGCTGGTCGGGCGCCGCCCCCACACCGAGAGCGACTGGGAGCACGCCAACCGCCTCGTCCGCACCTACGGGTGGGACACCCTCGCCTACTTCTCTCTGCGCGACGACAAGAGCTTCTTCTTCTCCTCCGACGGCGAGGCGGTGCTCGCCTACACCTACCTCGGCGGCTACGCACTGGTCTCCGCCGATCCGATCGGGGCGCCGGAGTCGGTGGTGCGGGCGCTCGACGAGTTCCTCGACATGTGCGACGAGCGCGCCTGGAACCCCGCGTTCCTCGCCGTGCGCGAGGCCAGCATGCCGCTCTACGCCTCCCGCGGCTTCACCAGCTTCTACCTGGGCGACGAGGCCATCCTCGACTGCGCGCGGTTCACCCTCGACGGCCCGGGGCGCAAGAGCCTGCGGGCCGCGGTGCGCCGCGTCGGACGGACCCACCGCTTCCAGCTCATCGCCGAGTCCAACGCCCCGCCACGCCTGGTGGAGCAGCTCAACGCGATCAGTGCGAAGTGGCGGGGCAAGGCACCCGAGCGCGGGTTCACGATGTCGCTGTCGCAGGACGTCACCGGCGCCGGCGCGAACCAGGAGTTCCTGCTCTGCGTCGCCCTGGACGAGAACGGCGTCCCGGGCGGGTTCCTGCGCGTGGTGCCGGCCTACGGCCCATCGTTCGGCTACACGCTCGACCTCATGCGCCACGACCCGGACGCCCCCAACGGGATGACGGAGTTCCTCATCGCCGGCGCCGCCGCGGCGCTGGGGCAGCGCGGTGTGCGGCGCCTCTCGATGAACTTCGCGATGTGGGGCCGCCTCTTCGCCGACGACATCCCGTTCAGCCCCGCCCAGCGTGCGGCCCGCTGGGCGGTCGGCGTGCTCAACCCGTTCTTCCAGATCAGGTCGTTGCACGACTTCAACGCCAAGTTCGACCCCGAGTGGCTGCCCCGCGTGCTCGCCTACCGCCACCACATCGACCTGCCGCGCGTCGGGCTGCTCTACGCCGGCGCCGAGGGCTTCCTCGCCGTGCCCGTGATCGGGGAGCTGCTGGTGCCCAAGGCCGTCGGGGGCGTGACCGCGCCGTCGGGCCCCGGCGCCACTACGGGCACGACCGTGGCCTGAGCCCTGTCCGTCGGGTCCGGGTCGTCGACACCGTGGCGGTCATCGGGTGATCGACCTCGTCGCGTCGATGAGCCGGCCGAAGAACGTCTCGACCGTCGGCAGCACGAGCGACCCGCGGTGGGCCACACCGGGCACGACGTCGAACGTCACGTCGATCCCGTGCGCGACGAAGTTCCGCTCGAGTGTCCGCAACCGCTCGATGCGGGTGGTCCCCGTCTTCTCGGCACCGTCCATCCAGTTGGACTCACCCGGGTTGTTGATCTCCCAGGTCTCCACGTCGTCTGATCCGACCACCATCTGCACGGGGACGCGACGCACCGCCTCCAGATCGATCCGGCGGCCGAACCGCGCCTCGACGTCCCGCGTCCCGAGCCACCACGGCAGGGTGTCGTCGAGTTGCGTGATGCGTCCGGGCGCACCGATCGACACCGCGGCCAGACGATCGGGGTGCAGGTAGAGGAACCGGTGCGCGAACTGGCCGCCGCCGGAGAAGCCGTGCAGGTAGAAGCGGTCGGGGGCCACCGGGAAGCGTTCGGCGACCTCGTCCACGATGGCGAGCAGGGCGTTGTCGAACCGGATGCCCTCGTACGCGATGAACTTGAAGTTGTGCAGGTCGCCGGGGTCGACGAGGCCCGCCGGGAACAGCGGTGCGAGGACGACGGCGCCGTGGCTGTCGGCGAAGCCGCGGAGCCGGTCACGGTAGCTCGCGGCCCCGCGTGACGTGCCGTGTTGCACCACCACGAGTGGAGCTGCGGCGTCCTCGAGCCCGCGCGGGACATACAGGCAGTAGTGCAGCCGCTGGTCGTACTGCGACGCGAAGAACGGCGTTGCGCCCCGCTCGTAGAACGCCGACGTCGGTGCGTCAGGTTTGTGCATGGTCATCCAGACTCCCGTCCTGGGCTCCTAGCCGTAGAGGTTGAACGGCATGAGCTCGTAGCTGCTCGCGCAGGGCGGGCCGCACGTGAGGAAGTAGTCGCCAGAGGTGAGGTCGACGCAGCTGGACAGGAACGTCGACCACTGGTCGATCTCCGGCATGCGGGGATCGGGGTGGGCGCACAGCGAGTCCGGCCGGCCGAGGTGATCCGACATGGCGGTCCGGATGGCGGTGCGGACGTCCACCGACTTCTCCGGGCGCGCTGCCTCGACGAGCCCCCTGCGAGCCTGCGGCACGCGCAGGAGCGAGTCCGGTGACATCGGCCGGTGGTGGTCGGCCAGCTGGGGCGGCACGAAGGCCTGGTAGTGGTTGCCGTGGACGAGGAGCCCGTCCACGGGGTACTCCCACCCGTGCGGACCGGGGGTGGTCTCGATGTCGATCGAGAACCCGGAGCGGTGGGTGAGCAGCGCGTTGCTCGGGATGTGCGCCCTCGTGCGCACGAGGATCTTGAGGGCGTCGGAGACGCCGGCGGCGTCCAGGACAGCGCGCCGGATGACGGTCTGCGGAATGCCCACCGAATCGTCGAAGCGCCCACCGAGCCCGTTCGCGTTGAGGGCGAGACCTTCGGAGTTCGCTCCGTGCCTGCCGATCTGCCCGGCCTCGACCTGCATGATCACCGTGGGCTTGGGGGGCTGGACGATCCGCAGGACGACGACCGTGTCGCGAACGGCGTGGCGCCAGTCCCAGTTCTGCCCGGCATAGACGTGGCCGTCCCCCGCGGCCTGGTCGGTGAGGGAGAAGGACGTGCAGCCGTCGGGCTGCTCACCGGCAGGATCGGATGAGTCGACCCGCGAGAACCAGTTGTCGTACATGATCTCGCCGCGGCAGTTGAGCGCCACCACCTCGGCAAGCTCGAGGTTCGCGCCGCGGGCGATGCCGGCCATCTCCTCGAGCATCTCCGGGAACTCGGCCTCGACGAGCCGGTGCCACGGCCGGGTGTGGTCCAGCACCTGCTCCCAGCTGAGGCCGGCCTGACGCGCGAACGCTTGGCGGTAGTACGCGATCGAGTCGGCGATCAGGTCGGCTGCTGCGCTTCCGTACCGGGTGCCGCGTTCGAGCGGTGTCGAGCCGGAGATCTCGATGACTCTGGGACGTGACATGCGTGGGAACCCCCGGTCCGTCGTGTATCGACTCATTACAGATGCCGGGCTCTTGTATTGTTCGATACATGGATGAGCGGGATGCTACACACGGCATCCGGGATGTAATAGGCGCTACGAGAAACCCTGCGATCGACGAGCTGCGAGCCCGCATCCGCGAGAACTGGGACGACTTCGCGCCCGCCGCGCACGCCGTCTGCCGGAGGTTGGCCGAGATCACACCGGAGCAGCTGCTCTATACGACGGCCGCCGACCTCGGCACCGAGACGCGCACGAGCAACGCCACGGTCATCCGAACACTTCAGAGACTCGGCTACTCCGGCCTCGCCGAGCTGAAGGGCAAGGTGGCGGGGCCCTTCACGAGCGAGACGTCGCCGGTCGATCGGGCGCGGCGGCGCATCGAGTCGACCGGCGGGGACCTCGGGAACATCTGGGATCGGGTCACGCAGGAGTCGATCGACCGGATCGAGCTCCTGCGCAGCAACTTCTCCCTCGACCGCTACAGCGCCGCCGTCGGCCTCCTGCTCGCCGCCCGCGAGATCACCGCCTACGGCTTCGGCGCCTCCTACGTCGTCGCCGAGCATCTCGCCATGAAGCTGCGCCGGATGGGCCGCCGCTCCCGTGCCGTCCACTCCTCTGGCTTCCGGCTGGCCGACGATCTCCTGGGGATCGAGCAGGGCGACGCCGTGGTCCTGTTCGCCCCCGCGCGCCTGCCCACCGACGTCGAGGTGCTGATCGAGCGCTCCCGCGCCGTCGGCGCGAGCACGATCCTGGTGACCGACGAGCTGGTCGAGCGCCTCGCCGACGCGGTGTCGGTGGTCCTCGAGGCACCGAACACGCCGACCGGACTCACCGGCGAGCCGGTCAGCGCACTCGTCGTGGCCGACGCGCTGGCGCAGGCCGTTGCCGCGTCCGACGTCGAGCGCACGGTGCAGGCCTCGCACACCCTGACCGCGGTCCGCCGGCAGCTCAGGTTCTGAGAGTGGCTGCGGAGCCGATGGTCATGCTGTTCGGCGACAGCATGCTGGGCAGGTTCACCAAGCCACGCATCCTTGCGCTCGAACGCGAGCTGAACGATGCCGCCACCGTCTACAACTGCGCCGCCGGCGGGTGGGACAGCTCCGACTGCGCGCCGAGAGCAGCCGTCCTCGCCCGCCTCGCACCCGCGGTCGTGGTCGTCTCCCTCGGTGCGAACGACTGCGCCCCCTGGAAGCGGGTGCCGCCCGAGGAGTTCGCCGAGAACGTCAGGATCGTGGTCGAGGCGTTCCGCAGCTCGTCGGTCGTGGGGTTGCTCCCGCCGGTGATCCGCGAGGTCGGCAGGCCGGAGACGGCAGGGCGGACCAACGCCGAGCTCGACCGGTACCGCGAGATCCTGCGCGTGGCAGTGGGGCCCGCCGCCTGCGTCGACCTCGCCACGGTGCTGGCGGATGTCGACTTCGCTCCCCTGGAGGACGACGGACTCCATCTCACCGCCGAGAGCTATGCCGCCGTCATCCCCGCGCTGGCGCGTGTGGTCGAGCGCGGGCTGCCGGCCGAGGCCCGCGCGTGAGATCTCGGACGGTGGGCCGACGCTCCGTGCGTCAGGCGGGTGCGGGCCGGGGCACCGCCGTCGTCCGTGCGGACGAGCGGGCGAGTGCCGTGGTGGCTGCCACCATGACGGCGACGAGCAGCACGATGAGAGCCCACTCGGCACCGTCCGCCCGCAGCTCCTCCTGCAGCACCACGGCCCCGAGCACCACGGCCACCACCGGCTCGCCCACGATCATCGTGGGCAGCGACGCCCCGAGCTCACCCGCCTGGAACGCCGACTGCTGCAGCACCGTGCCGGCGATCGAGACGGCGACGAGCACGTAGACCTCCCAGCTCGCCAGCAACGCGACGAGGCCCTCGTCGAGCTGCCCGACGACACCTTTGGTCAGCGCGGCCGCCACTCCGTACGCCAGCGCCGTGGCCGCTGCGAGCAGCACCGCCCGCGTCACGCCCCTGGTGCGGGCCGCGGCGACGACGCAGACCAGGAACAACCCGGCGAGGACGGCGCCCGCCGGCAGCCAGTCACGCACGGGCGCGCGGTCGACCCCGTCGGTCGGGTCGCCCGAGACGACGAACACCGCCAGCGACACCGCGAGCAGCGCGGCCCAGACCCAGTCCGTCCGGGTGAGCGTCCGGCCCGCCCACGCAGCGCCGAGCGGCAACGCGAAGAGCAGCGTGGTGACCAGCAACGGCTGGACGAGCAACAGCGAACCGAACCCCAGCGCGGCGGCCTGCACCAGGTAGCCGCCGCCGTCGCCGATCACACCCGCCCACCACCGGGGACGCCCGACCAGCACGCGGATCAGCCCGAGGCCGCGTGCGCGCTCGTCCGAGACGGTGGCCGCGGAGCGCTGCTGCGCCACCGTCGAGACCGCGAAGAGGCCGGCCGCGAGTAGCGCCAACCCGGCCGCCAGAACCGTCACCCGCACATAATGCCGCCGCCTGCCCCCGTGGGCAGGAGCGCGACATGGACACAGATCGCTGATCAATTGCCGGTCGAACAGCGATACGTGACCATGTCGCGGACGGGATCGACCAATCACGCTCGGATCACGTGTGCCCGGGAAAATGCACGAACGCGTTAATTTCCGGTTCGCCCGAGATCCGTCCCGCCCGCGGCATCCGGCCCGCCGTGGGTGGCCGACTGCGGGTGCCACCTACCATCAGGGTGTGGCCCGACCTGCACTCCTGCACCGCCTGCCCTCGACCCCGCCCGCCCTGATGCGCCGGCTCGCCGTGGCCGCCGTCATCGCGCAGGGCGGCATCGCGGTCACCGGCTCCGTGGTGCGCGTGACGGGATCCGGACTCGGCTGCCCGACGTGGCCGGAGTGCTTCCCGGGCAGTCTCGTGCCCGCCCCGCACCCCGAGGTCGCCGGACTCCATCAGTGGATCGAGTTCAGCAACCGCCTGCTGACGATCGCCGTGGTGCTCGTCGCCGGCGCCTGCCTGATCGCGGCATTCGCCACGCGCCCGCGCCGGGCGCGGCTCACGAGCCTCGCGCTGGTCCAGCCGCTCGGCGTGGTCGCCCAGGCGGTGATCGGCGGGTTCACGGTGCTCACCGGCCTGGTCTGGTGGAGCGTGTCGGTCCACTTCCTCGTCTCGATGGTGCTGGTGTGGCTCGGGATGCAACTCGTCGACGCCGCCTCCGACGGCGACGGGCCACCGCGCCGCACGGTGCCGGGCGCCGTTCGCGGGCTCATCGCCACGAGCACGGTCGTGTTCGCCGCGCTGCTCGCCGCCGGCACCCTCGTCACCGCGGCCGGACCGCACGCCGGCGACGCGGACACCCCCCGCCTCGGCATCGGTGTGCCGGCGGCGGCGCAGTTGCACGCCGACCTGCTCTTCGCCTACCTCGGGATGCTCGTGGCGCTCGGGTTCACCCTGGCGGCCGTGCGCGCGCCGTCGCGGCTGCGTCGCCGGTACGTCGCGCTCATCGTCGCCGTGGTGGCCCAGGGCGCCCTCGGCGGCATCCAGTACGCACTCGGCGTGCCCGAGGCGCTCGTGTCGCTGCACGTCCTCGGGGCCGCACTCGTCACGGTTGCCGCCGCGGCCCTGTGGTCCGCCACCACGGAACGCCCGCAGGCCGCCGTCTCCGCCGCCGCGCCGGTCGCGTCCGAGCCGCAACCCGCGCTCGCCGATCTGAACTGACCTCCCGTCACCCGGCAGGGGTGCGCGACCGTCCGGGTGCGGGGTGCAGGATCGGCAGATGCGCGCCATCCAGATCAGCAACGCAGGAGGGCCCGAGGTCCTGATCCCGGCCGAGCTGCCCGACCCCGAGCCGGGCCCGGGCGAGCTCCTCGTCGGCGTCGCCGCGGCAGGGGTCAACTACATCGACGTCTACCAGCGCAACGGCACCTATCCCATGGCGATGCCGTACGTCCCCGGGCTGGAGGGTGCCGGTCGCGTGCTCGCTCTCGGTCCGGGCGCCACCGACTTCGCCGTGGGTGACCGTGTCGCGTGGGTCGAGGCGCTGGGTAGCTACGCCGAGCGCGTGACGGTGGCGGTGGACAAGACGGTGCCCGTACCACCCGGGGTCTCCGACGAGGTCGCTGCCGGTCTTCTGCTGCAGGGGATGACCGCGCATTTCCTCGTCAACGACACCCACCCGGTGCAGCACGGCGAGGACGTACTGGTGCATGCCGCGGCGGGCGGGGTCGGCCTGCTGCTCACCCAGCTCGCCGCGGCCCGTGGCGCCCGGGTCATCGCCACGGTGTCCACCGCCGAGAAGGAGGAGCTCGCCCGCGCCGCCGGAGCGGCCGACGTGATCCGCTACGGCGACGTCGCCGATCTCGCCGACGCGGTCAGGAGCCTGACCGGTGGTGCGGGGGTCCACGCCGCGTACGACAGCGTCGGGCGCTCGACCTTCGACGCGAGCCTCGCGAGCCTGCGCCGCCGCGGGATGCTGGTGCTGTTCGGCGGCTCGAGCGGGCCCGTGCCCCCCGTCGACCCCATGCGGCTCAACGCCGGCGGCTCGCTCTTCCTCACCCGCCCGAAGCTGTTCGACTACATCCCCACGCCGGAGGAGCTGCGGACCAGGGCCACCGACGTGTTCGCCGAGGTCGTCGACGGCACGCTCGACGTGCGGATCGGCCACCGGTATGCGCTCGCGGACGCCGTCACCGCCCACGAGGACCTGCAGGGCAGGCGCACCACGGGGAAGCTGCTCCTGCTGCCCTGACCGCCGCATATCTGCTGGTCAGAGCAGTCCGACCTCCTGCAGCATGGTCTCGGAGCGCTCCAGCGACCCGAGGTCGGACAGATCCAGCACCGGTGGGGACAGCGACTCCAGCGGCGCGAGGTCGTAGGGCCGGCTCGGCGTCACGCCGGCGAGCACGGGGTACTCCCCCGTCTCGTCCACGACGTGCTGCTGGGCCGGGCGCGACAGCAGGAACGCGACGGCTCGGCGCGCGGCCTCCTGGTCGTCGCTCGAGGCCAGCACGGCCGCGCCCGCCACGTTGACCAGGCCGAGCGGGTCGTCGGGCACGTAGTGGTTGCGCACCGGATAGGTGGCCGGGTCCAGCCGCTCGGTCTTCCGGTACAGGTAGTAGTGGTTCACCAGACCCGCATCGATGGTGCCCTCGGCCACCGCTTCCACGATTTCGCCGTTGCCGTCGAAACGCCGGGGGTGCTGCGCCGCGAAGGCGGTGAGCCACTGCCGGGCGCCCTCCTCTCCGCGAACGAGACGCACGCCGGTGACGAACGAGAGCCAGGAGGCGTTGGTCGGGGCGAAGCCGAGCCGCCCCGACCACCGCGGGGCGAGCAGGTCGTCCAGGCCCGAGGGCAGGTCGGTCGCCGCCACCCGGCCGGGGTTGTAGGCCACGACCCTGGCGCGGGCGGAGGTGGCCACCCAGGTGAGGTCGGGCGCCCGGTAGCGCTCCGGGACCGGGGCCACCACATCGGCGGGGAGCGGGGCAAGGAGCCCAGCTCGGCTCAGCGTGCCCAGCGCACCGCCGTCCTGACCGAGGAAGACGTCCGCCGGAGAGTCCGGTCCCTCCTGCATGACCTGCGTCTCGAGGGCGTCGGTGCTGCCGTAGCGAATCTCGACATCACGTCCGACCGCGCTCTCCAGCTGCGGGATCAGGGGCGCAACGAGCTCCTCGCTGCGCCCCGAGTAGATCGTCAGTGTGGGAGCGGATCCCCCGCCGCCGGGCAGACCGGCCTGCTCCGGACCGGCACAGCCGGCCAGCAGGGCGATCACAGCTGCTCCTGCGGCGCCGATGCTGCTCCCCCGCGCGAGCAGGGGTCGTCGATCCATGGGGTCCTCTCCGTCGTGCGCAGCAGGAGACTAACCAGCACCGAGATGATCACCCGAAACCGTGCTAGACATCGGGCTGTGACGGAGACCCCGCAGACCTCCCCGACCCCCTTCCACGACCTGCAGGACTACGTGGCGCTGCCCCGCCTGAGCGGGCTCGCACTGTCCCCGGACGGCAGCCGGCTGGTCACCACCGTGGCTGGGCTCGCCCCGGAGAAGAACCGCTACCGCACCGCGCTCTGGGAGATCGACCCGACCGGCAGGCGATCCGCACGCAGGCTCACCAGCGGCCCGACGGGCGAGTCCTCCCCCGCCTTCACCCCCGACGGCGCGCTGCTGTTCACCTCGGCCCGCCCCGACCCCGAGGCGAAGGACCAGCCCGAGGACGCTCCCCAGGCCCTGTGGCGGCTTCCGGAGAGCGGTGAGGCGCACCTCGTCGGCAGCCGGCCGGGCGGCCTGAGCGCGCCCGTGGTCGCCCGCGTCGCGGGCACCGTCCTCGCCACCTCGATGACGTTCCCGGCCGCCGTCTCCGCCGAGGACGACGAGAAGCGCCGCAAGGAGCGCCGCGAGAAGAAGGTCGGCGCGATCCTGCACGCCGGCTACCCCGTGCGGTTCTGGGACCACGACCTCGGCCCGGACGAGCCGCGGCTGATTGCCGGCACGGTGGCGGTGTCCGACTCCGCGGGCCCGGTCGAGTGGCGCGATCTCACCCCGGCCCCGGGCATGGCCCTCGTCGAGACGGACCACGACATCTCGCCGGACGGTGCCACGGTCGTCACCTCATGGCAGATCACCGAGTCCGGCGCGTCCACCCGCAGCGTGCTCGTGGCGATCGATGTGGCCACCGGCGACCGACGAGTACTCGCCGACGACCCCGGCCACGAGTTCGGCGGCCCGGTCGTCAGCCCCGACGGCGCGCAGGTGGCGTTCTGGCAGCAGCTGATCACCACTCCGACCACTGCTCCCGACACCCGGCTCGTGGTGGTGCCACTGGCCGGCGGAGAACCACGGGACGTGGCACCCGGCTGGGACCGCTGGCCCGGCGACGTCCGGTGGACTCCCGACTCGACCGCGCTGATCGTCACCGCCGACGACGGCGGCCGCTCCCCCGTCTTCCGCATCGAGCTGGCCGACTCCACGATCACGCGCCTGACCGGCGACGACGGCGCCTACACCGACCTGCAGGTGGCACCGGACGGCGCGCACGTCTACGCGCTGCGCAGCGCGGTCGACCACCCACCCGCGCCCGTCCGGCTCGACGCGACCACCGCGAACCAGCAGCCCGTGCCGCTGCCCGCTCCGGCACCGTCGCCCGCGCTGCCCGGCTCGCTCACCGAGGTCCACGCCACGGCCGAGGACGGCAGCCCGCTGCGGGCCTGGCTCGTGTTGCCCGACGCCGCGTCGGAGACGACCCCGGCGCCGTTGCTGCTGTGGGTGCACGGTGGCCCGCTGGGCAGCTGGAACGCCTGGCAGTGGCGTTGGAACCCGTGGCTGATGGCCGCCCGCGGCTACGCGGTGCTGCTGCCCGACCCGGCCCTGTCCACCGGGTACGGACTCGACTTCATCCAGCGCGGGTGGGGCGCGTGGGGCGCGGCGCCCTACACGGATCTGATGGCGATCACCGACGCCGCCGAGGCCCGGCCCGACATCGACGCCGAGCACACCGCGGCGATGGGTGGCTCCTTCGGCGGGTACATGGCCAACTGGATCGCCGGGCACACCGACCGCTTCCGGGCGATCGTCACCCACGCGAGCCTCTGGGCGCTCGACCAGTTCGGCACCACCACTGACGCTCCCCACTACTGGTTGCGCGAGATGACCGAGGAGATGGCCGAGCACAACAGCCCGCACCGGCACGCCGATGCCATCAGCACGCCCATGCTCGTCATCCACGGCGACAAGGACTATCGCGTGCCGATCGGCGAGGCCCTGCGCCTGTGGTGGGACCTCGTCTCCCGGCACGAAGGCGACCCCGCCACCCTGCCGCACCGGTTCCTCTATTTCCCCGACGAGAATCACTGGGTGCTTTCACCTCAGCACGCAGCGCTCTGGTACGAGACGGTCACCGCATTTCTCGATCACCATGTGCACGGCAAGGACTGGCAAACCCCGGAAATTCTGCGCTAACGGGCCCTTGCGCAAATTCGCGGGCCGAGAAGACTCGGGATTGCGCACACCTCTCGGCGGCTTATGGCTCATGTCCCGTGGGCACGCCAACGTCGGCACAGTCTGGAGGAGCACATGGGTGGTAACAAGATCGTCGTCTACAAGGAGCCCGGGGTCGTCACGGTTGAGGACCACGACCCTCCGAAGCTCGAGGTACCTACCGATGTCGCGAAGGCCAAGGGGCTGACGCAGAAAGCCGTCCATGGGGTGATCCTGCGCAACATCGCCACCAACATCTGCGGATCCGACCAGCACATGGTGCGCGGTCGCACCACCGCCCCGCCCGGACAGACGCTCGGCCACGAGATCATGGGCGAGGTCGTCGAGAAGGGCGAGGACGTCCAGTTCCTGGACATCGGCGACATCTGTTCGGTGCCGTTCAACATCGCCTGCGGGCGGTGTCGCAACTGTAAGGAGGGCCAGACCGGCGTCTGCCTCAACGTCAACCCCGCCCGCGCCGGGTCGGCATACGGGTACGTCGACATGGGTGGCTGGGAAGGCGGCCAGGCGCAGTACGTCATGGTGCCGTTCGCCGACTTCAACCTGCTGAAGATCCCCAGCCGGGAGCAGGCGCTCGAGAAGGTGCTCGACCTCACGATGCTGTCGGACATCTTCCCCACCGGCTACCACGGCGCCTACACCGCTGGTGTGACCACCGGGTCGACCGTGTACGTCGCCGGTGCCGGACCTGTGGGGCTGGCGGCGGCGTACTCGTCGATGTTGCTCGGTGCGGCCGTGGTCATCGTCGGGGACCGCAACGCCGACCGGCTGGCGCAGGCGCGTTCGTTCGGTTGCGAGACGGTCGACATCACGCAGGACGCCTCGTTGGAGGACCAGATCGCCGAGATCCTCGGCGTGCCCGAGGTGGACAGTGCAGTCGACGCCGTCGGCTTCGAGGCCAGCGCAGCCGGAAGGGACGGGCACGAGGCCCCGGCCACCGTGCTCAACTCGATCATGACCGTCACCCGTGCGGGCGGCAAGCTCGGCATCCCCGGTCTCTACGTCACCGGCGACCCCGGTGCGGCGGACGAGGACGCCAAGACGGGCACGCTCAAGGTGCGGCTGGGGCTCGGCTGGGCGAAGAGCCACTCGTTCACCACCGGCCAGTGCCCCGTCATGAAGTACAACCGCCAGTTGATGATGGCCATCCTGCACGACAGGGCCCACATCGCCGACGCGGTCAACGCCACCGTGATTCCTCTCGATGACGCACCGCGTGGCTACCAGGAGTTCGATCAGGGCGCAGCACGCAAGTACGTGCTCGACCCCAACGGGTTGATCCCCGCCGCATAACGCCGACCCGGCGCCCCCTGACGGCTGCGGCCGCCAGGGGGCGTCGTCGTCGCGGGCTCGTCGCAGGGTCGTCGCCGGCTCGTCGTCGCAGCCCGTCGGGCATCGTCGCAGCGCGCCGGCGCGTTGCGAGGTCACCCCACGTGCTGCGAGGTGCGTTCCGGGGCACCGAACGCGCGCCGGAGCCGCTCGGCCACCGGATCGAAGTGGTCCAACTCCTACCACGTCCAGCGGACCACGCGGAGACTCTCGTCGCGTGCGGCGCGCTCGGCGGCCTGGGCCAGGCCCGCCCGCGTGACGAGCTGGAGGCGGAGCGCTCCATCCGCGGCCACGACCGCCTGCTCGAACGGCAACCACCGGACGAGGTCGACGACCGTGCGCGCCGGCGAGGTGAGCCGCAGCCCGTCGACCTCGACGATCTCATCCGGCTCCAGCGGCGCGGCATGGACATGTACGCCGCTGCTGCGCCGGGCGCCCGACCTGCGGCACCGGGTGACGTGCACATGCCCGAGCGGCACGTTCCACAGCGGGAACCCGAGCAGCACTGCGGCGGAGGCGTGACTCACCACGGCGTCCGCGGCGAGGTCGGGGAGGGCAGCTCGCACCAGGATGACGTGCCGCAACTCGCGATCGGGCGGGAGCGCACGCGTCAGGTAGGCGCCGCGGCGCACGGACACGAGCGCTCCGACCCGCAGCCGCTGCCGCACCTCACCGGCCGCGAACCCGGCGGCGAGCAGCTCCCGCCGCCAGGTGATCCAGCCTTTTACGTGATCCACACGACAACCCTGCCCGGCCGCGCGGGTCCGGAACGGTCAATCAGGAGAACCTGTGGACAACCGCGTCGTCGCAGCCCGCCGTGCATCGTCGCAGCAGGCCGGCGCGTTGCGAGGTCACCTCACGTGCTGCGAGGTGCGTCCGTCGAGCCCCGCGGCGGCGCGCAGGGCCGCGCGGTCGGGGCCCGGCACCGGGTACTGCGGCACGTTCGTCCCGGCCGCCGCACGTACGCGGGCGGCCATTCCCGGGCGGCTGAGCACCTCCGGCGGCAGTACCTGCATCGAGCTGATGTCGAGCAGCCCACGCAGGACATCCGGGTCACGATGAGCGGCTGTCTGCAACGCCTTGGTCGGCGCGAAGCGGGTGTCACCGGGCGTGTAGTCAACGCCGGCGCGGTCGTTCTCGATCTCGGCGAGCCGCAGGCCGTCACCGGCGACGGTGGAGCGGTACCACGGCTCGAGCACCGTGCCCGTCATCTCCGCCCACCGCACGGACCGCTGCCCCGGGCGCTCCCCGTCCCCCGCACGCAGCGCGTCGCGCAGCAGCACCGCGTGGGCCAGCGTCATCGACACACCGCGCCCGAGGGAGGGGTTGGTACACGCCCACGCGTCGCCCACGGGCAGCACACTGGTGACGACCGGGCGCCCGTCGACGACGTAGTGGCGGATGCGGTTCTCGATCCCCGCCATCGCCACGACACCGGTCACCGGCTCGCCGTCGAGCCACGCCACGCTGGACGGGAAGCAGCGCGCCACCGCCGTCCACCGGTCGGGCTCGTGCAGCACCCGCAGCTCCCTATCCCGGGAGGCGGCCACGAGCGTGACGCTCCAGGTCCGGTCGTCCGAGGGCAGGGTCAGCACCGAGACGGAGTTGTAGAACTGGTGGACCATGCCGCGCAACGCCGGAAAGCCGGCACGGTCGGTCCGGAAGAACCGGGCGTAGTAGATGAATCCGCTGTCCTCCCGCTCCTCGACGGGAACGGGGCCGCCGAGCGCGGAGAGCAGCGCGGGCAGGGCCGAGCGGCGGCCGCCGGCGTCGATGACCAGGTCGGCCCGCACCTCGCCGCCGTCGCCGGTGAGCACCCCGACGACGTGGGGAATGCCCGGCACATCAGGAGTGCCCGTCAGCAGGCCCCGCACCACCACGCCGCGGCGCACCTCGACTCCCGGCTGCGCGGCCGCGGCCCGGGCGAGCACGGCCTCGAGCACCGGCCGACGAACGGCGAGCGCGGTGTAGCGGTCGTCATCGGCGCGTCGGCCGCCCGTCAGCGCCTCGGGCAGCTCGCCGATGACGTCGTAGTGGACGGCGCCCGCCGCAAGAAGCGCAGCGGCCGGCTCGGGCAGTTCGGCCTCCAACTGCTGCCGGAACCGCGGGAGGAAGTAGTGCGGCAACCGGAACTGGGCGCAGCCCCGCCGGTCCCAGCCGTCCCATGCCCGGTCCGGCTCGGGCGCGGGCGCTGCATCCCGCTCCAGGACGGTCACGCGGTGGCCGTCCTGGGCCAGGAGCAGCGCGGTGGACAGCCCGGCGACGCCACCGCCGATGACGAGGACGGATCGCGAGTTCGGCATGAGCGCCTCCACGGACGGCCGCCCTCCGCGGGCACCGGGTCGGGCTACGCACGCTAGCGGCGACGGGCACGCCCCCGCTGCACCGAGACTCGGGACGCGACCCGATGGTCGGTCAGAACCGCAGGACGGGAAGACCGACCGCGGCGTCCACCGCGATGGCGGCGAAGAGGATGCAGAGATACATGTTCGACAGGTGGAAGAGCTTCATCGGGGTGACGTCACGCCCGGCCGCGACACCGGCGTGCAGCCGATGCGCCTGGAACACGAACCAGGCACCCCCGAGCAGCGCCACGCCCGTGTAGATCCAGGAGGTGGCCGGTACCAGCAGGAGCGTCCATGCGGCCATCACCCACGAGTAGGCGACGATGCGGCGCGAGACCTGGGCCGGCGTGGCCACCACGGGGAGCATCGGCACACCGGCGGCGGCGTAGTCCTCGCGGTAACGCATGGCAAGCGCCCAGAAGTGCGGTGGGGTCCAGAAGAAGATCACACCGAACATCACCAGTGCGGGCCACTGCACCGTGCCGGTCACGGCGGCCCATCCGATCACCACCGGCATGCAGCCCGCCGCGCCGCCCCACACGATGTTCTGCGACGTCCGCCGCTTGAGCAGCAGCGTGTACACCAGCACGTAGAACGCGATGGCAGCCACCGACAGCCCCGCTGCCAGCCAGTTCGTGGTGAGCCCCAGCCAGACGGCACTGAGCGCCCCGAGCGTGAGCCCGAAGATCAGTGCATTGCGGGGAGGCACCTGGCCCTTCGCGAGCGGGCGTCGTGCCGTGCGCTTCATCACGGCGTCGATGTCGGCGTCGACCACGCAGTTGAGGGCGTGCGCGCTCGCCGCCGCTGCCGCGCCACCCAGAAGTGTGGCGGCGATCAGCCACACGGACGGGATGCCCCGCTGGGCGAGGAACATCGCCGGAACGGTGACAACGAGTAGCTGCTCGATGATGCGCGTCTTGGTGAGGCCGAGGTACGCCCGGAAGGTGTCCTGCGCCCGCTGCAGCACGGCTCGGAAGCCCGGGGCAGGCGGCACCTGCGACGCCCCCTGCTGCGACACGGGCACACTCACCGGCAACCTCAATCCAACGTGTGGGGGAATCGGACTTCCCGAGTTCTACGGCTTGTCGATGGTAACCGGGGGCATGCCGGGGCGTGCTCGCGGGTAGACCGGCGGGTGACCGTTCTGCCAGTGATCACACCTGCCTGCGTCACCTCGGTAGGCTGACCCGCAAGCCGGATGCGTCGAGGCGTCCCGCGCCCGTGCCTCCACAAGACCCCCTAGGAAGTGCCGTGGCCGACACCGAAATCGAGACCCTGACTCGAGCCAACGTGCCCAGCGACTGGACCGATCTCGACAGGAGGGCGGTCGACACGATCAGAGTGCTCGCC